>DAOUJK010000043.1:0-9916 GCA_034422795.1 Dehalococcoidia bacterium | reverse complement strand
GGCCGCTCCGACAAGGGCATCATCATGTTCCGCCAGATGCTGGAGGACAACATCAAGATCGTCGAGGACGGCGGCGACCCGATGAACACGTTCCGCACGCCGGAGGAGAACAGGTATCACGGGATGGTCACGGAGTACCCGCGCGAGCTCGCGGCGAAGATCAACCCGAACGACCTCGGCGGTACGGGCACCGGCACGAGCGTGTACGAGCGCCAGGGCATGGCGAGCAAGTACAGCCCCATCCTCAACCAGCGCGGCGTGAAGGGCGGCGAGGACGCCGCCGAGCGCCGCAAGCTGGTGGGGCAGGGGTAGACGGCCCGGCCCGCCAGCACAGAGCATTCGCTGAGAGGCAGGAGGTCTGCATGTATTCGTGTGTCCTGGTCCCGTTGGATGGCTCGGCCCTGGCAGCCCAGGTGCTGCCGTACGCGGAGATGGTCGCCAGGTCCACCGGAGCGACCGTGCTGTTGTTGCGGGTGATGAACCCCTATCCCGGCGAGCTGGTGCGTGGGGGTATGAGAACGTTCCGCGAGTCCCACGATGCCGGCGGCGAACTGCCCTCCTCCGAAGAGTGGGAGGACCTGCTCAGCAGGATCAACAGCGACGCCGAGGCGTACCTCGAGGAGATGGCCGCGTCGATCAGGTCGGACGGCGTGACGGTAGAGACCGCGGTGAAGGACGGCGACCCCGCCGACTGCATCCTGGAAGAGGCGGACAAGGATGCCGGCACGCTCATCGCGATGACCACCCACGGGCGCTCCGGCGTCGGCAGGTGGCTGCTCGGCAGCGTGACGGACAAGATGGTGCGCAGCGGCCGGCATCCCATGCTCATCACTCGCGCGCAGGAAGGGGGTGCTCATCCGGTGAACCGGGTGGTGCTGACCCTGGACGGCTCCGAACTGTCCGAGCAGGCCGTGCCGCACGCCGCGGCCATGGCTGCCGCGCTGGGGGTGGGCATCACGGTGCTGCGCGCCGTTGCGCTGAACCCGTACGGCGAAGCCTTCACGGAGTACGCTCCGGTGCAGACGAACGCGGACCTTGCCGGAGAGATGGAGATCGAAGCGCAAGAGTACGTCTCGGCGAAGGTGCAGGAGCTCCAGTCGGCCGGAGCGACGGACGTGTCCGGAAGCATCGTCACCGGCTATCCGGCCAGCGTGATACTCGACGAAGTGGGAGAAGCGGGCGACAAGCTGGTCACGATGGCGACGCACGGCCGCGCAGGGGTGGCCCGGCTGCTGCTCGGCAGCGTTACGGACCGCGTCGTCCGGCACAGCGCGGGCCCCGTGTTCGTGGTCAGGCCGGAGTGAACGGGCGCGCCATCGCCATACGGGAGAGTGCATGGAGATAGGGATCGCGTTTCCCAAGGTGGTCCCCGCGAACAAGGGCGACCTCCTGGTCGAGTGGGCGATACGAGCGGATGAGGGACCGTTCTCATCCCTCGCGCAGATAGACCGGTTGGTGTACGGCAACCACGACGTGCTGATCGCGATGGCCGCGGCTGCCGCCGTGACGAAGCGCGTCCGCCTGATGCCGACGGTGTTGATCGCGCCGCTGCGCAACGCGGCGATCATGGCGAAGCAGGTCGCGAGCATAGACTCGATCTCGGGCGGACGGTTCGTCCTCGGGTTGGGCGTCGGTTCGCGGCCGGACGACTTCGTTGCCGCGGAAGCGGAGATGAAGGCCCGCGGGAGGCGGTTCGAGGAGCAGATCGCCGCGATGCGCCGCGTGTGGGCGGGCGAGCCACTCCAGGAAGGCGTCGGTCCCATCGGGCCCAACGCGGCGTATGGAAGGGGGCCTGAGTTGCTCATCGGCGGGCGCTCGGAGGCTGCGCTGCGGCGCTCCGGCAGGCTGGGTGACGGCTACATCGCGGGGAGCGCGGGGAGCGCGCCGTCCAACCAGGCGCAGGAAGTGATGAGCTACTTCCGGGTCGTGGAAGCGGCGTGGCGTGATGAGGGCAAGCCCGGCAAGCCGAGGCTCGTCGCCGGACTGACGTGCGCCTGGGGCGAATACGCCGCAGCCCGCACTGCGCATTCGGTCCGCTCCTACTATGCGTTCCGGGGCGAAGCCGCTCGGACGATGGAAGTGAAGGTGCCCTCGACGCTCAAGACGATGCGGGAGGCTATCCGGGCCTACGAGGAGATCGGCTGCGACGAGTTGGTCCTTGAGCCGGGCCTCGCCGATATCGAGCAGATAGACCGTCTCGCGGACTTCGTCGCGGGGCTGTAGGCGCGGGTCCGACAGGAGGAGGAGTCATGCTGGAAGAGCATCGCATGGAGAGCGGCATGAGCGTCTGGGTCGCGCGGCCCGATACCGGCGAGCCGCGCCCCGCGGTGATGTGGTTGCACGAGCGGTACGGCATCGTCCAGCACCCCAAGGACATGGCGGAGCGGCTGGCGGACGTGGGCTACGTGGGCGTCTCCCCTGACCTGTTCCACCGCTACGACGGCGACCTCGAGGCGGTAGCACGCGGCGAGGCGCGCGTCGACATACGGGACGACGAGGCGATAGACGACTTTGCGGAGGTCATCCGCTTCCTGCAGAAGCAGGACTACGTCCGGAGTGACAGCATCGGCATCATCGGCGTCTGCCAGACAGGGCGCCAGCCGGTCCTGTACGCGGCGCACCGGGACGACGTCGCGGCAGTGGTGGCGCTCTACGGAGGCGTCGACGGACCGAACTGGAAGCCGACGCCGGAGCAGCCCACGCCGATGAGCGAATTGATCGCACGGGTGGACTGCCCTGTGCTCGGCCAGTTCGGGGAGGCGGACCACATCATCTCGATGGAGAGCCTGCGGGCGTGGCGGAACGCTTTCGAGCGAGCGAACAAGAGCTACCGCATCCGCGTGTACCCTGGCGCGCCGCACGGCTGGTTCAACGATACGATGCCCGGGCGGTACCGCCCGGAGCAGACCGCCGCCGCGTGGCGCGACATGCTCGCGTTCTTCGAGGAGGCGTTCGGCGCAGGTTGGGACGCGAGCCGCGTGACCTGGGACTTCGCGAGCGACATCTCGGCGGACTACGACTACAGCAAGAACGTCAGGCTGGAGTGAGCCGGCCGACCTGCAGACCAAAGGAGGACGGAGAACCATGGCGAACCCTCTCATCAGCGGGCCTGAACCCAACGGAAGCGACATCTCGATAGACGCGGGCGACGCACAGCTTGCGGCGTATCAGTCGAAGCCGGCGGCCGGCGGCAGCACGGCCGCGGTCATCGTCATCCACGAGAACCGTGGACTCGTGCCGTACCTGCGCGACGTGGCGGACGGCCTCGCGAGCAACGGCTACATCGCGATCGCGCCGGACCTGCTGTCGCGCGATGGCGGCACGGCGAGCATCGAGGACATCCCGGCGAAGCTGGGCGAGATCCCGCGGGAGCGCCACGTGAGCGACGTGCAGGCCGTGATCGCGCACTTGAAGGCGCAGCCGGACGTGACGAGCATCGGCATAATCGGCTTCTGCTTCGGCGGGGGCATCACGTGGCGCATGGCGACAGAGAGCGAGGACATCGCGGCAGCAGTGCCGTTCTACGGCGCCAACCCGCCGCTGGAGCAGGTGCCCAACATCAAGGGCGCGGTCTACGCCGTCTACGGCGAGCTGGACGAGCGCATCAACGCCGGCATCGACGACATCACGAAGGCGTTGAACGACGCCGGGACCACGTGCGGCATGAAGGTGTACGCGGGCGCGGCGCACGCATTCCATAACCACACGAACGCGGAGCGCTACCACCAGGAGGCCGCCGAGGCGGCATGGGCCGACGCCCTCGCGTGGTTCGGGAAGCACCTCTCCTAGCCAGGAGCGCGCTACCAGAGACGGCGGACGCCGTAGCGGTCGAAGAGCGCCTCGTTGGACACGACGACGAGGTCGTGGGTCAGCGCCTGCGCGACGAGCATGCGGTCGAACGGGTCGCGGAGCGGGCCGGGAAGTTCCCCGGCCCGTACGCCCTCGGCCACGGTGACGGGTAGCTCTTCGAAGCCCTGAAAGGCGATCGCGCCCCGGATGTCGAGGGCAAGGGCATCGGCGCCCGGGAGCTTGCCGAGCCGGTGCTTGGTGGCTATCTCCCAGGCTGAGGCTGCACTGATGAGAACGTCGTTTGAATCATCGGCGATCAGACGGTGAGCAGGTCGTGGCAGCCTGGCGCTGTCGCTGAACCACCAGATGAATGCATGCGTGTCGAGCAGGAGCCGCAACGTTCAAACGCCCCAGAGCTCCAACTCCTCCTCGGGCAGCGGCTCGAAGAAGCGCTCGTCTATGCTGATGATTCCCTTCAACGTGTCGGGTTGCCGTTTGGGCTTGGGCTGACAACTGACCAGCTTGGCAACCGGCTTGCCGTTGCGGGCGATGATGACTTCCTCACCGGCCTCGACCTGTGCGAGCAGGCGGGAGAGCTGGGACTTGGCTTCGTGGACGTTCACGGTTGTCATGGGTCTTATCCTGCGCTGTGTACTTAGCTAAGTAAGTGGCTAATGCCTGGGTTGCGTCAATGCGGAACGTCTGGCTATACAGTCAAACGCCCCAGAGCTCCAACTCCTCCTCGGGCAGCGGCTCGAAGAAGCGCTCGTCGATGCTGATGAGCCCCTTCATCGTACCGAACTGTCGCTTGGGTTTAGGTTCGCACGCGACGAGTTGCGCAACGGGCTTGCCGTTGCGTGCGATGATGACTTCCTCGCCGGCCTCAACCTGTGCGAGCAGGCGGGAGAGTTGTGACTTCGCTTCGTGGACGTTCACGGTGGTCATTGGTCTTATCCTGCACTGTGCTTAGCTAAGTATGTGGCTAATGCCAGCGTTGCGTCAAGGGCTGCCTAGCCGATGATCATGTCCTCGTAGCCGGGCTCCAGGTCGACGTTCAGTTCGGCTTGGAGTGCGGCGAGTTCGCGCAGCAGCTCCGGCTCCTCGCGGAGCGAGCGGTGCACTGCGAGGAGCTTCGGCAGCGCAACACCCGCCTCCCTCGCGGCGAGCACCTGCTGTCGCAGCATGCCCGGCGTCATGTGGCCCGACGCCTCTGCCAAGGCACGGAATCGCTCCGGCCACTTGACGTCGATCAGCAGCACGTCCGGTGGCGTGGGGTGCGCGAAGAAGCCCATCAGCGCGCCGCCCGTATCGCCGGAGAAGCCGACGCTCAGCCCCCCGTCGCTCACGATGTAGCCCATCGTCGGCACAGGATGGTCGACGCGCACGCTGGAGACGCGGTAGCCGAGCACCTCGTGCGTCTCGTCGACGGCGAAAGGGCGGAGCGAAAGGGGCGGGGAGACTCCGGACTCCGGGGCCCTGGTGGCGTCGATGTAGATGCGTCCGTCCAGGAGTTGGGTATTGGTGACCCGCAGCGCGGGCGGCTCGCCGTGCACCCGGACGGTCCTGCCCGCGTCGCGTGAGTCCAGCGCGAGCGACGGCAGGTCGCGGCAGTGGTCGAAGTGATGGTGGGTGAGGAGCACGGCCTCGATGCGCTCCTGCTCGTCAGCGGCGAGCGCGCTCATGATGCTTCCGGCGTCGACGGCGACGTGCTCGTCGATGAGGAAGCAGTTGTGGTGGGCGTGCTTCGAGTCCAGGCTGTGCGCGCCGACGATGCGTACCTGCACGGGTTACTCCTTGGCCCCTTTGACCCGCGAGGGGCTGAGGGCTTAGGGTTAGTCGGATGATAAACGGCCCGCCCCGAAGGCGCGCCCTAACGGAGGACTACGTGAAGATAGACATCTTCAACCACATTCTGCCCAAGCCCTACTTCGACGCGATGACCAACATGAGCGAGGGCGGCGCGTACATGATGAAGCGCGTCTCCGCCATCCCCATGCTGTACGACGTCGACGCCCGGTTCGAGAAGATCGACCAGTTCGGCGACGACTACAAGCAGGTGTTCTCGCTGAACCTGCCGCCCGTCGAGGTGGTCGCGGGGCCGGAGGACAGCCCGGAGCTCGCGCAGATCGCCAACGACGGCATGGCCGAGGTCGTCTCGCAGCATCCGGACCGGTTCCCCGGCTTCGTCGCCGCGCTGCCGCTGAACAACGTACAGGCGTCGCTGGACGAGATCGACCGCTCCATCAACAAGCTCGGCGCGAAGGGCGTACAGATCTTTTCGAATGTGAACGGCCGCCCGCTCGACGACCCCGAGCTGGCGCCGGTGTTCGACAAGATGGCCGAGCTCGACCTGCCGATCTGGCTGCACCCGACGCGCTCCGCGGAGTTCCCGGACTACGTGACCGAGGAGCGCTCCTGGTATGACATGTGGTGGGCGTTCGGCTGGCCATACGAGACGAGCGTTGCGATGGGGCGCATCGTCATGTCCGGCATGTTCGACAGACTCCCGGACATCAAGATCATCGCGCACCACCTCGGCGGCATGGTGCCGTTCTTCGAGGGACGCGTAGGGCCGGGCCTCGACCAGCTCGGACGGCGCAGCGACGACCCACACGAGATGGGAACGCTCGGGCGGCTGGAGAAGCGTCCGTACGACTACTTCCGCATGTTCTACGCGGATACGGCGACGTTCGGCTCCGTGCCGGCGACGGAGTGCGGGCTGGCGTTCTTCGGCGCCGACCGTGTGCTCTTCGCGTCGGACGCACCGTTCGACCCGGAGAAGGGCTCCGGCTACATCCGGTCGACGCTCGCGGTGATGGACGGCATCACGGCCAGCATCGAGGACAAGCAGAAGATCTTCGAGGGGAACGCGCGCAGGCTGCTGAAGCTGGACGCGTAGACGCGTGTGGCGCCCCTGCACCAAGCGCCGCTCAGCCCCGACGCGTGACCTCACGGTCACCCTGGGTCCCCGCTTTCGCGGGAACGGTGAGCCTTACCCCAGCCGGTAGTACCGCGTAGGGTTGTCGGCGAGGATCTTCTCGACGATGGGAGCGGGGAGGTCCTCGCGGCGCTGCATGACGCCCACCATGCCGTTGTCCTTCGACTGGTCCTGGTGGCCGTAGTCCGAGCCCATGATGATGTTGTCCTCGCCGATGTAGTTGATGAGGTACGGGATGTCCTCGTCGGTCTCGGCGGCGACGAACAGCCGGTAGTCGCGGAAGAGGGCGGGGCCGAAGTCGAGCGATGCGTCGGGGTTGGCGCGCCCGATGCCACGCTCGGACGTGCGGGTGGAGCGCCGCAGGTGGTGCACGACGTAGGGCACCCAGGATGCCGACGCCTCGATGAAGCCGAACGTGAGGTCCGGGAAGCGCTCCGGTATCTTGTGCGCCACGAGGTCGCGGAAGGCGAACAGCGGCAGCGAGCGCACGTGCGGCAGGTTGTGCGAGACGTTGCGGTCGAACACCTGCAGCATGCCCGGCGAGCCGCCGCCGGTGTGGATGCTGATCGCCATGCCGAGCCGCTGCGCCGCCTCATAGACGGGGAAGAAGTACGACTCCGCCAGAGACCGGTCTCCCTCCACGCCGCGGAAGAAGACGCCGACCGCGCCGTTGTCGCGCGCGAACTCGATCTCCTGCAGCGACGCCTCGATGTCGCGCAGCGGAGGGACGACGACCCACGCCATGCGGTCGCCGGCCACGCGCCAAGCGTTGGCCATGTAGCGGTTGTAGCTCCGGCACATGGCGACCTCGAGCTCCACGTCGTCGGTGATGTAGGCGAGGAGCACCGTGGGGAAGACGACTTCCGAGTCGACGCCGCGCTTGTCCATGTCCTCGACACGCGCGAGCGGGTCCGTGATGTAACGCACCGATGCGCGGATATCGGTCCGGTTGTTCTCGGAGTCGGAGCCGCCGACGGCGACGGCGTAGCTCCCTTTGCCGGAGCGCTTCGGGACGGCGGTGCCGTTGACCATCCAGACGAAGTCCCGGGGACCGTTCTCTCCGTCGAGCGGGATGGAGGCGAGCAGGGGCCTGCGTTCGTACATGTCGGCGTCGAAGTACTCCCAGACGCCGGGGTGCTCGATGATGTGGGTGTCCGCGTCGACGATTCCCGCCATGGTCTTCTCCTCCCGATACGCGTCGTACGCGTCGTACGCGGGGAGTATACGCCTGCGCGAGCCGGCATGACGACGGCGCATGGTATGCTTGACTCGTATCTGAAGGAGCGCACGATGGCTGCTGAAAGCGCAGGGAAGGGCGATCCCGTTTCGGTCGAGGCGTCTGAGTTTGCGGTGAAGTGCCTGCAACTCGTGGACGAGGTCGCGTCGGGAGGCACGGAGGTCGTTATTACGAAGGATGGTCGCCCCGTTTCGCGGCTCGTGCCGTGCGATGAGGGTCCTTCTCTCACGGCACCCCGCAACAGCATGAAGTCAGGAGCTTACAAGGACAGGATTCACATCCTCGGGGACATCATCTCACCGCCCGACATCGACTGGGCTGCATGGGAAGAGGAGCAGGTGGAGATGTTCTACAAGGACCTGGGTAAGTGATCCTTCTCGATACGCACGTCCTGCTCTGGCGTAACGTGGGGGACAGAAGGTTGGGGGCGAGTGCATCGCGTCTGATAGACGAGGTATTACAGGCTGGCGAGGCGGCCGTTTCGGTAGTCACATTCTGGGAAGTTGCCTGGCTTGTCGCGAGGAGACGCCTCGGTTTCGATCTGAATACACGGACCTGGCACGCCGAACTGCTGGAAGCAGGGCTGGTCGAACTTCCCTTGACCAGCGAAGCTGCCATGCGTGCAGCTGAACTGCCAGGTCTCTCCGGAGACCCCGTCGACCGCCTCATCGTCTCCACCGCGCTGAACGGGCACAGGCTGATGACGGCTGACAGGCGCATCCTCGACTGGCCGGGTCAACTGGACCGCATCCCTGCCTCTGAATGACGCTGTTCCGCGTCCCTCCACGCGGCGCGGTATACTCTCTCGCCAATAGCCACCGGCAAGGAGCGCTACGAACCTACATGGCGAACGACAAGTTCAGGGAGCAGGCAGAGCGCCTCCTGGCGCCTGCGGGGGTGACGATAAACGGACCGGAGCCGTGGGACATCCAGGTGCACGACGAGCGGCTGTTCGCGCGCGTGTTCGCGGAGGGCACCCTTGGGTTCGGCGAAGCGTACATGGACGGCTGGTGGGACTCCGCCCGGCTGGACGAGACGATGGCGCGGATCCTCGGCTCGGGCGCGCAGCACCTCCTCCCGCGCAACCTGAAGACGCTGAAGCTGGCCCTCGCGGCGCGCTGGACGAACCGCCAGAACAAGAAACGCGCCTGGGACGTGGGCGACCAGCACTACAACCTGGGCAACGACCTCTTCGCGGCGACGTTCGACTCGCGCATCACGGGCAGTTGCGGCTACTGGAAAGAGGCCACCGACCTCGACGCCGCGCAGGACGCGAAGCTGGACCTCATCTGCCGGAAGATCGGCCTGCAGGCGGGGCAGTCGGTCTTCGACATCGGCTGCGGATGGGGAGCGTTCATGGGGTTCGCCGCGGAGAAGTACGGCGCGCGCTGCACGGGTGTCACCATCTCAGAGGAGCAGGTGAAGTACATCGGGGAGCGGTACGGCCACCTGCCCGTGACTGGCTTGCTGCAGGACTACCGCGACGCGACGGGGCGGTTCGATCACGTCGTCTCGATGGGGATGTTCGAGCACGTCGGGCCGAAGAACTACCGCGCGTACTTCGAGACAGCTGAGCGCCTGCTGGAAGACGGCGGGTTCTTCCTGCTGCACACCATCGGCTCCAACGGGTCCACGAACGCGATAGACCCGTGGATGGACAAGTACATCTTCGTGAACGGTGTTCTGCCGTCCGTTGCGCAGATAGGGGAGGCGATCGAGGGACTGTTCATGGTGGAGGACTGGCACAACTTCGGCGCGGACTACGACAAGACGCTGGTGGCGTGGTACGAG
The DNA here is from genome assembly GCA_034422795.1 of Dehalococcoidia bacterium. Taxonomy (GTDB): domain Bacteria; phylum Chloroflexota; class Dehalococcoidia; order Lucifugimonadales; family Australimonadaceae; genus Bin16. The sequence continues at coordinate 161 of DAOUJK010000043.1, read as the reverse complement.
AAGTTCCACAGCAACTGGGAGTCGCTGAAGGACCGGTACGACGAGCGCTTCTACCGCATGTGGAAGTTCTACCTGCTCGCGTGCGCGGGCGGGTTCCGGTCGCGCAACATCCAGCTGTGGCAGATCGTGCTGGCGAAGCGCGGCGTGCCGGGCGGCTACGC
>DAOUJK010000042.1:0-44799 GCA_034422795.1 Dehalococcoidia bacterium | reverse complement strand
GTCCACGAGCGTCGTGAACATCTCCGCCTGCGCCGTCCCGTCCGGGGCGACGTAGATGTTCGGCAGATCGCCGTTATCCGGCCCCTCGGGATTGAGCAGCCCGTGTTGCTTGTTGTGCACGTTGATGTGCCCGCCGGAGGCCTTGAAGTCCGGGCTGCACGAACCGATCGTGTGGATGTGGATGCCGTGAAAACCCGGTTCGAGCCCCTCCAGCATGACCGTCACCAGGAAGCCGCGCGTCGGCGATTGCTCCATGACAACCGTGCCGATGGAGTCGCCCGCCACGTCCTGCATATGGGCGGTCAGGCGCGCGTCGCCCCCGCTGCTCTCCGACCCCACGGAAACCGAGAGGTTGCACGCGGCAGTCGCGAGTGCGATGGCCGACATCATCAGAACGATCCCTGTCATACGGAATAAGCAGCGGTTTCTGGGCCTCATGCAACGCACCTCCAGAATGGCAATGCTCCAAGCATAGCAGGCGAGGCGTGCGCCTCTTACCCCGGCTGTCCACACCCGTAACGAGCGCCACTCTCCTGTAAGTTGCCCGTCAGGCGTGACACGTGACCCCTAGCGGTTCAGTGCCGTCTCCGCCGACGTGATGAACTCCAGCAGCGCCGCCTGCCCCTCCTCGGTGGCGCGGCGGGCGCGCAGGATCGCGGGGCCGACCTCCTCCGGGTCCTCGACGCGCTCCGCCCAGCCGCCCAGCGAGCGGGCCAGGTCGGCGTAGTTCCCGCCAACGTCCCGCGTGCCGTACTTCTCGTGGGAGCCGACGAGCCGCCTCGTCTCGATGGCCATCGTCGAGTTGTTCGACACGAGCGTGATGATCGGGATGTTGTTGCGCACGGCGGTCTCGAAGTCGAGGCCCGTCATGCCGAACGCGGCGTCGCCCATCCAGTTGATGCAGACCTTGTCCGGCTCCGCGAGCTTGGCCCCCATCGCGAAGCCGAGGCCCGTGCCGAGCGCATGGGACTTGCCCCAGCCGATGTAGCTGCGTGGCCCGGCCGACCGGTAGAACGGCACCATCTGGTCGCGCGGGCTGCCGGAGTCGTGGGTGACGATGGCCTCGTCCGCGGGGATGACGCGGTTCAGCTCCCACACGACCCGGTACGGGTTGATAGGCGCGTCCGGCGATTCCAGCTTGCCGCGCCACGCATCGACCCACGCGCCGTACGCCGACGCGATCTCCGTCTCGACCGCGGACCGCCGGCCGGGGTTCGCCCCACCCAGATCGCTGACGGCGTCGATGAGCTGGCGTACGCCGAGTTTGGCGTCCGCCAGCAGGGGATGTTCGGCAGCGTAGTTCCTGTTCAGGTCCGCCTCGTCGTTGGTGAGCTGGATGATGGTCCGGCCCTCGGGCAGGGGCAGGTTCATCTGGTGCTTCGCCAGGCTCGCTCCCACGGCGAGGATCACGTCTGCCCTGTCCAGGAAACCCCGCACCATGGGCGGCGTCGACGTCGCGGCTGTGCCGATCGAGAGCGCGTGGGTTTCCGGGAACGCGCTCTTGCCGAGCAGCGTTGCCGCCGCGGGCGCGCCCAGCATCTCGGCCAGCTCGACGACCTCGTCGGTCGCTCCGGCCCAGAGGACGCCCTGCCCCGCCAGTATCACCGGCGCGTTGGCGTTGGCCAGGGCGCGTGCGGCGCGCTCCACGTCCCGCGGGTCGGCCAGCGTGCGAGTCGACGCAACCGGCTCGTAGCCCGTCTCGCCGACGTCCAACTCGGCAACGTCGGTCGGCAGCTCGACCATCACCGGGCCCGGCCTACCGTTGCGCAGCCGGGAGAAGGCGCGGCGCATCGCGTCCTCGGTCTGCTCCGGGACGTTGACGGTCTCGAGCCACTTCGTGACGTTGCGGTAGCCGCGCTCCGCAGTGAAGTAGCGGGGCCAGCCCTCGCGCTCGCGCGGGTATCCCGACGGCAGCACCAGGAGCGGCGACGAGTCCGCGTAGGCCGTCGACACCCCGGCGAACGCGTTCTCTGCGCCCGGTCCCGCCTGCATCGCGAACACCCCGATCCGCGAGCCGTTGCTGGCGCGGCTGAGGCCGTCCGCCATGCCGAGACCCACGCGCTCTTGGCGGCACACGATGGGCCTGATGCCAACGTCGGCAACGGCGTCGATCAGGTCGGTCGTGGGATAGCAGAAGAGGTATTCCACGCCTTCCCGCTTCAGAATCTCAGCCATCGCTTCCAAAGCCTTCATGGTCTTCTCCTTGCTCCGATGAGCGGGCCAGCCGCCCGCATTGTAGCCTTGCGTGGACAGACGCAGGGCCTACCGGCAGGCTCCGTGTGCAGGCGCCCTTCCTGTCCTGGTCGGATTGTGGTAGGTCTGTTGGCAGCAGGGAGCATCTTCATGCGGACCAACACCACCAGGGCCAAACTCAATGAGGGCGAAGTCGTCTTCGGGGGCATCGTCACTCGCTATGCTCCCGATATGGTGGAGATACTCGGCGCTCTCGGCTACGACTTCGTGATGATCGACTGCGAACACGGCCCCGCCAACCTGGACCAGGTCGAGCACATGGTCCGCGCCGCCGAGTCCTTCGGCATCACTCCCCTCGCCCGGATCCCCGACCACTCCGAGCACACCGTCCTGCGGTTCCTCGACTGCGGCCTCCAGGGGATCATCGTCCCCCACGTCAACACCGGGGAACAGGCCGCCGCCGTGGCTCGGGCCGCTCGCTACTACCCGGACGGATACCGGGGCGTGGCCGGCGGCCGGGCCCACGACTACGGCATCGGCGTCTCCCGGGCCGAGTCGACGGCCTGGATCAACTCCCAGGTGCTGGTGGTCCCGATGGTCGAGGACATCGAGGCCGTCGGAAACCTCGACGACATCCTGCAGGTCTCCGGCGCAGACGTCCTCCATGTGGCGGCTTCCGATCTGGGCCAGAGCCTGGGCAATCCTGGCGAGGCTGAGGTCCGCCGGGTGATGAGTGACGTTATCGCCCGGGTGCGGGCTGGTGGGAAGTTCGTTGGCGTGGGCGGGAACAGTCCTGCGGATACCGCCGGGGTCGCCGAGTTCATCAGGCAGGGAGCGAACTTCGTGACGGTTTCCGCCTGGGGACTGCTCCGCATCGGCGCCGAAGATTTCCTGGATAAGGTCAAGGCAGAGCTGTAGGGCAGCCACTGAGGTTGGCAGTGAGAGCGCCCTGCCCTGTACGCCAGTGAAGCCCTCGCGGTTCAGGTGGGCTTGAGCACCGAAGCGCCTGACTCGCCAACAGTCCCGTCATTCTGGCTTCCGTTGGAGTCCACGGTGACCGCGGGGTCACGCGGTGGGGGTGGAGCGCGGGGCGGCAGGCGCACGGACGCTCCGAGGTGAGCACCCGCTCGTGGACAAGCGCATCTGGGCAGGAGCGGCCCCGGTCGTGGTGGCCGGCGCGTCGCTCAGAGAGCGAATACTACCCCGCCAGGTTGAGGCCGATGATCGTCGCCATCAAGGTAACCCACGAACCGCCCATCATCATGTAGAGCGTGCGGACGTGGGCGTTCATCTCAGCACGAAAGGCGTTCATCTCCGACCGGAGGCCCTCGACCTGGCCGTGCGTCTCCGAGCGAAGACTCTCGACCTGCTGCACCAGGTCGCCTATGCGCTCGTGAGGACCTTCGAGCCTGCTCAAGCGTTCCTCAGTGGATGCGGGCTGTGTCGTCATCTCTCGCGTCTCTCCTTGCAGTCTAGCACTCGACACAAGCCTATGGAGCGCAACCCGCAGCGCACAATGGGCGGATGTCGCAACATGACGTAAGCAGGAGACCAACGGAGCCGCAAACAGCGGCTGACCGCGCCGTTGCGCCCTCCTCTCCCACCCGGTACCCTCACGCCGCTTGAAGCACCCGCCGCCGAGTGAGGGGTGTCCCCTGCAAGCGTTCGGGCGGGTGGGTGGGAAAGACTACGCCGCGCCAGGCGGAACGAGGAGCGGAGCCATGACCAGCCTCATCACCGGAGCGGGACTCGTCGGCACGTCGTATGCGCGCGAGGCCATCGCCCAGGGGGACCCCGTCGTCTTCTACGACGTCCGCCCGGACGCCAACTACATCAACGTGAAGCTCGACGGCGGGCCGTACGAGGCCGTGCAGGGCGACCTGCGCGACCTTCCCGCGCTCGTCACCGCGATGCAGCAGCACCGGCCGGAGGTCGTCGTGCACACGGCGGGCCTCATCGGGAACAGCGTCGGCAGCCCGGTCTACACCGGCATGCAGATCAACGTGCAGGGCACCATCAACGTGCTGGAGGCGGCGCGGCTCACCGGCGTCAAGCGCTTCATCCACGTGAGCACCTACGGCGTCTACGACCGCCGCTCCGAGGCAGGCGGCACGATATCGGAGGACTACCAGCGCGCGGGCGGCGGCAATCCTTACTCTGCGTCCAAGGTGGCGAACGAGCACATCGCCGAGGCGTACGCGACCTACTACGGCTTCGAGCTCGTCTTCGTCCGCCCGTCCAACGTGTTCGGCTACAACCACTTCCGGGGCGGCTCCGGCGGCGGCATGACCGTCCACAGCGTTGTGGAAGCCGGGTTCACCGGCGAGGCGCTGGTCGTGCCTGCTATCCGTGGCCGCGCGTTCGAGTACGTCTACGGCAAGGACCTGGGGCGTCTCATCCGCCGCGCCGCGGGCATCCCCCTCTCCGGCGTCACGGCGTTCAACGGCGGCAACGGCTACATCACCACGTTCGAGGATCTGGTGGACGCGGTGCGCACCGTATTCCCGGACCTCAACGTCACCGTCGCGCCGCCGGACCGCCCCATTCCATCTGCGAACGCGCCCTTGGACATCTCCAACGCCAAGGCCCTGCTCGACTGGCAACCGGAGTACTCGGTGCCGGAGGCGTTCGCCGACTACGTCGAGGAGATGCGCCGCGCCGAGGGGCGGTAGAGCGAACTCCGTCGTTCCTGTGAAAGGGATGGCGGAGCCTCCGGAACAGCGCGGCGTAGTGTGTTCCGTCGTTCCCGCACCGGCGGGAATCCAGGGTGACCGGGCAGGTCACACTCGCCCCGTTCCTCATACCTTCGCCGCCGACCAGCGCCTCCCATTTCATCCTCTTGCGCAGCCTGACAAGGCCTTAGGCTATTCCCCGCGGAGGCAAGAACTCTCGCCCTGGTACAGCGCGTACATGCGCTTGGGTCTCACGCACACCAAGTTTGACGCCAGCCCCTCTAATGCTGTCCATCCTGTGCATCGATGTTGATAACAGCGTGAGGCAACTGGTCGGGGCGGCCAGGATCGAACTGGCGACCTCCTGCTCCCAAAGCAGGCGCGCTTCCGCTGCGCTACGCCCCGGCGCTCTGTTAGTTTAGCAGCACCTCACAGCCGGCCCGTCTCGTAATTGTCATGTCGCCTCCCACCTCGCCCCCGGGGAGAGAGCCTGCCCTGAGCCTGCCGAACGGGTCGACGCGCTTGCGCGGCGGGTGAGGGTTGGATCCGGCAAAAGGGGTTGCGTTGTTGAGCAGAGTATGATATTTGTTCGGAACATTAGTTCTATACAGGGGAGGTTTGGTCATGCTCATCCAGCGCGCTCCGGACGTATACGAGAAGCTGCGCCACCTCGGCGGGATGGCGACGGACGACGTGCTCTCGCCCGCCGAACGCTCGGACGGGGTCGCGCGTCCGGGCGAGGGCTGGGAGCGCGTGGGACCGCGCGGCGGGGTGACGCCGCACGCCGGCGTCTACAGGGCCGCGATGCCGAACGGCAAACGGATCTCCCTGATGCGCGTGATGTTCACGGACCACTGCATCATGGACTGCCACTACTGCCCCAACTCCTACTGGGTGCCGCGCAGGCGCTACGGTTTCAAGGTGGACGAGCTCGCGCGGCTGTTCGACGAGATGCACAACCGGCACATGGTAGAGGGGCTCTTCCTGAGCTCCGGCATCTTCAAGGACCCGGATGCAACGCAGGAGCGGCTGCTGGACGTGGTGGAAGCGGTGCGCTCCCGTTACGGGTTCCGCGGCTACGTCCACCTCAAGGTGATGCCCGGCACGAGCGATGAGTCGCTGATCGAACAGAGTCAGCGGCTCGGAGCGCGCCTCTCCGTCAACATGGAGTCACCCTCCGCGGAGCACCTGCGGAAGGTGAGCACGATGAAGGACTTCGACAACGGCATCGTCGCGCCGATGAAACGCATCAGCGAGCTCATGCGGGAGCGCTACGGCGGGGCGGTCGGCCAGGCGACGCAGCTCGTGGTCGGCGCGGCTGACGAGTCGGACTGGGATATCTACTCGCGGATGCGCAGCCTCTACGGCGAGTATGGCTTCAAGCGCGTCTACTACTCCGCGTTCCGCCCCGTCCCGTACACCCCGCTGGAGGAACACCCCGCGACCCCGCCTGTGCGCGAGCACCGGCTTTATCAGCTGGACTGGCTCTCGCGCATCTACGGCTACGACACGGAGGAGCTGCGCCCCGCCTTCGACACGGGCGGCTTCCTGGAACTGCGCGCCGACCCGAAGCTGATGATCGCGGTGAGCAACTTCGAGCGTTTCCCTGTGGACGTGAACCATGCGAGTGAGCGCGAACTGCTGCGCGTCCCCGGCGTTGGGCCGCTGGCGGCTGACCGCATCGTGAAGCAGCGGACGCAGCACTCCATCACCCAGCGTCAGGAACTGCAGGCGATGGGCGTGGTGCTGAAGCGCGCCATGCCGTTCCTGCGCTTCCCGGGCCACAAGCCCGTGCCCACGAAGCAGGGAGAACTGGCGCTTTTCCCGGAGCAGGACGCAACCCGCGCACAACCGTCGCGCCGGACGTTCGAGCTGCACTCGGCCCACGCCGAGTCCGGTTGCACGACGTGTCCGCTCAACCCCGGGACCTGTGGCATGGCCGCGTAAGCGCCCACAGGCTGGGGCGAGGCTCAACGCCGCGCTGAAGGAGTGCTACCATCCGCGCGAACGAACGAGAACGGACAGCGAGAGATGCTCAGCGTCGGCACACAGGCCCCCGACTTCACCCTGCCGCTCACCTCCGGCGATCCCTTCACTCTCTCGGAGCAGCGCGGACGGAATGTCGTGCTCTTCTTCTTCCCGCGCGCAGGTACCCCGGGGTGAACCTGGGAGGCCGCGGAGTTCCGCGACAATCACGAGCGTATCGCCGCCGCAGACACGATCGTGGTGGGCATCAGCACGGATGGCTCCGACGCGCTTACCGACTTCGCCCAGGGCCTCGGCCTGCCCTACTACCTGGCGTCCGACCGCTCCGGCGAGGTGCGGCGTCTGTACGACGTGCGACGCCGCTTCGGGCTGGGCACCTCCCGGTTCACCTACGTCGTGGACCACGCCGGAGTGATCCGGAGCGTGTACCACAACGAGTTCGTGATGAAGAGCCACGCCCGCAGCACGCTCGAGGCGCTGGAAGCCCTGCGCAACGGCCAGGTGTAGCTGGGCCGTTGCCCCACTCGCCCGCCACCGGATGCGGTATCATCGCCTCGTGTATAAGGTAGGCGTTCTCACGAGCAGCGACATGGGCGCGCGCGGCGAGCGCGAGGACACGAGCGGCGCGTTGATCCGCGAGACCCTCGCGCCGCCGGACTACGAGCACGCCGAGTACGCCGTCGTCCCCGACGACCGCGAGACCATCGAGCAGACGCTGCGCACCTGGGCCGACGAGCGCGGGCTGGACCTCATCCTCACAACCGGTGGCACCGGCCTGACCGACCGCGACGTCGCGCCGGAGGCGACGCTCGCCGTGATCGACCGGCTGGCTCCCGGGCTGCCGGAGGCGATGCGCGCCTACGGCTTGACCAAGACGCCGATGGCGATGCTCAGCCGCGGAACAGCGGGCGTGCGGGGCCGCACGCTCATCGTGAACCTGCCGGGCAGCCCGAAGGGCGTGCGCGAGGGGCTGGAAGTGCTCGCGCCCATCCTGACGCACGCGCTCGGGCAGTTGACCGGCGCCGACCGCGGGCACTGACCCAGCGATGCGCATAGACGTCCTCACTGTGTTCCCGGAGATGTTCGGCCCGGTGCTCGCGGCCGGCATCGTCGGCAAGGCCATACGGAACGGCATCGCGGACGTGCGCGTCCACGATCTGCGCGATTTCGCTCACGACAGGCACCGGTCTACGGACGATGCCCCGTTCGGCGGCGGACCGGGGATGGTGATGCTGCCGGGGCCGCTGTTCGAGGCCGTGCGGTCGCTGGAAGCGGGGCCGGATGCGAGCGTCGTCGCGCTCACCCCCCAGGGAAAGCGGTTCGACCAGCGGACGGCGGAGCGTTTGGCAAGGCTGGAGCGCATCGTCCTGATCTGCGGACGCTACGAAGGCGTCGACGAGCGCGTCATCGAAGGGCTGGCGACGGAGGAGATCAGCACCGGCGACTACGTCGTGAGCGGCGGCGAGGTCCCCGCGATGCTCATCGTGGATGCCGTCGTCCGGTTGCTGCCGGAGGCGCTGGGGCACGGCGAGGAGGCGCTGGCCGACGACTCATACACGTCCGGCCTGCTGCAGCACCCGCAGTACACGCGTCCCGCCGAGTTCGAGGGGCTCGCCGTACCGGACGTGCTGCTCTCCGGCAATCACGCGTCCATCGCGCAGTGGCGCCGGCACGAGGCATTGCGGAGGACGCTCGAGCGGCGCCCTGACATGCTCGCAAGCGCCGAACTGAGCGCGGAGGACGTGCGCATCCTCCGCGCTCTGGGTTGGCAGCCGCCTACGTCAGGACCGGAGCGCGAGGCGTAACGACGGGCTCGGACGTCGGGGGAGCGGTCGAGGCTGCAGGCGCCGGGACGGCCACACGGCGGGTCTTCGTTGTCTGGGGCACTTCCTTCTTGCCAAGGCTGAAGATCTCAAGGCTCTCCAACTGATTCGCGCGCACCCATTCGTCCCGCCCCACCGGGGCCACCAGCCAGTTCTCCAACTCGGCCTGGCGCTTCATCTCGACTTTCGTGCGCGCGGTGGCCTCCGGGTTCCAGTCGTACGCCGCGTTCACTGTCGGCGAGAGATGCATGGAGGTCGGCACCAGCATGCCGAGGAACGCATAGGTCGCATTCCCTTGCTGGCAAAGGACGATCTGGTGACCTGGGGTCGGCCCTGCGGCGGGCTCGACCCAGACGCCGGAGCAGACCTCGCTGGTGCGGTCGACAACTTCCAACTGCCCGTTGTCGAGCAGCGGCTCGTGGTCGTCGGCGCGGTAGTGCTTGCGGTTCCTTCGGCTGGGGCGCATCGCCTCATCCAGCGCGTCCCGATGGACCACGTAACGGGCGTTCGGGAACGTCGGCAGCACCCGCCCGGAAGACGTGAAGTGCGTACACCCTCCCGCGTACTCGGAGAAGAGGTCCGTCTGGATAACGACGGCGATGTCCTTGGGCATGAGCCCGATCTGCCGCAACTCCCGAACCAGCGATGACCTGCTGCGGGTGCGGGCGTGGTCGAGGGAGAGGGGAGGCTTGTCGCCAGGGCCCGTGTTCACGAGGACCCAACCGTCCGGGTGATCGACGAGCACGCTGTAGTTGCCGAAAGAGACCCTGTTCTGACGGTCAGGGGAGACGAATCGCTCCCATATCTGCTTCGTAGTGGCGCCGAACAGGATGCCGCCATCTATACGGGTCGTACTGACGCGAAGGAGACGCACATACGGTTTCGTTGCTTTACCCATCGGAATCTCCTCTGGCGCAGGGGCGCATGCAGGAACAATGGCGGCTATTATGTCCAAGTTTTCAGCTTTGTCAAGACTTTGTCTATATTCGATTTAGGAATTCGACCAAGACTTGGGCGTATCCGGCGTAGCATTCGGTGTAGAGAGGCCCTAGCGAGCAGATCAAAGCCACCCTGCCGCTGCATGGCATCAGTATTGAACGAAGTTTAGGAAATTGTCAGCCTGTCGCCGAACGCCGAGCGCTCGCTCCCCCCAGCGCCGCGCCAACCGTGCCCCCTGCGAATATCCACAGCACTGCCACTCCCACCACTACCAGTACGAAGCTCGGCGACAACGCCGCGAACAACGCCACTCCCATGACCGCTATGCCGGCAGGTAGGAGCAGAAGCATGGCCATGAGCAGGCCGATGACTGCGGCCTGTCCCTGCGTGCAGGCACACCGAGCGCCGGCCATGTACCCGCCGATAAACGGAGACGGGATCGCCGTCAGGAAGTGGACGATGGGAACGACTATGCAGCCCAGGGTGACGGCTGCCCCCACGAGGGCGGCTCGGAACATGGCATGGACCTCTGGCACGACGAAGGCTGGCGCAGAGTCTACGGACGGACGGAGCAGGCTGTCCATGCGCGACAGGCCCCACCGGCAGGAGGCGACACGGGCATGGTGTCTCTCTATCGTCGGTGCGAGACGGCGTAAGGAGATTTCCGATTTTCGTACGCAATAAACTCGAACATGGCAGGAGACGGCGCACTGTCGCAGACTCGCGGCGGATAGGGAACACCGTCTTGCGCCCGTGTAGTATTCTTGGTGCACCAGCGGAGATGTTTCTCAGAGGGAGGAAGAGGAGTTGACAGCGTTTCAGCGACGGACCCCCGATGAGGAAGACCTCAAGGGCATGCTCACAAGAGCCGGGATGGTCCTCTCCCAGGAAGATCTCGCAATCATGGCAACGGCCTTTCCCGCCGTCCAAGCCCAGTTGGAGCGCCTGTACTCCTACGAGCTTGATGGAGAGAGCTATCCGTTCCGCAACGTCTTCCCCGAGACCAGCGAATGAGCGCCGACGCCCTCTGCTACCTGGCTATCTCCGAGGCGGCAGAACTGGTCCGCGAGAAGAAGCTGTCTCCGGTTGAGCTGGCGCAGGCCCACATCGACCGGATCGATCGGCTGGACCCCCAGGTCAAGGCCTACGTCACGCGAACGGACGAAGACGCCCTGGCCAGCGCGAAAGCCGCCGAGGCTGAGATCAGCGCCGGGCGTTACCGCGGGCCCCTCCATGGGATACCGGTCTCCTTCAAGGACCTCTATGACACCGCTGGGACGAGGACGACAGGCCAGTCCAGGGTATTCGCCAACCGTATCCCCACCGAGGACTCCGCAACGGTTGCCAGCGTCAAACAGGCTGGAGCAGTGTCGCTTGGCAAGGTGGCGCTCGCAGAGTTCGGACTTGGTGGCTCGCCCACCAGTCTGTTCGAAACTCCCAACAATCCCTGGAACCTCGACTACTCACCGGGCGGATCGAGCAGCGGCTCAGGCGCGGCGCTCGCGGCGGGGTTCTGCATGGGGTCGTTCGGGACGGACACCGGGGGCTCACTGCGGAACCCCGGACATTGCAGCGGGATCGTCGGTCTGAAACCCACACTTGGCAGGGTCAGCCGTTTCGGTGTCATCCCCTGTAGCTGGTCGTTGGATACGGTCGGCCCGATGGCCCGAACGGTCGGCGATGTTGCGCTGCTCCTCCAGACAGTGGCAGGGCACGACCCGCGTGATCCCACCAGTGCCAGCAGACCGGTCCCGGACTACCCGGCAGAACTGGGAAAGAGCATCCAGGGCCTCAAGGTTGGCGTGCCCCGCGACTATTTCTTCAGGACCGATCTGGGCGCGGACGGCGAGGTCGTCCAGTGTGCTGAGCAGGCGCTCACTGTCCTTCAGGAGCTCGGCGCCTCCGTTGAGGAGGTATCGATTCCCAGCGTCGCGGACGCGCGATCAGCCCAGATGGTCATCATGCACGCAGAGGCGTTCGCGTACCATCGGCAATTTCTGCGCGACCGCTCCGGGGACTACGGGCCGGTGCGTTTCCGCTTCTGGCTCGGCGCCCTTTACACGGCCGAAGACTACCTGCAGGCCAACCTGTTCCGCCGCCAGTTGATCAGGGAGGTTGACGCCGTCCTCGAGAGAGTGGACCTGATCGTGACCCCGACCATGCCCCGGCCTGCCCCAAAGGGCGGAGACTCTTCTCCTTTCGGCACGCTCACTGGTCTCAACTTCCTGGCGCCGTTCAATCTCACGGGCTCGCCTGCAGTATCCGTGCCTTGCGGTTTCACCAGTAGCGGGCTGCCTGTCGGGCTCCAGATAGCAGGCCCCCGGTTTGACGAGGCCACCGTCCTTCGCGCGGCCAATGCCTACGCGCAAGCGACGCCGTGGTCGCAGATGCATCCTGACCTGTAACGTGCTGCCGTCCCGAGGGGTGCGGCGCATGGGCATAGGCAAGCCGGCCAAGACGGTGACCACATGGTAGAAGCCAGCTTCGAGGCGATCCAGCACATCATCTCCCCCTGGGGGATGATCGCCCTCATTAGCGGCACGATGATCGGGATGGTGAGCGGGGCGATGCCCGGGGGCACGCTTCCTACTCTCGTCGTCCTGCTCGGCTTCGCGTACACGATGGACCCGGCTACCGCACTCCCCCTCGCCACGGGCATGATTGCCACGGTCAACACGGGAGACACGCTCCCCGCAGTCCTGCTGGGGATCCCCGGCTCCGCCACGGGCCAGGCCACGATCCTCGACGGCTATCCGATGTCCCGGCAGGGAAGAGCCGGAGAAGCGCTCTCTGCCGCTTACTTCACGTCGATGCTGGGGGGCGTCTTCGGGGCCCTGTTCCTGCTGATAACTATCCCCGTTGTCAGACCGCTGGTCCTGACCTTCGGCTCGCCCGAGTTCTTCATCCTGGGAATGGTTGCTATCTCCGTGGTCGGTGTCATCAGCAGTGGGGCGTTTCTCAAGGGGCTCGCATCGGGCGCAGTCGGACTGCTGATCACGTCCATCGGGTTCGACGTCATCAACGGCACGTCGCGTGCAGTCTTCGGTATCGACTATCTCTGGGACGGGATCCCGCTCGTTCCCGCCGTCATCGGACTGTTCGCAGTCCCAGAACTTGTAGACCTGTCCATCAGCGGCAAGCCCATCGCAAGGGGCGACCTCAACGAGCTTCTCGATAAGGTGAACAAGGGGCGGAGGCTCGGAGTCCAGGCGGTACTGCGCAACTTCCCCCTCATGCTGCGGTCTTCCGGGCTGGGGATCCTCGTCGGCATCCTTCCAGGGATCGGAGGCTCCCTGGCCAACTGGCTGACGTACGCCAACGCACGGCAGACGGTGCGGGGAGGCGCCCAGACGTTCGGCACGGGTGACATCCGGGGCGTCATCGCGCCGGAGTCGGCCAACAACTCCGTAGATGGAGCAACGCTGGTGCCTACACTCTGGTTCGGCGTCCCCGGCAGCGTTGGCATGGCGATCTTCCTGGGCTTCATGATCATCATGGGACTCCAGCCCGGGCCGCGCATGCTCGGAGAAGACCTCGACCTGACACTGACGATCGTCTTCAGCCTGGCGCTTGCGAACGTGTTCGGCACAGGGGTCGCCCTCGCGTTCTCTCCCACCCTTGCCCGCATCGCCTTCGTACGGCCCGGGGTCCTGGTCCCCCTGGTGCTGGCGGTGCTGATGATCACTGCGTTCCAGGCAAGCGTGTCGATGGGCGATCTGCTGGCGGTGCTCGCCTTCGCCGCGATGGGCTTCTTCATGAAGACGCACGGCTGGCCGCGCCCGCCGATCATCATCGCGCTGGTGCTGGGCTCCACGATCGAACGCTTCTATTTCCTCGCGACGAAGACCTACGGCCTCTCCATGCTGTGGCGGCCGGGCTTCCTGGGCATCGTCATCGTTGCCGTGGCCACGGCGCTCTACACGGTGTGGATCCAGCGTTCCGTAGCGGCGCAGGCCCGCAAGCAACAGAGCATCGCCGACGACCTCGTGCCCTCAGGGTCGAGCGGTACGCCGGACCCGGCGCCGGATGATGCGCACCCAACTCCCCCCTCCGCTCGAGGCCGTAACCTGTCGGCGGGCCTCGTTATGAGGAGGCTGAGGCCCGGTCCGGACGGCTTGTTTGCCCTCCTTCTGCTTGGAGTGTGCATCTACTTCCTGACCGCATCGTTCGAATGGGTGTTAGAGTCTGCCTTGTTTCCGAGAACAGCCAGCATCGCGGGCCTGACGCTGTTGACTCTGTACTTCCTGAACCGCATCTTCAGGCGGAGGGAGGGCGATGATGAAGAAGGGCCTCAGTTGATGGACATCGGAAGAATGCGGTCGGACCTGCCGCCGTCCGTCATGCGGCGCCGCTTTGCGCAATCGGCCGGGATGCTGGTGGCCCTGGTGGGCAGCATCTGGTTGTTCGGTTTCCATGTCACGATACCGATATACGTATTCCTCTACCTGTGGCTCGTAGGTCGAGTCCGGCCGTGGATTGCGGTGCTCCCGGCTGTCCTGTTCGAAGCACTGCTGATCGGGTTTTACGACCGCCTGTTGTACACGAACTGGCATACCCCGATCCTTCTTCCGTTCCTGGGTTCATGAGGAGACGATGTTCGCGCGTTGAATGCCGGCAAAAGGAGGACCGATATGAAGATGAGAGCGATTGCACGTAGACCCGTCATGCTGCTGGGTTTGACGACCGTGGTCCTGGCGCTGCTGCTGGGCGCCTGCGGCAGTGAGGAGCCGACACCGACTTCTCCATCCTCCCAGCCCGCAGCGGCCACACCCACGGCTGCACCTGCCGCGGTGCCCACGCCCACGCTGGCGCCTGGTCAACCCACACCCACGCCGAGCCCACCCACTCCCACACCCCGCACCACTACCGACGCTGGGCCTGCTCCCGTCCCTACGCCCACTCTCATACCTCCTCCGGACCCGTCATTCGACGCTGAAGGCTACTTCGGCGGGAGGACGATCAAGTTCACGGTGGGGTTCGCGCCGGGCGGAGGCTTCGACGCGTTCACACGGATCCTGGCGGTCCACCTGCCGCGGTTCATCCCTGGCAGCCCGAAGATCGTGGTCAGCAACCTGCCGGGCGCCGCGTCCCTGCTCACCGCCCGCGCTACGGCAGGGAGGGCCCCCGGTGATGGCTTCGATATCGGCGTCTTCACGCAGGGCCTGCTCATCCAATCGCTGCTTGGTGTCGAGTTCGAGGGCTTCGAGCCAACCGAGTTTGTCTTCGTCGGCCTGCCGGACAACACACCATCGAGAGGGGCGATCTGCGTTCGCGCCGAGTCGGCGGACAGCCTGGATGCCTTCGTGAACAGCCCACGTTCCTTCCGCCTGGGAGAGTCGCAGCCCGGTTCAGCTCCGGCGCCCCACGAGGAATGGCTGGTGATGGCAGGCCTGCCGATCGAGATCATCTACGGCTACCAGGGGACTGCCGACGTCCGCGTCGCATTCGAACGAGGCGAGATCGAAGTGACGTCGCGCTGCGACGACTCCGCACTCCCGGCCTACCCGCACTGGGCAGACCCGGCGAACGTCACGCCGTTGTTCCACCACACGCAACTGCCGCCCGATTGGGTGGTGGAGGGCCAGGCAAATGGTCTGTACCCGTGGTTCAAGCCCCTGCGTGAAGTTGTGAGCGTGAGTGACATACTCATGACGGCGCTGGAGCTGGAGACGAGTCTTGCGGGCAGCCGTGTGTTTGCCCTGCCCCCGGGCACCTCGCCGGAGGTCGCCCATGTGATCCGGGAGGCGTTTGCGGCCGCGGTGGAATCCGGTGACTTCCAGGCGGACATGCGCGCCCGCGGATACACGACAGGACTGCTGAGAGGTTCGGAACTGCAGGAGCGCGTGCAGAGCTTCGCTGACCAGCCGGCGGAGGTCCTCACCGTGCTCCGTGATATGTACAAGATCGAGTGATCGAGTAGCGCCGCCCTCGGAGCCTCCCGGGTTCTCTGTCTTAACCCGGGAGACTCCGGCGCAGTGCCCCCTAGCATGAATAGTGCTGCCAGGCCCCGCGTACAATGCTGCCGTGAGGGTTCAAGGCACAACCGACAGCCGAAGCCGTAGCGACCGTGCAGGTTGACGACTCGTTCCGGCGCGCGCTGGAAACGAGCTTCGTCATCCGCGTCACTCACAGAGGACGCCGGAGCGGCCTGCCCCGCGTATTGGAGACGACCTACTACTGGGACGGCGTAGAGAAGATCTACCTCTCCGGCTACCCCGGCAAGCGGGACTGGGTGGCCAACATGGGCGCACACCCGGAAGTGACGGTCTACACGGTCGAGCGCGGACGGTGGTTCGCCGCTTCTGCGACCGCGCGCGTGCTCCGCTCGCGGGAGGAGCGCACGCCATACGTCATGGCATACGTCCGTCACTGGCTGCGCTTGGGAGGAGGTCAGCGCCGCCTCATCCGGTGGGCGCTGCGCGCTGTGCACTTGAACCGGGCCCTGCACCTGCCGTGGTGGGGCCCGTTCTACTGCATCCGGCGCGTGTTCGACTCCATGCCGTGTGTGGAGCTGACGCTGACCAGCGCCCCTGTCGCTCGGGACGCTCCACCGCCCGACCCCACCCTCCCGCGTCCGACCCGGGAGGCGTGATTCGTCATAAACTCCTTAAAGTGGCGTTGACACTGCCCTAACCTACCGCGTACAGTGCCGCCCTGTAGCATGGCCGTGTATACTGCACGGAATACATCCATGATCCGCCCCGATCCGACAAGAAGGCCGGCGTCGAAATACCCCAACACAGGTACTCGCCAACGCTATGATGCATAGCCTATCCAGCCGTCGTATCGGTACACCCCGCAGGACATTCCCCTGATCAGGAGCACTTGACCATGAGCGCTTCCGCCGGCTTCCATCTGCCGCCCAGCGCCGTATCCCGGCTCGATACCTTGGTGGACAGCATCGAAGCGAACCCCGGCCCGCTGCTGGACCCCGCATCACTGCGTGCGGCCGCCGAGGGACTGGACATCCGCAGCGCGGTCGAGTTGCTGCCGGAAGGCATGTCCCTGGAAGACTTCGTAGGCATCCTCAAGCTGGCGATGCTGACCGAATGCGCGACCGACTCGTACTCAGCCGTATTCCAGGACGGCGCACAGCGGTTTGACTCTCCGTGGTTGGCGCGGTTCAACGAACGCGTCTGGACCCCGGATGAGCACACTCACTACACGCCCTACAAACTCATGCTGCAGTCGTTGGGCCACTCCGAGGAGGAGTTGGACCGGGGGATGCAAGAGGTGCAGGAGCGCAACTACGAGCACTGCTGCGGCCGTACCCCCATCGAACTGACGACCTACGGCATCATCCAGGAGTACCTGACCGACAACTGGCACGGCATGATCAGCCAACTGCTCAAGCCCTCCGCGCCCTACGCCGCCAGGTGCGCATCCATGGTGAAGCGACGCGAGACGCTCCACACGACTTGGTACCGGGACATGACCGCCATCCAGCTTGAAGAGAACCCGGAGATGCTGGAGTTGGTGGCAAACACCGTCCTCACGTTCCAGATGCCGGGGACCCGGCTCGTCCCGGAGTTCGGCAGCCGCTCGCTGGAGTGGATGAGCAAGGCGAACGTGGACTTCCCTCGCGTCGCGCGGGACTTCGTTCGCAACTTCCAACAGGTCGCGGGGACGATGAAGCGCGCGGGCCAGCTCTTCGTGGAACTCGCCGCGAAGCGCGACGTACGGTTCGGCCCCGTGCCGGTCTCCGTCTTCCGCCGGCTGATGGACAAGATCGGCGGAGCGGGCTATGGGATCATCGGCGAAGCGTTGCTGGACAAGTTCGGCATCCCGAGGCCGACCAGCACGAGCCAGACCGGGCCGATCAGCCTGCCGCCCCGGATGTACGAGGCGTTCCGCTCGCGCATACGCGGCATGATTACCAGCCGCGTCGACACAGCCGCCATCATCGGCGAGGTCTAACCGCCATTCCGCCACTGCCACGCTTGCCACTGCGGCCTGTGGGGCGCACCGTGAAGCGCGTCGGTACTCCTGTTGCAGACACGCTCGCTCGCAGGGCGTTCTTCGCCGCCGTTGGAAGGATCAAGGTCGGTTCGCTGCGCATCGACACCCCCGGCAACCGTTCATACTCCTTCGAGACCGGCACTCCGGGCCCACAAGGCGTGCTGCGCATATACGACGACTCGTTCTACCGGCGTGTGCTCACCGGCGGTGAGATCGGGTTCGGAGAGGCGTACCAGGACGGCATCTGCGACTCCCCGGACCTCGTGCAACTGCTCATGCTGGCGATCCTCAACCGCCGCGCCGTCGACCTGAACCGCGGGCCCATGCGCCTGCTCTCCAAGCGCGCCAACCTTCGCATCCACCGCTCCCGCGCCAACACCCAGGAGCAGAGCAAGGACAACATCCACGCACACTACGACCTCGGCAACGCGTTCTTCGAACTATTCCTGGATGAGACGCTCACCTACTCCAGCGCCGTCTTCGCCTTCGAAGGACAATTGCTGGCGGACGCGCAGGCCAACAAGTACCAGCGCATGTGCGAGTTCGCCGGCATCACGGCGGAGAGCCGCGTGCTGGAGATCGGCAGCGGCTGGGGCGGGCTCGCCATGCACGCGGCGCGTGAGTACGGATGCCACGTCACGACGGTCACGATCTCCGAGGAACAGTTCGACCTCGCGTCGCAGCGCATCCGCGAGGCGGAGCTGGACCATCTCATAGACATCCGCCTCATGGACTACCGGGACGTCGAGGGGGAGTTCGATAGCATCGTCTCCATCGAGATGTTCGAAGCGGTGGGCGCGGAGTACTTCGAGACGTTCTTCCTCAGGAGCGCGTCCCTGCTGAAACCCGGCGGCAGGCTGGCGATGCAGGTCATCACCGTGCCGGACCGGAGCTTCGCGGCGCAGAAGAGCGGCGTGAACTGGATACAGAAGTACATCTTCCCCGGCGGTGTGCTGCCGTCGCTCTCCGCGATGGAACAGGCGAACGCCCGCACCGGGCTCATCATCGCCTTCCTGGACAACATCGGGGAGCACTACGCGGTGACGCTGCGGCAGTGGCGCAAGACCTTCCGGGACCGCATCGAGGACGTGCGCCGCATGGGCTACGACGAGCGGTTCATCCGGACGTGGGACTACTACCTCGCCGCATGTGAAGCCGGCTTCCTCACCAACACCACCGACGACCTGCAGATCGTCTTCGAGAAGCCCGCCAACCCCGCGTAGCCTCCCTGCCCGTCGTTTCCACTCCCTCATTCCCGCCCCTCCGTCATTCCAGCGAAGGCGGGAATCCAGGTGACCGCCAGGTCACACGTGCGCGTAGCGCACACGGTCGTGCGGTGGAACATGTGACATCTGCCCCTTACGCCGACCCCCCGCGACTCCGTACGCTGTCTCCGGAGGACAGCGCGATGCCGGCGCCATGCAAACACCAGTCGAACGACTACTCCGCGCGAACGGACAGGAATGAGCGGTTATGGACCGGTTTCGACCCGGAATGGGCTGCCGATGGGCTGCTTTGGGCCGCCGGACAGCCCATTCCTGAGCCGCATCCAGAGGTGAAATCAGGCGGATGGACCGTTTTGGACCGCATTTCCCACGGAAACTTCGCTGCCCGCCCCTCGTCGTTCCCGCCCTCCGTCATTCCCGCGAAGGCGGGGATCCAGAGGTGCGCGTGGCGCACACGGCCGCGCGGTGAGGGTTGGCAAAGCCCATGCCACCGACTCGCGACACCAGCCCCTTGCGCGGTTGCAGAGGCTGCACAGACCATGCCTGCAGAGGTGGATTTCACTCGCGGTTCCCTCTGCGAGGAAGTACAATATATGGGTGGGAGCGGCAGGGAATCCACCAGATATGGGGTTGACGGGCGGTGATTCACGGCGCATACTTGCCGTCCGTCGCACTGAACCAGAGCAATCAGACTGGCCCCGGAGGGGCCGTCCGGAGGCTTGAAATGACTTACGTCGCGAATATCGATCAGGTCCGCATAGAGACGCCGGAGGACAACCTTCCAGCAACCACTATGCACGTCCGCAAGCGGAACGGCGGCCTCGAACCCGCCGACGTGATGAAGATCGTTCGTGCGGTCGAGCGCTCCTCCGGTGGGCTGGAGAGCGTCGACCCGCTGCGCGTTGCCACCCGCACCATCAGCGGACTGTACGACGGCGCGACCACGCGCGAGCTCGACGAGCTCTCCATCCGCACCGCCGCCTCGCTCATCGCGGAGGAGCCGGAGTACTCCAGGCTCGCCGCGCGCCTCCTCGCCGTCTTCATAGACAAGGAAGTGCGCAACCAGGACATCCACTCTTTCTCGCAGTCGGTGAAGG
Organism: Dehalococcoidia bacterium; assembly: GCA_034422795.1. GTDB lineage: Bacteria > Chloroflexota > Dehalococcoidia > Lucifugimonadales > Australimonadaceae > Bin16. Next base: position 24,904 of record DAOUJK010000042.1, on the reverse strand, counting down.
CGGGACATGCCCTTGGCCTGATCGACGACCGCGTCGCGGAGTTCGCAGCGGTCAACGCTCGGAAACTGGACGACGCCATCACCCCGGAGCGGGACAAGCTCTTCGAGTACTTCGGCGTCCGTACCCTCTACGACCGTTACCTCCTGAAGCACCCGGAGAGCAGGCATAGCATCGAGACGCCGCAGCACTTCTTCCTGCGCATCGCCTGCGGGCTTGCGGAGAGCCCCGCCGACGCCATCGACTTCTACGAGCTCATCTCCAGCCTCGACTACATGCCGAGTTCCCCTACCCTGTTCAACTCCGGCACACGCCACTCCCAGATGTCATCCTGCTACCTCCTCGACTCCCCCCAAGACGACCTGGAGTCCATCTACAACCGCTACACGGATATCGCCAAGCTCTCCAAGTTCGCGGGGGGCATCGGCGTCTCCTTCTCCCGCGTGCGCTCGCAGGGCTCCCTCATCAAGGGAACGAACGGCACGTCCAACGGCATCGTGCCGTGGCTCAAGACGCTCGACTCGTCCGTCGCAGCCGTCAACCAGGGCGGCAAGCGCAAGGGCGCCGCGTGCGTCTACGTGGAGAGCTGGCACGCCGACATCGAGGACTTCCTGGAACTGAAGAACAATACCGGCGACGAGTCCAGGCGCGCGCACAACCTCAACCTCGCCAACTGGGTGCCGGACCTCTTCATGCAGCGCGTCGAGGAGGACGGCGTCTGGTCGCTGTTCGACCCGAAAGAACTGCCCGAGCTCGTCGACACCTACGGCGAGGAGTTCGAGCGCATCTACACGCAGGCTGAGGCCGAGGGCCGGTTCGAGCGCCAGTTGCCCGCGCGCGAACTGTACGCCCGCATGATGCGCACGCTCGCCCAGACCGGCAACGGCTGGATGACCTTCAAAGACACCGCCAACCGCAAGTCCAACCAGACGCTCCGGAAGGAGAACGTCATCCACCTCTCCAACCTCTGCACGGAGATCCTGGAGGTCACCAGCAAGGACGAGACCGCCGTCTGCAATCTCGGCTCGCTCAACCTCGGTCATTTCGTCACTGATGACCGCACGTTCGACTACGACCGCCTGCACCGCGCCGTCAAGACCGCCGTTCGCTACCTGGACCGCGTCGTGGACATCAACTACTACCCCACCGGCGCCGCGGCCTACTCCAACAGCAAGTGGCGGCCCGTCGGCCTCGGCGTCATGGGCCTGCAGGACGTCTTCTTCAAGATGCGCATGCCGTTCGACAGCCAAGAAGCGATAGACCTCGGCGCGCGCATCCAGGAGGAGGTCTATTACGGCGCGCTCGACACCTCCTGCGCGCTCGCGGAGGAGCGCGGGGCCCACGAGACGTTCAAGGACACGCGCGCCGCGAACGGCGACCTGCAGTTCGACTTCTGGAACGTCACCCCCGGCAAGCCGGAGTGGCCGGAGTTGCGGGAGCGTATCAAGCGCTTCGGGCTGCGGAACTCCCTGCTCATCGCCATCGCTCCCACCGCAACCATCGCGTCCATCTGCGGCGCCTATGAGTGCATCGAACCCCAGGTCTCCAACCTGTTCAAGCGCGAGACGCTCTCCGGCGAGTTCCTGCAGATCAACCACTACCTCGTGGAGGACCTCAAGGAGCGCGGGCTCTGGACGGAGGCCATCCGCAACCGCATCAAGCTCAGCGACGGCTCCGTGCAGTACGTCGACGACATACCGGACGACCTGAAGCGGCTCTACCAGACCGCCTGGGAGTTGCCGCAGAAGGCGCTCATAGACATGGCCGCCGCCCGCGGTCCCTACATCGACCAGAGCCAGTCCCTCAACCTCTTCATGGCCGCGCCCACCATCGGCAAGCTCTCCTCCATGTACCTCTACGCTTGGAAGACCGGCCTGAAGACCACCTACTACCTCCGCTCCCGCCCGGCAACGCGCATCACCCAGACCACCGTCGCCGTCGCCGAGAAGGAGTACGCGGACCAGGAAGCGATCGCTTGCTCCCTGGAGAACCCGGAGTCCTGCGAAGCCTGTCAATAGGCAGGTGCGCCCAACAAGTGCTCAGTGGGAGAAAGTAATCATGGATCCAATCGCCATACACATTCGTGCTATTGATGTCCTGCTTGCCCATAGCGGACTAAGCGAGGAGGAACTCCTCAATCGATGCATGTCAGTGACACAACAAATGTTGGCCTCCATCAGGAGGTCCGGATTCGTCTTCCCTGAAGACATAGCGGACATCACACAAGCCCTGAGAGTTCCTCGACGAGTACTGACAGACGTAAGCGGGAATGCGCTTGAGTTGTACTTCCTCGCGCACCGCATACTGGAAGAGTTTGACCGTCTTGACGATGTAGACTTTTATGAATTCATCATTGAGCACAAGTACGCAGCAAGAAACACGGACGGTTACCGAATAGACCTAGACAGCGTTCGTACCTTCTACCGCGAGTATCGTAGCGACCGGTAACGCATCTGCGACAGACAGATACGGAGGGACACAACTTGTTAGATGCCCGTGTTGCAAGGGCCAGACAAACCATAGCCTTCTTGGAGGAAGGTCCATTTCCTATTGATCTCTATGCACTGGCCGACACACACGGAATCACTGGAATTGAAGAAACCGAACTCAAGACTATCGACGCGTTTCTGATGCCCAAGGGAAACAGTGAGTATACAGTGACTCTGAATAAGGCTCATTTGCCTACTAGGAAACGCTTCTCGTTAGCCCATGAAATCGGACACATTCTGATAGCAGAACAGGAAACTGAAGTGCAGTTCCGACGACCCACTTGCGGTGGAACTGCACGCGACCCAGTCGAACGAGCGTGCAATCAGTTGGCCTCCGATATACTGATGCCTGCCGAACCTTTCATTGCTGTAGCTCAGTCGTACACCTGGAGCATCGAAGCAGCCACAGTTCTGAGCGAAATGTTTGCCACCTCAATGGAGTCAACGCTCAGGCGTTGCATTGAGTTGGCCAACGTTCCGTTGGCCTTGATCCAGTGGAAGCTCACTCCGTTCAGAAAACCACACCATAGGTACGCTTTAACGACTCCAATTGGCAATATGCGTGTTCTCGGATTTAATCGTCAGAAATACCTCGCCGACATTCCGTCACTATACCAAGCTTATACTCAACAAGGCATATGGAAAGGAACTGTTCCTTTTGAAGTCTCATGGCGCAGAAATGCGCTACCTGCAATTAGGTCATTCATAACAGAGTCGATGGGAGTCGGCCGAGGTGATACCCGCAGGGTGTTTTCGCTTGTTCACCTAGGTGAACAGCTGCCCAGAGAGGAACCCGCCGATGATTCTCGAACCAGGACTCAACCTCACGCTCCGGCCCATGCGCTACCCGGACTTCTACGAGATGTACAAGAACGGGATACGCAATACGTGGACAGTCGACGAGGTTGACTGGTCGGACGACATCAAGGACCTGAACGGCAAGCTCTCCCCGCCGGAGCAGCACCTGATCCAGCGGCTCGTCGCCTTCTTCGCCACCGGCGACTCCATCGTCGCCAACAACCTCGTGCTGAACCTCTACAAGCACATCAACGCGCCGGAGGCCCGGCTCTACCTCTCACGCCAGCTCTTCGAGGAGGCCCTTCACGTCCAGTTCTACCTCACCCTCCTGGACACCTACATCCCGGACGTCGACGAGCGGCACGAGATGTTCCGCGCCATCGAAACCATCCCCTCCATCAAGAAGAAGGCGGACTTCTGCTTCAAGTGGATCGACTCCATCCACGAGCTCGACACGCTGGACACGGACGAGCAGAAGCGCCAGTTCATCCTCAACCTCATCTGCTTCGCCACCTGCATCGAGGGGCTCTTCTTCTACGCGGCGTTCGCCTACGTCTACTTCATGCGCTCCAAGGGTCTGCTGAACGGGCTCGCGTCCGGCACCAACTGGGTCTTCCGCGACGAGTCCGCCCACATGGAGTTCGGCCTGGAGGTCGTCCGCACAGCGCGCCAGGAGTATCCGCACCTGTTCGACGAGCGCATGGAGCAGCAGGTGACGCAGATGGTCCAGGAGGCCGTCGACTGCGAGACGCAGTTCGCCGAGGACCTGCTGGAGGGTGGCGTCGCCGGCCTCACCGTCACCGAGGTGCGCCAGTACCTCGAGTACGTCGCCGACCAGCGGCTGACCAACCTCGGCCTGCCGACCTACTTCGGCACGCGCAACCCGCTCACGTTCATGGAACTGCAGGACGTGCAGGAACTCTCAAACTTCTTCGAGCGCCGCGTCTCCGCCTACCAGGTCGCCGTCACCGGCCAGGTCGCCTTCAACGAAGAGTTCTAGCGCCCCCTCACTCCAGGTCCACCAGCCCGTCCGCGTCCCCGACGCCGCTCTCGACCGCCGCCTTGCCGACGGCGTACGCCACCCTGCGGTGCACCTCCGGGTCGAGCGGGCTGGGGCTGAGGTCGCCATAGGGCGTCGCCTCCATCAGCGCCTCGCCCGCCGCGATGAGCATCGCGCGGTTGATCTCACCGGCCTGCGTGGCCAGCGCGCCGCGCCAGATGCCGGGATAGCCCAGCAGGTTGTTCACGGTCGTCCCATCGGCGGCGAGCGCCGCGCCCGCCTCGATCGCATGCGCCGGCCGTATCTCCGGGTCCGGGTTGGAGAGCGCGAACACGATCTGACCGCTCTGCACGCTGTCCGGCGTGATGAGACCCGGCACACCGGTCGTCGACACCACCACGTCCGCCGTAGCCATGATCTCCTCCAGCGACGACACTCGTCCGCCCTGCTGCTCGTGGCGGGCGATGCAGTCCTCGTTCACGTCCGCGCCCAGCACCGGCCTGCCGGTCGCGTGCATCAGCAACGACGCTACGGCCTGACCAGCGGCGCCAAGGCCGATCTGCCCTATCGTCACGTCGGACAGGCGTTTACCGGTCGTCCGCATCGCGCTCATCAGCGCCCCGAGCACGACCGCGGCGGTGCCGTCCTGGTCGTCCTGCATCACCGGTATGCTGAGCCGCTCGCGCAGCTGCGCCACGATGTCGAAACAGGCGGGCGCGGCGACGTCCTCCACGTGGATGCCGCTGTACGTCGGTGCGACACGCACGACGGCCTCGACGAACTCGTCAGCGGTCGAAGATTGCACGAGCAGCGGCGCGCCGTTCACTCCCGCGAACTGCTGCAGCAGCGCGGCCTTGCCCTCCATGACCGGCATCGCGGGCGCGAGCCCGATCCGTCCGAGGCCCAGCACCGCCGTGCCGTCCGTCACGATGGCGACCGTGCTGCCGATGGACGTGAAGCGCCTCGCCAGTTCCGGCTGCGCGTGGATCGCGCGGCATATCTCCGCCACGCCGGGCGTGTACACCTTCCGCAGCATCGCGATGTCCGCGACGGGCTGGCGGCTCACGATGGCGATCTTGCCGCCTTGGTGCAGGTCCATCACCTCGTCGCGCGTCTCGGTGACGCGCACGCCCTTCACCTGCCCCACGGCGCGGAGCACTTCCAGCAGGTGCGTCTCGTCCTCCACGTGCACGTCGATGTCGCGGAGCACGTAGCTCTGGCTGAGGTGGACGGTCTGGATGTTGCCGATGTTCGCGCCGGCGCTGCCTATGGCCGACGCGAGCGCGCCGAGCACACCGGGGATGTTCTCGTTGCGCACCTGCACCGTGCGGATCAGACCGTAGTTCGTCCTATTCGTCGTGACCATCCTGCGCCTCCTGGTATCCGGGGGGAGAGCCAGTATCGCACCGACGCGCTAGAATCGCCCCCACCTACGGATGCACGGAGTCGCGCGATGCCGAACGTTACTGTGGACGGAGCAGCCATCGAGTACGCGGAAGCGGGTAGCGGCCTGCCCCTCGTGTTCTGCCACGAGTTCGCGGGCAGCAAGGAGAGCTGGGACCAGCAGGTCAACTACTTCTCCCGCCGCTACCGCACGGTGACCTACAACGCGAAGGGCTACCCGCCCTCCGGGGTCCCGGTCGATTGGGAAGAGTACACGTGGGACCACCAGGTCGCCGTACTGTTGGGACTGCTGGATGCACTGGGGATAGAGCGTGCGCATGTCTGCGGACTGTCGATGGGAGCGTACACGGCGGTGCAGTTCATGCTCGCCCACCCGGAGCGTTGCCTGAGCGTCGTCGCGGCGGGTGTCGGCACCGGGAGCGACGACCCTGCGTCGTTCCTCACCGAGTCGGAGGAGCGCGCGGCACTGCTGGAGGCGAACGGCATGGCGGGGATGGAAGCGTACCTCTCCGGCTCGACGCGCATCCGGTTCCGGGAGAAGGACCCCGCGGGTTGGGAACGGTTCGCCGCGCTCTTCCGCGCGCACTCGGCCACGGGCTCTGCCAACACGCTCCGCGGCTTTCAGGGCAGGCGTCCGAGCCTCTACACGCGCGAGGCCGACCTGGCAGCACTTGGCGTGCCCTTGCTCATCGTCTGCGGCGACGAGGACGACCCATGCGTCGGACCATCGCTCTTCCTGCGGCGCACGGTGCCGAACTCCGGGCTCGCGATGCTGCCGCACACGGGTCACGCCTGCAATCTCGAGGAGCCCGCCGCGTTCAACGCTGTCGTCGCCGAGTTCCTGGCGCAGGCAGAGGCAGGCAAGTGGGGGCCGCGTCCGGCCGACAGCGGCGACAACTGGGCGGCGTCCCCGGCGCGCTAGTCCAGGACAGCGAACGCCTCTATCTCGATGAGGTACTCCGGCTGTGCGAGCGCCCGCACGATGACCATCGAGCTTGCGGGTGGTGGGGCGTCGCCCCAGCAATCGTTCTGGGCCGCGCGCGCCGCCGGGAGGTATGCCTCCGACGTAACGAAGATGGTCACTTTGACGATGTTCTCGAACGTCCCGCCTACCGACTCGATGGCTGTGCGCAGGTTCTCGTAGACCTGCCGGCACTGCGCAGGCGCGCTGTCAAGTCCAACCACCTTGCCGTCCACCCCGCGGGAGGTCTGCCCCGATATCCAGACGAGGCTCCCCCACCGCACCACATGGGAATAGCGGTTCCCCGGCGGTAGCGCGAGCCCCTCCGGGTTCGTTCGTTCTATGTCAGGCATCCTTGTTGCTCCATGTCTGGTTCGTTGGAGGATAGTAGGGTCTTCCCCAGTCCTTGTCTGGATTGTCTAACACGCGGCTGGTCATCAAGGGGACAAGGAACCCCGCGAACCTCCTGCCCATAGCGACCTCCGCTCGGTTAATCGAACTCCCCCAGGTTGCTCCTCCGTGCAACAGCTGGTTGCGTAGGACATACAAGCGGTCGAAGACGAGGCACAGCACTTCCTTCGTATTCTTCCACTGTAAGGCGTTATCCAGACGCTGCGCATCCTCCCGCAGCGCGTGCTGCCACCCCGCGCTGTGCCAGTAAGGCGCAAGGACGTACCTGCCGTTGACCAGTGCGCGTATCTCTCGTTCTTCGAATGCCCGTTCGAGTTCGCTGTAGAGTCTCAGCGGACCGGTGTCGACGATCCTCTCGATGCAGCGTCTATAGATCACCCTCTCGGTCTCTTCCAGCTTGATCAGGCCGGTGTCGTCCCCGTAGAGCGCATTGAAAGCGACCCAATAGCAGACGAACGCCGTATCATCGTCGCGCCCTTGCTGCGCCGCACTCGAAATCCAACTCGTGACGCGGCGCATGCGGAGCATCAGCGGATCATCTCTGTGACGAGGGTCGCGGACTGCAGCCAACGCGTCGAACTGCTCGCGCAGAGCATCGGCCCGCTGGCGCTCCGTCATCTGGCTCCATTCCCCCACGATGCCCTGAAACTCACGCCCTGTAGTAGACCGGCACCGCTGCCCCGGAGACGGCCCGCGCCTCCTCGGACGCGAGGAAGAGGAGGACGTTTGCCAGGTCGTCGGGCTGCACCCACCGCTCGACTTTCGCGTCCGGCATCGCCTCCCGGTTCGCGGGGGTGTCGATGATGCTCGGCAGCACCGCGTTCACGGTGATGTCGTGCGCCTTCACCTCCGCCGCGACCGACTGCGTGAGCAGGATGACGCCGCCCTTGCTCACCGAGTAGTGCGCGACCATGGGGTCGCCGTGCAGTCCGCTGCGCGCCGCGACGCTCACGATACGCCCGTAGCCCTGCGCCTTCATGTACGGCAGCACGTTCTTGATGGTGAGGAACGCGGATTTGAGGTTCAGCTGCAGCAGGCCGTCCCAGTCCGACTCCTCCATCTCCTCAACGGACGGGCCGAACCGGAAACCGCCCGCGATGTTCACGAGCGCGTGCGGCCCGCCATACTCGGAAGCGACACGCTCGAACAGCCCGCGGACCGACGTTTCATCGAGCACGTCCGTCTCGTGGTAGACGACCGCGCCTGCTTCGTCGGGTGGCGGCGCCATGTCGGCGACGACCACCCGAGCGCCAGCCCCGGCGAACCGCCGCGACGCCACGCGTCCCACCGCGCCGCTGCCGCCCGTCACCACCACCGTCTTGCCTGAGAAACTCATGCCTGCTCCTGGATGAGACGTCCGATGAGCGCCTTGCCCGCTTGGACGATCTCCTCGTCTTCCTCCGCGGTGCGCCCGCTGACGCCAAGCCCGCCCATGATGGTCCCGTCAGGCGCCACGACGACGGCCCCGCCCCCGCCGATGAAGAGGTTGGGATTGCCGAATCCGGCGAGCCCCTGCGGCGCAGCCCTGGCCCGCTCCTCGAAGTCCATCGTGTCCTGCCGCATACAAGCGGACGTGTACGCCTTCTTCGTGGCGTTCTGGCGGGCCAGCGCCGCATTTACACCAGCCTGCGCGGCGAAGCAGATCAACTCGCCGCGGTCATCCATGATTGCGATGGCGATCGGGCGTCCGCCCATCTCGTCGGCTTTGCGCAGCATCTCCGCAAGCGCCTGCCGCGACTCGGCCAGCCCCAGTGTTTTGCGCGTCCTCATGAGAGCCCTCCTTGCAGCGCCGCGAGTGCGACGCGGGCAAGGCGCTCATCGATTTCGCGATCGAAGCCCTGGACGCCGATCGCGCCAACGACGGCCCCCTGGCCTGCCGCGCGCACGACAACGCCGCCATGCGCGGCGGCCACGAGATCGTCGCCAAAGTCGGCGGAGCTCATGCCGCGCCGAGCCCGCTCGGCGGCGAACTCGCTCAGGTCCGCGCACACGCGCGACGCCGTGTACGCCTTGCGGATAGCGTGGCGCTGCTGGAATATCGGCGTACCGTCCGTGCGGGCGAACGCCACGAGGTCCCCGTTGTCATCGACGACGGCGACTGCCAGCGGCCCCGTGCCTTCGGTGGACGCAGCCTCCACCGCTGCGTCCACGGCGCGCAGCGCGTCTTCCACGTCCATCACCTGCCGGTCGTACATCGTGCCTCCATCTGGGTTTCGTGCCTGCGCAAGTGTAGCGGCGGAGCGCCCGGATGCAAGAGGAGCGCCCGTCCGGGCGCTCCTCTTCTCACCTGCTGCCAGCGAAAGCCTATTGCGGGAAGAGACCGCGGATGATGTCCAGCGTCGCCGCCGGGAGGTTCGCGAACTCCTCGACCTGCGCCTGGTACTGGTCACCGCGCCGCAGACCGACGTCGTAGCGCCGGGACTTCATGTCCGCCACGAACTCGTCGCTCAGCACGACGCGCTCGAACGCTGCTCGCATCTCGTTCACGATCGGGAGTGGCGTCTGCGTCGGCATCGCGAATATGCGGTTGGCGGATGCGGCATTCAGCAATGCCTCCAGAGCATTGAGGTAATCGCCGCCCGCGCCGAGACGGTTCTCGGCGATCTCGCTGATGGGCGCTACCCATTCCCACTTGCCTTCCGCCTTGCCGGCCTTCACCCACTCGGGCTCGACGTGCGTGTAGAAGAGCGGCGTTGCGAAGCCCTCGGCCCACTCGGGGTTCTGGGCCACCTGCGAGTCGCGGCACGTTGGCGTAATCTCGATCTCGCGACGGTTGAAGGCCGCGTCCATGTCGGACGTCCCTGTGTATCCGAACACGCGGTCGAACGGGAAGCCGACCTGCACCGCCCACTCACTGGAGGTCGCGTAGGTGTCGACTCGCCCGATCTGGCCGAGCGTGTAGTTGCCCGCGAAGTAGTCGTCCAGCGAGTCAGCCACATCGGTGCGGATACACCACGTCTGGTCGCTGGGCGTGTAGTCAGGCGCACCGAGGTAGTAGACGTCATTCGCAGCGTCGAACTCGGACACGCCGCCGAGGATGGACTGCTGGATCAGGGTGGAGATCACCACGACGATGTCCACCTGGTTCTCGCGGTAGTCCTTCTCCGTGACGGAGCGGACGGCAACCAGGGTGTTGGCGCCGGGCTTGTTGCTCACGAAGACGTTGGGGTTGCCCTTGAGCTCGTCCGACAGGTGCGCCGCAAAGATGCGGGAGAACGTGTCAAACCCGCCGCCGGGCGCGTAGCCAACGGTGATCTGCACTGTCTTGCCGGAGAAGTCCACCTGCTCCTCAGCGGGGATCGGGGTCGATGTCGGCTCCGGGCGCGGAGTGGGAGTCGGGGCTGCCGTCTCCGTCATCGCCTCGGGCGTGGGGGTTGCTTCGTCCTCCATCATCGCCTCGCCGGGCGTGGGGGTGGGCTCCTCCATCATCACGTCTGCCGGTGTCGGGGTAGGGACGGCCTGTTGCGCCGCTGATGTGGGGGTGGGGTCCGGGTCCTCGCCTCCGCAGGCAATGGCGAGCATCGCCAGCACGGACGCAAGCGCGAACAGGCTGACGGCCCGCTTTGCTGATGTGAATGCAGTGCGCATCTGTCCTCCTCGGGGCATGGATCTTCTATGGCCTGCGCTTGGGCGCGTTAGCGAGAAATGCTAACACGGTCACCTTGTTCCGTCTACGCACAACCCCTCGGCTGCCCTGCTACGAGAAGACCCTGTCGGAGAACTGCGTGATCGTCTCCCTGCCCTTCAGGATGTCAGGGATGAAGTCTCCCAGCACCGGGTCTATCCATGGGATGTGGATCACCAGGTCGAAGAAGCCGTAGATGAGCACGACAAAAACGACGAGCCACCCCAGGGCGAACCACCAGCGGACGTGCCCGAAGAAGAACAGGTAGAGGAAGACGTAGCCGGGAAGAGCGATCTGGAAACCGATGAGCCATATCGCTAGTACGAGCCCGAACGTCGTGCCAAGGGCCTTGACCGTGCGGAGTATCAGCACCTGGCGGGACTCTAGAGTGATGGTCCTGCCGATGTCCATGATGCGGCTGTCGCCGGACGAGGGGAACAGCAGGTGCTTCCCCGCGTAGGCCGCCACGAGGACCAACCCCGTGATGACCACCACCCTTGGAAGTTCCGCCGCGTCGCTCGTCCAATCGAACGTCCGCCAGAGCGTGTACGCGAACGCCACTCCCAGGGCTGCGATGAATGCACCGCTCGATGTCGGGCGCAGCAGGTCCTTCAGCGGAGGCCGTCCCCTGTCCGGAGCCGGCGGAGCCGCCTGCGCGCGGTCTCCCTCGTGGCTCGCGCCCGCGGGGGGAGGCGGTTCCGCGACGACCGCCCGCGCGGCGAACTCCCGTTCCTGCTGCTCCCGCGTGCGGGCGACGCTCCGCTGCATATAGAGCGTGTACGCCACCGTCCCGACGGCGATGAGAACGATGATGATGACGGGGATGCGCGAGATGACGCCAACGGGACCGAAGGTACCCATGGCGATGCGGTAGTAGCGCTCGATGATGCTGCCGAGGATGATCGCGATGATGATGGGCGGGCGTGGCCACCCGTACGTCTTCATGAAGTAGCCAAGAGCGCCGAAGGCGAGCATCACGACAAGGTCGTAGATGGAACGGTTCGACTGGAACGCGGCGATCGTCATCACCGCAAGCAGGATCGGCACCAGCACGTTCGGGCGGACGAAAGCGATGCGGGTGAGCACCGGCGTGAAGCCGAGCGCCATCCCCGTGGCAAACACGTTGGCTAGGACCAGGGAGAACGCTATCGTCATCGTGAGCGGCAACTGCCTGTTCAGCATGTCAGGGCCGGGGCGTACGTCCAGGACGATGAGCAAGCCCAGGAAGAGAGCCATGCCAACCGAGCCGGGCACGCCGAAGAAGAGCGTCGGCACCAGCTGCCCGCCGTCTACGGCATTATTCGCGGACTCCGGTGCGATGACCCCCCGTATGTCTCCGGTCCCGAACGTCTCCGTACCGCCACGCACGGTCTGACGCGCGGAGGCGTAGGACAGCCACTGCGCGAGCGAGCCTCCGATGCCCGGCAGCAGCCCGACGAACACGCCCATGGCGGCGGAGCGCACGACCAGCAACCAGTTCCGGGCCACGGACATCATGCCTTCGCGGCGTTGCGCACCTGCATCGACTTGGGAGGTCTGCCCTGCCCGTTCAGCGATCGCGACGTCGCTCACGACCATGTCGAAGAACTCGGGGAGCGCGAACAACCCGATCACGACCGGGACGATATGGATCCCGTCCCAGAGGTAGTCCGCGCCGAATGTGAGTCGGTGTGCGCCGGTGGCGTCGTCGAACCCCACGCTGGCGATGAGCAGGCCGAACGCGCCGGCGATGAGCCCACGCAGGAGCGCACCGCTGCTGACGATGCCAACCACGGCGATGGCGACGAGGCCGAGCGTGAGGAACTCAGCGGCACTGAACGTGTTGACGACCGGCCGCGCGACGGGGATGGTCATGAAGAGGAAGATCGCGCCTACGATGCCGCCGAGCAGCGACGAGAAGTAGGCGGCGGAGAGCGCCACACCCGCCTTCCCCTGCCGCGCGAGCGGGTTGCCATCCAGGATCGTCGCCTGGCCGGATGTGGAGCCGGGCATGCCGAGCAGCACGGCGGGAAGCGTATCTCCCGTCGGCACCGTGGCCACCATGCCTATGGCCAGCGGCAGTGCTATGTAGGGGTCGAGCCCGTACGCGAAGCCGAGGAGCACGATGAGGCTGGGCACCGCGCCGCCCGGCATCGCGCCGTTCAGCACGCCGACCACCACTCCAACGAGCAACGCCAGCATGGGTTGCCAGGCCGCCATCCCGCCGATAGCTTCGCCGGCAGCCTCGAACATGCCTATTTCCATCTAACCGCTCACTTGTAACCGCACTTCTTCGTAGCGGCGGTAGATCTCCAGGATCTCGTTCAGCGCGGGACTGTACCTGTCCATGTTGTAGTGACGCAACTTGTATGTCGCGTCCTCGCCCAACACAGCGGTGACGTCTCCCTTCTCCGCCAGGGTAATCCGGTGGTCGCCCTTCTCGGAGAAGGCCGCCCGCGTGATCGGACCCGGGCCCACGTTGACCGGCAGATCTATCCGCTCGTTCGTGGCCGGGTCGCGGTACACGTTTATCGGGTCCCCTCCGTCCTGGGCGGTCTTCATCTGGTCCATCAGCAGCTTGCGGAACATGATGACCCCGCGGTCGGAGACCCCAAGACGCTCGTTCTCACGGTCTGCTATCGCGCCCTGGCTCCACCATGCCGCCAGGTCCTGCGCGAGCACGTAGTCGGCGATGGGGCGGCCCGCGTCGTCGAACAACGGGTGCTCGAAATACGGCACGTAGTCCTGTTCCGGCACTTGCACGTCGGGGCCGGGGCAGTACGCCATGTAGTCGAGGTGCAGCGTGTGCTCGTCGTCCATCGGCACGCGTATCTGCAGTTCGCTGCGGATCTTTCCGCCCAGGCGTACGAAGTACGGGAATACCAGCGGGTGGCCTATCGTCCAGTCCGGTGAATCCTCGGCCTCGCCTTCGCGCAGGCGGTGTTTCTGAATGCCGAACTGGTTCACTTTCCATTCCGTCTTCAGATGGCGGAGCTTGAACGAGTCTGCATGCGCCTGCGCGATCGCGTCCTGCGCCGGGTCGCCGGTGCCGCCGCCGCGGTCCAGGACGTGGTATTCGAACCAGTGGCCGTGCGTGTACTCGGTGTGTGAGGTGTCCACCGAGTTCTCCATGCACTGGAGCCAGTTGGCGTTCAACACGACGGCGCCAACGTGTCGGTAGGTGTTGTCCCAGACGAGCACGTCCCAGCGCGGCAGGAGCGGCACAGGCTCTGGGCCAAGGTAGGCGAATATCAGCCCGCCCAGCTCCTGCACGGGGTACGACTTGATATGCACCTTGTCACTGAAGTGCGAGCCTTCCGGCTCCGTCGGCTGGTCGAGACACTGGCCGTTCACGTCGTACAGCCAGCCGTGGTACATGCAACGCAGGCCCTCCCCGGTGGGGATGCCGATGGACAGGTCTACCCGGCGATGCGCGCATCGCCGGTCGATGAGTCCTATCCGGCCGCTCTTGTCCTTGAACAGCGTCAGGTCCTCGCCGAGCAGCCGCACGGAGATGACAGGGTCCCGGAGGAGCCGCCCGTTGCTGGTGATGGGCCACCAGTAGCGGCGGAGCAGTTCGCCCATGGGCGTACCCGCGCCGGTCTGCGTCAACAGTACGTTCTCTTCGGCGCGCATCGGCCCTCCTCCTTATGCAGCTTCGCCCGGGCCCCGCGCGGCCTACTGGTCCAGCGTGTTCTTGGCGAACACGTCCTCCAGCTTCGCCAGCTTCGGCGTGAGCCCCTGCTCGAACGAGTACTGTGCCGCCGTCTCCAGCACCAGCCGGTTGGCTCGGACGCCGTGTTGCACCAACGGCTGCTTCAACGCCGCGCCGCCCTCCGCATTGACCAGCCCGGTCTCCACGTAGTAGTCGACGTGCTCGGCGCGCTCGCGGTTGCAGATGTCGTTCGCCCGGTTGAACGCCTTCATCAGGTTGAGCAGCACCCAGGGGTGGTCCTCCGCGATCTCACGCTTCACGACCATGCCATGGTTGATGGGGTAGAGGCTCGTCTTCTGGTAGAAGCGGATGCCTTCGGCCCGAGCGTCCGGGAACAGCGGGGCGATGTCCGGGTGGTTCCACAGGTCGGCGGTGCTCCGGTCGATGAGGTTGGGGTCGACGATATACAGCAGCGTGGCCTCGAGCTCGCCAGAGAGCATCATCGAGCCGATGTTCTTCTCCAGCGGGATCTGGTTGACGGTGACGCCCTTGGGTGGCTTGAACCCGGTGGAGCCTCCGTGGCTCTGCTCCGGCACGCGCTCCATGAAGAACTCCATGTCCTTCGGCTCGACGCCGAACTCATGCTGGAGCACGCCGCGCGTCCAGAGCGCCGCCGTCTGCTGGTACTCCGGCACGCCCACGCGCTTGCCCTTCAGGTCCTCCGGCGACTGGATGCCGGAGTCCTTGCGCACGAGGACTCCGGTGTGGAAGAAGCGGCGCGTCGTGAAGATCGGCAGGCCCACCCAGCGGTCGTCGCCTGCCGCCATCGCCATGATGAGCGACGAGAACGACATCTCCGATACGTCGAAATCGCCGAACTTCAACTGGCGCCAGAAGAGTTCCGACGCGTGCACCGGGCTCGGGATGAGCTCGATGCCGTCCGGCTTCACGCGACCGTCGTGGATCGCCCACGTCCGAGGGTTGGATGCCATGCCTACGCTGAGCTGAATGTCCATCTGGTTATGCCTCCTCCGGCTGGTCCTGGCCTACAGGCCTGATATGAACTGTTCTTCTGTGTCCCACTTGCCAACGTTGGAGCGCCACACCATGTCCAGGCGCGCCATATCCTCTTCACTGAGCGGGGCTGCGCCCGAGCAGCCCACCGCCTCCTCCAGGTGCGCCATCTCCGAGAAGCCGCCCAGCACCGTCGTCACCGACTCGTCCTGGAGGATGAACCGGTACGCCGCCTGCGAGAGCGTCTGCCCGGATCGCGAGAGGAACGCGAACGGCCTCGCGCGCTCCACCATCGCCTGGTACATGTCCGCGTTGCGCGAGAGGCCGCCTCCAGCCAGCGCGTGCCTCCCGCCACCCGATACCGCGTGGTCCGTCAGCACCCCTCCCGCAAGCGGACGGATCACCGCCGTCCCGATACCCAGTTCCTGCGCCCGACGCAGGAACTGCCCGTAGTCATGCTGCACGTCCAGCCCGTCCGGCGTCGGCAGACCCGCGGTCGGGTTCAGCAGGTCGTACCACACGTTCAGCATGTGGAACTCGCCGGTCTCCATCAGCGCCATCACCGCGTCGGCGTCTGCGTCCTCGTTGGCGAAGCCGAAGAAACGCGTCTTGCCCGCGCGGCGCAGTCGCTCCATCCCCTCCAGCGCGCCGCCGGGGCCGAGGTAGTCGTCCAGCCCCAGGTGCAGCCACCCGGGGACGGTCGTGTCGGTCTCGATGCTTGGCGGATTGTGGATCTGCAGGACGTCCACGTGGTCGACCTGCAGACGGCGCAGCGAGTCCTCCAGCGATTCGATGACGGCCTCGGCGATATGGTCGAGCTCGTCCGGCATCACTTCGACCTTCGTCGTGAGCACGGGGCGGAAACCGATCTCCTTCATCGCCTTGCCGATATTCTCTTCGGCGAGGCCCTTGCCGTAATCGGGCGAGGTGTCGAAATAGTTGATGCCCAGTTCCAGCGCGCGCTCGATAGCGCGGATCTGCACGTCAGGCTCTCCCTTGACCAGCAGTCCGGCGTTGTCGCCGGACCCGAAGCCGATCTCGGAGACGCGGATGCCCGTGGCACCCATCATGCGGTATCGCAAGACTCAACCTCCGAAGCCGCGGCTCGGAGGCCGTGCGGCGGCGTTATCTAACGCTCTCGCGCGAGTGCGTGTCAAGCCGTGGGGCAGGCCCATCGCCCTACCCATCAACGAGTCTCAGCGACTCAGGCGATGGCGTAAGGTCGCCCGACTCTACGCGGTGTACGAGCGCGGTGATGGCGTCGCAGTACGGCGTCGCGATCCCATGCGCCGCTCCTTTCTGGGAGACGAGGCCGCTGAAGTAGTCCACCTCCGTCTTCCGCCCACGCCGCACGTCCTGGTACATGGACGTCATCGCTTCCGGCCCGACCAGCGCACCGCGCGCCGCCAGCCCCCGCTCGACCGCGTCCGACTCTCCCGCCGCGTTGGCGTAGACATCCGCCGCATCGTAGTCGCCCATGATGCGTGGGAGCGGGTGGCCCTCCGCCTCGGCGACGCGCATCGTCTCCGCCGCCAGCCGCACCGCGATGCGCCGTGCATCCGCGTCGACCAGCAGTTCCGCCGACCGCATTCCCCCGACCGCCGAGACCGGATTGAGCATCGTGTTGTTCACCATCTTGGACCAGCGCTCGTGCAGCAGGTCGTCGACCGGCTCTGCCGGCCAGACGTGCGCGAGCACGTCCGCCACGCGGCGAGCGTTCGCTCCGGCGGGCGCCCCATACTCGCCGACGTACACCCCCGGCAGCGCCGTCGACGACGCCCTGCTGACGGAGCCCGACGCCTGTACGCGCCCCGGTTCCAGGAACGAGCCATTGACGAGGATGACGCCGCCCACCGTCCGCTCCACACCCACCTGCGGCGCTATCCACTCCTCGTTGATGCTGTTCTGCATCGAGACGAGCAATCCGTCGTTCGCCAGCCACGGCTCGACGACCGCGAGCGCCTCCATCGTGTCGTACGACTTCACGCAGAGGAAGAGGAGTTCGACCTGCTCCCCCAGCTCATGCGGCGCGATGGTGACCGGCGCCGCGTGCTCTTCGCCGCCGCCCTCCGTCTGCACCGTCAGGCCGCGGGACTGTATCGCCTCGCGTTGCGCGTTCCATGGCTCGACCACGAGCGGATCGAGCCCCGCGTTGGCGAACCGCACCGCGATCTGCCCGCCGATCGCCCCCGCTCCGTAGACGACGAGGCCGGTCACAGCCCGCCCCCGAATCGACGGCTGGCCACGACGGCCTGCGCGCGCGGGCTGATCTGGCTCTGTACACGGATGTTCAGCAGCGCGGGGCCATCGACCTCCAGCGCACGATCGAGCGCCGGGCCGAGCTCCTCGGGACGCTCCACGAGTTCCGCGTACGCACCCAGCCCCTGCGCGACCAGGTCGTAGCGCGACGGGACAAGGTCGGTGATGACGGCCTTGCCGTACAACCCCACCTGCAGGTTCTTGTCGATACCCCATGCCGCGTCGTTCCCCACCAGGAAGACCACCTTGAGCCCGTGGCGCACGGCGGTGTCAACCTCCATCGCGTTGAACCCGAACGCGCCGTCGCCCGTGATGCAGAACACGCGCGACCCTGGCCTCGCGAGCTTCGCGGCGATGGACATGGGCACCGCCTGCCCCAGCATGCCGAGGTTCGGCAGGTAGTACCACGAGCGCGGTGCGAGCGCGGGCAGGTACGCCCGCCCGTAGTAGGAGTAGTCCCCGCCGTCGAATACGAGCACGTCGTCGCGCCGCAGACGTTGCGCCAGCGCGTGGTGCACCAGCATCGAGCGCAGCGGGACCTCGTCCGTGACGAACTCTTCGAGCCGCACCTTCTGCTCCGCGACCGCCGTGCGGAAGCGCTCCACCCACGGACGCTCCGGCCAGTCATCCTTCGCCGCTTCGTCCGTCAACTGTGCCGCGATGGGACCAACGTCCCCCACGAGCGCGAGGTCGACGCCCCGGTTGCGCCCCGCCTGCGTCGCCTCGGGCTCGACCTGGATCACCGTCGCGTCGTTCGGGATGACCGGCCCGAACCCGAACCCGATGGTGAAGTCCAGCAGCTTGCCGAGGAAGAGCACCGCGTCCGCCTCCCGGACGAGGTTAGCGGCGGTGTGCTGGCTCAGGTCGAAGAAGCCGAAGCAGTACGGATGGTCGTCCGGCACGATGCCGCGCGCTGCCTCCTCCGTAAGGAACGGTATCTTCGTCGTCTCGATGAGCCGCTCGTAGATGCGGCCCCAGTCCCCGTAGGCCGCGGGCGTGCTTGCGATGATGATCGGACGCTCGGCATTGCGCAGGATGCGCACCGCCTCCTGGACCGCCTCCTGCGACGCGACGATGGGCCGCGTCCGCCGGTACGACTCGGCGCCGAACCAGCGCACCTCCTCTTCCTCGACCACCGCGCTCTGCACGTCGACCGGGACCGTCAGATGCGCGGGGCCGCGCCTGCCCTCGAATGCGGCCCGGATGGCGGTCGCCATCAGGTCGGGGATGCGGCGCGGGTCGTGAGCGAGCCACGCGCCCTTGGTGACGGTGCGCGCGATGCCGACCTGGTCTATCTCCTGCATGATGCCGCGGTGGTAGTTCCGCAGGTCGGATGAGCCCGCGATGTTCAGGATGGGGCTCTCCGTCGACTGGGCGTTGATGAGCCCCGGGAGCGCGTTTGCGTGCCCCGGCGTGGTGACCGCCACAACGCCCAGCTTGCCGGTCATGCGTGACCACATCTCCGCCATGTGCACCGCGGCCTGCTCGTGGCGGCAGTCGATGAGGCGGAAGCCTTCGTCGTACAGCACGTCCAGCAGGGGAAGGATGTGGTCGCCCGCGAGGGTGAAGATTGTATCGACGCCCTCTTCCCGCAACGCCCGCGTGATGATCTGCGCTCCGCTTACCGGCATGTGCGTCCCGCTCCGAACCGTGAGGATGGCGCGATGCTAGCACAGGGCGCAGCCCTGTCGTTCCTGCGCAGGCAGGAACCTCGCATCCCACCTCTCCTGAGGGAGAGGTCGCCGTCGCGCCAGTGGCGGCGGGTGAGGCATGGGGTGCAGGCGACAAGAACGCGGCCCGCTTGCGCGCCCACACCCCTAACCCCGAAACTTCCCGCATGGCGCTTGCAGACGAACAGTGCGTGGAGTTGAACGCGCAGTCGACGCTCGCGACGGCGGACGAGACCGCCGCGATGCTGGCCGACCTGCCGGAGTGGAGCGTCGCGAACGAGGACGGCATCGACCAGTTGGTATGCGCCTTCCGGTTCAAGACGTTCGCGCTGGCGCTGGCGTTCACGAACGCCGTCGGCGAGGCGGCAGAGGAGCAGGGCCACCACCCGCGCATCGTCACCGAGTACGGAAAGGTCACGGTGTCCTGGTGGACGCACTTCCTGGGCGGCCTGCACCGCAACGACTTCATCATGGCCGCGCGCACGGACGCGCTCGCGCGGAAGATACGGGGGTAGCGCATGGGCAGACCGGTCCACTTCGAGATACTCGGCGACGACCCGGCGAAGCTGGCTGAGTTCTACAGCAACGTCCTCGGCTGGGAGTTCCAGTCATGGTCGGGCTCCGAGGAGTTCCAGCAGGAGTACTGGCTCGCATCCACCGGCCCGAAGGACCAGGTCGGCATCGACGGCGCCATCATGAAGCGGCACTTCCCGCAACCCGTCATCAACACGACGCTCGTCGACTCGCTGGACGAGACGCTGGCGAAGGTGACGGCGGCAGGCGGCAAGCTCGTCTTCGGCCCGAACGAGATCCCCTACGTCGGCACCCACGCCTACTGCGAGGACCCTGAGGGCAACCTCTTCGGTGTCATCGAGGAGCCGAAGACGTAGGCGTACCGGCCCCTGTCGTTCCGTCTGGGCGCAGCGGGTGCTGCCACCGGAGCCCCGGGAACCGGCCGAAATCGGCGTCGGTCGATACCAGGGTGCAGCCATGCTCCACGGCGACCGCCGCGTGCTGAGCGTCCGCGACCAGCTTTCCCGTGGCTCCTGACTCGCGGCACAATCGCTCGAATATGCCCAGGTGGTCGGGACCCGGGCCCACGATGCGCGCCGTAGGGCGTTCCATGAGTGACGACACGAAGGCGAACGACTGGTCGAGGGTAGACGGAGGGTCGAAGACGCGCGGGTTCGTCACGACGCGGACGAAGCCCGCGAGAACGAGGACGGAGAGCGCGAACGGTTCCGGCCCGGTCGCCACGTTGGTGATCCAGCGGGCGTACTCCGGATGATCGTGGGTCGAGTCCTCTACGTGGGCGTAGATCAGGACGTTCACGTCAGGCAGCAGCATCGCGACACGCCTAACGCCCGCGCGCGAACCGCGCCTCGTCGTCCTGTGCGTCGAGCGCACGCGCGCGGTCGAGGTCGACGCCGGGTCTGGGGTGCACCCCGCGCACGGTCACCAGCCGGAAAGGCGGCGGCTCGAGCGGCTCGGAACGCTTCAGCGCATCATCCAGGGTCCTGGCGATGAAAGCGCTCACGCTCATGCCGCGGGCTGCCGCGCCGCGTTGCACCTGCTTCGCGAGCTGTTCGTCGAGGGAGATCGTCGTTCTCATGATGCATAGCATAATCAAAGTGCATCACTGCATCAAGTCCGGTTCCCACAGTGCTCGGAGACAGAGAAAGGGGCGCCCCGAAGGGCGCCCCCGTACTGATGCGGCACTCCCTCCTCCTACAGCCCGTAGAGCGCCACGGAGTTGTCGACCAGGACCTTGCGCTTCGACTCCTCGCTGATCGTGTCCAGCTTGCGGAACGTCTCGATGGCGTCGATCTCGCTGGACGTGTCCGTGTGGCCGTAGTCCGTGCCGATGACGATGTTTTCGTCGCCGACGTAGTCGAACACGTACGGGAAGTCGTCGTCGGTCTGTGCGGAGACGTAGATGTTGTACTCGGCGAACGGGTTATCCGGGTACTTCCAGCCGGCCTGCTTCGCGCGGCGGGAGGACTCGTGGACGATCCACGGCACCCACTGGCAGGACGACTCGATGAAGCCCCAGCGCAGGTCGGGGTAGCGCTTCGGCACGTCGCTCAGGATGAGGCCGTTGCAGGCGTGGACGGTCGGCATGCGGAAGGTCGGCAGGCCGCCGCTCGGGTCGTAGGCGGAGGCGATGGCGCTGACGTACGCCTCGTTGGCGTTCGCGATGTGGATGGTCATGGCCAGGTCGTTCTCTTGCGCGGCCTCGAAGTACGGGTAGAAATAGGGGTCCAGCATGAAGCGGTGCCCCTCGAACGGCTTCGTCACCACACCCACCGCGCCGTTCTCCTTCACCCACGGCATCCAGTCGACGGCGGTATCGAGGTCGGTGAGTGGGAGGACGGCGGCCCAGCGCAGGCGTCCGCCGGACTCCTTCCAGGCCTCGGCCATCCAGCGGTTCCACGCCTTGCAGAGCGCGCGGTCCACCTCCGGGCGCTGCGACACGTCCCGGATCCAGAGCGTGTTGTGGAGGATCTGGATGTCCACGCCGAGCCTGTCCATGTGCGCGAGGCGCAGCGAGATGTCGTCGAGGGAGCGTGCCTCCTCGGCCGTGACGAGGTCGCGGCCGGCGCGCTCGGACATCGCCTTCAGCTCGCGCTCGACCGGCGATGCGGGTCGGAGCCCGGCGATGCGCCCGTCGATCACCCAGTAGCGGCTCGCGGGTCTGTCCGGGTTCGTGAACAGGAAGGGGCGGAACTGCTGGTCCGCCTCGTCGAGGTAGTCCCACGTCTGCTCGCTCTCGATGACGTGCGCGTCCGCGTCGATAGCCTTGTACTTCACCGCCGTGGTCATGTCCTCACTCCTTTGGCGTATCGCTGCCTTACAAGACGCCGCTAGTATCCCGCACGCGCGCCCCGCTGACAACACGCGCCCGTCCGTCATGCCGGCGAAGCAGCCATTGATGTGGCCGTAGCCGCACTGCCTTCCGATTAAGGGGGCCAACGCCCCAGGAATCCTGGCCCCCTTAATCGCCGCTCACGAGTAAACCGGACCGCCGATCTGGCCACATGGCCACCTTAATGCAGGTCGTTTACCAGGCCATGGTCTGCTTCCCTCGATTAAGGGGGCAAGGGGGCCAATGAATTCAAAGTTTGGCACCGGAGCAATAGGTGCTGTCTATGGCCGGGGTCGCGAGCTATAAACGCGGTCTATGGGTGCTGCCGGCGCGACAGCCATGCAACCAGCGTACGCGGTCGAGGCGCGACCGCGAAAGGGGCAGGTGTCGCAATGAGGTGACACGAGGTTCTTACGCGGTTGCGAATGGGCTACTATGAGATGAGGAGACGACGGGCATGTTCAAACGCGCCGTGCACCCCGGCGAGATACTGAGGGACGAACTGGACGAGTTGGGCATCAGCCCAACGGCATTCGCGCGCGCCATCGACGTGCCTCCCAACCGCATCAGCCAGATCATAGCGGGCAAACGCTCGGTAACCGGAGACACCGCCCTGCGTTTCGGGCACTGGTTCGGCGTCGAGCCGCAGTTCTGGATGAACCTCCAGACGCAGTTCGATCTCGCGGTCACGGAGGAACACGCCGGAACGGCGGTGCGCGATCTGCCGGTCGCACCGCGGAGCGCGTAGGCCTTGCGAACACCCGCCCTCTTAGCCCTGACGCTCCTCCTGCTTGCGCTCGTCGCATGCTCGGAGGCGACGCCCACGCCTGCGCCCACGACGACGCCCACGCCCATCCCATCTCCCACCGATACCCCATTGCCCACGCTTGGTCCGACCGCGACGCCGGCTCCCCCGCCCGCGGCAACGCACACTCCTGTCCCAACCCCCACTCACACCCCTTCGCCAACCCCGACCGCCGTCCCCGCTCCGATCGAGTTCAGCTTCACCTTCGACGATGACGCCGAGGGTTGGACCGTCGGGTTTGCGGACCTGCCAGCAGAGTACGACCAGTCGATCTTCGAGCTCGACCACGGGCATCGTCCGCTTCCGGACGGACTGGAGGGCAACGGCATCTACGTCCAGGGGCACAACCGCAGCGACGACCTCTTCATATTCCTCAAGCGACGGGTCGCGGGCCTGCAGCCGGACGCAACGTACACGGTCGAGGCCTCGGTCGACCTGGCAACCAACATCCCCACGGGCCTCGCTGGCATCGGCGGCGCTCCCGGAGAGAGCGTCTACGTGAAGGCTGGCACGTCGGACGTTGAACCCGATACGGTGCTGGACAACATCGGGTACTCCAGGATGAACATCGACAAGGGCAACCAGTCCCAGGGAGGCGAGGCGATGGTCGTGCTCGGCCACATCGCCCACCCCGGCATAACGGGACGGGAGTACCGCATCAAGGGCTTGGACAACGACGGGCGGACGGTGACCGTCGCGACGGACGGTGAAGGCCGGGTCTGGCTCATCGTCGGCACCGATTCCGGGTTCGAGGGCTTCACCACCCTCTACTACGACCGCATCACCTACCGCCTCCGGCTGGTCGGTGGAGGCTGAGCCACTGCGACACCCGCCCCTTACGCAGTTGCCCCTGCCTGCCCTACCATGGTTCCCGCTGCGGAGCCCGCAGCCACGCGGAAGCCCGCCGCTCGTCAGGAGTGCAGTGGCCCAGAATGGCGCACAATGGCGCACCTGGAGCGGCGGAAGCGAGTCATCGACCAACCGATAGGAGAGAAGGAGGCCCCCATGTCCGACGTCAAGCCCATCCCGGACGGCTACACCGCCATCACGCCCTACCTCGTCGTTGAGGGCGCGAGCGGCTACATCGACTTCCTGGCGAACGCCTTCGGAGCGGTGGAGCGCATGCGCATCCCCATGTCCGAGGACCTGCTCGCGCACGCCGAGGTCGCGATCGACGGCGCCATCGTCATGCTCTCCGACGCGATGCCGCCCGATTCCCCCGCCCAACCGGCACACATCCACCTCTACACCACAGACGTGGACGCCGCCTACGCCCGAGCGGTGAGCGCGGGCGCAACCGGGGACGCTGAGCCGGAAGACCAGTTCTACGGCGAGCGTATGGCGCACCTGACCGACCCCCGCGGCATCCACTGGACGCTCGCCACCCACGTCGAGGACGTGGACATGGACACGCTCATGCAGCGCATGGCGGAGATAGGGATGGGTTAGCGCAGGATGCGCTAGACTCCCGGCCATGACCAGCACGTCCAAAGCAGCAGCCATCGTCGGTGTCGCCGAGTCGGACGAGATCGGCCTCGTCCCGCACAAGTCGGCGCTCGCCCATCACGCCGAGGCCGCGCACAATGCGCTCGAAGACGCCGGGCTGACCCGCAATGACGTCGACGGCCTGCTCACCGCGGGCTACGTCAACTATGACCTCGCCGACTACCTCGGCATCGCGCCGCGCTACACGGACACGACAACGGTCGGCGGCGCGTCGTTCGTCGTCCACGTTGGGCACGCCGCCAACGCCATCGCCAACGGCCTCTGCGAGGTCGCGCTCATCACGCACGGACAGGCCGGGCGCAGCAGCCGCGTCCCCATCCCCCGCGACCCCAACCTGCCCTCCGCCATGTACGAGATGCCGTACGGCATGATCGGCATGCCCATCAACTACTCGATGGCCGCCACCCGCTACATGCACCTCCACGGCGAGGACCGGACGCGCCAGGCGATGGCCGAGATCGCCGT
>DAOUJK010000041.1:0-100514 GCA_034422795.1 Dehalococcoidia bacterium | reverse complement strand
CGCGCGGAGTAGGCGAACCGCCGCGCGCGTGATGCATCGCACGCAGGAGGTTGCCACATGGTGAACGTCGCCGCTCTGCGCTGTAAGGAATGTTCCCGCGAATACCCCATCGGCGCTTTCAACGTTTGTGATTTCTGCTTTGGCCCGCTTGAAGTCGTCTACGACATGGACGCTATCGCGGACATCGCCAGCAGAGAGCGCATCATGTCCGGCCCCAACAGTCTCTGGCGCTACGCCGACTTCCTCCCCGCCGAGTACAACCCGCTCGTGGACATCAACGCCGGGTTCACCCCGCTCATCCGCTCGCGCGGGCTCGCGGAGCGCCTCGGGCTCGAGGAACTCTGGATCAAGAACGACAGCGTCAACCCTTCCTACTCGTTCAAGGACCGTGTCGTCGCCGTCGCCACTGCCAAGGCTCTGGAACTCGGCTTTGAGACGCTCGCCTGCGCGTCGACCGGCAACCTCGCCTGCGCCGTCGCCGCACACGCGGCGCGGGCCGGCATGGAGGCCTACGTCTTCATCCCGTCGGACCTGGAGGCCGGCAAGGTGCTGGGCGCGGCCATCTACAACCCCACGATGATCGCCGTCAACGGCAGCTACGACGACGTCAACCGCCTCTGCAGCGAGCTGGCGGACCAGTACCACTGGGCGTTCGTCAACATCAACGTCCGCCCCTTCTACGCCGACGGCAGCAAGACGCTCGGTTACGAGGTCGCGGAGCAGTTGGGCTGGCGCGCCCCCGCGCACGCCGTCGCGCCGTCCGCGTCCGGCGCGATGTTCACGAAGATCTACCAGGGGCTGAAGGAGTTCGAGCAGACCGGCATCATCGACAAGGTGGAGACGCGGATGCACTGCGCCCAGGCGCGCGGCTGCTCGCCCATCGCTACAGCCTACGAGGAGGGACGGTTCGTGATACGTCCCGTGAAGCCAGCCACCATCGCCAAGTCGCTCGGCATCGGCAACCCGGCCGACGGCTACTACGCGCTCAAGACCATCGAGGCGTCCGGCGGCTCCGCGGTCATCGCGGAAGAGCACGAGGTCGCGGAGGGCATCAAACTCCTCGCCCAGACGGAGGGCATCTTCACGGAGGGCGCGGGCGGCGTTGCCGTTGCGGGGTTGAAGCGCCTCGTCGAGCGCGGCGAGATCCAGCCTGACGAGCCGACCGTTGTCTACATAACCGGCAACGGGCTCAAGACCACGGAGATCGTGAGCGACGTCGTGAACCCCATCCTCATCGATGGCACCGTCTCCGCTTTCGAGCGGAGCGTAGGAGTGAAGGCCTGAGCGCCATGACCACGACGATGCAACGGGTGCGCTTCACGTTCCTGGACCACATGATCAAGCAGCCTGTCATCTACCGGATGGGACACGACTTCGACGTGATTACCAACATCCGCCGCGCCGACGTGCAGGAAGGCGTGGGGTGGGTGATACTCGAAGTCGAAGGTGAGCTGGAAGAGATAGAGCGCGGCCTGGACTGGGTCCGCTCGCTTGGCGTCAGGGTCGACCCCGCACTGGGCGACCTGATAGAACCGTAACCACGGAGGATCAGAGCAGGATGAGCGTAACCGTGCGCATACCCGGTCCGCTGCGGCGGATCACCGATGGCATCGATAAGGCAGACGTGACCGCCGACACCCTTGGCGGCGTCATAGCGGAGTTGGAGGCGCAGTACCCCGGCATCCAGGAGCGCATCCTCGACGAGAACGGCGCGCTGCGCTACTTCGTCAACCTCTACCTGAACAACGAGGACGTGCGCTTCCTGGAAGGGCTGAGCACGCCCGTCAAGGCCGGCGACGAGGTCAGCATCGTCCCTGCCGTCGCGGGAGGATAGAGCGAGCCGTTCCTATGCCAAGTCCCAGGAACAACGACGAGTACACGGAAAGAGAACTCGCCGAGATCGAAGAGCTCAACAGCCTGACGGAAGACGACCGCTCTCTGTTCCAGAGCCCGTGGTGGCAGCGCATCGCCATCGGCTTCGCAGTCGTCATCGTCATCTCGCTGCTGCTGCCGGTCATCGCGCTCTCGTGCAACAGCGGGCCTGAAGCCACGCCCACGCAGCCTGCGGGCGGACTCCCCGTGCCGGACTTCGAGCTTGCAGCCGCGCAGGGCGGACTCGTCAGCCTCTCCGATACGCTCGCGGGCAACGAGGCCGTCGTCGTCGTCTTCTACCGGGGCAACTTCTGAGGGACCTGCATCAACCAGCTCGGCGAGCTGGAGCAGGCCTACGACGAGATACGCGCCCTGGACGCTGAACTCATCGCCCTGAGCACGGACGACATCCCGCGCGCCAAGAACATGCAGGAGCGTGTCGGCGCACGGTACCCGGTCCTCGCGGACCCGAACCGGAGGGTTGCGGAAGCGTACGGCGTGTTCGACCTGCTCGGCGACGGCGTCGCTGCGCCTACCACCATCATCCTGACTGCTGACCGCATCGTCGCGATGCAGGTGGGGCAGAACATCGGCGACCGCCCGACCACCGCTTCCATCCTCCACACCCTGCGCCAGCTCAAGGCCGGGGAACTGGAACCCGTCGCAGCGAGCTAGGCGTTACGCCCCCAGCTCCCGCACGACGCTCGCGACGCGCTCCGGCGCGATGCCGCGGTGCGTCCGCGAGGAGCCCACGCCGTCCAGCAGCACCCACGAGATCTGCCCCGCCGTCGTCTTCTTGTCGCGGCTCATCGCTTCGAGGATGGCATCGGGGTTGACGCCCGCGTACGCGGACGGCAGCCCGAACCGGGCGATGAGCGACGCCTGGCGCTCGACGAGCTCCGGCGGGGTCACGCCCTCCAGCATCCCCAGGCGCGCCGCGCCCGTCATGCCAATGGCGACCGCTTCGCCGTGCAGGTAGGCGTCGTAGCCCGCCGCCGCCTCGATGCCGTGGCCTATCGTGTGTCCGTAGTTCAGCAGCTGTCGCAGCCCACTCGTCTCCCGTTCGTCGGCGCTCACTACACGCGCCTTCACTGCGGCGTTCCACGCGACGGCGCGCGTCGTCAGTTCCGGGTCCAGCGACTGCAGGGCATCGGCGTGCTCCTCATACAGGTCCACCAGCCCGGCTTCCAGCGCGAGTCCATGCTTCACGGCCTCCGCCCAGCCCTCGCGCAGCGCGCGCTCCGGCAACGTCCGCAGCGCCGACACGTCTGCCAGCACCATCGCCGGATGGTGGAACGCGCCCACCATGTTCTTCGCCACCGGCAGATCGACGCCCGTCTTCCCGCCGATGCTGGAGTCCACCATCGCCGTGAGCGACGTCGGGACCTGCACGAGCCGTATCCCGCGCAGGAACGTCGCGGCGACGTAGCCCGCGAGGTCCCCCACGACGCCCCCGCCGACCGCGACGATGGCGTCCCGGCGCTCGGCCCTCAGTTCCGCGAGCCATTCGTAGAGGACGGTGGCCGTCGCCAGGCTCTTGTGCGCCTCGCCTGCGGGGAACGTGAACAGGCCCATCTCGATGCCCGCCGCGTGCAGGGACCGTTGCGCCGCGCGCCCGTACGGGTGGACGACGTTGCTGTCGCACACGATGAACGCCCGCCCGGAGGACCCCGTCTGCGCAAGGCGGCGTCCCAGTTGGTCCTCCAGCGTGTCCCATCCAACGAACACGGGGTAGGCGCCCTGCTCCAGCCGCACGGTCGCGGCGAGGTCAGCGTCGTCCTCCCACGCCGACGGCGCGCCCAGCCGCCGCCACGCCCGCACGACCTCCAGTGCAGCCTGCTCTATCGTCAGATCGTCCGTGTGTACCGTCCAATGGGCATGCGCGTACGCCCACTGGCGCTCGCGCTTCAACGATTCGATGCGGCCAAGGGGGTCGTCCGATTGCAGCATCGGACGCGCCATCGCCTCCGCGCCGTCCAGCTCCGCGATGTGGGAGAGACGCCGGTAGACCGTCTCCGGACGCGCCTCCAGTGCAACCACGAGGCCCGAGCCGAGCATCCCGCCGAGCGACTGGTCGTGCATCACCGACCCCGCGCCCGTTGAGACGACGACACACTCCTCGCGCGCGAGTTCGGCGATCGCGGCGCGTTCCAGTCCGCGGAACGCGGGCTCGCCGTCCTCGGTGAAGATGCGCTCGACCGGCTTGCCTGCGCGTTGAACGATGCGCTCGTCGGCGTCCTCGAACCGCCAGCCCAGCAGGCGCGCCGTGCTGCGCCCGACGGCGCTCTTCCCTGCGCCGGAGAACCCGATGAGATAGATGCGGTTGCGGGTGGTCATAACGTCACTCCGGCGGCCTTCACCACGATTGTACCGTTTCGATCCCCGCGCCTATGAGGAACACCAGTGCGATGCCTGTCATTGCGAGCCCCCCGACGACCATGACCAGTTTCGCCGCGGGAGATACGTCCTTGCTGTTCCTGAATATCCAACCCGCCGCCAGCAGGGAGAGTCCCATAACGAGCAGCACCCACAAGCCTCTCATGGCAACCCCACCTTGCGCGACGTTACCTGCCCGCGACAGAGGCAGGTCCACTCGACGTGCCTAGCCTCGCGGCCTGACCGTCGCAACGTAGTTCTCGTAGTTGCGGTGCGTTTCGGAGATGTGGTCGCCCCCGAACTTCTCCATGAACGCGTCCGCGAGCGTTATCAACACCATCGCCTCCGCGATCACTCCGCATGTCGGCACGAACGTTATGTCGCTCCGCTCGTAGTGCGCCTGGTCCAGCTCCCCGGTCGTCAGGTCGACGGACGGAAGCGGGTTCATCATCGTGGCGATGGGTTTGACGACCGCACGGATGATGAGCGGCTCGCCCGTGGTCATCCCGCCCTCCAGCCCGCCCGCGTTGTTCGTGCGGCGGGGCCACGGCTTCACCCATCCGCCGTTCCCGTTCTGCTCCCACTCCTCAACGGGCTTGATGACGTCGTGCACCTTGGAGCCGCGCAGGTCGGCGAGCTCGAACCCCTTGCCGACCTCGACGCCCTTCACCGCGTTCACACTCCCCACCGACGCCATGAGCCGCGTGCTCAGCTTCGTGTCCCACTGGATGTGCGACCCCAGCCCGATGGGCAGTCCCGTCGCGACGATCTCCACGACGCCGCCGAGGCTATCGCCTGCTTCCTTCGCTGCGTCTATCTCGCGCACCATCAGCGCGCTCACGTCGGGATCGGCGCAACGCACCGGCGAGTCTTCGGCCGCGTCCCAGTCCACCGGCTCGGGCGGATGCGCCTGCACCCCGCCGATGTTCGTGACGTGGCTGTGTACCTCCACTCCGAACCCCGAGAGGAACGCTCGGCAGACCGCCCCCACCGCCACCCTTGCCGTCGACTCCCGTGCGGATGAGCGTTCGAGGATGTTCCGTGCGTCGTCCTGCAGGTACTTGCTGATGCCGGGCGTGTCGGCGTGGCCGGGGCGCAGGCGGTGGATCGGCGTTACCTCGCCCTCAACGGGCTCCTTCGCCATCGTGTGCGTCCACGGCTTGCCGTCCGGCCCGTTGCCGGTCGAGTGGTCGCGGTTCTCGATGAGCATCGCGATGGGAGCGCCCGTGGTGTAGCCGTGTCGCACGCCGGACTGCAATACCGCGTAGTCCGTCTCTATCTGCATACGCCCGCCGCGCCCGTAGCCCATCTGACGCCGCGCCAGGTCTTCACGTATGGCGGCTTCCGATACGGCGATACCCGCGGGCAGTCCTTCGAGCAGCGCCACGAGCCCGGGGCCGTGGGACTCGCCGGCAGTCAGGAATCGCACCAAGATGACAACCTCCATGGAACGTGCTTTCATTCTACCCCACGCCCGCCGAGGCGATGTATACTCGCGCGCAATCGTACTGACGAGGTAGGACCATGCTCTCCGCGACCGATAACGAACTGCTGACGCAGGTAAGCGCCGGGACCACGATGGGCGACCTCATGCGGCGCTACTGGGTCCCTGCCGTCTTCTCCTACGAGGTCGAAGCTGACGGCGTGCCGCACCGCACGCGGCTGTTCGGCGAAGACCTCCTCGTCGTGCGCCTCACGAGCGGTACGGTCGCCACGATGACGCCCCATTGTCCGCACCGCACCGCGTCGCTCTACTTCGGGCGCAACGAGGAAGAGGGACTGCGCTGCAGCTACCATGGCTGGAAGTTCGCGGCGGACGGTACGTGCATGGACATGCCGAGCGAGCCCCCGGAGAGCAACTTCAAGGACAAGGTGCGGCTGAAGACCTATCGCACGCTTGAACGCAACGGCGTCATCTGGATCTACATGGGCCCGGAGCAGGACGCTCCGCCTCCGCTGCCCAACCTCGAGTGGAACATGGTGCCCGAGTCCCACTGCTATCTGACCAAGCGCATCGCCCAGAACAACTACTTCCAGACCATCGAGGGCGAGATCGACTCCAGCCACAGCGGCTTCCTCCATTCCAGCTTCGCCGACCCGTTCCGCCTCAACTCGAAGCAGGAACAGGGGATGGTCTACAAGATGCGGGACCGTCACCCCCGCTTCCAGGTCAAGGACACGGACTACGGCGTCCTCATCGGCGCCCGCCGGAACGCCGAGGAAGACTCCTACTACTGGCGCATAACCCAGTACATGTTCCCCTTCCACACCATCATCCCTCCCTACGGCGCAGACCCTCTCTTCAGCGGTCACGCCTACATGCCCATGGACGACAGTCACGTCCTCGCGCTCTGTTTCACCTACAACCCCGTCCGGCCGCTCACCGAGAAGGAACTCGACTTCCTGAAGTTCGGCCCCGGCAACGGCCAGCAGGGCCTTCACCCCACCGTGGACGGTTTCCTGCCCCCCATCCCCAACCGTCCCGAGAACGCATGGTGGCCGAAGCACCACATAGACAACGACTTCAACGTGGACTGGGATCGCCAGAAGAACGTGCAGTTCTCCGGCCTGCCCGGCACCTGGCCGCAGGACTCCGGCATGCAGGAGACCATGGGGCGGGTCGTCAACCGGACGATCGAACACCTCGGCATCAGCGACACCGGCATCATCCGCACCCGCCGCGCCCTGCTCAGGGCCGCGAAACTCCTGCGCGACTACGGCATCGAGCCCGAGTCCGTCTGGGACCCGGACGTCTACTACATCAGGTCTGCCGCCGTTGTCCTGCCGCGTGACGCCGAGTGGGTAGAGGCCTCCGCCGAGTACCGCACCCCGAAGGAGAATGTGAACTACGCCGCGGTCTGAGCACGCGCCTCCCCCCACCTTGTCATGTTGAGCGCAGCCGGAGGCGGAGTCGAAACATCTCTCGAAGGTATGGCTCCCTCTCCCTCAGAGAAGGCAACTCGCTTCAACTCGCGGTGAGCGTGTGGGCCGTTTGTGATCCCTCCCCTAGATGAGACCTTTGCGTAACTGCATTCAGCGCAGCGTAGTTCTTCCCACCCACCCGCCCAAACGCTTGTGGGGGACACCCCCACGCCCCCGGCATAAGGGCTCCGCCCCTCTGCACTCCCCTCGTCCTGAGCACCACCTGTAGTTCGACAGGCTCACCATGAACGGGAGCAGGAGTTACCCAAAGGTCTCCAGATGGGGAAAGGAGGGGCGGGACTTGGGGCTGCGCGGCGCGGCAACGCCCTACGCTGCCACGCTCTCCACGTTCTCGCTCTCAGGCGCCGGCGCCGGCTGCACGACATAGCCCTCGCGGATGACCCCGGCCTCCGTGTCGAGACGCGGCCCTTCTCCTTCGATGACCGCCTCGCCCATCCACAACTTGTACGCCGTCCACGCCGCCATGGCCGCGTCCAGCTGGTCATTGGTCGGAGTGTCGTCGGACGGCAACTGCACACCCAGCCCGGTCAACAGTTCGGAGCGCGCGCGGCGTCCCTCCAGCGTGCGCTTCGTCGGGAGTGGCGTCCCGTTCGACACCACCTTCCACCCGCCGCCGGGGAACACTTCGATCAGCGTCGTGTCGGACGCCGGCGTGCCGTCCAGCCCCAGCAGACGGAACCGGCTGCCGCTCTCCACCAACCGGTGGAACAGCCGCACCGACCCCGCGATAAGGCCGGAGTATGGCTTGCCGTCCACCGGCAGCGCGAACGGCGTGCGGCCCGGCGCATTCACGCGACGCTCAGACTCGCGCATCGTCGCCTCCGGCGAGCCGGCCAGCCCCTGGGGGCCATCTATGGCAAGGATGAAGGAGCGCCCGATCGCACGGTCCGGGATGATGTGGGAAGCGTCCTCACGGTAGTCCCATTGACCGAACGTGCACGCGAGGCCGGCGTCGAGCACCGCATAGTCGCACGGCCGCTTCTGCTGTGCGGTCGGATCCGTGAGGTCGAGACCGATGAAGCAGCGTCCGCCCCCGATCTCGCGCCCACCGTTGCCCTGGCGCATCGTCCGCCGCTGCCGCCACTTGGCGATATAGCGCGCCGTCACCGCAGCGGCCAGCACCGAAGCGCCAGCGGCTCCATACACACGCGGGTTCCCTCTCATCCGCATGGCGGGCATTCTAGCAGCCGCCCCCGCCGTGCATCACCTCCCCACGCTTGCATCCAGCCACGCCTGCAGGATTATCACTGCTGCCGCCGCGTCGACCGCACTCTTCTCCGGTCTGCGGCGACTTCTCCCTCGCGAGCGAGTTCCCGCCAGGGCGCGTTCCGCTTCCGCGGACGACAGGCGCTCGTCGACCGTCTCCACGGTCAACCCGGCATCTTCCAGCCGTCGCGCAAACTCCTGCACGACCTGTGCCTGCGGCCCCATGCGCCCGGACATCGAGTACGGCATACCCACGACCACGACTTCCACATCGCGCGACTGCGCCTCCCGCAACACGTCGGCAACGGCATCCGGTGAGTCCTGGATCACCCTGAGAGGGACCGCGATGCCCGTATCCGTATCGCCCGACGCGACGCCGATGCGCCGGTCGCCAACGTCCAGGCCAAGCGCGCGCACTAGCCCGCCTGCTGCTCGACGATGCCGGCAACCGACGCGAGCGCGTCGCCGAGCCGTGAGGCGTCCCTTCCGCCCGCCTGCGCAAGCCGCGCTTGGCCGCCGCCGCCGCCACCCATGACCTTCGCCGCTGCGTTGACGATGGCCCCTGCATCGAAGCCCCGCTCGACCAGGTCGGGCGTCACCATCGCCAGCAGGCCGGGGCGTCCGTTGAACACGCTGCCGAGCACGACGACACCGGAGCCGAGCTTGTCCCGCAGCCGGTCGCCCAGCTCCCGCAACGCCTGGGCATCCGGCGCGTCGCTCTGTACTGCGAGCACCCGCACTCCGCCCACGTCGCGCGCCTCGTCGAGCAGCGTGTCCGCTTCCTGCCGGGACGCCTCCCGCTGTCCCGCGCGCAGCGAGCGCCGCGCCTCCTCCGCCTGCGCCAGCAGCCCTTCGATACGCTGCGACAGCTCGGACGGCTGCGCGCGCAGCAGGGCCGCGGCCTCGTCCAGTTGCCGCAGCCGCTGGCCGATCCACTCCTCGCCGCCGCGTCCGGTCACCGCCTCGATGCGGCGCACGCCTGTCCCCACGCTGCTCTCCCCCACGACGCGGAAGATGCCGATCTGTCCGGTCCGCTCCAGGTGGGTGCCGCCGCAGACCTCGAAACTCACCGGCTGCGCCTCGCCGATCTGCACGGTGCGCACCCGGTCCCCATACCGCTCGCCGAAGAACGCGAGCGCGCCGTTCGCGGTGGCCTCGCGGTACGAGCGTTCGTCCTTAACGAGGAGCAGGTCGCCGCGCACTGATTCGTTGATGCGGCGCTCGATCTCGCCCAACTCGTCGCGACTCACCGCCGAGACGTGCGTGAAGTCGAACCGCAGCCGGTCCGGAGCAACGAGTGAACCCGCCTGCCGGACGTGCGAGCCGAGCACGTCCCGAAGCGCCGCGTGAAGGAGGTGCGTCGCGGTGTGGTTCCGCGCTACGTCCAGCCTGCGCTCCGCGTCGACGGACGCGTGCACCGCGTCGCCTACCGCGACGGCGCCCTCGACGACCTCCGCCGTGTGAACGATGAGTTCGCCCAGCGGCTTCTGCGTGTCGCTCACTCGAACCGTGCCGTTCGGTGACCTGATGAGCCCCGTGTCGCCGACCTGCCCACCGCCCTCGGCGTAGAACGGCGTCTCGCGCAGCACGACCTCAACACGCTCACCGGTCTCGGCGCGCCGCACCGCGTCTCCGTTCTTCAGGATGGCTGCGACCACGGTATCGGTCTCGATGCGGTCGTAGCCGAGGAACGCCGTCTCGCGGACGTCCAGCGCCTCGTAGGCGCGTATCTCCTCGCGCCCGCCGCCGAAGCGGGCTGCAGCCCTCCCGCGCTCGCGCTGCTCCTCCATCGCACGCTCGAAGCCCGTGACGTCCACGTCCAGTCCGCGCTCGCGAGCGATCTCCTGGGTGAGTTCCAGCGGGAAGCCGTAGGTGTCGTATAGCCGGAACGCATCGGCCCCTTCGATCGTCCCGCCCCGTGCGATGCACTCCTCCAGCACCGGCATGCCGAGCGCGATGGCGTCGTAGAACCGCTCCTCCTCGGACTCCAGCGTCTTGAGGACGAAGCGCTCGTGCTCGCGCAGTTCGGGGTAGAGCGCGCCGAACCGCTCGATCACTGCCCCGGCGACATCCGTCAGGAAGCCGGCCTCGACACCGAGCTTCCGCGCGAAGCGGATGCCCCGCCGTATCACGCGGCGCAGCACGTAGCCCCGGCCCTCGTTGGCAGGGACGACGCCGTCCGCGATCAGGAACGACGCGCTCCGGGTGTGCTCTGTCACGACGTGGATGGCGAAGTCGTCGTCGGGGTCCTCCCAGTACGTCCTGCCCGCCAGCCGTTCCACGCGCTGTCGTATCGGAGCGAGGAGGTCGGTCTCGTAGCCCGATTTCACGCCCTGCATGATCGCGGTGATGCGCTCCAGCCCCATGCCGGTGTCTATGCCCGGCGCGGGCAGGTCCGTCCGCGTGCCGTCGACCGCCTGGTGGAACTGCGGGAAGACGAGGTTCCAGTACTCGACGAACCTGTCCGTATCGTCTCCCGGCTTCATGCCGGGGCCGTGTTCTTCGCCGAAGTCGTAGTAGAGCTCGCTGGACGGGCCGCACGCGCCTTCGTCGCCTGCCGGGCCCCAGAAGTTGTCCTCGTCGCCAAGCGTCACGATGCGCTCGTCCGGCACGCCTACCTCGTCGCGCCATATCGCGCGCGCCTCGTCGTCGGTGTAGTGCACCGTCACCCAGATCCGTTCCGGGGGCAGCAGCAGCACCTCGGTCGTGAACTCCCACGCCCAGGTGATGGCTTCGCGCTTGAAGTAGTCGCCGATGCTGAAGTTGCCCAGCATCTCGAACATCGTGTTGTGCGTGAGATCGCCCACCACGTCTATGTCCGTAGTGCGGAAGCACTTCTGCGCAGATGCCAGGCGCGGGTTCGGCGGAGTCTCATCCCCCGCGTAGTACGGCTTGAACGGCACCATGCCGGCGGACGTGAGCAGCAGCGTGGGGTCGCCTGCGGGGATGAGCGACGCGCTGGGCATGACCAAGTGCCCGCGCTCCTCGAAGAACCGCAGATATGCGGCGCGGATCTCGTCGCCGGTCGTCGGGGGCATGTCGGCCAAGGGTGTACAGTCCTCTGGGAAGGGCGCCGCGGGCGGGCGCCACGCACTGGAGAGAGTCTACGAACGCCTCCGCGAGACTGTCAACGCGGCGCAGGGTTCGCTGATCCCCTCTCCTGGGGGAGAGGGTGAGGGTGAGGGCCCTCGGGGGGGGGAGCCTCGTCATGTCGAGTGGAACCGCGCGCCCGCCCCGACGAGATTGACGGAGCGCTACGGCGGGCGTAGGTTGCGGGCGTGAGCGCACTCGGCAACCTCGCACTCCTCGGGGCTTTCATCCGCCATCCGCGGCGTTATCCCACCTACCTCGGCTACTTCAACGGCTTCATCTATGGCTTCAGCATGGGCGCGGCCATCCTCTTCCCGCTCTACGCCATAGACCAGGGCTTCTCCCTCGCGAGCCAGGGGTTCATCGTCGCGGCGCCCGGCGTCGTCATGATCATGCTGAGACTCGTTGGCGGGGCGCTCTCGGACCGTTTCGGGGAGAAGCTCATCATCTGGTTCAGCTTCACCACCGTCACCATCGCCGCGGTGATCCCCATCTTCACCGCCACGTTCCTCTCGCTCACGGTCGCGCAGCTGTTCAACGGAGCGTCGCGCTCCGTCTACTGGTCGGCGGCGCAGTCCTACATAAGCCGCAGCGCCGAGGGGGAGGCGGGCAAGGTGATGGGCCGGCAACTGAGTTTTGAGTCAGCCGGGGGCATCATCGGCAGCATCGTGGTCGGGTTTGTGGCCGAAGGCATCGGCTACCCGCACGCGTTCGCGTTGACCGCCGGGTTGACCTTCATCGGCTTCCTCATCACGTCGTCGCTCCCGAGACTCCCCCGCAACGACCAGGCCCGCAGCATCCGCGAGAGCCTCGCGCCCGCGAAGACGATGCTCGTGAAGCGGACGCTGCTGCACGCGCACATGGTGGCGTTCACGAGCGCCGCCTACTCCGGCCTGGTGATGGGCCTGTTCATCGCGTTCTTCCACGACGTGGGCTACGGCGAGGGCGGCACCGCCGTCATCCGCTCGCTCAACAGCATCGGCCTGAGCGTGCTCGCCTACTTCTTCGGCGCGCTGCTCGGCTTCCTGGGCAGCCGCACGACCGCCATGGCCGGCATAACGCTTACCGGCCTGCTCGCTGTGGGCATCGGCGCCACCGGGACCATCCCGGTCGTTCCCGCCGTGTTCATGGCGCTCACCGGGATAACGTTCGGCAGTCTGCGCTCGCTCTATCCGACGCTCGCGGCGGAGAACAGCGCACCGAACCAGCGTGCGATGGCGCTCTCCGTCGTGGGGCTCTACTGGGCGATCGGCATCTTCCTCTCACCGCTGGTCTTCGGCTTCATCGCTGACGCAACCGAGATACGCACGGCCATATTCGTCTTCGGCGGCTTCTCGATCGTAGTAGGCGCGCTCTCGCCCCTGCTGTACGACTACGGACGGCGCGGCGTCGCGCGCGAGGCCCGGGAGGAAGGGGCCGGGAGCGGCGCCTAGCCCGCGGCGCCCGCCAGGTCTGTGAAATAGGAGAGCGAGTCCGGGTTCGCCAGCGCGTCCAGGCTCACCGCCTGCTCCGGCGGGGTCCCGTTCAGCATCTTCTTCACTGGCACTTCCAGCTTCTTGCCGTTCAGCGTCCGCGGCACTTCGGCGATCTGGCGCATCTCGTCCGGCACGTGGCGGGGTGAGAGGCTCGTGCGGATGGCCCCGGCTACGCGCTGCCGCATCCCGTCGTCCAGTGCGAAGCCCTCGCGCATCACCAGGAAGAGGTACAGTTTCCCCTCGACGCCCAGCTGCGTCGTATCGATGACGAGGCTGTCCAGCACCTCCGGGATGTCCTCCACGACGCGGTAGAACTCGCTCGTCCCCATCCGCACCCCGCTCCGGTTGAGCGTCGAGTCGGAGCGCCCGTAGATGACGCAGGCGCCTTCCTCCGTCACCTTCAGCCAGTCGCCGTGCCGCCACACGTCCGGGTACACGTCGAAATAGCTCTCGTGCAGGCGCGCGCCGTCCGGGTCGTTCAGGAAACGCACCGGCATGGACGGCATCGGCTCGGTCACGACGAGCTCGCCGACCTCGCCCACGACCGGCGCGCCGTTCTCGTCGAAGCTCTCCACCTTGCAGCCGAGGCAGCGGCACTGGATCTCTCCGGAACGCACGGGCAGCGTCGGCCCGCCCCCGACGAACGCGGTGAAGATGTCCGTGCCGCCGCTGATCGACGCGAGGAGCAGGTCGCTCTTGACGTGCTCGTACACCCACGCGAAACCCTCCGGCGGCAGCGGCGCCCCGGTCGAGCCGATGGAGCGCATCGCGCTCAGGTCGAGCGACGCGCCCGGCTCGATGCCCGCCTTCATACAGCCGAGGATGTACGGCGCGCTCACGCCGAACGAGGTGATGTGCGTCCGCTCCGCCACGCGCCACAGCGCGTACATGTCCGGGTAGCCGGGGCTGCCGTCGTACAGGACGATGGACGAGCCCAGCAGCAGGCCGCTCATCAGGATGTTCCACATGATCCAGCCCGTCGTGCTGAACCAGAAGAAGCGGTCGCCCTCCCCGATGTCCATCTGCAGCGAGAGGAACTTCGCGTGCTCCAGCAGCGCGCCGCCGTGGCCGTGCACGATCGCTTTCGGCGCTCCCGTCGTGCCGGACGAATACGCCACGCAGAGCGGGTGGTCGAACGGCACCGGCTCGAACGACAGCTCCCCTCCGGGAACGGCGAAGTCCGCCCACAGCGACGTCGCTTCATCGAGCGGGCGCAGGTCGGGCTGCGGCTCCAGGTACGGCAGCACGACCGTCCGCTCGAGCGTCGGCAGCGCGGCCTGGATGCCCGCGACCGCGTCTCGCGAGTCGAACCGCCGGCCGTTGTACGTGTAACCGTCCACCGCGAACAGCACCTTGGGGTCCATCTGCCGGAAGCGCTCGATGACGCTCTGCGTGCCGAACTCCGGCGGGCAGCTGGACCACGAAGCCCCCAGCGATGCCGCCGCGAGCGCCGCCGCGATAGCCTCCGGCACATTCGGCATGTACGCGACCACGCCGTCGCCGGGACCCACGCCCAGCGCCCGCAGCCCCGCGGCGATCTCGGCTGTCCGCTCGCGCAGATCGTCCCACGTCCACTCCGTCGTCGCGCCGGACTCGTGTACGCCGACGATGGCCACTTCGCTGCCGCTGCGAGCGAGGACGTGCTCCGCGTAGTTGAGCCTAGCGCCCGTGAACCAGCGAGCTCCCTCGACGCGCGTCCCGTTCGGACCGGGCGCGAGCGCCTCCGTGTACGGCGTGTGCGCCTTCACCCCGAAGTAGTCCCAGAACGACGTCCAGAACCGGGCGACGTCCTCCACCGACCAGCGCCACAGCTCCTCGTACGACTCGAAGCGGAGGCCGTGCGTCTCCGCGAGCCACCGCTCGTAGGCGGCGAGGCGCGTGCCTGCCCGCCGCTCCTCGGACGGCGTCCACAGCGGCGCGCCCTCGGTGACGGGGCTGCCTGCATGCGGTACTCCGGAGGTCATCGGCCGCCCTCACCCCCGTTCGCCTGGGCCTGCTCCGCGAGCGCGCGCAGCATCTCCCGAAGCTCCGGGTCCGGCTCACGCGACGTCTGGTCCGCGAGCGACGTCTCGCCCGTGAGGCGGAACATATCGGCTGCGCCGAGCAGGATGCGTGACGTCAGGCCGAGGTGCTCGAACGTCGCCGCGATCTCCTCCATCTCACCCACCCACCGGCGGGCGCGGCGCGGCATCTGCGTAGCCGCCTTCATCTGGCGCGCCGGGGCGGGCGCGTCGCCGAACTCGGCCAGCAGCGCGTCGGTCAGCCCCATCGCCTCCGCCGCCGTCAGCAGCTCCGTCCACACCGCCGTCGTGCCCTTGGTGGACGCGGCGTACACCATCTTCAGGCCGGACGCCTGCCCGAAACGCGGGCCCACGCGGCGGATGTCCAGCCCGCACTCCCGTAGCGACTCCAGCGCCGACGTGTCCGGCCCGGAGCAGTAGATGTGCGGGTCGGAACCCGGGCCCGGCGGCCCGCCGATGATGCCCGCGTCGATGAACGGCGCGCCCGTGTCCAGCATGAGCGTCGCGATGCGCACCACCGTTTGCGGTGCGATGGCGTTGCACTCCGCGAACGCGGGCCTGGCGCCGGTGCGCGCCATCGCTCCCGCGACCTCCTCCGCTATGGGTACCGCCTCCGCGGGGGGCAGCACGGAGAGCAGCAGGCTGCACTCCTGGACGAGCGCGTCGGTGCTGCCCGCGTCCTGTATGCCAGCCTCGGCAGCGCGGACCCGCGTCAACTCACTCCGGCCGGTGAGGTCCGTGGCGACGTCGACGCCGCCGGACGTGAGCACCGCGCCGATGGCCGCGCCCATGTCGCCCGCGCTGATGATGCCGACGGGGCCGATCATGCTACGCCGGGGCCGTGCCCGCCTCCGCGAGGCGGCGCTTCGCCTCCTCGTACACGTCGTCAGGCAGGTTGCCTTTCAGTGAGGCTTCCAGGTTCTGCCGCAGGTGCTCCGGGTTGATCGTCCCCACGATGTTCGTGTGCATGCCGGGATGCGTCTGCGTGAAGCGGATGACGAACTCCATGCGGGACTGCCCCTCCTCCAGCAGCTCGTCCATCTTCGCCTGCTCCCACACGTCCAGCAGCTCCGGGTTGCGGTTAGCCACGCGCTCTTCGCCGCTCGGCGCTCCCCGCGCCGCGCCGCCCCGGATGATCGTGCCCGACCCCGCGGCCGCGGCTGCCCCGACGAGCTCCTCGTGCTCGCGCTGCGACGCCGAGTACGGGATCTGGAACGCGTCAAACACGCCCATCTCGATGTGGTCCGCGAGGTTCGGGATCGTGCCGGACATGCCGATGAAGCGCACCTTCCCCTGCGCCTGCAGCTCCTGCATCGTCTCGATGGTCCCGCTCTCCTCCAACACCTGGCGGGAGGGCGTCATGTGCACCTGCAGCAGGTCCATGTAGTCCGTGTTCATCCGGCGCAGGCTCTGCTCCACGCCCGCGACGACGTTCTCTTTGGTGTAGACGTGCGGCCCGCCCCGGTCCCGGCTGGGGTCGGGCTCCCAGCCCACCAGGCAGCCGCACTTGCTCGCGAGGAAGTACTCGCCGCGCCGGTGGGCGATGTGCCGACCGATGCGCTCTTCGCTCACGCCGTAGTCGATCGACGTGTCGATGTAGTTGATGCCCAGGTCCAGCACCGTGTTCAGTATCCTGCCCGCGTCCTCTTCGGACACTTCCCTGCCGCGCGGCGCTCCCCGCAGCTCCATCGCTCCGTAGCCCAGCACGGTGACGTCCATGCCGGTGCGTCCTAATGTTCGCTTCTCGAGATCGGCCATCGCTCCTCCGCGTCTCATCCTGGAATGCGCGGAGTATACCAACCTAAATGAGACAGGCCTGTCCGGATCACTCCGGGGAGCCCGCGAGTAGCTCCTTCGCCGCCTCGCGCGCCTCGTCGACGTTGTCGACGAACCGGTGCTGCGGAACGCGGCGCAGCACGTTGAGCGCCTGCAGCGTGACGGCGGGCCGGCCCTTCAGACCCATGATGATGCACGCCGTACCCTGGTCGTACGCGACGTCGACCAACTGCTCGATCACCAGCGCCGCGCTGTCGTCCATGTGCACCGTGTCCGAGAAGTTCAGGATCACCACCTCGTGGTCGCGGATGTCCGCCGTTATCACGGTCGTCAGCTTGCCGGACGACGCCACCGAGAAGCTCCCGCGCATCGATACGAGACCGACCCGCGCCGAGAAGATGTCCGCGTCGTCGGACTGGTCGTCCGGGGTGAGGAAGACGCTGTCCAGCAGCGGTATGGACATCACGCTGTCCAGCTCCAGCCGCTCCCAGTGCCGCGCGCTCGCCATGCCGGCGACGATCAGGCCGATGGCGACGGCGGTGACCAGGTCCAGGAACACCGTCAGCCCCATGGTGAGCACCATCACCAGCAGATGCTCCCGCTGGACGCGGTGCAGGCGCGTGACGAAACGCCAGTCGACGATGTCCCAGCCCACTTTTATCAGGATGCCCGCGAGCACCGCGTGGGGGATCACCTTGACGTACTCGGCGAGGCCCAGCACCAGCAGCAGCACGACTCCCGCGCGTATGGCCCCGGATACCTGCGTCCGCCCACCGGAGCGGATGTTGACCACAGAGCCCGGTGTGGAACCCGCGCCGGGCAGGGCGCCGATGAAGCCCGCTATCGTGTTGCCGATGCCCTGGCCTATCAGCTCCCGGTCGGAATCGTGGCGCGTCCGGGTCATCGAATCGGCAACCAGCGAGGTCAGCAGGCTGTCTATGGAGCCGAGCAGCGCCAGGATCAGCGCCGGCTGTATCGCGCCGGCCAGCACGCTCGGGGAGAGGTCCAGCTGCTGCAGTCCCGGCAGTGTTGCCGACACGTCCCCGATCACGGGAACGTCGGTCAGCCACAGAACGCTCAGCAGCGTCCCCGTAAGCAGCGCCACCAGGGTCGCCGGGAAGAACCTGGAGAACCGGGCTGGCCAGCCCACCATCACCACCAGCGTGGTCGCCCCGACCGCCAGCGCCGCGAAGTTGACGTTGGTCACCGCATCCGGCCACCCGTTCACCGCGTCCGCGGGGCCGCCGGTGACGACGGCCGCCCCCATGAACGGCAACGTCTGGATGAGGATGATGAGGATGCCGATCCCGGACATGAAGCCGGACACCACGGAGTAGGGGGTGTAGGAGACGTACCGCCCCACCCGCATCAGGCCGAGCGCGATCTGTATCATCCCCGCCATCACGACGATAGTGAACGCCTCGGCGAAGGTCTCGGCGTGGGCCGTCACGATGACCGCCATCGCCACCGTCATCGAGCCCGTCGGGCCCGATATCTGCGACTTCGTTCCCCCGAACACCGC
Organism: Dehalococcoidia bacterium; assembly: GCA_034422795.1. Classification (GTDB taxonomy): domain Bacteria; phylum Chloroflexota; class Dehalococcoidia; order Lucifugimonadales; family Australimonadaceae; genus Bin16. The sequence goes on along the minus strand of DAOUJK010000041.1, from coordinate 82,233 downwards.
CGCGAAGAAACCCACCGCTACCGCCCCGTAGATGCCCGCCGTCGCCCCGAGGCCGGACGCCAGCGCCAGCGGAAGCCCGACCACCCCCGCCGTCACACCCCCGAGAACGTCACCCCTGAATGTCGTGAGGTTGTAGCTGATCTTCATGGGAGTATCCTCTTCGCGACCTCACGCGCCTCGTCGATGTCGGCGACGAACTGGTCCGCGGGAACGCGCCGCAGCACGTTGAGCGCGTTCATCGTCACGGCCGGCCTCCCCCCGAGGCCCATGACGATGCACTCCGTGTCCTGGTCGTACGCCACGTCGATCAGCTGCTCGATCACCAGCGCCGCGCTGTCGTCCATGTGCACCGTGTCCGAGAAGTCCATGATCACCACCTCGTGGTCGCGGATGTCGGCGCTTATCGCGGTGGTCAGCTTACCGGACGATGCGACCGAGAAACTCCCCCGCATCGAGACGAGGCCGGTCCGCGCGGAGAAGATGTCCGCGTCATCGGACGTGTCGTCGGGAGTGAGGAACGTGCTGTCCAGGAGCGGTACGGAGATCACGCTGTCCAGCTCCAGCCGCTCCCACTGTCGCGCGCTCGCCATCCCCGCAACGATCAGGCCGATGGCGACGGCGGTGACCAGGTCCAGGAACACCGTCAGCCCCAGGGTGAGCGCCATCACCAGCAGGTGCTCCCGCTGGACGCGGTGGATGCGGGTGATGAAGCGCCAGTCGATGATGTCCCAGCCCACCTTCATCAGGATGCCTGCGAGCACCGCGTGCGGCACCTCCTCCACGTACTGGCCCAGTTCCAGCACCATCGCCAGCAGGATCCCCGCGCACAGCACCCCGGACACCGGCGTCCGCCCGCCCGCCCGCAGGTTCACCACCGTGCCCATCGTGGTCCCGGCGCCCGGCAGTCCGCTGATGAGCCCCGTGACGGTGTTGCCGATGCCCTGCCCCACCAGCTCCCGGTTGGGGTTGTGGCGCGTGCGCGTCATCGCATCGGCCACCAGCGACGTCAGCAGGCTGTCTATTGAACCGAGCAGCGCGAGGATCAGCGCCGGCTGTATGGCGCCCACGAGGAAACCGGGGGTTACGTCCGGCACCCGCAACTCCGGCAGACCGCTCGGCACCTCTCCGATCACCGGGGTGTTCGTCAACCACAGTACGCCCAGCAACGACCCCGCGATCAGCGCCGCCAGCGTGGGCGGCAGAAACCTGCGCAAGCGCGCGGGCCAGAACACGCCCACCAGCAGTGTCGTCCCGGCGATGGCGATCGCGCTCACGTTCAGGTCGCCCAACGCATCCGGCCACGCGCGGATCGCTCCCACCGGCCCGCCTGTCGCGGTTTCGACCCCGATGAATGGCAACGTCTGGATCAGGATGATGATGACGCCGATGCCGGACATGAACCCGGATATCACCGAGTACGGCGTATACGCGACGAACCGCCCGATCCGCATCACGCCGAGCAGCACCTGCAGCAGCCCCGCCATGATGACGATGGTGAACGCCTCGGCCAGGGTTTCCGCGTGGCTCGTCACGATGACCGCCATCGCCACGGCCATCGGACCGGTGGGGCCGGATATCTGGGGCTTCGTCCCGCCGAACACCGCCGCGAAGAAGCCGACCGCTACCGCGCCGTACATCCCCGCGACCGCCCCGAGCCCCGACGCCACGCCGAAGGCCAGCGACACCGGCAGCACAACCACCGCCGCAGTAATGCCGCCGAAGATGTCGCCGCGAAACGTTCGGAAGTTGTAGCTGATCTTCATGCGCCCATCCATCTGGCGGGGCCGTTCTCGCGTCGTGGGGAGTATACCCATTTCGCAGCGGGCTGCACGTTGCGGCGCCGGCACGCTTCACGTTCAAAAACACCGCCCCGCTCCACCACGGGTCCACCCTCACCCGCCGCTGTACGGCGACCTCTTCCCTCAAGGGAGAGGGGAATAAGGGTGCCAAAGGACGTTGCAGTTGGCACTCTTAATGCGGACCCCAAGAGTGAGGCGGGGTGGCAATCTGGCACTCTTGGCACTCTTAATCCGGGGTGTTTGTAAGGCCACGGCCTGCTTCCTGCCGTTAAGGACGCAAGATTGCCAATGTTCTCAAAAGTTCGAGCGTTCATCGGGGTGTCTCATCCTGTTGCAGAGTGTTTCGTATCGGGAGCGACCAGTGCCACGCGCCAGCGCCGGGGGCTCCGGGGGCACCGATGCGGGTAGACCTGATGTCGCAAAGGGCACGAGCTCGGAAGAGGGTGCGCCTGGCGATGCTGTGCATGGCGGCTTCGCGCTCGACCTCGGCGGCGGAGCGGGGGCCGTCTGCGAGGGCGCGGGTAAGGAATGCTTGAGCGGCGCGAGTTCTCGCTCCATAGTCACGGTTAGGGTCGGCCAGGGCGTGGAGGTGGGCGGGGAAGACGGGTTTGCGCCAAGCGACGGTGAAACCCTCACCCGCCGCGCTGGGCGCGGCGACCTCTCCCCCGGGGAGAGGTGGAATGCGGCCCTCACCCGCCGCGTTGTGCGCGACGACCTCTCCCCGAGAGAGAGGTGGGGTGCGAGGCTGCGCGCTCAAGCGCGGGAGCGACGGGGAAGGTGGAAGGACGAAGGGGATGGCGGGGGCGTCGTCGCTCATCGCGGGGCGAAGGGGGACGAGGAAGCGGCGACCGCCGGAGCCCACGAGGGCGGTGGTGAAGACGACGGAAGCCTGGGCGAGACGCTGCCGCATGGCGGAGACGGCGCGGGGGTAGTTGGGGGCGGGGTTGTGGGTAAGGGCGAGCACGGCTGCGCCGGAGCGGGCAGCGAGCGCGTTGAGCATGCCGAGTACGGTGGAGAGCCGTGCGCGGTGCATGGATGCGAGGTCCTCCGCCTGGTCGACGACGAGGAGGGAAGCCCTTCCTTCGGCGACATAGTTGGCGAGCCGCCCCATGATCTTGTCCAAGGCGGGCCAGGGCGCGGTGAGCTTCGAGCCGGACGTGGCGGGCGTCCAGAAGGGGTCGCGAGCGGGCGCCTTCAGGCCGACCGGCTTGCGGCGGCGGGGAACACGTATCTCATTGCCGTCGTTGTCGAACAGGTACTCCTCGTCGTCTTCATCGTCCTCGTCGAAATCGTCCTCGGGCTCGAAGTAGTACCCGTCGTCCTCGTCGTCGGGCGGGTCATCGGGGTAGTAGTCGACGGGATGCGTGGGGGAGAGGAGGTCTGCCAGGTAGACGCGGGTGAGGTCGGCACCGAAGAGGCGGAGCATGGGGAGGATGTCGGCCTTCGGGTTGCCGTTGAGGGGGGCGAGGACGACGGGAGTACAGGGGAATGCAGCGTCCGGCTGGTCCGGGGCTGCTGCGCCGCGTGAAACGCGAGCGGCGATGTCGAGGGCGATCGAGGTCTTGCCGGATGATGGGTAGCCAGCGATGAGGGTGAGCTTGCCGAGCGGGATGCGGTTGGGCCAGAGCCAGTCCTGCGGCTGCTGGATGAGGAAGTTGAAGGGTTGGAGCCCGGCTGCCTGCGCGGCGCCAGACATGTAGAACTCCCCCTCCGACGCGAGGCCGCGTTTCACGAGGGCATCCGCGACGCGGCTCGGCGGGCAACTGGGGCAGGCGAAGGAGAAACCGCGGTCCGGGTTGTAGGAGACGGTGAGGGTCGGGGCCTCTGCGTGGCGGTGGGAAGGACAGTGGATGAGGGGGCCGCCTGCGCAGCCGCAGCCGGGTACGCCACAGCGGAGGGCGTACCTGAGGCGGTTGGCGTATGCCCTTTCCTGCGGCGGGAGGGTGTCCGGGAATATGTAGCCTTCAGGGGGCGCGGGAGCGGGTTGTGTAGTCATGCACCCATCGTAGGGAGGGGTGTGGCGTCTGCGCAACGGGGGCATGTCAGATATTCGACGGGGATGGACACCCTCACCCGTCGCGCAAGCGCGTCGACCTCTCCCCGAGGGAGAGGTGGGGATGCGAGGTTCCTGCCTTCGCAGGAACGACGTGGGTAAGGACAGGAGCAACAGGGGTGCGCCCCGCGTCTGGTTCACCCTCTCCGGCTGCCGTTCGGCAGCTTCCTCTCCCCTCAAGGGAGAGGGGGGCTGCTAGAATGAACACGGGAGGCCGTCCATAACATGCTCGGCAAACTGCTCAACGTCTTCGGCGATTCGAACGAGAAGCAGCTCGCGCCCTACTGGAAGAAGGTGGGCGGGGTCAATGACCTCGAAAGCGGCGTAGCCGCGCTCGACGACGATGCCCTGGCCGCCCACACCGCTGAGTTCCGCGAGCGCATCGCCCGCGGCGAAGGCCTCGACGACCTCCTCTCCGAAGCGTTCGCGGTCGTGCGGGAGGCCGCGCGGCGCGCCATCGGCCTCCGGCATTTCGATGAACAGATCATCGGCGGCGCCGCACTCCACGAAGGCAAGATCGCCGAGATGAAGACCGGCGAGGGCAAGACGCTCGTCGCCACCCTCCCCGTCTACCTCAATGCGCTCGAGGGCAGGGGCGTCCACGTCGTTACCGTCAACGATTACCTCGCCCAGCGCGACGCCACGTGGATGGGCAAGGTCTACTCCTTCCTCGGCCTCTCCGTCGGCTGCCTCCAGCACGAGTCCGACTTCGTCCTGGACCCCGGCTACCGGCCGGACAGCGAGCCCCCGGAGAAGCGAGCCGTTCCCCGCAAGCAGGCCTACGAGGCAGACATCACCTACGGCACCAACAACGAGTTCGGCTTCGACTACCTGCGCGACAACATGGCCCCCTCCATGGACCGGAAAGTGCAGCGGGAACTGCGCTACGCCATCGTCGACGAGGTGGACAACATCCTCATCGACGAGGCCCGCACCCCGCTCATCATCAGCGGCCCGTCCCAGGAGTCGACCACCCTCTACGGCACGGTCGCCCGGGTCGTCCCCCGCCTGCGGGAGGAAGAGGACTTCACCATCGCGGAGAAGGAGCGCCAGGCCCTGCTCACGGATGCGGGCATCTCGAAGATCGAGACGCTCCTGAACGTCGGGAACCTCTACGACGCGTCCAACTACGTCCTCACCCACTTCGTGGAGAACGCACTGCGGGCGCAGTTCGTCTACCAGCGCGACAAGGACTACGTCGTGAAGGACGGCGAGGTCGTCATCGTCGACGAGTTCACGGGACGCCTCATGCCCGGACGCCGCTATGGCGAAGGGCTGCACCAGGCGATCGAGGCGAAGGAGAACGTCAGGGTCCAGCGGGAGACCGTCACCTACGCCACCGTAACCATCCAGAACTACTTCCGCATGTACGACAAGCTCGCGGGGATGACCGGCACCGCGATCACGGAAGCGGAGGAGTTCTTCAAGGTCTACAGTCGAGAGGTGCTCGAGATCCCGACCCACAAGCCGATGGTCCGGGAGGACCATCCGGACTTCGTGTACAAGACGCATGCGGGCAAGTTCAAAGCCGTGGTGGACCACATCGCTGACCTGAACGCCGAAGGCAGGCCCGTCCTCGTGGGCACGACCTCCATCGAACGCTCCGAGCAGCTGAGCGGGCTGCTGCGCCGGCGCGGCATCAAGCACGAGGTGCTGAACGCCAAGAACCACGAGCGCGAAGCCCAGATCGTCGCGGAGGCGGGGAAGCCCGGCGCCGTCACCGTCTCCACCAACATGGCGGGACGCGGCACCGACATCATCCTGGGCGGCGACCCCTCATCGCAAACGGAGCCCGGCGCCTGGCAGCAGGCGCACGAGGAGGTCGTCGCCAGCGGCGGCCTCTACGTCATCGGCACCGAGCGGCACGAATCGCGCCGCATCGACAACCAGCTCCGCGGACGCTCAGGACGCCAGGGGGACCCCGGCGAAACGCGCTTCTACGGCTCGCTGGAGGACGAGATACTCACCCGCTTCTCCGGCGGCATGGTGGGCCGTCTCGTCGGCAAGGCGTTCACGGAAGACGCCCCGCTGGAGAGCGGGATGCTCACCAGGAGCCTGGAGATGACGCAGGGCAAGGCGGAGTCCTATTTCTTCGACATCCGCAAGCACCTCGTCGAGTACGACGACGTCGTGAACCGCCAGCGGGACGTCATCTACGCAGAGCGGGACCGGGTCCTCAATGAGGTCGACATCCAGCAGTTCTTCCGCGACGCCCTCCAGGACTCCATCGCCGGCGCAACCCAGGTCTGCGGCGAGACCCTCCAGGCCATCCAGGCCGACCATAGTCTCCTTCCCGACGACCGCGCCCTCCAGGAGCAGCAAGCCATCAACCACATGATCGCCGACCTCCAGACCATCGTCGTTCCGAGCGAATGGCCCGAACTCCCCGGACCCATCTCCCCGGATTCCCTCCAGGCAGCACTATCCGAACGTGTAGAGACCCTCTACGAAGAACGGGAAGGCGCCTTCGGAGAGGATGAGATGCGCGCCATCGAGCGGGCCGTCATGCTGCAGACGATCGACCGGCTCTGGGTGCAGCACCTCACCATGATGTCCAACCTGCGCCAGGGCATCGGCCTCTACGCCTACGGCCAGCGCGACCCCCTGGTGATGTACAAGAAGCAGGGCCACGAGGCCTTCGACGGTCTGCTGGAGCGCATCCGGCACGATGTTGCACGGCTCATCTTCCATGTCGCGCCGGTCGGCCATGCGGCGCCTGCTGCGGGTGGGGCCAACGGCAGGGCCGCCAGGGTGGACACCAATCGGACCGAGACCGTTATGGCGAAAGCGATAGGCGCACGGCGCACGGCTGCGCCCGCCGCGCCCGTGGACCTTCCACCGGACGCGCCGCGCTGGATGCGGCGGCAGGCCGAGCGCGCGGCGGGCGGCGGCAAGAAGGCCCGCAAACGGAAGGGCAGGTAGCGCCGGCCATGGGAACGACCGTCGCGCTGCGCCCCACGCCGGTGTCCACTTCCTCCCCCGGCGGGCCTGAGACGCCGGCGAACGGAACGATAGAGCGGTTCCGCGGCGCACTCGCCGGCGGCACGCCCTGGCCGGAGGCGCTCCTCACCGCCATCGGCGAATGGACCGCCGCCTTCGAGACCGTAGACGGCGTGCAGGTCGACTATCTCATCGAGGGAGAGGCGTTCGACTGGCTCCTGCTGGCGGAACGTCTCCTGCGCGAGGCCCCAGCGGGACGCATCCCGACCCCCGATGCGGAGCGTCTTCTCTTCGACGGCGCGTTGCCCGAAGAGGTGAGCGAAGCGCAGTTCAGGGGCCTGCTCGGCCCGGACAAGTACCGGGCGCACCTCAACCACTTCTACGGGGTCGTCGTGGAGGAGGCGCTCTGGTACGCCGTCGAGCGCGAAGTGGAGAAGGAGCGCAGCGTGCGCGGCCTGCAGCACCCGTTCGGCGTGCAGAACCTCATCGCGGAGCGCCTCTACCGCGCCGAACTCATGCCGCTCCTGCGGCAGTTCCAGCGCGAGCACGGCCGCGGACGCCGCGTGCGTCTCACCCTGGCCGAGTCCCGCGCGTTCACGTACTGGCTCTTCAAGCGGCGCATCGCCAACTCGGACCAGGCCCGCATCGCGAGCGACACGCGCAAGGGGCTGCGCATGCTCAGCGAGATACAGGAGCGCACGCGCGCCGGCTAAGCGGCGAACGTCTCCAGGGGAGCCGCAACGTCGGGAGCCCCGCGCAGGATGGCGCCGTCCATGGTCACGAGCGGCACACCCAACGCCCGCGCCAAGGCGACGAACTCGGCGTCGTAGGCGGTCAGCCCGCACTCCAGCGCGGTGTCGATGACCGCGTCTCCGGGCGCACGGGATATCCGACCCTCCAGTACTGCCCCGGCCCTGCCACCCAGAGTCTTGGCCTCGTCAGGTGTCATATCGCCGCGCCGAATGAACCCCACCAACACGTTGCGCAACTCGCTCATCACTATCTCTGGCGCAGACCACCCGGCATCCTGTTGAAGCAGGCGTTGCGCATGAGGGCCTCTCACTCCACCCATGAACAACGCAACCATCACGTTCGTGTCGACAACGATCATGCGTCTCTGGAGTCCCGCATCTCGCGAACCATGCCAGGACCGAAGTTGCTCTTGCCGATCGCTTTCTGACGCTCCTCGATGCGATCCAGAGGCGCATCACGTCCCTCGTCTCTCAAGGAGCGGACGGTCTCCGGACTGAGGTCCAACGCCGCGAAACGCTGGTGCCAAGCCACGTTCTCTCTCAAGAACGCTTCAACATCGAGCGTGGAACCACGACGGAACAGGGCAAGCCGCGCGAGTATCTCGCCGTTGAGGCTGCGATGGTTCCGCTTCGCGGCAGCCTTCAGTTCGGCGTGCAGGTCTTCGGGCACGTTGCGCAGCGCGATGTTCATCGTGAGTCTCCAGAGCGTAGATGCTATCGGAATGCTATCGCTATGATAGCACCCGGGAGATGTCAGGTCCTGGCTTGCGCCTGCTCCTGCGACGCTCCAGGCATGGCGATGGGGCCGCGCTTGCGGTGCTTTCCCCCCGTCTCCACCGCCACATAGGCGAATACGATGACAGTCACCGTCCAGAGCACCGCGTTGAACCCGAACGCCGCGTGGTAGGAGTGGACGGAGAGGAGCGTCATGGAGACGACCGGCCCGATCATCCCCGCCGCGTCGCCGAACGTGCGGTACAGGCCTATCGCCATACCCCGCATCCCCTGCGGCGCAAGGTCGGCGACATAGGCGACAGGCGCCTGACCACTCCACCCCTGGGCGACGTGCAGCAGGATGAACGCCGCGACGAACGGCCCCAGCGTATCCGCGAACGGCAGCCAGACGATGGAGACGCCGATCACGATCCCCGCCGGGATGATGATGATCTTCCGCCCGTACTTGTCAGCCATCGCTCCCGCCGGGTAGATGAGTATCCCGTGCATGAGCGATGAGAACGTGAAGAGCAGCCCGATAGCCCCCGGCCCCATCTCCAGGACGTCGTGCACGAACTCCGGTATCAGCGTCGTGGACATGCCCCCACGCAGGAAGAACGTGGAGAAGCCGAGGATGCACACCATGAGGAAGCTCGTGTCGCGCAGCAGAAAGAGCGCGCCACGCGGCGAGTTGTTGTGGCGGATAGATGCGCCCGCGCCTTCGCTCCCCGGCTGGGGACGCGTCTCCGGCAGCCGGACGATGCCCCACAACGCGAACACAAGCACCATGATGCCGGAGCCGTAGAACGGCGCGCGCGTTCCGAACAGCTCGCCTACCAGCCCACCCAACGCCGGGCTGCCAGTCCCCACGACGAGTTGCAGCCCCTGCATCATCCCCAGCACGCGCCCGCGGTTCTCCACCGTGCTCAGGTCTGCCGCGACGACGTTCGCCATCACGATGGTCATCGAGCTCGCCACGCCGCTCAGGAACCGGAGTGTGAGGAATGTCGGGACGTCCTGGGCGAAGCCGCCAAGCGTGGCGAACAGCGCCACGCCCAGCCCGCCGATGGTGATGATCCACTTCCGCCCCACCTTCTCCGAGATGACGCCCGCGGGGATGTTCGTGATGAACCGCCCCACTCCGTATACGGAGAACGTGAGCCCGAGCGCGAAGACGCCGCCGCCGATCAGCTCGATGAACTTCGGCATCACGGGAGTGATAATCATCATCGAAGCGTGTGCCGAAGCGATGAGGCCGCCGGTGATGATGACCAGTTCCAGGCGGAGTCCGCCGGTGATGCCGCGTTTCGAGGGTACGAACCGCATGGCCTACGAACCGCTCACGGCGTCTGCGTCCGCAGGCGGCTCAAAGCCCTCAAGGTCCGAATGCGTCCTCGTACCGATGCGGCTACCCTCCCAGGTCGCGGAGCAGTTCAGTGATACGTTCCAATCGCGCACGGCCGCTCTCCAATCGCTCCCGCTCGCGCTCCACCACGTCGGCCGGCGCCTTCTCCAGGAACTGGGCGCTGCCAAGGCGACCCTCGAGTCCAGCGAGGTGCTTCTGCACGCTGGCCGCTTCGCCGCGCAGCCGTTCCCGCTCCGCCCCCAGGTCCACCGACCCGCCAACGTTGAGCGCCACGGTCACGTCCCGCACCACGAGGCGCACCGTGTCCTGCCCGGCATCTACATCGCCGAACCGCAGCGCGCCAACACGCGCAAGGGCGCGGATGGAGTCCGACTCGGCTTCCAGTGCTACGGCAGGCCGTGACACGGCGACCGCAGCGTCCAGCAGGGTCTGGGGTTCTATCTTCAACTCCGCGCGCATGTTGCGGATGGCCCGCACGAGGTCTATCAACAGTTCCACTTCCTCGGAGGCAGGTGCGTCGGCCTCCCTGCGCGTCTGCAACTCTTCGTCGGACAGGCGCGCCTTCGGGTCCGGGTAGGGAGCGATCATGATGGACCCGGGCAGGTTGCCCTCGGGCGGAAGGCCCGCAGTGAGGCGTTGCCATATCTCTTCGGTAACGAAGGGCATGAAGGGGTGGAGCAGCCGCAGCACGCGCTCGAGCACGTGCGCCAGCACTCGACGCGGCTGGTCGTCGCCGTTGCGCATCCGCACCTTGGCCAGCTCGATGTACCAGTCGGCGAAGTCGCTCCAGATGAACTCGTGGAGGACGCGCTCGGCCTCGCCTATCTGGAACTCGGCGACGAGGTCGTTCACGCGGACCGCGGTCTGCTGCGCCCTGGAGAGCATCCACCTGTCCTGCCGGTGCTCGCGGGGGGGCGCGGCGTACCAGCCGTCCATGCCCTGCTGTCCCTCTGTCTGGCCGATGACGAACCGTCCGACGTTCCACAGCTTGTTCGCGAAGTTGCGCGCCGCTTCTAACCGGTCGTCGCCGAAGCGGGTGTCGTTACCGGGCGTGGTGCCGGTAGTCAACGCGAAGCGCAGCGCATCCGTGCCGTACTGATCGATGGCGTCCAGCGGGTCGCGGACGTTCCCGCGGGTCTTGCTCATCTTCTGCCCGTGCTCATCGCGCACGAGGCCGTGCAGGTAGACGGTGCGGAAGGGGACGTCCCCCATGTTCCACATGCCCATCATGATCATGCGGGCCACCCAGAAGAAGAGGATGTCGTATCCCGTCTCCATCACGGAGGTGGGATAGAAGAAGTCCAGGTCGGCGTTGCGGTCAGGCCAGCCGAGCGTGGAGTGTGTCCACAGGCCGGACGAGAACCACGTGTCGAGCACGTCCTCGTCCTGCGCTATGTCGGCGGAGCCGCACGCCTCGCAGACCTCCGGTTCATCGACTGCGACCGTCATGTGACCGCAAGCTCCGCAGTACCAGACCGGGATGCGGTGCCCCCACCACAGCTGGCGGGAGATGCACCAGTCGCGGATGTTCTCCATCCAGTTCTCATAGACGCGCGCGAAGCGCTCCGGCACGATGCGGATGCGTCCGTCCCGTACTGCGGCGAGCGCCGGCTCCGCCAGCGGCCCGATCTTCACGAACCACTGCGTTGAGACGATGGGCTCCACCGGGTCGCCGCTGCGCTGGCAGTGGCCCACCGAATGCGTGTACGGCTCCACCCGCTCCAGCAGCCCCTCCCGTTCCAACTGCGCGACGATGGCCTTGCGAACCTCGAGCCGGTCGACACCGGCGTAGGGCCCTGCCTCCTCGTTGAGCGTGCCGTCAGGATTGAGAACGTTCACGATGGGCAGGCCATGCCGCTCGCCCGTCTCGAAGTCGTTGGGGTCGTGCCCGGGCGTGATCTTGAGCGCTCCCGTGCCGAACTCGGTTGCGACCGCCTCGTCGGCTATCACGGGGATGAGCCGTCCGAGCACAGGAAGACGGACGCGCTTACCCGGCGCCCCCGCATAACGCTCATCAGAGGGATTGACCGCTACCGCGGTGTCCCCCAGCAGCGTCTCGGGACGGGTCGTTGCAACGGTCAGGTGGCCGGAGCCGTCCTCGTACGGATAGCGGATGTAGTAGAGGTTGCCCTGCACCTCTTCGTGCTCGACCTCGAGGTCGGAGAGCGCGGTGCGGCAGCTGACGCACCAGTTGATCATCCGCTCGCCGCGGTAGATGAGCCCATCGTCATAGAGATCCCTGAACGTGGTGCGGACGGCGCGGGCGGGGCCTTCGTCCAGCGTAAACGTCTTGCGCTCCCAGTCGCACGACGCGCCGAGCCTGCGGTGCTGGTTGTCGATCGTATCGCCGGTCTTGTTCACCCATTCCCAGATGCGCTTGAGGAACGCCTCTCGCCCTATGTCGTGGCGTGTGAACTCCTCGGCCGCGAGCTGGCGCTCGACGACGACCTGCGTGGCGATGCCTGCGTGGTCGGTGCCCGGCAGGTAGAGCGCCACGTCGCCCTTCATGCGGTGATAGCGGATGAGCGCGTCCTCTATGGCGGCCGTCATGGCATGGCCGAGGTGCAGCTCGCCTGTCACGTTGGGCGGGGGCATGATGATAGTGAACGCTTCTCTGGCCGGGTCGGGGGTGGCCCTGAAATAGCCGGAGCGCTCCCACCATTCGTACAGCCTGCCCTCAACCTGTTGCGGGTCATAGGCTTTCGCAAGCGGCTCTCCGGCCGGATTCGTCATCATGCGCAGGGGCTCCGAGGCGCTGGGGTATGGGGCCTTCATGTTAGCAGACGCGGCATTCAACTCGTGGAAGGCTGTCGAGTCCAGCCCCCGGCACGCCGAGTGCTATCCTGCTGTACGTGTCCGTCGAGCAGCTTTCCCGCCCCGTCTCCTGGAAAACGAACCTGATCGCGCTATGGTTCGCGCAGGTGGGGACGACACTCGGATTCTCCTTCACGTTCCCCTTCTACCCGCTCTTCTTCGAGGACCTGGGTGGGTTCTCCACAGAGCGCGCCGCGTTCTGGGCCGGACTGGCCGGATGGGTGTTCGGCCTGGGCATGGGAATCTCCAGCCCCATCTGGGGCGTGCTGGGAGACCGCTACGGGCGCAAGCTGAACGTTCTGCGGGCGCTCATCCTTGGCGGCTTCTTCCTCACGATCTCCGGTTTCTCGCAGACGCCGTTCCAACTCATGGCCTCACGGTTCGTCATCGGCGCGACCAGCGGCGTGGTGCCGACCATCATGGCCCTCGTCGCAGCGGAAACGCCCAGGGAACGACTTCCGTTCGCGGCCGGCATCGTCCAGTCCGGCCTGTTCATCGGCATCGCATTCGGACCCTTCCTCGGAGGCGTCATCTACGATGCCATGGGGCTCAAGGCGGCCTTCGTCGCCACCGGGATAGTGCTGTGGGCATCCGCCATCATCGTCGTCCTTCTCGTACGGGAGGACTTCCATCCGGCGGAATCCTCCCTGGGCTTCACGCAGCCGCTCCTCGTTCTCTGGCGGCTGAGCACGTCCCGGCAGATGCTTCCTCTCTACGCCATCGTCTTTCTCATACTCTCCGCACACCTGGTGATGCAGCCGGCCATCCCCGGGCTCGCCGGTATCGTCGAGGGCGGCTCGCGTACCGGCACCGCATCCGGCGTCGTGTTTGCCGCCGGTGGAATCGCCTCCGCGGTCTCTTCCGTGGCGATGGGCTGGCTCGCTCCGAAGGTGGGGCTGCAGCGCGTGTTCATCGTCGGGACGGTGTTGGCCGCATTCGCGGCGCTCGTCCCTTACTTCGCGAACGACTACCTCACGCTGACCGCCGGGTTCGCTGCCATCGCGCTCTTCTCCGGCGGCCTCTCCGGACTCGTCAACGGACTGATCGCGCTCCGGACCCCCAGCGGGCAGCACGGAGCGGCGTTCGGCTCGGCGCAGCTATCGCACGCGGCAGGCGTGGCCCTTGGACCGTTGGCAGGCGGTGCGATGGTGGTGACCTGGGGACTGCGGAGCGTCTTCCTCCTGGAGGTCGCCACCTTCGTTCTCATCCTTGTCGTGATCGTTGCCCTGATGGGGGCGCGCGGCGCCCGGAACGAGTAGGGAGAAGTGCCGCTACTCGTGAGGGGGGTATAATCTCCTCATGCTCCTCACGCTGGACATAGGCAACACCAACATCACCATCGGGGCGTTCGACGGTGACGACCTCGTCGCAAGCTGGCGACTCTCCACCGACTCACGACGTCTCACGGACGAGTACGCCCTCCAACTGCGCGAACTGCTGCCTCTGAAGGGCATCTCCATGAGCGACGTCACGGACGCCGCGCTCTGCAGCGTCGTACCACCGCTTACAGGCGTGTTCGAGGAGGTCGCTCGCTCACTCTTCTCCTGCGATCCCGTTGTCGTTGGAGCCGGAACGCGCACCGGCATCCGCATCCTGTACCAGAGCCCGCACGACGTGGGCGCGGACCGCGTGGTGGACGCCGCCGCAGCCCTGCACTACTACGGCGGGCCCGCCATCGTCGTGGACCTCGGCACGGCCACGGTCTTCGACGCGGTGACCGCGGACGGCGATTACCTCGGAGGCGCGATCTCGATCGGCGTGGGTCTCGCGGGGGACGCGCTCGCCGCGAACACGTCCATGCTCCGCCGCGTGGACCTCACCGCGCCTGAGCACGCCATCGGCAAGAACACCTCAGCTTCGATCAACTCGGGCCTTGTGTTCGGCTTCACCGGACTCGTCGAATCGATGGTGCGCCGCTTCCGTGACGAGATGGAAGCGCCGGACGCAACCGTCGTCGGTACCGGCGGGCTCGTGCCGCTCATCGCCGAGCAGACCCCCGTGTTCGACGTGGTCGACCCGGAACTGACGCTGCGGGGCCTCCGTCACATATTCAGCCTGAACCGCGAGCCCGCCCAGACCGGAGGCGCGCGATGAGCAGCCCTTTCAACGACAAGCGGGTGCTCCTCGGCGTGAGCGGCAGCATCGCTGCCTACAAGGCCGCGGACCTCGCCAGCAAGCTCACGCAGGCCGGTGCAGCAGTGGACGTCCTGATGACGCACTCGGCCACCCGGTTCGTTACACCGCTCACCTTCCGGAGCGTCACCCACCGGCCCGTGCTCACCGACCTGTTCGATCCCGATTCGCCTGAGGCGATCGAGCACGTCGCGCTCGCGCAGGCCGCGCACGTGCTTGTCGTCGCCCCCGCAACCGCCCACATGCTCGCGAAGCTTGCGCTCGGTCTTGCCGACGACCCCATCAGCGTGACCGCGCTGGCGACGAGCGCTCCCCTGCTTATCGCGCCCGCGATGGACGCCAACATGTGGGACCATCCCGCCGTTCGACAGAACGTGAACACGCTCGAGGAACGCGGCGCGGTCATCGTTGGCCCCGGCGAGGGACGGCTCGCCTCCGGGCTCACGGGCTGGGGACGGCTCGCCGAGACGCCGGAACTGCTCGGGCGTATCGCGCAGACGATCGGAGCGAACGGCGACCTGCGCAGGCGGAGCATCGTCGTGAGCGCGGGCGGCACACAGGAACCGCTCGACCCGGTGCGCGTCATCACCAACCGTTCCTCCGGCAAGATGGGCTACGCGATCGCGGAGGCAGCACGGGACCGCGGAGCCGACGTGACGCTCGTCACCGCCCCCACCGCGCTGGACCCGCCCGCCGGCGTGCGCGTCGAGCGCGCCGACACGGCGGAGCAGATGCGCATCGCCGTGCAGGAGGCTGCCAGCTCCGCCGACGCCCTCGTGATGGCGGCCGCCGTCGCCGATTACCGGCCGGCGTACCCGGGCGGCGAGAAGCTCAAGAAAGAGGCGATGGCCGACCTGTCCGTCGCTCTCGAACGCACGGTGGACATCGTCGCGACCGCGCCGGAGGGCATCGTGAAGGTCGCCTTCGCCGCCGAGAGCAGCGGTCTGCTGAAGAACGCCCGCTCCAAGCTGAAGGGCAAGGGCGTGCACCTCGTCGTCGCGAACGACATCACGCTACCCGGTGCGGGTTTCGGTTCGGACGAGAACAAGGTCTGGCTCGTGGATGAGAGCGGGGACACGGAACTTCCGTTCATGGGGAAATACGACGTAGCGATGGCCATCCTGGACCGCGTGGCAGCGTTGCTGGACGCGCACCGCCCAGGGGAGCACTGAGGAAGTGGAAGCGATATTCGTCATCGCTGTCGTAGGGGCGTTCATCGCAGGCGGCTTGTGGTACTACAGAGCGTACCGCGAGGCCCGGCTGTGGAAGGAAGTGCACGTGGTCTGGGGTGCAGCCCAGAGGGACCGGGCCGTCGTCATCCACCGTGAACTGACCCAGCAGGGCATCAGGGCACAACTCAAGACCAGCTCCACGTTCGACATCACCCGTTCCACGCCGCAGAACCACGCATCGATCCGCGTCCATCGGGAGGACTTCAACCGCGCGGCGCAGATCGTCCTCTCTCTGAGCAGGAACCAGGGCCGGACCGTTCCGCCCGCAGGCGAAGACTCCAGCCTCAGCGAGAGCGCACGTCTTCCGTGACGCGCGGGAGCAGCGTGAGCAGGTCGCTCGCGAGCATCCCGCCGCTGCCGTTCACCGCGCTCCAGCGGTCCGCCGCCGCCCCGTGCAGGTACACTCCCGCCACTGCAGCCTCGTAACGCTCCATCCCCTGCGCCAGCAGGCCACCGATGATGCCCGCGAGCACGTCACCCGACCCCGCCGTGGCGAGCGCAGGGTTCGCGAACGGGCTGAGCGCGACACGACCGTCCGGCGCGGCGATCACCGTGTGCGCCCCCTTGAGCACTACCACCTGCCCCCACTGCTCCGCCGACGCCATCGCGGCCCCCCTGCGGTCCTGCTGCACCTCGTGCGCAGGCCGGCCAAGCAGCCTCCCCATCTCGCCCGGGTGCGGCGTCAGCACGGCGGGCGCGGCCAGCAGCGGCGGCCAGCCGTACACGTTCGCCAGGACGTTCAGCGCGTCCGCGTCCAGGACCACGGGCGTGTGGAACGCGGGCTCGGTGAGCAGGAGCGCGCGCAGGAAGGACGCTGACGACTCTTCTGTACCCAGACCCGGTCCGACCACCGCAGCTGAAGCGGCGCTCAGCACCTCGCGCGCCACTCCCGCGGCCTCGGCGGAGACACCGCCCTCCGCGGTCTCCCCCAACGGTGCGTGCACCTGCTCCACGAGTTGCGTCGCTGCGATACGGCTCACGCCCTCCGGCGCGGCGAGGCTCACCAGCCCCGCCCCCACCCGGTACGCCGCTGACGCCGCCAGGACCGGCGCGCCCAGGTACCGCCGGTGGCCGCCTACGACAGCCACGTTCCCGAAACTTCCCTTGTGGCCGTCCGCGTGCCGTACAGGCAGCAGGCCGCCCGCAAGCGGGGCGTCCACGAGGTCGAGCGGTAGTCCGTCGTCCACGCCCTCAGGCAAGCCAATCTGAAGCGTCTCCAGCATTCCGGTATGCCCGGCTCCCGGGAACTGCAGGAGTCCGACTTTCGGGGCACCGAGCGCGATGGTCACGTCGGCGTTGAAGGAAGCGTCGTCGCATTCGCCCGTGTCGGCATCGACGCCGGTAGGCAGGTCGAGCGCGACGAACAGCGGGCGCGGTGAATGCTCCCGCATCTGCCCTACTGACTCGAAGATCGCGCGCAGGACCGGATCGAGCCCCGGATGCGCGCCGATGCCGAGCACCGCATCGAGCACGAGGTCGGCGAGCGAAACGTAGCTGCCCAGTTGCCAGCATTCGAGGTCTTCCGACGCCTCGACCACGCGGCAGCGGCGCTCGCGGCACTCCTCGAACTTGTCCTCGCGCCGTCGCGCCGTCGTCATGTACAGCGTCACCACCGCCCCCCAGTCCGCCAGGTAACGCGCCGCTACCATTCCATCCCCGCCGTTGTTTCCCGGCCCCACCAGCACAACGATGCGCTTGCTCCGCACTCCGTCCAGCCGGTGCGCAATGCTCCGGGCGACCGTGAGCCCCGCGCTCTCCATCAGCGACTCCGCTGAAACCCCCGCATCCGCCGCACGCGACTCCAAGAGCCGCATCTCCCGGGACGTGACGACCTTCAAGACAGACGCCCCACGACCGACGCCACCGCATAGGCACGTGAATGCGACAGGCTCACCGCGATCCGGTCTATCCCCAGTTTGCGCGCGCGAGCGTCCGCCCTGCCGTGCAAAGCTATCTCCGGTTCGCCGCTGCGCTTCCGCGTCACCTCAACCTCGCGCCAACCGATGCCTCTCGTTCCAGTGCCCAACGCCTTCATCGTTGCCTCTTTCGCAGCGAACCGTGCCGCGAGTTGCGGCGCTCGTCCCCGGCAGTACGCGATCTCGTCCGGCGTATAGACCCGCTCCAGGAAACGCGTCCCGAAGCGCTCCAGCGCCGCGGCGATGCGCCCTATCTCAATCATGTCCACGCCGACAGAGATGTCCTGCACCTGCCTCCTCCATCTGCAACGCGCCGCATCATACCAGCCCTTGCGCTCACCGGCTGCTATCATCCGACACATCCCCTCCGGAGGCGATGTCCGTGACCGCGACCGTTATCGATGGCAAGCAGATGGCCGAGGACATCCGGAGCGAAGTCGCTGAAGAGACCCGCTCGTTCAAGGAGCGCTCGGGCGTAACGCCCGGTCTCGCCGCGGTACTGGTCGGCGACGACCCCGCCTCCGCCGTCTACGTGCGGAACAAGCGCCGCGCCTGCGACGAGGCGGAGATGTTCAGCGAAACGTTCGAGTTGCCCGAGGAGACCTCGCAGGAAGAGCTGATCGGCCTCGTGGAAGAACTCAACGCCGACCCTCGCTTCCACGGCATCCTCGTGCAGCTACCGCTGCCAGCCCATATCGATGAGCGCGAGGTCATCCTCGCCATAGACCCGGACAAGGACGTGGACGGGATGCACCCGATCAACGGCGGACGCTTGTTGGAGGGCAGTCCCGGGTTCCTCCCGGCAACGCCGGCCGGCGTGCAGCAGATGCTCATTCGCACCGGGAACGACCCCGCAGGGAAGCACGTCGTCATCGTGGGGCGCAGCAATATCGTCGGGAAACCGCTCGCCACCCTGCTCATGCAGAAGGCTCCCGGCGCGAACGCCACCGTCACCGTTTGCCACACCGGCACGCGCGATCTGGCCACTCTCACCCTGCAGGCTGACATCGTCGTCGCTGCGATAGGCAGGCCCCGCGCGCTCACCGCAGACATGGTGGCCAATGGCGCGGTCGTAATCGACGTGGGCATCAATCGCGTCGACGACGCGACACGGAAGTCCGGTTACCGCCTCGTGGGTGACGTGGACTATGACGCGGTGGCCGAGAAAGCGTCCGCCATCACGCCGGTGCCGGGCGGCGTCGGCCCCATGACCATCGCCATGCTGCTCACGAACACGTTGCGCGCCGCCCGCCTCTCCGCCAAGGAGAGCCTGTAGCGCGGCCTACCGCACCTCGAACAGGGACTCGACCTCCACCGCCGCGCCGCCGGGCAGCGACCCCGCGCCGTAGGCGACGCGCGCGTGGCGTCCTGCCTCGCCGAAGACCGCGACCATCAGGTCTGAGAACCCGTTGATCACCTGCGGTTGCTGCGTGTAGTCCGGCGTCGCGTTCACCAGTCCCATCACGCGCACGACCCGCACGACGTTGTCGAGGTCGCCGATCTCCCGCTTCGCCACCGCCAGCGCGGAGAGGCCGCAGGCGCGCGCGGCGTTGTACGCGTCGTCGACATCCATGTCCGCGCCCACCTTGCCGGTGATCATCGCTCCGTCCGCGCCACGCGGCACCTGACCCGCCACGAACAGCAGGTTGCCCGTGCGAACGGCGGGTATGTAGTTCGCTACCGGAGTCGACACCTGCGGCAACTCCAACCCCAACTCCTGCAGACGGTCCTCGGCAACTGACACGGCACAACACCTCAATGGGAAATCAGGGCAGTCTGTGCCCCGCACGCTGATGATAGCACCCGCTCGGTCACCCCCACTTCCGGCCCCTGATGCGTAGAATAGCGCCGCATCCGGCCGATCAGCGGAGGCTACGCATGGAGAACAGCGTCTTCTACCAGAACCTGGAGCCGTTCTCGTTCCTGGAGCGGAGCGCGTTCGTCTACCCGGACAAGCCCGCCGTCATCTATGGCGAGCGCGTCTACACCTACCGCGAGCTGCGCGAACGCGTGAACCGGCTCGCCGGAGCGCTCAAGAGCGCCGGCGTCGGTCGAGGCGACCGCGTCGCGTTCATCGTCCCGAACCTTCCGCCACTGCTGGAGGCGCACTACGGCCCCATGAGCATCGGCGCGGCGCTCGTCGCCATCAATACTCGCCTCTCCCCGCGCGAGATCGCCTACATCCTCAACCACTCGAAGGCGAGGGTGCTGGTGTTCGACTCCGAGTTCGCGCCCACCGTCCGGCAGGTGCGCGACGAGGTCCCCGGCGTATCCCTCTACGTGCAGGTCGTCGACGAAGTCCCGCGCGCCGACGACATCCCCGGCCCCGAGTACGAGGAGTTCCTCGCGTCCGCGCCGGACGGCGAGCACCGCGACCCCATCGCCTCCGAGATGGACATCATCACCGTCAACTACACGTCCGGCACCACCGGCATGCCCAAGGGCGTCCAGTACCACGCGCGCGGCGCGTACCTGAACGCGCTCGGCGAGGTCATCGAGACCGGTCTGAACTGGCGCAGCGTCTACCTCTGGACGCTCCCCATGTTCCACTGCAACGGCTGGTGCCACACCTGGGCAGTCACCGCCGTCGCCGGCACACACGTCTGCCTGCGCCGCGTCGACCCCGCCGAGGTCTACCGGCTCATCAAGCGGCACGGCGTCACCAACATGTGCGGCGCGCCCACGGTGCTCACCGGCATGTACTCCTCGCCCGCCGCGGAGGGGCAGGACCTCTCCGGGCTCACCATCGCCACCGGCGGCGCTCCGCCCGCACCGCAGGTCGTCCGCACGATGGAGGGGATGGGCGCGAACATCATCCACCTGTACGGGCTCACCGAGACTTACGGCCCCATCACGCTCTGCGTTCCCCAACCGGCGTGGGACGACATGACCGCAGAAGAGCGGGCGTTCGCCAAGGCGAAGCAGGGGGTCCCCTACGTTCACGCGGGGACCGGCCTGCGCGTCGTCGACGAGCAGATGAACGACGTGCCGCGTGACGGCGAGACGATGGGCGAGGTCGTGATGCGCTCCAACGGTGTGATGTCCGGCTACCTGGACGACCCGGACGCCACGGCGAAGGCGTTCTCGGGCGGCTGGTTCCACTCCGGCGACCTCGGCGTCTGGCACCCCGACGGCCAGATCGAGCTGAAGGACCGGGCGAAGGACGTCATCATCTCCGGCGGCGAGAACATCTCCAGCCAGGAGGTGGAGAAGGTCATCATGGAGCACCCCGGCGTGCTGGAGGTCTCCGTGATCGCCGTGCCGGACGACCGCTGGGGCGAGACGCCCAAGGCGTTCATCACGCCACGGGAGGGCGCGACGCTCACCGCCGAGGAGGTCATCGCCTTCTGCCAGGAACGCATCGCGCGCTTCAAGGCGCCACGGCACGTCGAGTTCGGCGACCTCCCCAAGACCGCGACGGGCAAGATACAGAAGTACGTGCTGCGCGAGCGCGAGTGGGCAGGCCGCGAGTCCCGCGTACAGGGGTCGCAGCGGTAGGGCAGCGCGAAGTGTGTGCTACGATGACTGAGGCGGCACCTCGCGAGCCCGGATGAAGCAGGAGCGTGACCGATGAAGCAAGTGTTCACGGCGAGCGTCTGGAAGGAGGGGCAGTGGTACGTCGCCCAAGCCTTAGAAGCCGACGTCGCCAGCCAGGGGGAGTCGGTTGATGAGGCGCTCGCGAACCTGCGTGAGGCACTGGAACTCCATTTCGAGCCGCCTGTCCCTTCGGTTGCGCCTGACCTTCGCCGCATCGAGGTAGAGGTTGCCGCCGGTTAGACCGCTGCCCTACCGGGAGGTCGCCCGCAAGCTCACAGCAGCCGGTTTCGTGGAATCTACCCAGCGAGGCAGCCACGTCAAGTTCGCCAGAGAGAGCGACGGCGGCCTGCGAACGACAATCGTCCCACGCCACAGGGAAGTAGCCGTCGGCACCCTGCGCAGCATACTGCGGCAGGCCGGGCTTACGCCGGACGAGTTCGACCAGCTGTAGGCTTAGCGCGGGGCCCCTTATGCCTCGGGGAAGGCCTCCAGGTGCTCGGCGAGCTCGTCCAGGTGCATCACGTCGGCGTACTTGTGGTGCATGTCGAACAGGTTGACCTTGTGCGACAGCAGGGCGCGGTCGTATACACACTCCTCGGCGATGACGACGTGGAAGCCGTTGGAGTAGGCGTCAGCGACGGACGCCCGGACGCAGCCGCTCGTGCTCTCGCCGCAGACCAGCACCGTGTCGACGCCCATCTGCACGAGCTGCGCCACCAGCGGCGTCCCATAGAAGCCGCTCGCGCGCTGCTTGTAGATGATGAGGTCCTCCGGCTCAGGCGCGAACGCCTCGTAGATGCCGAACGGGTTCTCGCCCTGGTTCGCCCGGCGGCGGTTCGTCGAGCGCAGACGGTTGGGGCGGGCCTCAGGCCGGTCCTCGCCCGTCGTGTAGACGACCGGGAACCCGCGGGCGCGCGCCATAGCGAAGAGCTGCTTCGTCGGCTCGATGGCGTTCCACGCGTACTCGCCACACGCGCTCGGGAACTCCTTCGCCACCTCGTGCACCGGGCGGGGGCCGCCCTGGTACGCCGAGTTGTAGAGGTCGATCGCCAGTATCGCCGGACGCCGTCCGACGAACAGTTCCCGCTGGTAGTGCTTGTAGAGCTCGATGTCTTCCGCGCTCACCACGTCCTGCCAGCAGTGGTCCTCGAAACCGTAGGTTGCCATCGCCTGCCTCCTTACACCCCTTGTTGGGGCGCATTATACGTCCGCTGCGCGCTCGGCGGGTGTTGTTCTTCCCACCCACCCACCCGATACGCTGTGGGGGACACCCCCACACCCCCGGCAGAGAGCTCTGCCCTCTGCACTCCCTGCCAGGCGCCCACTGAGCAACCTCACGATTAAGGTGGCCAACCCCACGGGAATCGTGGCCCCCTTAATCCGAAATTACGAGTAAACCGCATGTCCAATCCGGCCACATGGCCCCCTTAATATGAGGCGTTTCCAAGGCCACGGCCTGCTTCGCGCGATTAAGGGGGCAAGGGGGCCATCGAAACAAAGTTCCGCTACGGAGCCATAGCTCTGGTCTATAGCTGAGGGTCGAGCTATAGACGCAGTCTATGGGTGCTGCCGACAAGACGGTCATGCATCCAGCGTAGGTGATGCGGGGGTGGCCGCGAAAGGGGCGGATGTCACAGCCCCCACACCGAGCACCACCTCGTCCACCTCCAGGGCCCTCACCCCAGCCCTCTCCCTCAGGAGAGGGAGCCAAGCCTGCCCGAGAGATGCTTCGACTTCGCTCAGCATGACAGCCCCCCGCGCACCGCCCCAAGGGCCCTCACCGCACGCTAAAGCGCGTTCCTCTCCCCCAGGAGAGGGCGCCAGGCAGCAGTGCGTGCGCTACAATCCCGCGCAGCGGTAGCGGTCCGTACGGAGGGAGGGAGCAGGATGCTCACGCAGCAGGAGAACGAACGGCTCACGCAGGTCGGCGCCGGGACGCCGATGGGCGAACTCATGCGCCGCTACTGGCACCCCATCGCGGCAGCCGCGGAGATGGACGAGCGTCCCACGAAGGCCGTCCGACTGTTGGGCGAGGACCTCGTCCTCTACAAGGACAAGTCAGGGACGCTGGGGCTGGTCGACCGCTTCTGCCCGCACCGGCGCGTCGACCTGTCGTATGGCATCCCCGAGGAGCACGGGCTGCGCTGCATGTACCACGGGTGGATGATGGACGAGACCGGCCAGTGCATCGAGCAGCCGTTCGAAGAGACGGTCCACCCGGACGGGCGATTCAAGGAGAAGGTGCGCGTCACGGCGTACCCGGTCGAGGAGCTCGGCGGACTGCTGTTCGCCTACATGGGGCCACTGCCGGCGCCGCTCGTCCCGCGCTGGGACCTGTTCGTGACCGACCACGCGTGGCGCGACATCGGCTTCACGATGCTCCCCTGCAACTGGCTCCAGTGCCAGGAGAACTCAGCCGACCCCGTCCACGCGGAGTGGCTGCACGGCGTCTACGGCTGGTACCTCGCGCAGAAGACGGGCGAGAAGGTGCCGCCGTGGCGCAAGGCGATGATGCGCCCCCACCAGCGCATCGGCTTCCAGCAGTTCGCCAACGGCGTCTTCAAAAAGCGCATCGTCGAGGGGAGCTCCGAGGAGGACGACATCTGGAGGATCGGCCACCCGTGGGTGTTCCCCAACATCCTCCGCTCCACCACGGGCACGACGAGCACGGAGTTCCAGATCCGCGTGCCCGTCGACGACGAGAACACGCTGCACGTCGTGTACACGCGCTACCAGTTCCCGCCGGAGGTGGAGGTGCCGCCGCAGGAGCGGGTGCCGTACTACGAGATCCCGCTGTACGACGCGAACGGGGAGCTGAACGTGGAGCTGCCGCTGGTGCAGGACTTCATGGCGTGGGTGACACAGACGCCCATCGCCGACCGGACGCGCGAGAAGCTCGGCGAGTCCGACACGGGCGTCATCATGCTGCGCCGGATGCTGAACGAGGCGATGGCGACGGTCGCGGACGGGGGCGACCCGATGAACGTGTTCCGCGACCCCGCGACGAACCAGTGCATCGAGATGACCCAGGAGAAGGTGTACTACACGCCGGACCGCAACCAGGCGCGGATGATCTACTACGGGCACCAGCGCTACAACCCCGCCATCGACGAGATCGTGGCGATGTTCCCGGAGCAGGGCGGGATGCCTGGCTAGGCGCCGGGGCAGTCCTGCAGTCCCAACTCCTCGACCCTGCTCTCCGCGTAAGGCTGAATCTCGCCGTCGGGAAGCAGGAGATAGTCGCTCCGGCGGAACAGCAATGGGTTGTCTTCCAGGAACTCATGCGCTTCAACGTATAGCCGGAGACCATCTTCCGGATCTATGGCATAGCTGTCCGTTGATACCTTCTCATACCGTACGGCCGGACGCCCATCGACCTCTGTCTTACCTGCGTAGGGGTAGTGGTAGTGTTGACCGTCATCAGTGGACAGGGGGAGGCCTTCCTCGTCTACGAACCTGGCATAACCGAGGCCCGCGATGTGCTCCGAGAGAAACTCGAAGGGGTCTTCATAGGCTTCAGTGACAGGAGGTTGCTCTGTCCATTCGCCAGTCCAGGGGTCCAGCACCATCCATATCCCCTCAGGCGTCGTTCTGCCCACGATACGCTCTCCCTGTCGAGCCACCCCTTGCGGGGTGACCTGCCAGGAGCCTCCGTCATTGCGAGCGATGACGTAACGTACCTCCGTTTCGAGAGAACCACCCGGTAATGGGTCCCCTCGGAAATCCAACCACATGTAGTGATCCTCCCTGAACGTCATCTCACAACCTTCGAGGAGGCCATCGCGTATCGACGTGTAGACGTCTGCTGCCTTCTCTGCAAGTGCTCTCCACACCGCAACGGCGGCGGCATCGTACCCCCCACCGGCAGTGCAGTGTGTCAGCTCGAACCGATACCGCATGAACTGCCGCTCCAGTTGCCGGGTCCCGTCTGCGTTGGCACTGTATTCGTTCTCTATGAAGACATAGGGGTTCTCTACCAGGTGGTCGGTAACGATGAGAGCCGATGCAGGCATATCCGCGTCTTCACGTTCAACACGCGTCTCATAACGCAGGGCCGGTTGCCCGAAGTAGGTTGAGCGGCCCGCATAGGTCCCGCGATCGGCACCGTCAACAAGACTCTGGTATTCCGCGCCGAACCATTCAACCGGGTCGTAGTCATTATCAGGACCGTATTCCGGTATCCGGGCAGCGTCGACGCCTCCGTGGCTACTGCTGGTAGAGCTGCCTGAGGATACCGTCCGCCCATCCCGCAAAGTCATATGCCTCTCTACTTCCCAGCCTTCCCGGCCTTCACGAACTGCTGACAGCCCGGCATACGAGTAGGTGAAGCGGCAGTTCTCCGCGTTGCGGATGAACTCGTCACGCACCCTGGCTGCGTTCTCATGGAGCAGCGCTTCGGCGTCCGCCGCCGATAGCTCTACCGGCGCAGCGGTAGGCGCTGGAACGAGAGTGGGCGCCACGATCAGCATCGGGGTTGGAGTGGGAGCAGGCGCGGCGGTCGGTGCAGGCATCAGGATGAGGGCGGTTGGCGTGGGCGCCAGCGTCGGCGTTGGAGCCGGTGTTGCAGTCGGGACAGGCGTTGGTGTCGACGACGTGCAGGCAGCTACAGCGGCCAGCAGCAACGCGAGGGACGAGAAAAGACCGGAGTGGGACTGCATCGAACGGAGTATAACCTATCCCTCACGCGTCGTCGCAGCAGGCGAAGGCATTGCCGACCGGCGAGGCGTAGACCAGACGCGGATGATCTACCACGGCCACCAGCGCTACAGCCCAAGAGCGACGAGAGCGTGGCGGTGTTCCCGGAGTAGAGGGGATCAGCCGTTCGCCTTCACTTCATATTTGCTGATAGCGGCATGTGACATAAATTCCAAATTGGATTGTTCTGCAAATTCACATATCTTAGTGTAAGAAAGAAATGAACAACTTGCAGGCAAGTTCAAAGAAGAAAAAGCAGGGCGCCCGATTTCATACAGCACTTTCTTTTCCCTTTCATCTGGCGCAACTATATGTAACTTGATATTGATATTGGGTTGTAACGCTAGCAGGTCTGCCATGCGTAGAAGGCCTGAGTAGACGGCAGTAGTATGCTCAATTTCAAATGCCCTTGCTATTGCGTTACCCTGAAGCCAGAGCACATCAATCTGGCGTACGGTGCTTAGTGTTTCTTTGTTGTAGCCGAGAGGCAACTCTCCTTCGACAAACCTGCCGTGCAAATCGACCGCAACATATCCTTTGACTTGGCTTCTGTCGGAAGGAGGCACCCAGATGTCAAAGTGCATTGTTGCACCGATCTGAGCAATCTTCGCCTGCATTTGAATAGACGTCAGCAGTCCTTCCGGTTCAGTGGAATTTTCTTCTTCCAAGATTATCTCAGCTATTGGCGCGGTATTTGAGGGCGCTTCTTCATTCTGAAGAGGGTACGCTTTGGATATATCGCCGCCTTTCTTATGTATTTCCCATATTGTCTTCAAGTCTGCATACGTGTACTCGGTTCTTCCTGCATAAGTTAACTCCCAGATACCATGCCTAGGGTTTGTCACTAGTCCCACATGCTTCAACATAGTCCGAGACCAATCTAATCCATATCTGAGCTTCAGTTTGCCATTGCTACCGAGTATGTACGCCTCTTCGGGTGGTACTTCTTCCAATACGAGTACCGTTTCGTAGATTACATGGAGTGAACCAGAGCCACCGAGCCTATGTAGCGCCCGCAGGGTCGCCAGCATAAGTGCAATCCTATCCAAGTTTCCTTTCTCGGTTACCGTGAAGGTTCTACTCACGTATCCTCCAGTACCTGGTCGCATCAGAATCGTCTGTGACACTTTATGGTCTTTACTAACCGACTGTCGAGTACCTCTCCCTCACACGTCGTCGCAGCAGGCGAAGACGTTGCTGACGGGCGAGGCGTGGACCTGGATGCAGCCGATGTCTATGGCGCAACGGGCGCTGCGGTCGGCGCGACCGGCTCGATGCCGAGCTCCGTGTACCCGTCCAAGTAGGCATCGATCGAGGCACGGAACTCCCGCTTGTACTCCAGCATCAGCCCGCCCCTCTCACACGTCGTCGCAGTAGGCGAAGGCGTTGCCGACGGGGGAGGCGTAGACCTCGATGTAGTCGACGATGGTGGTGGGGCGGCCCTCGGTGACGGCGGCTGCCGCTATCCACGCGCAAGTCTCGCGCGTGCCGAACGCAGGGCCGCCCGGCGACGGCATGCCGGTGCTGACGCGCCCCCGGTAGGCGGCATCCTGGCTCGTGTCGTCCTCCGGGATGACGTAGGCGTCGAAGTACTCGGCCATGCCGCGGGCATCGCCCTCTTCAAGGCGGGCCAGTATCGCGCGGTCGAACTCCTCGTTCAGCCACGCGCCCGGCATCCCCGGCGTGTGCCAGAGTCCGCCCGAGGCCGCGACGGCAACGCGGAGGTCGGCGGGCGCGTCGTCCAGCGCCTCGCGCACGGCCTTGCCGAACTGGTAGCTGCGCAAGCCGCTCACCTGCGGAGCGAAGTAGAGGTTCATCATGATGGGCACGGATGGCAGGGAGAAGTCGGTCAGCTCCTCGACGGAACGGATGACGCCGCCCGCGAGGCCGCGGTCCGGCTTCGGCATGTCCATGCAGAAGGCGGGGTCGAAGCCGCGCTGCATGACGCCGGAGAGCAGGTGCACCGCAAGCTCCGGGTGGCCGGGGAAGCGGTAGCCGGGCTCGGCGTGGCGTCCGATCTCCGGGGTGCGCGGCTCGCGCGGCGACTTCGCGTAGCTGTCGCCGACGTAGACCGCGAACGCAGGGTAGTTATTGAAGTCGAAGCACTCCAGCTGGTCGTCGCTGAAGATGACGAGCACGTCGGGGCTGAGTTCGGCGATGCGCTCGCGCAGAACGCGGAAGCCCTTGTGCGTGCGGTTGGCCTTGGCAACGTTCTGCTCCAGCGTCTCGACCGGAACATCGTCACGGATGGGTCGGGCGGCGCGCCGCTCGACCCATAGCTCGGGCGGGAGCGACGTCGTGCCCCCGTGGGAGTGGAAGAACGTTCCTACGAGTGTGGCCATATATCCCTTTCGTCGTGCTGCGCGTCGCCCGCAGTATACGCGCCTGCGCTCCGTGTCGCGGGGCACCCTCACCCGCCACGCTGCCGCGCGGCGACCCTTCGGCAGGCTCAGGGCAGGCTCTCTCCCAAGGGGAGAGGGGTGCTGCGAGGTTGCGCCCTAAAGCGCGGGCCTGCACAGGAACGACGGACCCGGCGTTCCGTCCGTTACACCCGCCCCAAGGATGCCGCGCGCTGAAGCGGACTCCGTCTTCGGCTGCACTCAGCATGACAGGTCCGCGAAGCAGAATGTGACACGCGGGCCTTGCGAGGTCGTCCACCGTTCGCCGTAGAGTGGGCGCACGAACAACCGTGGAGGAGGTCTGTTATGCCTGCGAACCCGAACATCAACCCTGTGACGGAACTGGGGGCGTTCCTGCCCGGCGACGCGCTCGAGCGGCTGGCCGTGCTACTGGCGGAGCCGGACGCGCGCC
This sequence comes from Dehalococcoidia bacterium, assembly GCA_034422795.1. Taxonomy (GTDB): domain Bacteria; phylum Chloroflexota; class Dehalococcoidia; order Lucifugimonadales; family Australimonadaceae; genus Bin16. The sequence goes on along the minus strand of DAOUJK010000041.1, from coordinate 53,471 downwards.
ATACGTGCGGGCAGCTGGCGCGTCTGGGCGCAGCGTTCAGCAGCATCGGAGCGAGCCTGACGAATGCCGCGAGAGACGGTATGCACGAGCGACTCGCCGGAGGGGATGGGCGCGCCTTCGAGTCCGGCGTGCTGTTCAAGTGGCGGAGGCCGTTCGTCGTGACGGCGGTGGACACGCAGCGGGTGCGCACCGCGTTCCCGCCGACGATGCGGCCCGACCTCTACAAGACGCGGGAATCGCAGGGAGTCGTCGCCATCACGGTGAAGGAAGCGGCTTAGCCCACAGGGAGGCGCTGGCGCGGGTACACGGGTGCTACGCACTGCGTCCGGGACAACCCTCACCCGCCACGCTGCCGCGCGGCGACCCTTCGGCAGGCTCAGGGCAGGCTCTCTCCCAGGGGGAGAGGTGGGGCTGCGGGGTTGCGCGCTAAAGCGCGGCTTTGCTCGGAATGACAGCTGATCAGGCGGCCATGTTGGGGTTGACCATCACCCAGACGGCGTCCGCGCCCTCGCCCTCGCCGCCGGAGGCGAGGCACGCCTCGCCGGTCAGCTCCAGCGGATAGTTGTGCGTCACCATCTCCTTGAGGGGGTAGTCTCCCGACGCGATCAGTTCGAGGCCCATCGCCACGCTTGCGTAGCTGTGGCCCCGGCACGCGCGGAGCTGTCCGTACTTGCCCGTCAGTTTCTCCAGCGAGAAGGACTCGAGCTCGTAGGCCTGCGTGACGACGATGCCGCCTCGCCGCACCAGGACCTCGATGGCCTGGTTGAAGATGACGGGGATGCGGCCGGTGGTGCAGTCGACCACGGCGTCAGCGCCGCGTCCGTTCGTGATGTCCATTATCGTTTCGACGAAGTCGTTGGTCTGGACATCGACGGTGTGGTCCGCGCCGAGCCGCCTCGCCGCTTCAAGTCGCGAACCGTCCTTGGACAAGCCGGTCACGATGACCGTCGCGCCCGCCTTCTTTGCTGCGAGAGTGGCGCCGAGGCCCTTGGAGCCCGGCCCCTGTACGACGACCGTCTTGCCCGGAGCGGCCTCGCCCTCCTTCACCGCCCACTGCACGCCGTTGCCGACCGGCAGGGCCAGCGCAGCCTCGTCGGCCGTCATCGTCTGCGGCACCTTGTGCAGCACCACGTTGGGCGGAAGGTAGAGGTACTGGCGGAAGCCCCCGGCCAGCCTGCTGTGGTTCGGGTTGTTGTGCGTGTCGGTGAGCCAGCAGTGCCGGAACTCGCCCTTGCGGCACCACTCGCAATGTCCGCACGGGAGGTACTCCTCCAGCGCGACGAGTTCGCCTTCCTCGACGCCGTGTCGGTCCAGGAACCCCTGCCCGGCTTTCACGATGATGCCGGCGTTCTCGTGCGCGTTCATGCCGGGGGCGGGGCTCCTCCCGCCGCCCTCCCGGGTGAAGTAGCCGTAGGAGCCGCACATGCCAGCCGCCTCGACCTTCATCAGGGCGCTGTTGTAGTCGATATCCGGGACGTCGATCTCCTGTATCTCCGCCTTGCGGGGCGCTACCTTGACTGCCGCCAGCGTGGTCTCCATGGCTCCCTCCTTCGTTACCTCAGCACGGAACCCTGTCCCCTTGCAGGGACCTTTGCGTAACTGCGTTCAGCGCAGCGTAGTTCTTCCCACCCACCCGCTCGAACGCTTGTGGGGGACACCCCCACTCCCCCCGGCAGAGGGGGGACTCCCCCTCTGCACTCCCTATCAAACAGCTTGGCGGAGAAGCAACCATCTGGTGAATCAGACCCCTATTGCGCTCCTGCAGCATTTTCTCATCACGCGTCACAAGAGAGGAAATCAGGCACCCTCACCGTTGTTCAGTTGCCGCTATGCCTTGCCTGCCTCGATCTTCTCGATGTAGGGCTTGGCGCGCGGGTAGGCATTCAGCACGTTGCCGTGGAAGAGCTTGTAGCGGTCCTCCTCGGTCAGCCAGTCGATGCCGTCGATGTACGGCTTCGTGTCGTCGTACCAGCGCCCGGTGTCCGGGTCGATGGCCTGCACGCCGCCGATCATCTCGGAGGCGAACAGCACGTTGTCCACACCGATCGTCTTGATCAGGAACTCCGTCGCGGCCTGGTTGTAGATGGCGGTGTCGAAGTAGAGCCGGCTGAGGAACTCGTCGAACGGCTCGCGCTTCGCCATGATGCTCAGCCCCTTGAAACGCGCGTACTGGAAAGGGATGGCGCCGCCCCCGTGCGGCAGGATGAACCTGATGCCGGGGAAGTCCTGGAAGATGTTGGAGTCCATCAGCTGCACGAAGCCGGTGTTGTCCACGTTCATGTAGTGGGAGCCGGTGGTAGTGAACGCGGGGTTGCAGGTGCCGGAGCCGTGGATCATCGCGGGCACGTCCAGCTCCACCATCTTCTCGTAGAGCGGGTACCAGTAGCGGTCGCCAAGCGGCGGGTCGGTCCAGTAGCCGCCGGACGGGTCCGGGTTGAGGTTGCAGCCGACGAAGCCCAGATCGTTCACGGCGCGCTCCAGCTCCTGGACGACGCCGCGCTCCGGCGGGACGCCGGGCGACTGCGGCAACGAGCACGCGCCGATGAAGCGGTCCGGGTAGATGTCGCACACGCGCTTGATGATGTCGTTGTTGATCTCGGTCCAGTAGCGGCTGATGAGCTCGCCGCCGAAGTGGTGGCCCATCCACGAGGCGCGGGGGGAGAAGATGGCGACGTCCGTGCCGCGCTCGTTCTGCAGTTTGAGCTGGCCGTTCTCCAGCGAGGCGCGTATCTCGTCGTCGGAGACGTTGACGGGGTGCTTCACCGGGGCGCCCATGAAGGTGATCTGGGTGGCGCGGAATATCTGCACGCCGGCAGGCGCGGTGGTATAGTGACCATGGGAGTCGATGATCATCCGGTTGTTGCTCCTGTGCGATGGGAGGTGTCGCCGTGCGGCGTCCTGCGGGAACGTTCCGCACGGCGAGCGCATACTACTCCATGAGCACGGCAAGGTGTGAGGGTCGCGATCGCGAGGGCGCGTGGACTGGAGAGCGAACACGGAGAAGGACATGACCAAGCTGACAACGACCATCAGGATGCTTCTCGCCGCGCTGGTACTGGCGGCGCTGCCGCTGGCGGCGGCATGCAGCGGCGACGATGCGCAGACCGATTCCCGAGCATGGTCGGACCTCTCGGTGGACGAGGAAGTCGCTGGCGTAAGGGCTGACCGAGACGGGTCGACCACCTCCGACGACGCGATGGAGATGGGGTTCGCTGCTGAGGAGGAGGCTTCTGCCGCGCCCGCTCCGGCCGGAGCTCCCGGCTCTCCCGGAAACCCCGGAGGTGACGGAGGATCCGGTAGCATTCGTCTCTCGCCCTACGCCCAGGACCGGGTCATCGTTCACACGGCGCGGATGTCGCTCGTCGTGGACGACGTCGTCGCAACGGTCGACCGCATCGCGGGCGTCGCGGCATCGCTCGGCGGGTGGCTCGTCAGCTCCGACCGCGTATCGCGCCACACCGGGGCGGTCGCCATCCGCGTGCCCGCGGAGTCGCTCGACCGGGCCTTCGACATGATCGAAACGGGCGCCCGGGAGGTCGTCTCGCGGGCCGTCACCAGCGACGACGTGACCGACCAGTACATCGACACGCAGTCGCGCCTGAACAGCCTCCGGGCGACCGAGGCGCGCCTCCTAGGCTTCCTCGACGAGACGCAGAACGTAGAGGAGGCCCTGAAGGTCCAGAGCGAGCTCTCCTCCATCCAGCTCCAGATCGAGGAGATGCAGGGGCGGCTCAACTACTTCGACCAAGTGGCCGCCTTCTCGCTCATCGAGGTCAGCCTCACCGTCGCGCCGCTCGACATGGGCGTGGACGCAGGCCCGGACGAGGGGTTCAGGGTGGGTCAACCAGCGCGCTTCCGCGCGACGTTCACCCCGCCGCCCGATATCGACGAGTTCGAGTTCTCCTGGGACTTCGGCGACGGCTCGACAGTCTTTGGCACCACCACCGCGCCCACGCCGAACGGGCAGCGCGTCACCGCGACCGTCAACCACGTCTACCCCGACGGCGACGACTCGCCCTACATCGTCTCCGTCGAGATCACCGGAAGGGGCGAGGGCGGCATCGCGGAGGGCACGGACTCGCTACTGGCGACCGTCACCGAGGTGCCGTCCATCGAGGTCTTCGCGGGCGAAAGCCGCACCGTCGAGGAAGGCGACGAGGTGCGCTACACGGCGTCCTTCACCGCTCCTGAGGAGCTGTGGGACTATGAGTACCAGTGGGACTTCGGCGACGGCTCGCCGACCGTCAGCGGGGAGATCGACGAGGGCACGCGCGTCGAGGCCGCACACGCCTACACCGACTACCGTCCCTTCCCCTACTCCGTCGAGCTCACCGTCAGCGCGATGAGCGATGCCGGACGCATATCCGCCTCCGGCTCCTTCGACGTGAGCGTGACCGAATCGGAGGGATTCGTCGTGGGCGGCGTGGACGTCGAAGGGACGTTCAAGACCGCCGTCCGCGCACTCTCCGCAGTGGGCATCGCGCTCTTCTACGTCCTCATCTGGGCGGTCGTCTTCATCCCGCTCCTCGTCCTCGGGTGGGTCGTCGTCCGTCTCAGCCGACGCGTGCGTGCGCGCTACAACATCTCCCGTCCAGCACGCCCGAGCGGGCCTGCCGCGCCAAGCGAGGAGCAGTCGTAGGGGGCAGCAGAATGGTTGTCATTCCGAGCGGCGCCGAGGAATCTCTCGGGAGTCCTTCGACAGGCTCAGGATGAGCGGCCCCCACCGGAACGCTCCTGAGAGATGTTTCGACTCCACCTCCGGCTCCGCTCAACATGACAGCGTGGGCAGGCATGCCATGCCTGGTCAATATGACAACGTGGCCAGGCATGTTTCGCCTGGTCAACATGACGACCCGCGCCGTCTCGCCAGCGCTTCTCGCGCTTGCCACGACGCGTCATCCGCGTCAAGATTGCGCCTGAACACGCCGCAGCACTACGGGAGGTGACGCATGTCGGAGATCGAGGAGGCGAAGGCCTTCATCGAGCCAACAGGGGAGAAGGAGCGCGCAGGGGTCGGGTCGTGGAAGACGCCGCGGACCCCGTACGACCGCTTCATGGAGGCGCAGGAGATCCCGGTCTACCGGGGGCTGGGCATGCACGACATCCGGGAGATACCCAAGGCCCCGTGGAAGCGTATGGGCGGGAGCGGCTCGTTCATCCAACTCGACGGCACGGACGGCAGGCTCGGCATGTACGCGTGGGAGCTGCCGCCGCGCTCCGAGTCCACAGTCGAGCGCCACATCTACGAGGAGGTCTACTACGTCTTCGAGGGCCGCGGCACGACGGAGGTCTGGCGCGAAGGCAGCGACCGCAGGCACACGTTCGAGTGGCAGGCCGGCAGCCTCTTCGCGATACCGGTCAACACCAACCACCGGATCATCAACGCGAGTTCCGGCCCCGTCGTCCTCGTCGGCGGCACGACCGCGCCGCCCCTCTTCAGCCTCTTCGACAGCGAGCGCTTCATCTTCGAGAGCGACTTTGCCTTCACCGACCGCTTCGACGACTCCGACGACTACTTCCGTCCGAAGGACACGCCGCTCGTCGCCGACCCGATGCGGCAGCGCGCCATGCGCGTCACCAACCTCATACCCGACATGGCGACGTGCGAGTTGCCGCTGGACAACCAGCGCTCGCCCGGCTACCGGCGCGTCATCCCGCAGATGGCGCACGGGCGATTCAACATGTTCGTGGGCGAGCATCACAGCGGGCGCTACTCCATGGCGCACCACCCGCCCGGCCCCGGCTCCGTCGTCCTCATCTGCATCAAGGGCTCCGGCTACACGGTCGCGTGGCCGCAGTCCGCAACCATCCGCCCGTGGGAGTCCGGCAACGGCGAGTCCGTCATGCGACAGGACTACCGCGCGGGCGGGATGGTGGTGAACAACCCCGGCGGCACGGGCTGGTTCCACATGCACCACAGCACCGGGAGGGAGCCGCTGCGGCTCCTCGTCTTCGGCGGCGTCCCGCAGGGCGTCGGCATCCAGCTGCTGCGCCAGGGCGAGAACGAGGTCTCCGGCAACCTCCCGCTGGAGATGGGCGGGCGCAGCATCACCTACCAGGCAGAGGACCCGTTCATCCGCGAGGAGTACAAGCGGATGCTCGCGGTCGAGGGGGTCGAGTTCGACATGCCGGACTGGGCCTACACCGGCGAGATCCCGACCGGGCACACGCTACAGATCAGCGGGCCGTAAACACGAAGCACGCGCCTCAGTCCGACGCAGCCGCGCGCGCCGCCCGGAACGCCTGCCCGCCCAGCACCCGGATCTGCTCCTGCGCAGGCTCTGGCGGAGCGCCGGGCCGGCTCAACGGCGTGTCCGAGGCCAGCTCTTCCTCCGCTACCCATAGCCAACCTTCCGGCAGGTCGGTCACGGGAGTCGCCGGGCGGCAGACGTAGAGGAAGTCGATGTGCTGGTGGAATCCATCCACCGGGTCATCGACATCGGCGATCAGGATGGTCATGGGAGGCGGCACCTGGGGTGGGTAGGCGAGGCTGTCTTCGAGGTCCGAGGTCGGCACCACCTCAGCCACGATCCCCGTCTCCTCCTCCACCTCGCGCAGGACGGCCTGCACCGGGTCCTCGTTCTCCTCGACGTGACCGCCGGGAGGCAGCCACATGCCCAGCTTGGGGTGCCAGTGCAGCAGCGTTGCGCCGTCCTGCACGACGAACGCAGTGGCGGTGAAGTGTCTGACGAGCGACACGCGGTTTTACGGCGCGACCCACGTGGCGTCGTGGACGCTCGCAATCGCCTTCTCAGCGACCTCGAAGATGTAGCGCGCCGCGTTCGGTCCGCCGTCCGCGCGGTCGATGGTGTCGGCGCGGTAGCCCGCCAGCATGTAGCTCACATAGATGCGCCCGTCCGACTCTGGCCCCGTCTGCCCGCCGATGACCGGGATGCGCATCGTCTTCGCGACGTCGGCGTAGATGTCCAGGGTCACGTTCGTGAGGTCGATCATCACCGCGCCCGCGTCCTGCACGGCGTTCGCCCACTTCATGATGTGCTCGTGCGCTTCAGGCCCGCCGTGCCGGGGCTCAAACACCGGGAACCCGATCTGTGGGTACACCGGAAGCCCGGCTTCTATGACCGCGAGCACGTCGTCGAACAGCTCCTCCTCCTGGGTGCGGATGTCGACCTTCGTCATGTCCGCGCCCGTCTCCTCCTTGATGCGCCGCGTGGCCTCCTCCACCGCCTTCGGCCCCGCGTTGCAGACCACCGTGGGCATGTCCACGTTGATGACGGCCCGCTCGGCGACGCGGGCTACCGCCTTGCCGAACAGCAGCATCGCGTCGAGCGAGAACTCGTCCTCGCTCTCCATGCCGAGGAACGTCCTGCTCACGCTGTCGCCGACCGAGAGCAGGTCGACCCCCGCGCGCTCCAGGATGCGCGTCATCTGCACGTCGTAGCAAACGCCCGCCGCGATCTTCTTCCCGTCGTTCTTCATCTGTTGCAGGTCAGCGATGGTCAACCGCGCCATGTTGTTCCTCCTTACGTGTGTTCGGGCCAGACGGCTATAGCGCCGCCGGCGTACAGAGACGCTCGCGCTCCTTCGCGTCGAGCTCCTCACCGTCATGCACAAGCTTGTCAGCGAAGCGCACTCGATACACCGATCCGTCGCGCGACGCCAGCGGAGCGTCCGCGCCGGCGGCGAGGGCGCGCGCCTGCCGGATCAGCCTGCGCCGCATCCTGACAATAGCGGTGTCGCTGGTGCCGAGGTGCTCCTCGAAACGCGCGACGATGGAGCCCATGCTCTCCTGCACCGCCATGTCCTGCGCCTGCGTGCCGGGGATGCCGGAGAACGTCCCGCTCGCCTGCAGTTCCCGGTCAATCATGTAGTCGTTCTCCATGTTGCGGGCGGGCAGGAACGAGCCGGGCAGCGCGGGGCCGGCAAAGTCCTCCGCGGCCTCGATGTCCTCTCCGCTGAGGGGGCGCTCTTCATTCCACGTCGCCACCATCGTCCAGCAGTTGTGGTCGTCTATAGGACTCCACGCGATGCCCGCGCTGTTCATGCCCGGCTCCGTGGAACCCTGCCTGAACAGGTTGTAGAACGGCATCATCCAGTGGGTGAAGCGCCAGTAATGCGTGCCCTCGCCGATGTCCCGCCGCGCCCCAACGCGCAGCCCGTAGTCGGTGTCCTCCGGCAGGAACACGGGCGAGCGGTCGAGCGCGTGATAGCGGGCGCGGAGGTCGGTCGCAGCCTGGGCGCGCTCCAGCCAGGCGGGCGTCCGGCGGAACCCGTCGACAGTCGCGTGCAGGAAGTTGGAGTGCGCCGAGTCGATGCCGCCCTCGAGGCCCTGCACCCAGTTCGTGCGCTCCAGCCGCTTCGTGACGTGAACGTGCGACGGCGGCAGGCGCAGCCATGAGAAGTCCGGCATCGCCGGTGTCGCCTGCGGCGGACCGAGGTACGCCCAGACGACGCCTCCGGCCTCGACCGTGGGGTAGGCGGTCTGGCGCACCTTGTCCCTGTAGTTGCTCGTCGCAGGCTCGGAGGGCATGTCCACGCACTGGCCCTCCACATCGAACTTCCAGCCGTGGTAGATGCAGCGCAGGCCGTGCTCCTCGTTGCGTCCGAAGAAGAGGCTCGCGCGGCGGTGGGGACAGCGCTCCGCCAGCAGCCCCACACGTCCCGACGTGTCGCGGAACGCGACGAGCGCCTCGCCCATGAGCCGCGTACGGATGGGCGGGCAGTCCGGCTTCGGGAGTTCGTCGGAGAGGAGGAACGGGACCCAGAAGCGGCGCAGCAGGTCGCCCATGGGCGTCCCGCGCGACGTTGCGGTGAGCAGAGCGTTGTCCCCGGCGCTGAGCATGGCACGGCAACGATAGCACGAAACCGGCGGGCGGGCAGCGCGGGACGTCGTATACGGGGAGAGAAGAGTGGCGCGCTAGGCGGGACTCGAACCCACGGCCTCATCCTCCGCAGGGATGCGCTCTATCCTGACTGAGCTACTAGCGCACTCTCAAGTTGCCGCCGGTTGCGGGACCGGAGACGTCATCTTTTCAGTTGGTGCCGAGGGCGAGATTTGAACTCGCACGCCCGTAAGGACACTGCGCCCTGAACACAGCGCGTCTGCCGTTCCGCCACCTCGGCACGCCCCTCACACAGTGGTGGCCCCCACGGAGTGGTGGGCGATACAGGACTTGAACCTGTGACCTCTTGCGTGTGAAGCAAGCGCTCTAACCAACTGAGCTAACCGCCCCACTGCGCGTCCCCTCATTGTCTGTCCGGAGCGCCCTTCCTGTAAAGCCTTGGGCGGCGCGGCGCCTGGCGAACCATCGCACGGCGTGCCTGGCGGACGTCCTTCTTCCCACCCACCCTGCCCGGTACGCTGTGGGGGACACCCCCACTCCCCGGCAGCGGGGCTCCGCCCCTCTGCACTCTCCGTTGGACGCCCTCTCAACCCACCCAGGAGAGGGAGCCCCATGAAGCGGAGGGCGGGTGGGTTGTCGTTCCAAGGGAAGCGCAGCAGAGTCGAGGAACCCTCAGGGAGGCGCGACAGTGCGCACGAACGTTCCCCCAGAGAATGCTGCGCCCTGAAGCGCGGGCCCCGTTCAGCGTGACAGCGCCCTTCATCTCACCCCGTGCACGCTGCCCACTCCCGTGAGATACTCCCCACACCCTCGCCGGAGGCGACGTCATGGCGAACCCGAGAGCCGATTTCGTCCCGCTGCCCGACAGGCCGGCGCTGCACCTGCCGCGCGGCGCGCGCGTGGCCGTCGTGCTCGTGATGAACGTGGAGCAGAACGAGTTCGACCAGCCCGTCGGACGCCCGCTCAGCCCCCAGCCGCCCGGACGCGAACGTTTGCCGGACGTGCCCAACTTCTCCTGGTTCGAGTACGGCCTGCGGGTCGGCTTCTGGCGGGTCCTCGGCGCCACCCGGAGGCTCAACGTGCCGATGACGATGGCGCTCAACGGCTCCGTCTGCGACTTCTACCCGCAGGTCGCCCGTGCCGCGCTCGATGCCGGATGGGACGTCGTCGGCCACGGCTACCACCAACGTCCGCTCCCCGCCGAGGAGGACGAGGCCGCCGCGGTCCGCCTCGCGCTCGATACGATCGAGGAGTTCACCGGCACGCGTCCACTCGGCTGGCTCGGCCCCGGACTCGGCGAGACCGCGGAGACCCCGGAACTGCTCGTTGAGGAAGGCGTCGAGTTCGTCCTCGACTGGGTGAACGACGACCAGCCCTACGAGTTGAAGGTGGACAAGGGCAGGCTCTTCTCCGTCCCCTACTCCAACGAGTTGAACGACATCGGCGTCTACGTCCGGCTCGGCCATCCGGGGCCGTCGATGCTGGAGCGCGTCCACGACCACCTGACTACCCTGCTGAACGACGAGCCGGAGACCGCGCGGGTCATGTCCGTGGGCCTGCACCCGTTCATCGTGGGCCAGCCGCACCGCTTCCCGTACTTCGTCAAGATGCTGGAACTCATCATGAACACCCCCGGCGCGATCCCGATGACCGCCACCGACGTCTACCGCTGGTACCGCGAACAGACGGAGTGAGGCCCGGCGGGGCAGGAAGTTCTTCGTGATTTACTCGTAACGGCAGGCTCATTTCGGCTCATTTACCTCTGGCGTTTGTGCCCTTAACGAGCCCCTGGCGAGGCTCAAAAAGGTTCAAATCCCCTGTTTCGTGAGCCTTTCCGAGCCTTTTTGAGCCCCTCAGCCGGTCCTCCGTTGGTCCGTCGGGTTGCCGCCACCGACCAGCGTACGCGGTCGTGGGGCGACTGCGGAAGGGGCGCGTGTCACGCCAAGCCTCACTCGAGGACATCCAGGCGTGCGGTTGGCCGATCGTTCCTGCGGGCCACCATGCGGGTGAACCCCAGGGTCCGCCCGCTATCCAGGGCCAGCATGTCGGCCTCGTCGGCGGGCTTGCCCAGCCGCTCCGACCACAGCAGGTCCGACGCCATCCAGAGTCGCCATCCGTCCGGGAGGAGGTCGGCAAGCTCGACGGTCACCAACCCGCTGCGTTCCCAGTGACGCCGCCACCACGCCGGGCTGTGGAGGCTGAAGAGTTCCGGTCCCCACCAGGGCCGGAGATGTTCCGGCGGCTCATTGGAGGTCAGCTCTTCGACCAACCCGGGCACGACGATCCCCATCGGCCCGCCGGGCTTGACCAGGCCGGCCAGGTGGTCCTGCAGGTAGAGGTCGTCCGTCCCGAAGTAGTGGTATGCATCCACGCTCACCATGGCATCGAAGAACCCGCCGGCGAACGGCAGGGCGTGCGCCTCCGCGTGGATGGGGAACACGCTGCCTTCGAGGCCGGCCTCGCGGATGCGACCGAGGTTCTCGCCCGCGTCTATCCACAGGTCCGTCGCCCACACCTGCAGGCCGTACTCCTTCGCCAGGAATATGGAACTCAACCCCTTGCCGCAACCCATGTCCAGGACCCGCATACCGGGGCGGAGGTCCATGCACGCTGCGAGGGACTCCGTGAGCCACAGGGCGTTCGGGCCCATCATGTTGTCCAGGACCCAGTCCGGAGGGTAGTTGGCCGAGCGGGGAAACCCGGCCGGCCGGAGCAGGTCATCCCGTCCTTCATCTCCGCCGCGCAAACCTCATCTCCTTCCGTTCCGCTCGCTCCACACGAACGGGGCGCTCAATGGTCACACGCCAGCACAACGGTGGTCCGACAGGCTCACAACGAGCGGTCCGGCGGGCTCACTCTCAGTCAGAGGGGGTTACGCCAGCGAAGGCCGGGGAAGCGGCCGAAGTCCGCGTCGTTGGAGTGGACCTCCGCCTGGTGCTCCATGGCCAGGGCAGCGACGTGAGCATCCGTCACCAGGTTGGCGCCGACGCCCGCAGCGTTCAGTGCCCGGCGGAACAGCCTGAGATGCTCCGCTCCGGGATTCAGAAGCATAACGTTGGAGAAGCGGAACCACTCTTCCACGTAGTCCACTGCCTGCATGGGCGTTGCGGGCCGCTCACGAACGCTCGGGTGGGTCAGCAGCCGCACGAAGCCTGTTGCCACCAGCCACGGGACACCTACCCGCTCCGTACCGTTCACCAAGCCTTCCCACCAGCGGCGGGCCTGCTCATGGAAGGGCGCGGCATCGTTATACGCGTAGACGAGCAGGTTGACGTCCGGGACGATCATCCGGCGTCCCGCCCGGTGAACGACTGCGTCTCCAACTCGTCACTGAGTTGATTGAGCTTGAGGGGGTCAACTCCCGGACGGAAGCCCCCGGAGAGCGGCGTGACCCGGAACACCGGCCGGTCCTCCTGGACGCCGGGCGACATCCCCCGGCGCAGCGCGTCGTTCACCACCCGCTTGAATGGCATGTTCAGCAGCCTCGCCTGCTCCTTGAGCGAGTCCGCGACATCGTCATCCAGGGTAAGCGTCGTTCTCATGGAGACATCATGATGTTAGATAATGATGCTGTCAAGATGCCGAAACACTTTGGTGATATCAGTTTCGGTATCCGAAATGAGACCGCAGTTTACCTTCACAACCGCCACTCTCTGTTTATCCTGTTGCAGACAGAGGCCGCTCGCTCTATGTCCTTGCTCGCCAGACCCTCTTGCCTCCCAAGGTCCTCTTCTCTCACAGCAGGGCAGAGCAGGGCAGCCCGAGGAGGTGACTCCAGATGACTGAGAGACGGGCGATGGCCATTCTCCTGGTGCCTGTAGGCATCATCGCCTTGATAATCGTCGGCATCTTCGTTCTGATGACCGCCGGGTCAGGTGAAGCGGCCCAGCCCCAAGCAGGCTTGACGGCAGAGGCTGCACTGGAATCCCCTTCCGGCGATGCCATGGGAACCGTTACGTTCCGGCAAGCAAGCTCCGGAGTCCTGATCATGGCCGACGTGCAGGGGCTAGCCCCGGGAGGCCACGCGTTCATCATCCACGAGGTCGGCGCGTGTTCGCCTGACTTCAATGCCGCCGGCGACCACTTCAACCCCACTGGCGCCGAGCATGGTCTTGTCCATCCGGCCTGGAAGCGGGGCGAAGCGGGGGGAGGACACAGCGGCGACCTGCCCAATATCTACGCCGCCTCCGACGGTTCCGCACGCGCAGACTTCTTTGCCGTTGGCATCACACTGGACACGGCCCTGAGTCATTCCATATTCGATGATGACGGCTCCGCCATCATCGTGCATGAAAAGCCGGACCTCTATGGAGAAACGGAGTCGGACACCGGCAAACGGGTAGCCTGCGGGGTGATCGAGCCGCGATAGGGTTCGTTCTCCCATCGGTGCACCCCCATCCCCGCATCAAGTGCGGGGCAGGCTCTAACCTTCCCCCGTCGAGGGGGAAGGGACCGGTTCACCTGAGAGGGTGCTGCGCGCTAAAGCGCGGACTCCGCTCAGCATGACAAGAGCCAGCGCCTCGCCGTCCGTGTCGCTTCCTGGACTCCAGCCTCCGCTGGAGTGATGAAGCCTCCTCGCTATCATGTCCATCCCTGCCTCCCCGGCTGCGTTATTCCCGCCTGCGCGGGAATAACGGCCATGGGTGTAACCTCCCCGCGTGACGACGCAGCCGCCCTCCAGCCAGTCCCCGGCGCCCGCAGCGGATGCGGGCGCTCCCTCGTACCGCCTCGTGCGGTTGCTCTTCCAACTCCACCTGCCCGCGATCGCGCTCGGGTTCGGCATGGGGGCCACGGTCCCGGTCGTGCCGGAGTTCGCGAAGTCGTTCGGCGTCGGACCGGGACAGGCGTCACTCGTGTTCGTCTCCACCATGCTCGGCGGGCTCATCGCCAGTGTCCCCATCGGCTACCTGCTGGACAAGGTCGGAAGGCGTCGCATCCTCATCCTGGGGCCGGCGCTCACCGCCCTGTCCGCCTTCCTCACCGCCACAGCCGGCTCCTTCGAGTTGCTGCTCCTCTACCGCTTCATCGGCGGATGGGGCACGCAGATGTGGACACTCAGCCGGCTCACCATGATCGCCGACACGAGCGCCTCGGGCTCCCGTGGCCGCATGATCACGAGTCTCCTCGGCGTGCAGCACGTCGGTACGCTGGCCGGGCCGCTGGCGGGCGGGTTGCTGGCCGTCACGTACGGACTGGAGATCGCGTTCATCGTTCAGGGGGCGTTCGCGCTCGTGGCGATGGCCCCAGGGTTCTTCGCCAGGGAGACGATGCCGCAGGACGGACGCCGCGGAGGCCGGGGCACGGCGTCCGTCGCCGCGGAGAGCTTCTCGTGGAGGGCGCTCCTCGCTCACCCGATACCAGTCATGTTCCTCGCGCAGTGGCTCGGCATGACGGCGCGCGGCGGCATCGTGGCGGGCAGCACCGTGTTCGTCTACGCAGCGTACGCCTACGAGGAAGCCGACCCCGCGACGCTCGGCGTCCTGAGCAGCCTGATGGCCGGCGCGGGGATACCGCTCACCTTCGCCGCAGGGTACCTGATGGACCGCTTCGGGCGGAAGATATCCATCGTGCCCGGCCTGTTCCTGCTGGGCGCCGCGATGGCCTTCCTGGGCGTTACGTCGTTCGTCGGGCTGGGGTTCGGCTACTTCATCGTGGGGTTCGTCGTCCTGCAGACGATGAACAGCCTGCTCACCGGCTCGTGGCAGGTCGTCGGCTCCGACCTCGCGCCTCCCGGTGGCAGGGGACGCTTCTTCGCAGTGGGGCGCACGGTCACGCAGGCGGGGTTCGCGACCAATCCCGCGATCTTCGCGGTCTGCACGGCGCTCTCCGGCTTCACCCTGGCGCTGGGAGTCGTCGGCGCGGCGGGGATGCTCTCTTCGCTCATCCTCGCCGCATTCGTGCCGGAAACCCACCGCAGGTCCGCGGCTTCCGGCCGGAAAGAGTAGGAGCGCGTCGCGTACGCCGGTCGCCGCCCGCTCATGGAGCAGGGCTGGCCGGGTTCCCGGAGTCGACCGCCGAGCATCCTCCCCTATTACAGGCGATCACCCAATAGTAGTTCTGGTCGGGGCCAGGGTCGGTGTGGACGTAGGTCGTCCCGGCCAGGTCCGTCGCCAACTCATCGCAGAAGGACGCTGTACCGTCCCACTCCAGCGAACAGGCAGATCCGAAGAATCTGTCGTGGAAGACCGCGTAGTAGTCTGCTCCTTCCACCGGGTCCCAGGTGACGCGCACCGTCGGACCCTCCACGCCGTACGTGACGTTCGACGGCACGGCGGGTCTGGGCGCCACCGGCCTCGCCGGATCCAGGGAATCGATCTCAGAGCACCCCCGTCTGTCACACGCGACCACCCAGTAGTAGTTGAGATCGGGGTCGGGCTCCTCATGGACGTAGGTTGTCCCGACGACTCTACCGTCCAACTCCCGGCAACCCAACGGTGTGCCGGAGCCTGCCAGGAAGCACTCCGGGTCCTCGAACTGGTTGTAGTAGACCTTGTAGTGGGTCGCCCCCTCCGAGGAGTCCCAAGTGACAGTGGCCGTCGCTCTGTCCCGGCTGAACCGCACATTCCCCGGCACGTGCGGGGGGCCTTCGATGGACCTGGCTGATTCCTCCTCATCGATCCTCGAACAGCCTGCACCATCGCACGCAGCCACCCAATAGTAGTTCATGTCCTCGTGGGGGTCCGAATGCGTGTAGGCCGTCTCCACTACGTTGGAGGCCAGCAGCTCACAGTAGACGGTGTCTCCGTCAGGCAGGACGTGACAGCTCTGCTCGTTCGCATAGTACACGTTGTAGTGACCGGCACCGCTCACCTCATCCCAACTGACGCGTATCGTTGAGCCCTCCACGGCGAACCGCACGTCCTCAGGACTGCCGATCTCGAGACCGGCAGCATCCTCTTCGCTCAGGCAGCCTGTCGCAGCCAACTGCCTGCGCACCCCGGGGTCCAGTGCGTTCATCGTGGCTTCCAGGTCCTGCAGTTGGGGCAGCAGAAGGAGGAACACGAACGGGTTCGCGGTTTCATCGCCCGGCTGCCCGTCGGCGATGCCCTTCACGGCCTTCCCATAGGCGAGAGACTCGTTGTGCCAGTCCGCGACTTCCAGAGGCGGGTTCACAGACTCCATGAGTTCGATCGATGCGGCCAGCTCCGCCGACACCTGCCCATAGGTGGCGTCCTGCGCGATCTCGTCGGACGCGTACTCGGCGCACAATGCCGCGTACTCGTCAAGAGACATCCGCGGCCCCTCGGGCATCGGAGCCGACCCGCCTGCGGGAGCCGTACCGGCATCACAGGAGACGAGCAGAGCGCCGGTGAGCAGTATCCCGACCAGGGAAGCGGCCCACCGTGGAACGCGGGACCTGCCCAAAGACGGATGCGCTGGTACCCCTGGCCCGACCATGGACCTGATGATACTCCAGCCCCTCGCAGACGTAGCCGCACTCAGTCGCCCGCCACGCTTGAACGGGGGGTGGGAACGGGAGTACAGTACCGTACGCAAACAGCACGCACGCAAGAGGTGCAACGATGCTCACGCAACAAGAGAACGACCTGCTCACGAGGGTCGGCCCAGGCACGCCCGCGGGCGAACTGCTCCGCCGCTTCTGGCACCCTATCGCCATCGCCTCAGATCTGACGGACGAGCGCCCCACCAAGGCCGTCCGCGTCCTCGGGGAAGACCTCGTCCTCTTCAAGGACAAGTCCGGTCGCATCGGCCTGCTCGCCGACCACTGCGCGCACCGCAGCGCCTCGCTGGTGTACGGGCGCGTCGAGGAGCGGGGCATCTCCTGCGCCTACCACGGCTGGCTGTACGACTGCGACGGCAACATCCTCGAGACCCCGCCGGAGAAGAACGAGGCGATCATGCGCTCCGTGAAGCAGCCCGCCTACAAGGTGCAGGTGCACATCGGCCTCGTCTTCGCCTACATGGGCCCCCTGCCCGCCCCGCCGATGGCCCCCTACGACACGATGTTCCGCAAGGACGGCAAGCGCGTGGTGCGCATCCATCCGCCGCTGAACTGCAACTGGTTCCAGGCGATGGAGAACTCCATGGACCCGGCCCACCTGCAGGTGCTGCACCAGGAGTTCACCGGTGGCGGGCGACAGCCCGTCAACACGACGCGCGGCTTCACCGACGACGTGGACCACTTCGAGTTCTACGTGACCGACTACGGCGGGCTCATGAAGAAGCGCACCTACAAGAACGGCATGGTGGACGAGCACCCCGTCCTCTTCCCGAACATCCTGCGCCAGGGCGCCAGCACGCAGTTCCGCACGCCCATAGACGACACGCACACCTGGCACCTCCGCATGTTCTTCTACCCCACGGAGGACGGCAGCGAGCCCCCGGACGCGTTCGAGCCGGAGTTCAAGTTCGACCCGCCCATCAAGGAGGACCCGGAGAAGGACCACCCCTTCACCCGGTTCATCCTGCGCGACGTGAACGCACAGGACCAGATGGCGTGGGAGACGCAGGGCCCCATCACCGACCGCACCGTCGAGCACCTCTCGTACTCGGACCGGGGCGTCGTGCTGCTGCGGCGCGTGACCAAGGAGCAGATCGAGCGGGTGCAGCGCGGCGAGGACCCCATCGGCGTCTTCCGCGACCCGGACCACCCGCTCATCGACACGAACGTCGACGAGGGCGTCGCGCAGATCGGGACCAGCCGCTCGCCGGACGCGCAGGTGGCCGCGCGCTAGAGCGCGGGGAGCAGGGGCTAACACACAAGGAAGGGCAGACTCACCTCACACAGTTTGCCTTTGCGCATGTATGGGGTTTTGCAAGTATGACTGCAGAAGTGGCCATCATGAACCTCGAAGCGGTCGCTCTAGCCGCAGACAGTGCTACTACCCTGACCTACGCTGATGGTTCCTCCAAGATATTCACGTCAGATGACAAACTGTTACAGTTGGCGGATGGTGCTCCGGTCGGTGTCATGACCTACGGAGATGCTGCCTTCATCGATATTCCGTGGGAGACCATCATCAAGGAATATGGCAGGTCAGCGAAGGACAGTCACTTCGGGAGCGTCGCCGAATACGCGGATGATTTCTGCAGGTTCTTGCGTGAAGATATCGCTCGATATGTGAGTTCAAAGCATGAGAAACATGACTTAGAGTCTATGATCTATGAATTATTCAATGACATAGAATCTACAATTCAAGCCCGATTCCAAGAAGAAATCAGGAAAAATTCTGCAGAAGCACGTAGGAAGAGTTTCTCACAGTTCCAAGAAGAAACCCTAGCACGAGTAACCGGTGTAGTTATTGCAGAGTACTACGACGAATCGAAATCGATGAGAATTCATTCGGACGCACCAGTCGGCTTCGAAGAAAGGATGCGTCGTTCTCTTCGAGCAGAACTGAGTCTGGCTCGTAAGGAAGTGTTCGAGAGAAGATTGACTCCCACCCTCGTCCGTCGCTTGAACTCTATCGCAATCAGAGCGGTGTGTGGGTTCCACGACGATATTGCTTACGAGGATGCTTTCGGATCAGGCATAGTCATCGCAGGATTCGGCCAAGATGAGATATTCCCTAGCCTAATTGAATTACAATGCAAAGGGCTGGTACAAGGTGTGCTGATATACAGGGTAATCCGGAAAGAATCTCTCTCCTATGAATCCCGTGTTCAAATACTTCCCTTCGCACAAACAGACACGATTGACCAGTTTCTCTGGGGAACACATCCAGAATTCGATACCTATTTCGAAGAGCTACTCAGTGTGACGTTAGATAAGTATCTCGGCCTTGTCATTGAAGGTCTACGCGTTTCAAATCAACAGGCAAACCTTGCCACATTACAGGAAGGTCTCTTCGCTCAACATTCGGTTATTGTAAATTCTGTTGTGGATGACTTTACAGACAGACGGAAGAACAGACTGTACGATGATATCATGAGCATGGTAGAATATCTTCCTAGGGAACGGCTCGCTGAGATGGCAGAGACTCTGGTGAGCCTCACTTCTCTCAGACGGCGAGTGACACGTGAGGAAGAATCTGTTGGAGGGCCAACAGATGTAGCCGTTATAACGAAGGGCGGTGGTTTCCAATGGGTCAAGCGCAAGGAACAGTTTGAAACAGGCCAATAGGGACAGTACGGACATAATGGCACGAACAACTCCACTAGCCCAACCAAGGGACGCTGACGCGGGCCGGAAGGACGTCTACCCTGACCTTACCCCTCCGCGAATCTCCAAGAAGCAACGAGAGGAGATCCACCGAGAAGTGGAGGAATCCCTCGGTCGTACGATGGAGAAGGTCAGTCCACGGTTCAAGAGGGCCTTCCGTCAGGCGTTCAAGAGCAAGCCAACCCTGTAGTCATCTCTTAGCGCTAGAGCGCCGCGAGCAACGCGCCCGCTCCAGCCGCCAGGGCGACGACCGCCCACGGCGGCACGCGCCAGAACGCCAACAGCGCGAACGCGGCCACGGCCAGGGCGAAGTCCTCCAGCGCGCGTACCGCGCTCGTCCAGACCGGGTCGTACAGCGCAGCGAGCAGGAGCCCCACAACGGCGGCGTTGACCCCCATCAGCGCCCGGCGCACGCGCGCGACCCCACGCAGCCGCTCCCAGAACGGCAGGACCCCGACCACGAGGAAGAACGACGGCAGGAAGATCGCTCCCAGCGCCAGCAGGCCGCCCAGCCATCGCGGAGCGACGACCTCCATCGCCGCGCCGAGGTAGCCCCCGAAAGTGAAGAGCGGTCCCGGCACCGCCTGGGCCGCACCGTACCCCGCAATGAACTCGTCCTTCGTCACCCACCCCGGCGGAACGACCTCCGCCTCCAGCAAGGGCAACACGACGTGCCCCCCGCCGAAAACGAGAGACCCGGCGCGGTAGAAGCTGTCAGCAACGGCGAGCGCTCCGTAGTCGACGAGCCGCGCAGCGACCGGCAGTGCGATGAGCAGCGCAAAGAACGCTAGCAGCGCAGCGACGGCAAGCCACGGGGTCCCGCGCTGGCCGTCCACCTGCACAGGTGAGGGAGCATCGGGGCGCAGCAGGAGCAGTCCCAGCAGGCCTCCGGCAGCGATGACCGCGAGCTGCGCCGCGATACCGGGCGCGGCCAGCAGCGCGACGGCCGCGAGCGCCGCTATCGTCACGCGGGGCCTGTCCGGGGCGAGCGTCCGGGCCATGCCCCAAAGCGCCAGCGCGACTACCGCCACGGCCACTACCTTCAGCCCGTGCAACCAGCCCGCGTCAGCCTGATCGCCGAGCGACTGCACGCCGTAGGCGAACAGGATGAGCGCAACGGCGGACGGCAGGGTGAAGGCGAGCCATGCCGCGAAGCCGCCGAGCATCCCCGCGCGCCGGATGCCGATAGCGATCCCCAACTGGCTGCTCGCCGGTCCGGGCAGGAACTGGCAGAGCGCGACGAGCCCGGCGAACGTGTCCTCGTCCAACCAGCGCTTACGCACGACGTACGCCTCGCGGAAGTAGCCGATGTGCGCGACGGGGCCGCCGAACGAGGTGAGGCCGAGCCACCCGGCGGTGAGCAGCACCTCCCAGACGCGCCGCATCGGTCCGGCCCTACATCGTCTCAGGGGCGCTCATGCCCATCAGCGTCAGCGTGCGGGCGAGTGCGACGCGGGCGGCCTCGGTCAACTTGAGGCGCGCCTTCATGAGCGGAGCGTCCGCCGGGTCAGACGAGAGCACGCGGCAGTGGTCGTAGAACCAGTGGAAGGCGGTCGCCAGGTCGACCGCATAGTGCGGCAGCGAGTGCGGCGCGAGCGTGACGGCGATCGAGTCGACGATCTCCGGCATCTGCAGCATCTTCCGCACGAGCGCGAGTTCGGCAGGGTCGGTCAGCAGCGCGGTGTCGCCGTCGTCCCAGACGACGCCGCGCTCGGCGGCCTGCCGCAGGATGCCCGCGATGCGCGCGTGGGCGTACTGCACGTAGTAGACGGGGTTCTCGCTCGACTCCCTCTTCGCGAGCTCGAGGTCGAACTCCATCTGGCTCTCGGCGGCGCGCGCCAGGAAGAAGTAGCGGCAGGCGTCGGCGCCCACCTCGTCAACGAGGTCCCCGAGCGTGACGATGTTGCCGGAGCGCTTGGATGCGCGGACGATGTCGCCGCCGTGCTTCAGCGTCACGAGCTGGCCGATGAGGATGGTGAGACGGTCCGGGTCGAGGTCGAGCGCCTGCATCACCGCCTTCATGCGCGGCACGTGGCCCTGGTGGTCGGCCCCCCAGATGTCGATCACGCGGTCGAAGCCGCGCCGCCCGAACTTGTCGCGGTGGTAGGCGATGTCGGACGCGAAGTAGGTGGGCGCGCCGGTGCTGCGCACGATGACGTTGTCCTTCTCGTCGCCAAGCACGGTGGAGGTGAACCACTCCGCCCCGTCGCGCACGGCGGTGTAGCCGCGCTCGCGGAGGAGCGCCATCGTCTCCTCGTACTGCCCGTTGGCGTAGAGGTCGCGCTCGCGGAACCAGACGTCGAACCCGACGCCGATGCGGTCGAGGTCGCCGCGTATCACCTCGAGCATCCGGTTGAGGGCCTCCTCGCCGAGCTCGGCGATAGCCTCAGTCTCGTCCATCTCCAGGTAGCGAGTCCCGTGGCGTCCCGCGAGCTCCTCGCCGAGGTCGACCAGGTAGGCGCCCTGGTAGCCGTCCTCCGGCAGCGGCACGTCCGTCCTGCCGAGCGCCTCCGCGTACCGCGCAAACACGGAGCGGTAGAACAACTCCATCTGGTTGCCTGCGTCGTTGACGTAGTACTCGCGAGTGACGTCGAACCCGGCAGCGGAGAGCGCCCGCGCGAGCCCGCTGCCGAGCACAGCGCCGCGCGCGTGGCCGACGTGCACCGGCCCCGTCGGGTTGACGCTGACGAACTCGATCTGCACCCGCCGGCCCGCTCCCGCGTCAACGTTGCCGAACGTGTCGCCCGCGGCGCGGATGGCCTCCACCTGGGCACGGAGCCAGTCGTCGCTCAGTCGGAAGTTCACGAACCCGGGCGGCGCGGCGGAGACCTCTCCGAGCGGACCGCCATCTCCTCCCTGCGCGAGCGCCTCCGCGAGCAGCTGCGCTATCTCCAGCGGCGGGCGCTTCGCGGCTTTCGCGACACGCAGCGGCAGGCCAGAAGCGAAGTCGCCGTGGTCGGCCTTCTGCGGACGCTCCACGAGTCCCCCCTGCGGGAGGTCGAACGGGGGAAGCGCGCCGGTGCGTTGCGCCTCGCCGACGGCGTCGCGCAGGCGTGCGGCGATGAGGTCTCGGACGAGCATAGGACGTTCATGATAGCAGCGCCCCGCGGGAAACTGCCTATCCGCGACGTTGTCGCGCGCGATAGGGATGCGCTACGCTCCCGCCCAACCGGAGAGCGGAGGTTACTGCCGATGACCGTCCTGCGCATCCTGTCCTATCGTCGTCCCCCCGTCATCCTTGCCGTTTCCGGCGTTCTCGCGCTGGCGCTGTTCGTTGCCCAGCCCGCGGTTGCCCGAGCCGCGGACGTCGCCTCGGAGACGGCGTTCGTCCTCAACACGTTCGCGTTCCTCGTCTGGGGAGCGCTGGTGATGTGGATGGCCGCGGGGTTCACGATGCTGGAGGCCGGCTCGGTCCGCACCAAGAACGCCTCCATGATCTGCATGAAGAACATCGGCCTCTACTCCATCGCCGGGCTGGCCTACTTCTTCGTCGGCTACAACCTGATGTACGTCGATATCGTGGGAGGGTTCATCGGCTCCTTCAACCTGCTCTACGGACCGTCGGCCAGCGAGGTGGCGTTGCTCGCCGGAGACGGCGACGCGGCTGCCGTCGTCGAAGAGAGCGACCACTCGGTGATGTCGGACTGGTTCTTCCAGATGGTGTTCGTGGCGACCGCTGCCTCCATCGTGTCGGGCGCCCTGGCAGAGCGGGTGAAGATGTGGTCGTTCTTCATCTTCACGCTCCTGCTGACGGGGTTCATCTACCCCGTTGTCGGCGCATGGACGTGGGGCGAAGGATGGCTTTACGAGATGGGATTCCAGGACTTCGCAGGCTCGACCATCGTGCACAGCACGGGCGGCTGGGCTGCGCTGGCGGGCATCCTCGTCGTGGGGCCGAGGCTCGGGAAGTTCGGGCGCGACGGCAAGGCGAGACCGACGCCGCCCTCCAACACCATCGCGGTGACGCTGGGCGTGTTCATCCTCTGGCTCGGCTGGTTCGGGTTCAACGGAGGTTCTCAACTCGCGCTGGCGAGCGCCGTGGACGCGGTGGCGATGAGCATCGTGATCGTGAACACGAACCTCGCTGCCGCCGCGGGCGTGATCACGGCCATACTGGTCTCGCGCTGGATACTCGGACGCATAGACCTCTTCGCGGCGTTGAACGGCGCCATCGCCGGACTCGTCTCCATCACCGCCGGACCCGATATCGTCGACCACTACTGGGCGATCATCATCGGGGCGATCGGCGGACTGATCGTTGTCGCCGGGCTGAAGCTGCTGGAGACAGTGAAGCTGGACGACGTCGTCGGCGCGGTGCCCGCGCACCTGTTCGCCGGGATCTGGGGTACGCTCGCCGCCTCCATCGCCGCGGGAGCGCAGTTCCACGTGCAGCTGATCGGCGTGCTGGCGGTCGGCGCGTTCGTCTTTCCCGTCTCCTGGTTGCTCTGGCAGGGGTTCAAGGCGACGCTGGGCGCGCGGGTGTCCTCCAACATCGAGCGGATGGGTCAGGACGTCGGAGAACTGGGGATCGAGGCGTACCCGGAGTTCGTGCTGATGCCGGAGCCGCTCGACGAGGACTGACGCCGTGGCGCGAGAGCGCAGAGGACTTATACTACCGGCAGCAACCCGATCCCGGAGGCGCGACCATGCTTGTAGACCTGGTGCACACCAAGACGAGCGATGACGTTACCCTGAGCGGCATCCTGCTGGAGCCGGAGCTGCCCCGCGCGGACCTGCTCGTGGACGCGATGGTGATGGTGCACGGCTCCGCCGGCAACTTCTACCTCTCGCCCTCCAACCCGCGCGCCGCGAAACTGCGCGACATGGGCATCCCCACCGCACTGTTCAACACGCGCGGCCACGACGTGGTGGGCGGTCGCGCGGGCAAGGTGCGCACCGGCAACGCCTACGAGATGCTCTCCGAGACCCACCTGGACCTGCAGGCGACGGTGGCGTTCATGGGGGAACGCGGCTACAGCCGCGTGGGCATCTGGGGCAGCAGCCTCGGCGCGGTGCGCGTCGTGCTCGCGCAGGCGAAGAACCAGGACCCGAACGTCGCGGCGGTCATATCGCTCGCGCCGCTGCGCTTCTCCCACGCCTACTACTCGGCCTGCGAGATGGGCGAGGAGCACCTGCGGAACTACGAGAACGCGAAGGCGCTCGTTGCCGCCGGACGCGGCGACGAGATCATGTTCGTGGACTTCCCCAACCCCGGCGCGTACTTCTCCGCCGACGTCTACCTCGACCGCCACTGCTCCGAGCACTACGACATCACGAAGGCACACACGAACGAGATCGAGTGCCCGCTGCTCATCCTCACCGGCACCGAGGAGCAACACCCCCGGATGCGCGACGCGGGCCGCGACATGGCCGCGCTCTGCGAGGGGCGGGAGAACGTGACGTGGGTGCACCTGGAGGGCGGCGACCACGGCTGGCACAACAAGGAGGACGACCTCTTCCGGGTCGTGCCGGAGTGGCTGGGGGTCAAGGCGGCAGTCACGGCGAGTTAGCAGGCTTACCCACTAACCCCGAGAAGTCAGGAGCCTCGTCGCTTCCTGCCGGGTCTGGACGTCCGCCTTCGAGTTGGCGATGATGGTCAGCGCATCGCGGCCGCGTCCCGCGTTGATGATGCGCCTGGCGCCGCGCACCCGAGTCCGGCAGGCTGTAGCGGCATAGTGTTCCGCCTCCTGGATCTGGGCCGCAACGTCGTCGTTCGAGAGCGACAGGTCGCAGAACTGCCTGAAGTACGTGACAAGGCACCTCATGCCCACCGAGTTCAGGGTCCGCATCAACTGCTGCTCATTCATCGCTCCCTGCCCCCGCCCTGCGCAAGCCGCGCCGATGCTCTATCCTACACGCCGATGACAGCCGACCCCACCCTCTACAGACAGGCATGGCGCAGGTTCCCCACCGGCGTGAGCATCGTCACCACGCGTTCGCCGGACGGCGCGCCCTACGCCACGACCGCGAACGCGCTCCTCTCCGTGTCGCTCGACCCGCCGCTGCTGCTGCTGAGCGTCGCGACGGGCGGGAACACGTGCGACTACCTCCGCCGCGAGGGGTGCTTCGGGGTGAACTTCCTCCGGGGCGACCAAGCCGACATAGCGGACTTCTACGCGCGCGCCGCGCCCAAGGAACGCCAAACACTGCCCGAGGCGCACACGACGCACGAGAGCGGCGTCGCGCTGCTGGACGATGCGCTCGTCAGCATGGTGTGCCGCATCGAGCAACAGGTCGAGGCGGGCGACCACACGCTGTTCGTCGCCGCGGTGGAGCACACGGAGGTCAGGGAGGGCGGCGCGCTCCTGTTCCACGAAGGGCGCTACGGCAGCGCAGGCTAGCGTCTTCAACCGGTCTCCACTTGACGGCAGAGCCTCGACGTGATTAGCTAAGCTTAGTCCGACCAAGGAGCGTTCGGCATGCAGGTCAACATGCATGAAGCCAAGTCCCAGCTCTCGCGCCTCGGCGAACTCGCCTGCCAGGGCGAGCGCATCATCATCGCCAGGGCCGGCAAGCCGTACCTGGAACTGATGCCGTACAAGGAGCAGCGGGAGCCGCGCCGGTTGGGGGGGTACGAAGGGCAGTTCGGGGAATACGTCAAGTTCACCTACCAAGAGCTGGTCGAGATGTTCGGCGAGGACTTCATCGGACCTCCCTGGGACGATGAACCAGCAGACGAGCAGCGGACGTCCGGAGCGTAGCGATGCAGGTCAACATGCATGAAGCGAAGTCCCAACTCTCGCGCCTCGGCGAACTCGCCTGCCAGGGCGAGCGCGTCATCATCGCCAGGGCCGGAAAGCCGTACCTGGAACTGCTCCCCTACCAGGAAAAGCAGCGCGAGCCACGCAAACCAGGCATCCTGAAGGAGCAGGGCTGGCCCGAGCCGAACTGGGACCTGCTCGAGTGGACCGACGAGGAAATCAATGAACTGTTCTACACCGACAATCCTGACGACCCTCTCCTCCAATGAGACTACTCCTCGATTCGCATACGCTGCTCTGGGCTTTGAGCGACCTCCCACGATTGGGAATGATTGCGCGAGAAGCCATCGCCTCCCGCGAGAATGAGGTATTCGTCAGCGCAGTCAGCATCTGGGAACTCGCCGTTAAGCGGGAGAAGGGGACGCTGCCAGCCCCGTACGGGCTGACAGGAATCGTAGAACGTACGGGGTTTATCCCCCTCCCGCTGTCCCTGTTCCACGCGGAGCAGGCGGCGATGCTGCCCCCGCACCACCGGGACCCGTTCGACCGGATGCTCGTTGCGCAGGCACAGGCAGAGGGGCTCGTCCTCGTCACACGGGACGCGTACATCCGGCGCTACGGCATACGCACGATGGCGCCGGACCAGTAGCGGGCGCTACATCTCCCAGTACGCGAAACCCATGCCGCACGGCGACGCGAAGACCGGCACGTAGTCAATGACGACGCCCGGCTTGCCGTCCGCGACGCCGGCGGCGGCGACCCAGTTGCGTGTCTCGCCCGTGCCGCTGCCGATGCCGGTGTACATGCCCGTGCCGCCGTCTACCCAGCGCGCCGTCGTGGGGCCGTAGTCAGCCGGCGGGGTTGCGCCCTCCCTGTCGAACTCGTCTGCCATCCCCTTGGCGTCGCCCTTGGGGATGTAGGAGAGGAGGCGCTCGTCGAACTCGGTGTTGAGCCACGACGTGGGACTGCCCGGCGTGTGCCACAGTCCGCCGGAGCCAAGCACGGCCACGCGCAGATCCAGCGGTGACGCCTCGATAACCTCGCGCACCGCCCTGCCCAGGCGGTAGCAGCGGTTGGCCGACGGCTGCGGGCCGAAGTAGCAGTTCACGAAGAACGGGATCATCGGGACATCGAAGTCGGGGATGATGCGGGTGAAGGGGCGCATGAACGCGTGCCCCATCCCATGCTCCTTGTTCGGCACCTCGAAGCTGAATGAGATGTCGAAGTCGCGGTGCGTCAGCCCGACCGCCAGCTCCTGTGCGAGTTGCGGGTTGCTCTGCACCTTCACCCACGTCTCGGGCGTCTTCTCGCGCCAGCCTCGCTGCTCGCCGGGGATGAAGCCCGTCCGGGCGCTCGTGCGGTAGCCCTCGAACTCGTCGCCGACGTAGATGCCGAACGCGGGGAAGTTGTCGAGCCCGAAGAGCTCCTGCTGGTCGTCGCCGAAGACGAGGACCACGTCGGGTTTCGCCTCCTCCATCTTCTGACGCAGCACCTCGAACGCGTCCATGCAGCGCTTGTGCTGCGCCGCGTTCTCCTCCTCGGACATGACAGGGTTGTCGGTCAGCGGAGGACGGGCGGCCCGCACGAGGTTCCACTGGTGCGGCTCCATGAACAGGAAGGGCGAGTGGGAAGTGGCTTCGACGAGCACGATCTCTGCCATTGCGGCCTCCTTGCACCGTCCTGCGTGGGGCGGCGCTGCGATGATACATCCAGCCCGGCAACACACGGGCGCGTTGCCGCTACTTTACGCCAAGCGGCGCGTTTGGCGGAGGGAGTGGGATTCGAACCCACGGTACCGTCGCCGGCACAGCGGTTTTCAAGACCGCCGCAATCGTCCACTCTGCCATCCCTCCGTGCAGGACAATGGTAGCACTGCAAGGCGTCGCAACGCCGCCCTGCCCCTGCACGCCTGCTAAACTCCCGCGAGACTCCTCTCGAGGTTGTGCATTGCCGCCTGAACTGACCGGACGACTCGACTTCTGGAACATCGGCTATCCGCTGGGGGCGGTCGTCTACCTCACCGCCCCCATCGCGCTGGCCGCCATCGCCTGGGCGCTCTGGCAGCGCTCGCGCTACTGGCGGCTCGGCAAGCCGAACCCTGACACGGGGCCGTGGCGCGCGCGGCTCGCTGGCGGGCTCCGCACGCTGTTCGTCGACTCCATCGGCCACCGCCGTTTCGTGCGGAACGAGCGCTACCCCGGCGCGATGCACTTCCTCATCTTCTGGGGCATCGTCATCCTGTTCATCGCGACGTCGCTCGACGCCATCGAGTTCAACGCGGAGCAGTACCTCGGCTGGCACGTGCCAACCCGCAACGTCGGCGTGCAGCTTGAGCTGATATGGGACATCGGCGGCGTCATGCTCATCGCGGGCATCGCCCTGGCCGCGTGGCGCCGGTACGTCGTGCGCCCGCCCCGGCTGAACACGATGCTGGAGAACAACGTGCTGCTCGCCCTGCTGCTGGCGAGCGCGCTCTCCGGCTTCGTCCTGCAGTCGCTCCGCATGGCGGCGACGGAACTGGAGCCGACGAGCGACCTGTACAGCGTGGCATCGGCGTACTGGTCGCCGTTCTCGTACGTCATAGCGGTGGGTATCCGCGGGCTGGGGTTCACGATCTACGCGATGGAGGTCTCGCACTTCGCGCTCTGGTGGGCGCACGCCGGGCTGATGTCCGCGACGTTCGTCTACGCGGCGTGGCGGTTCGGGCCGCTCATGCACATCTTCGTCAGCCCGCTCAATCTCGTGATGCGCTCTTCCGTCACGCGCCCCAAGGGGGCGCTCCGCCCGATGGGCGACCTCGATACGCTGGAGGTATTCGGCGCGCGAGACCTGCCGCAACTCACGTCCAAGCAACTGCTCGACTACGACGCCTGCACCAACTGCGGGCGGTGCCAGGACCAGTGTCCCGCGTGGCGCAGCGGCAAGCCGCTCTCTCCGCGGAAGCTGGTGCAGGACGCCAAGGCCTACATGGAGTCACGCGCTCCGGTGCTGCTTGCGTTCGGCCCGGACGCCGAGCCGCCCACACCGGAACTGGACCTCGTGCACGGCGCGATATCGACCGAGGTACTCTGGTCGTGCACCACGTGCAGGGCGTGCATGGAGGCGTGCCCCGCGTTCGTCGAGCACATCGACTCCATCGTAGACATGCGGCGATTCCTCATGATGGAGGAAGCCGAAGCGCCGGAGGGAGCGATGAACGCGCTCACCTCGATGGAGCAGCGCGGTCACCCGTGGCGCGGGACGCAGGCGACCCGCACCGACTGGATGGAGGGCACGGACGCCGTCGCCATGAGCGACGACCCGGAGCACGAGGTCCTGCTGTGGGTTGGCTGCACATCGGCGCTGGACGGACGCGGCCAGCAGGTCGCGCGGGCGATGGCGTCAGTGCTGAAACTCGCTGGCGTGCGCTACCGCGTGCTGGGCAGCGAGGAAACGTGCACCGGCGACCCGGCCCGACGCATGGGGAACGAGTACCTGTACCAGATGATGGCGGAGCAGAACATCGAGACGCTGAACGCCTACGAGGTACGGCGCATCGTGACGCTCTGCCCGCACTGTTTCAACACGCTGAAGAACGAGTACCCGCAGTTCGGCGGGAACTTCGAGGTGACCCACTACACCGAGTTCGTCGCAGGGCTCGTCCGCGACGGGCGCATCCGGCCAACAAGGGCCGTTCCGCTATCGGTCGCCTACCACGACTCGTGCTACCTGGGCCGCCACAACGATATCTACGAAGCGCCGCGGGAGATCGCGCGGGCCATCCCCGGCCTGGAGCTCGTTGAGATGGGCGAGGGCCGCTGCCGGGAACGGGGCTTCTGCTGCGGCGCGGGCGGCGGGCGCATGTGGATGGAGGAGCAGGGCACGCGGGTCAACCACATCCGCACCGACCACTTCCTCGACACCGGCGCAGACGCGGTCGGGGTCTCCTGCCCGTTCTGCCTCCAGATGATGGAGGAAGGCATCGGCGCGAAGGGGCAGGAGGACACCAAGTCCGCGAAGGACCTGCTGGAGTTGCTCGCGGAGAGCCTCGACGAGGCGTGACGGGAGGGCGTTCCCGAGAGATTCCTCGACTTCGCTGCGCTACGCTCGGAATGACAATGGGAGGCTGCGCTCCACTCGGAAGGACAGGCAGGGGCGATGTTCCTGCCGGCGCAGGAACGAGGCGTCCCTACTCGTCGTCCTCAGGGAGGTCGGGGAGGAGCGCGTCGTCGAAGATGCCGATGCCGGCCCCGACCGCGGCGAGCTCCGGCGAATCGTCGAGCAGCGACAGGGGCACCTCCGGCACGTTGACGGGCGTCGTGTCGGGCGGTTCCACGGCATCAAGTACTGCGAGCAGTGGTTCCTCGATGGGCCTCGGCTGCGCCGGGAATGACACCTTCGCGCGCTGGGTCGGGTGCTGGTAAGCCTCCCGGAGCACGACGCGCACTGCGCCGTTGGCCGAGCCCGAGACCGCGCCCTCGTAGCGGTTGCCGCCTGCCATGAGACAGAGCAAGCGGCGCGCTATGTTCGGTGGCACGAGGCCCAGACAGACGCCGTCCGGGGCCATGACGCCGAGCGTGGAACCACTCGCCGCCAGGGTCACCGGCGTTCCGGGCGAGGGGTTGGCGCCGGACGACGCCAGCAACGTCACGTCAGCGCTCTTGCCGCTGTCCGCGATGAACATCCGCGGCTTGAGCGTGCCGCCGGCGCCGTTGCAGGCGCGGGCTGCGGTAGCGGAGCCGCTGCTCGTCTCCATCAGCAGGCGTTCCACGTTCTTCGTTGCGATCGGATTGCCGGGGCTGAGTGCGAGCGCGCGGCGAAAGGCGTCGAGCGCCTGGCCGGGCTCGCCGAGTTCGGTGAGCGCCTTGCCCAGGCGGTTCATCGCCTCGACGTTATCGGGCTCGGCTTCGAGTATCTCGCGGTTGACCTGGACGGCCTCCGCCCACTCCCCGTTCATCGCGAGACGCACTGCCGTGCGTGTCTGTTCCTTCAACAACCGGACATGCTCCTCTTCACGGTAAATCATGACGACGACTCCCGTCGCCGGCGCACGCACCCCCTCTTGTGGCGGCGTCTCTCTTGCTTACGAACCCCTGATCCGGCGGTGCTCGATGGCCAGGCACTTGTCCATGACAACGCGCAGGCCCGCGGCTTCCGCCTTTGCTCCGGCCTCGTCGTGGGATATCCCCAGTTGCATCCACACGGCGTCGGCCCCTATGCGGATGGCCCCGTCCACAACGGGCGGCACATCCACCGCTCTCCTGAATATGTCCACCACGTCGACGTGCTCCGGCACGTCCTCCAGCCTTGCGTACGGCTGCTCGCCGAGCACCGGCCCGGTCAGTTTCGGGTTCACCGGGATGATCCGGTAGCCGTGCTCCTGCATGTACCTTGCGACCCCGTGGGACGGTCGGTCGGGCCTGTCGGACAGGCCGACGACGGCGATGACCTTGCTCTCGCGCAGCACCTGCTCCGCCATGTCCACGGGCCGCTCCCTCCGTACTCGAAAATGATGAGACGCTAGATTGGCGTTCCGCGCGTCCAGCGTCAAGCGCATTTCGGGGGGAGATTAGGCGGGTTTTCGGGAGGGACGGATGCGCCGTGCCCCGGCGAATGGCCGGCGGCGAGCACGACCTGAGGGCCGATCACTCCCACTCGGCGAAGGCCATCGCACAGCCAACCCCGGCCAGATTCCGGTAACAGGGTTGGTAGTCGATGACCCGCGCTCCGCTGTCGCCCATGGCGGCGGCGATGATCCAGTTCCTGATCTCGGATGTCCCGCCGACCAACGCGCCGGGGTCCATCGCCGCCATGTAATCGATGTCGTGCGCTTCCACCGCCTCGAGGTACTCCCGGTCGAGCTGCTCGTCGATCATCATGTGGGAGAGCCCGCCGGAGGCGATGACAACGACGCGCCGGTCCTCGTCGAACGACGCGATGGCGTTCGCCAGAGCGCGTCCGAAGTCCACACACCGCCGCGGTGAACTCGTGGGCGGATAGTAGGTGTTGACCATGACCGGAACGATTCGGTATCGGGCGTCGTGGTTCGTGGTGTGGAGCGGACGACCGAACGCGTGACCGAGTCCCTGTTCATGCCGGGTGGCGCTCGACCATGCGGGGTCGAACCCGGAATCGAGAAGCGAGTCGATGGTCCACCTCGCAAGCGGGACGTCGACCTGGTACCGGGTGACCGTATCGGTGAACTGCTCTCCGAGGCGGTAATGCGAGACCCTCGTGCTCGCGTCCGCCTCGTCGCCGATGTACACGAGGAATGGCGGCGTGTTGTCCGCGAGCAGGTTCTCCCGCTGGTCGTCCCCGATGAGCACGATCGTATCGGGCGCTATATCGTCGATCCTGGCGCGGATGGCGTCCATCGCCTCGAGGCACGCGTCGTACCGGCGCTGCATCATGGCCTCCGAGGTCTGCTCGCGCATACCGGGTTTCTCGGAGCCCATGTCGTCGCGGCGAAGGATGTTGGGCCACAGCTCGGGAGGTACGTAGAGCTGCGGGCCATGCGACATGCCGAACCTGCCTGCAATCGTTGCCATCACTCCCCCCTCTCTCATGTGCCTCGCCAGTGGGTGGACCGCTGCATTGTAGCCCGGCCGCTCCTATGAGCGGACGAGTGGTCTCAGGCATCCGCGGCTTACGAACGCCGGGCTTCCCGTTCCAGCCGCCTCCGTTCGGCGCGCTCCAGCTCCTCCGGCGGATGAACGTCCTTGAACGCCATGTAGAGGCCCACGAGGTAGACGGTCTTGAGCGCGCCGGAAGCAACGAAGGGCGCGCTCGCCGAGGCCGCCTGCCACAGAACGGTTGCGAGCGATGGCGTGACCGCGCCGACCGCCGCCTGGCTCACGTTGGTGATGCTGGCCATGGCCACGCGCTCATCCCTGTTCACGATCGCCATCGTGTAGGACTGCCGGGCAGGAGCGTCCATCTGCCCGAAGAAGGCCCGCACGAACCAGAAGACGACCGCCAGCCAGGCTGTCGGAGCGAAGGGGATGGCGAAGGTGGCTGCCACTGCCGGGATATGCGTGAAGATGACCGTGTTCAGCAGGCCGATCCGGTTCGCCAGGCGCGCGGCAACCCAGAGCGAGACCATATTCAAGACCGTTGATCCTGCGAGCACATAAGCGACCTCTTCAAGGTCGAAGCCGTATTCCAGGTGGAACCATGCTCCCACAAGACTGAAGAAGACGAACCGCGTTGCGAAGCCGTCCACCGACACGATGGCGGCGAGGGAGAAGATGGTCTTCCGCGACTCCAGCCGCAAGGGGTTCCGCCATCCACCGCCGCCCATGCCGGAGTCAACCGACGGCGACAGCAGGCCGTACATGGCCGCGGACGCCAGCATGAGCACTGCGTAGACCACGAACATCAGCTTGTACGCCGTGATCTCTCCCACGCCAAAGACGGGTACGAGCACAGCGGGGGCGGCTGCGCCGATCGTGCCCGCCAGCCTCGCGGCCCTCTCGCCGATGCCCGCAAGCGCGAAGAGGTCCGTGCGGTGCTCGGCCGTAGTGGTGTCCGGAAGCGCCGCCTGCTCCAGCGGCTGCACCGGCCCCCTTGGTCCGCTCCCCGAGATGGCGATGCTTCCCACGAAGAACGAGACGAACGCGAGCAATGTGTACTGCTCGGTGAACGCATAGCCGAGCCCGGCGAGCGCCATCATCGCCGTGAATACGATGAGCAGCCGGCGCCGGCCCAGCGTATCGCCGATGAAGACGATCAACATGGCGAACATGGCGCTGCCGACCGAACCGATGGTGACCAGCAGCCCCATCTGCACGAGGCTGTAGCCCAGCTCGATGAGGTAGATCCCGAAGAAGACGGCGATGAGCGACTGAGCGAACGTCCTCAGGAAGCGGGCGGATACCATCAGCCAGGCGTCCCGGGTCACCCAGCCGAGTGGACGAGACGAAAAGGCCACGGCTTTCGTCTACCCCCGCGAGACGATGGCGTCGTAGCGCGCGAGGAGGCGCTGCGCGCGCTGCACCACCGGCACGTCGATCATCCTGCCGTCGAGCTGGAAGGAGCCACGCCCGGTCTTCTCAGCCTCGGCGTTCGCCTCGATGATGCGCTTGGCGAGCGCGACCTCCTCCTCGCCGGGGCTGAACGCCTCGTTGAGCACGGGGACGACGCTCGGGTGGATGCACGACGCGCCCTCCAGCCCGAACCGCCGCGCCTTGAGCGCCACCTCCCGCACGGCGTCCAGGTCCTGGTAGTCGGCGACGGTGCCGAATATGCCCAGCGCCATGACCCCCGCCGCCTTCGCCGCATACACGGACTGGGTCTTCGGGTAGAGCAGCGTCTCGGCGTCCGGCTGCATCCCCAGCGACGAAGCCAGGTCCTCCGCGCCGATGGTGATGGCCGCGATGCGCGGGCTCGCCTTCGCGATCTCGTCGATCCGGAAGAAGGCATCCGGCGTCTCGATCATCGCCAGGAACGCCGTCGCACTCGCCGCCATCCCACGCTCCGCTTCAAGGTCCGACACCATCTCGTCGAGCAGCCTCACGTGGTCAGGTCCGGCGACCTTCGGCAGAACGAGGGCGTTGACAGCGGGCGAAACGCTGGCCTCGATGTCCGGCACGGCGAGCCGCAGTGGCTGGTTGACCCGCACCAGCACGTCAGCGCCTCCCTGCCCGACTCGCTCCGCCGCTGCCTGAACACCCGCACGCGCGGACGCCTTCTCGGCAGGTGGGACCGAGTCCTCCAGGTCGAGGATGATGCCGTCGGCGCCACGCTCGTGGGCCTTAGCCAGGTACCGTTCCACGTTCGCCGGCACGTACAGCAGGGAACGCCACACCGGGGGCCTTCGTTCGTCGGTCATCCGATCACACCTCGCGCTCGCAGGTCGGCCATCTCTTCAACGGAGACGCCCGCGCCGCCGAATATCTCGTCGTTGTGCTGCCCCAGCCCGGGGGCGGGGTAGCGGAACGTGCCTGGTGTCCGCGAGAACCGGGGGACGATGTTGTGCGCCGGGACTGTCCCCACGTCCTCGTCCGGCAGGTCCACGACCACCTCACGCTCGATGACGTGGGGGTCGTCGAGGAACTGGGCGATGTCGTAGACGGGCCCGGCGGTCACGCCTGCGGCGTTGAGCTCGGCGAGCGCCTCGTCCAGCGCCCGCTCAGCCATCCATCCCCCGACGATGGCGTCGACCTCGTCCCGGTGCCGCACCCGCTGGGCGTTGTTCCGGAAGCGAGGGTCGTCGATCGCGTCCTCCCTGCCGACCACCCTGAACACGCGCTCCGCCATCGACTGGATCGACGCTGACAGGGCCACCCACTTCCCGTCCTTCGTGGCGTAGACGTTACGGGGGGACGCCGTATTCGAAGCGCTTCCCACGCGCTGCTTCACGCTGCCGTCCACCTTATAGCCTGCAGCGTCGGCGCCCAGGATGGAGAAGACGGGCTCGAGCAGCGAGAGGTCGATCACCTGCCCTGCGCCGCCCTTCACCTCCCGCTCGCGCAGCGCGATCAGGACAGCCATCGCGCCGTACAGGCCCGCCGCCATGTCAGCCAGGGCCATCGGCGGCAGGACGGGCTCGCGGTCGGGGAAGCCGTTCCGGTCCGCGAACCCGGACATCGCCTCAACCAGCGTGCCGAACCCCGGCCGGTCCCGGTACGGCCCGGTCTGGCCGAACCCCGAGACGCGCACGACGACCAGGCCGGGGTTGTCCGTGTGCAGGACCTCCGGCGCAAGCCCCATCTCCTCCAGTCGTCCAGGGATGAAGTTCTCGACGAGCACGTCGGCGTCTCCGGCCAGCCGCCGCACGAGCGTCCGCCCATCGTCGTGGCGCAGGTCGACCGACACGCTCTTCTTGTTGCGGCAGTACGTCTTCCAGTGCGTCTGGACGGAGCTGTCGCCCCAGGCGCGCAGTGGATCGCCGTTCGGCAGCGCCTCGATCTTGACGACCTCGGCGCCGAAGTCAGCGAGCTGGAGAGTGAGCATGTTCCCGGCCACGAGCCGCGACATGTCCAGCACGCGAAGACCGTCCAGCGGCCCGCGGTCGTCGGGATCGAACCGCCTGGCGTGTATCCCCATCCTTCCGCAGCTCCTCTCCCCGCGATTCTACCGCCCTGAGACCAGACGCCGAACGGTCTCCACGGCGCGTTCGACATCCACTCCGACCGCCACATTCACCGTCCCGTCTCCGTATGTCGCGAGGGTGCGCCCCCGTTCGTCCCCGTCCGTCACGACAGATACCCGCGCCGGGCGGCACGTCAGGATGTCCGGTTCGATCGCCGCCGCGACGGCCAGCGGGTCGTGCAGGTAGAACTCCTGTACACCGGTCCGTTCCTGGAAGCGGTCCGCCAGGATGCGGTTGCCCAGCAGCGTAGACCGGGACGCGCCCTCGAACCATCGCGGACCGTCCCGCCGATGCATGGCCGTCCGCCGCGTTACGTCGAGTCCGACGAGCGTCACCGGCACACCCGAACCGAACACGACGTTGGCGGCCCAGGGGTCTTCGTGGATGTTGAACTCGGCGTGGGGCGTGATGTTGCCCGGAACGTCGAACGCGCCGCCCATGATGACTACCTCCGCGAGCGCGGCAACAACGTCCGGGCGATCGTCCAGCGCGGCGGCAACGTTGGTCAGGGGTCCGAGAGCGACGACGGTCAGCCGTTCAGCGGATGCGGTGACACGGTCGCATATGAACTCCATCGCGCTCATGCCGTACGGCCTCAGCGTCGGCGCCGGCAGGCGGACGCCGAGTCCCGCCGAGCCGTGAACGTGGTACGCGTGCGTGAACGAGCCGCGCAAGGGCTGGCCAGCGCCTATCGCCACCGGGATGGGGGTCTCCTTCCCGTCGATGTGCTCGACCAGCCGCAGCGCGTTATCGGTCGTTTCCGAGAGTTTGGCGTTCCCGCCCACCGTGGTGATGCCCTCGATCAGCAGGTCCGGGGAGTTCATCGCCATCATGAGCGCGAGGGCATCGTCCGTCCCTGGGTCGGTATCGATAATGACCGTACGCATGCGAGCGAACCCTGTCCACGAAGTCACTGGCCCGCTAGAGTTCGGTCAGGAGCGGGCGCAGGACGGCAACCGGAGTCGCATCGAGGTCGCGGACGGCGGCGACGACGTCGCGGGCGCGCTGCTCCCCGTAGACGCCGCCGATGAGGTCCAGCGCTTTCTCGTCGACCTCCTCGGTCGTCATGGGATTGTCCGCCGTGCCGTGGACGGCGGGTACGTGGCGCTCCAGCACAGTGTTCGCGGTGTGGATGCGCACGGTGGCGGGGCGCTGGCGCTCCATCCCCGCGAACTCCGGGTTGCCCTGGAGGCGGACCTTCGCCATGAGTTCCTGCACCGCAGGGTCGCTCATGCGCTCGTAGGTGTGGGTTGCCTGGAAGGTGAGCCTGCCGTCATCGAGCGCGATCACGGCCATGCAGTACTGGAGGTTCACGTCCGGCATGTGACGGCCGTTGACGATGTTTGCGCCCTGCGGCGGAAGCAACGCCTCGACCTCCCGGATGTCGGAGGGAGCGACGCCGTGCTCGGTGACGAGGGAGGTCATTGCCTCGGCGGCGGCCTGTATGGGCGAACCGACGGAGAACTTCTTGATGTTCGTAAGCGTGATCTCGTAGTGGTCGCCGAGGCTCGAAACCCACTGGGGGAACTCGTCCCGACGGGGGCAGAAGACATCCAGGAAGCCGTTCTCGCCCTCGAAAGCGTCCTCCTCGCCGGACATGCCGCTCTCGACGAAGAGCGCCGAGGTGACGCCGGAGCGAGCGCCGTTGCCGCCGAAGACGAACGACTTCTCGACGTGCTCTGAATCGCGGGCCCACGACGTGATCCCGGAGGCCTGCTGCGCCGTGTAGGAGAGGGCGTAGCGGACGCCCCGCGGGTCGAGCCCCACGAGGGCCGACGCTGCGGCGGCCGAGCCGAACATGGGGCCGATGGTGTGGGTGGCGTGGCCGTGCCAGCCGCGAGCGTCGATGCCGCCCATGAGCCGCGCGATGCGCGAGCCGACGTCGTAGCCGAGGGCGACGGCGCGAAGGAAGGCCTCGCCGGAGGCGTCCTGGCGCTCGGCGACGGCGAGTGCAGCGGGGACGACGGCGCAGCCGGGATGCGTGAGTGACGGTGCGTGGGAATCGTCGGTCTCGTCGGAGTGGGCGAGCATGCCGTTGGCCATGGCGGCGTTGATGGCAGTGGTAACGACGTTCGAGCCGACGACGGCGGCCTCCGGGACACCTCCCTGCGAGCGGACGAAGTTGATGGCGGCCTCGCCGGGCTTGAGCCGCGAGCCGGTAACCATGGCTGCGATAGTGTCGAGGACGTGGTGCCTGGTCTTCTCCAGGACAGCGGGGGGAAGGGGCCGGTCGAGGGCGCTTGCGATGTAGGAAGCGAGGGTATCGAGCGGGGATGGCTGGGTCATGGAGTCTCCTCGTGGGGCGTTACTGGAGTATCTCGCCGCCGTTGATATGGAAGGTCTGGCCCGTCACGTAGCCCGCGTGCCGGCTGCACAGGTAGACGACGAGGGCAGCGACCTCTTCAGGATGGCCGAAGCGGGGGATGGGGAGTTTGGGGTCGATGCCGGAGACGTCCACGTCGCGCTCGGTGCCGGGGTCGCGCTCGCCCTCGATGCTCGCGGGAGCGATGGCGTTCACGGTGATGCCGTGCCTGCCGAACTCCCGGGCAAGGCCCCGTGTGAAGCCGACAACGCCGAGCTTGACGGCGGCCTTCATCGCGGTGCCTCCGCGGTAGGCGGAGACGCCGGAGTAGTTGACGATGCGCCCCCAGCGGCGCTCGACCATTCCGGGCAGCACCGCACGGCTGGCGAAGATGGGGCCGTCCAGATTGGCCGCGGCGGTCGCCCGCCAGTCCTCGTTGCTCTGGTCGAGGAATGAGCCCTGCACGCGGTTCGTCGCGTTGTTGACGAGGACGTCGACGCCGCCGAAGGCGCGCTCCGCCGTCCGCACCATCGCTCTCACCTGGTCCTCGTCGCCAACGTCGCAGAGCGCGGTCACCACCTCGGCGCCGGCGGAGCGGCATGCTTCCGCGGTCTCTTCCAGCAGGCCACCGCTGCGGCGCGTGGAGAGAACGAGGCGCGAGCCCTCCGCGGCAAACGCCTCGGCGGTCGCTCTGCCGATGTTCCGTCCCGCGCCCGTGATG
Organism: Dehalococcoidia bacterium; assembly: GCA_034422795.1. GTDB lineage: Bacteria > Chloroflexota > Dehalococcoidia > Lucifugimonadales > Australimonadaceae > Bin16. The sequence continues at coordinate 14,748 of DAOUJK010000041.1, read as the reverse complement.
AGCACGACCCTGCCCGCGAGACCCATGTCCATTGCCGGTCCTCCTGCCGCCTCGGGTGCGAGCATACCATTCAACGGAGACGCATAACGGGCAAGGGGTTGCGAGGTTGCGCGCTAAAGCGCGGGCCTCCGCAGGAGCGACTACAGAGGCGTCAGCCGACGGGGGCGGGTTCGGGAGCGGACGTGGGCTTGAAGATCTCAACGAGCTCTATCTCGAACGTAAGCGCCTCGCCGGCGAGGCGGGGGTTCGCGTCGAGTGTGAGGGTGGTGTCGGTGATGCTCGTGACCACGGCCTGTGCTCCGTTGGGGAGGACGAGGACCATGCCAACGGCGATCTGGCTCACCTCTTCGGCCGATACCTGGTCAAGGGGGACCTCCAGGATAAGCTCCGGGATACGTTCGCCGTAGGCCTCAGCGGGCTCGATCCGCACGGTGACCGTCTCGCCGACGGCGAGCCCGCGCACGGCGTTGTCGAACCCTTCGATCACCTGGCCGCTGCCCACGACCAACTCGAACGGCAAGCGGTCGCGCGAGGAGTCGAACACGGTGCCGTCATCGAGGGTGCCGTGGTAATGCAACAAGACACGGTCCCCTTCCTCCGCGACGGGGACGGGCGTGGGTGTAGGCGACGAGCAGGCGACGGCCAGCGCCAAGGCAACAATGAGCAGGACCGCCCCGGAGAGGCCGGGGCAGAGGATGTGGGCGATACGGGGGTTAATCGGGCACGCCCGATCCGGCGACTGCGCCACCCTCGGTGGCGGCGCGCAGGGCGGCGACTGCTTCGGCGATGGTCATGCGGTCATTGTATACGGCGGAGCCAGCAACGATGACGTTTGCGCCCGCGCTCACGACTCGCCCCGCGTTCTCCGGCTTGATGCCGCCGTCGACCTCCAACTCGGTGGCGAGGCCGCGCTCGTCTATCGCGGCGCGGAGACGCTCTACCTTCGGGAGCACGCCCGGGATGAACGACTGCCCACCGAAGCCGGGATTGACCGACATGACGAGCACAAGGTCCAGCTCAGGCAGTATCTCGGTGAGCGTGGCGTCGGGCGTCGACGGGTTGAGCGAGACGCCGGCGGTCGCGCCAAGGTCGCGTACCTGATGGACGGCGCGGTGGAGGTGCGTCACGGCCTCCTGGTGGACGGTTATCTTGTCCGCGCCCGCGGCGACGAAGTCCGGGATGAGGCGCTCCGGATCGACGATCATCAGGTGCACGTCGAGCGGGAGGCTCGTGTGCGGGCGTATCGCCTCAACGACGAGCGGGCCGATGGTGAGGTTCGGGACGAAACGCCCGTCCATCACGTCGACGTGGATGTAGTCGGCGCCGGCCTCCTCGGTCTCGCGGACGACCTCGCCGATGCGGGCGAAGTCCGCCGAGAGGATGGAAGGTGCGATCTTGACGTCAGCCACGGGACGCTTCCAGTCGCGCCTTCGCAGTAGCGAGCGCCTCCCGCACGCGGGCAGGCGACGCGCCGCCGGGCACGTCGCGCGCCGTTGCGCTGGCGAGCGCATTCAACTCACGCACGCCCTCGTCGAACGCCGGACACTTCGCGCGCAACTCGTCGAGCGGGAGCGCGGTCACGGCGACGCCCCGCTCGGCGGCGAGCTCGCAGAGCGAGCTGACGGCGGCGTGGGCCTCGCGGAACGGCACGCCCTTCCCCACGAGGTAGTCGGCCATGTCGGTCGCAAGCAGGGCGCTGTCCTCGGCGGCTTCGCGCATCCGCTCCGCGTTCACGGTGCAGTCGCTCAGCATGCCGCGCATCGCGTCGAGCGTCGCTTCAAGGGTATCGACGGCGTCGAACAGCCCCTCCTTGTCCTCCTGGAGGTCGCGGTTGTAGGTAAGCGGCAGGCCCTTGAGCGTGGTGAGCAGGCCGACGAGGCTGCCGTAGACGCGGCCCGTCTTGCCACGCGCGATCTCCGCGAAGTCCGGGTTGCGCTTCTGCGGCATGATGGACGAGCCGGTGACCCACTGCCGCCCGAGTTGGAGGTAGCCGAACTCCTGCGACGTCCAGAGCACTATCTCCTCCGCGAGGCGCGAGCAGTGCATCATGCACGTCGCGGCGGCTGCGAGGAACTCGACGGCATAGTCGCGGTCGGAGACAGCGTCCATGGAGTTGGCGGAGATGCCGTCGAAGCCGAGCGCGCGCGCGACCGACTCGCGGTCGAGAGGGTACGGGGCGCCGGCGAGCGCGCCTGAACCGAGCGGGAGGACGTTGGCGCGTTTCCGCGCATCGACGAGGCGGTCGGCGTCGCGGTCGAACATCTCGAAGTAGGCGAGCATGTGGTGAGCGAACGGCACAGGCTGCGCACGCTGGAGGTGCGTGTAGCCCGGAAGCAAGGCGTCCCGCTCGCGCTCGGCGATCGCCAGCAGCGCGCCCTGCAGGCCACGCAGCAGACCGGTCGCGCGGTCGATGGCGTCGCGTACATAAAGGCGCGTCGCGGTCGCAACCTGGTCGTTGCGGGAGCGCGCCGTGTGGAGCCGCGCGGCGGGCTCGCCGATGAGCTCGTGGAGGCGCGTCTCGATGTTCATGTGGAGGTCTTCCAGGTCCTCACGCCAGTTGAACGCACCTTCCGCGATCTCGCGGCGCACGGCCTCGAGCCCCTCCACGATGGCGTCGGCGTCGGCCTCGGAGATGATGCTCTGCCTGCCGAGCATGCGGGCGTGCGCGACGGAGCCCGCGATGTCGTGCTCGTAGAGGCGGCGGTCGTAGCCGACGGAGACGGTGTAGCGCGAGGCGGCCTCAAAGTGATGGGTCGTGTACTCGGTCATGGCGTCGCGTCTATTGTACGTCCTACCTGCCGAGGGTGACGCCGAGGCGCTGTTCGAGCGCGGTGAAGCCGTGCGAGGGGTCCTCCTCGCCGAGGCCGTACTCCTCCACAACAGCGTGCCAGAAGCGGCGGCCCGTCTGGAAAATCTGCAGGTCCAGCCCGAACTCGACCGCCAACTCGTGCGCGTGGTCGAGGTCCTTCATCGTGAGCCACGCGGAGCCGTCCTTGCCGAACTCGCGCTTCAGGATGCGGGGGACGTTCCGCTCCCATGCGCGGCTCGCGCCCGACGCCGTGCGGATGACGGCGAACAGCCGCTCCAGGTCCAGCCCCGCCTTGTCCGCGAGCAGCAGCGCCTCCATCGCCACGGCGAGGTTCGTCGCCATCAGGAAGTTGCTCACCACCTTGGTCGCCGCCCCGGAGCCGGGCGCGCCCATCAGCTCGACGGTGCGCCCCATCGCCTCCATGGCGGGGCGCGCCGCGGCGAACGCGTCCTCGCCGCCGCCGCACATGATGGTCAGCTCGCCGCGCTCGGCGACGGGGCCGGAGCCGGAGACCGGGGCGTCGATGAACGACGCGCCCTTTTCCCGTGCGGTCGCGGCAAGGCCGCGCGCGGCGTCCGGGTGGATCGTGCTGTGGTCCACGACGATGAGCCCCACCTTCGGGCGTTCGAGCACGCCGCCCGGGCCGGTGAGCACCTGTTCAACGACGGCGGTCTCCGGCAGGCAGGTGTGCACCTCGTCCAACTCCGCGCCCATCGCGGCGAACGATTCGCCGACTGTCGCGCCCATCGCGGCGAGCTCGTGCACCTTGCCCTGGCTGCGGTTCTGCACCGTCACGTCGAACCCCTTGCGGATGAGGTTCTCCACCATGGGGCGTCCCATGCGGCCTATGCCGATCCATCCGATACGCATCGCATCCTCCGCGGCTTAGTTGCCATTCCGAGCATCCACTCATTGTCATTCCGAGCGTAGCCGAGGAATCTCTCAGGAAGGCGCGCCATCATGCGCCAACGTTCCTCCGAGAGATGATTCGACTGCGCTTCAGGCTGCGCCTTCCGCTCCGCTCAGCATGACAGACGCCACCTATCTCGTCGATCAGAGTGTAATGGCGATGGCCCCCGCAGCGGCGAGGACGATGCCGAGCAGCACGAGCGGGTTGAACGCTTCCGTATCGCGGTTGAGCAGGAACGCGAACCCCACGCCGAAGAACGCCATCGTCTCGGTGAGTGGGGCAACGACGGCGGCATCCGCCGATTCGAGCGCCGCGAAGCGGAGCACCTGTGCGATCGACATCATCACGGTGACGGCGACGAAGAGCTTGACCGCCGTGCGGTCCACCTCGCGCAGGCCCTGCAGCCGTCCCGGCAAGGCAAGCGACGCGATGAGGACGAGCGCTGCCGCGCTGAACGCCACGAGCCCGCCGAGCATCGTGAGGCCGGAATCTTCGAGTGCCCAGCGCAGCAGGACGGTCGAGCCGCCGTAGGTCGCCGCCGCGGTGAGTCCGAACAGGATGCCCCGCGCGATCTGCAGCGAGCCGAGGCGCACCGTCGGAGGCCGCGCGAACGCGACGAGCGGCGCGACGATGAGCAGCGCGATGCCGGCGCCGCGCAGCAGCCCTACCTGCTCGCCCAGCAGCGTGATGCCGAATACCGCGCCAACGAGCGCGGAGAGGACGCGCACCGGCGAGGTGAGGTTGGCGCCCATGGCCTGGACAGCGAGGAACTGGGAGAAGCGTCCGCCGAGGAAGTTCAGGATGCCGCCCACGGCGAGAACGGCGTACTGCGTTCCGGTGAACCCGCCGAGCTGGGCCAGTTGGCCGGAGACCAGCGCGAGCAGTGCGAACAGGGGCACCGAGAGCAGGATGGAGATGACGATGCCGTTGTAGGCGGACGCGCGCAGCATGCTCCGCCGCACGACGGCCGTGTTGAGGCCGAGCATCGCGGCGGCGGCGAGCGCGAGGAGTGCGCCGCTCACGAGGGGGTTACTCGGCCTCTCCCTGCACCCGCGCTTGCGTCCGCACCGGCAGACCGAACACCGAGATGAAGCCGACCGACGCCTCGTGGTCGAACGCATCACCCGCGTCGTACGTGGCGAGGTCGTGTCGGTAGAGCGACTCCGCGCTCTCGCGCCCGGTCACCGTCGCGCTGCCCTTGTGCAGGCGCACGCGCACCGTGCCGTTGACGTGGCGCTGCGTGCTGAGGACGTAGGCGTCCAGGTCGCGGCGGTGCGCGGTGAACCAGAGCCCGTTGTAGACAAGGTCCGCGTACTCCTGCGCGAGCCGCTCCTTGAAGCGGGACTGCTCCTTCGTGAGACACATCTGCTCGAGTGAGCGATGGGCCAGGTGCAGCACCGTTGCGGCGGGGGCCTCGTAGATCTCGCGCGACTTGATGCCGACCAGCCGGTTCTCGACATGGTCGATGCGCCCGATGCCGTGCGCGCCCGCGGCCTCGTTCAGCATCTCGATGAGTGCAACGCCGCTCAGCTCCTCCCCGTCGACCGCGACCGGCACGCCCTGTTCGAAGCGTATCTCCACGGAGCGCGGCTCTTCCGGCGCGGCGGCGACGGAGACCGTCCAGGCATACGCCTCTTCCGGCGGCTCCAACCACGGGTCCTCGAGGTCACCGGCCTCGATGCTGCGTCCCCAGAGGTTCTCGTCCGTGGAGTAGGCGCTGCGCTTGTTCAGGTCCAGCGGGATGTCGCGCTCCTTCGCGTAGGCGATCTCGTCGTCGCGGGTCATGCCCCACTCGCGGGCGGGCGCGACGACCTTGAGCGCCGGCGCGAGGGCCCCCGCACTGACGTCGAACCGCACCTGGTCGTTGCCCTTGCCGGTGCAGCCGTGTGCGATGCCCGACGCCCCTTCCTCCTGTGCGATGCGGACGAGGTGCTTGGCGATGAGCGGCCTGCCGAGCGCCGTCGCGAGCGGATAGACGCCCTCGTAGAGCGCCCCCGACCGCAGCGCGGGCCAGACGTAGTCGCGCACGAACTCTTCGCGCGCGTCCATCACATCGGCGCGTATCGCGCCGATGTCGAGCGCGCGCTGCCGCGCGGCCTCCAGGTCCACCTGTCCGCCCAGGTCCATCGTGAGCGTGGCGATGTCGGCGCCGTACTGCTCCTGCAGCCAGCGGATGGCAACGGAGGTGTCCAGACCCCCGCTGTAAGCGAGAACGATCTTGTCAGCCATGGAGAAGCGGGTTCCTTTCCGGTATCAACGTGCCGCCTAGGCGGCCAGTGTCTTCGTGAGCGCGGCGTCGAGCTTGGTCAGGCATTCGTCGACGTCCGCCTCGGTGATGATGAGCGCGGGCATGAAGCGTATGGCGTTCGGGAGCACGGGGTTGAGCAACACGCCCTCCGCATTGGCGGCGGTGACGACGGCGCGAGCGATCGGCTCGGCGAAGATGAGCGCCTGCAGCAGCCCGGCGCCACGCGTGCCCACGGTCGCCGGGGCATGCGCGTTCACGAACTCCTCCAGCTTCGTGTGGAGGTACGCACCGACGCGCGCGGCGTGGCCGGGGATGTCGTTCTCCAGCATGTAGCCGAGGGTAGCCCGGCCCGCAGCCGTCGCGAGGACGTTGCCGCCGAACGTGCTGCCGTGGTCGCCCGGCTCCAGGACGTTGCAGCGCTCCTTACAGAGGAACGCGCCGACCGGTACGCCGTTGCCGAGACCCTTGGCGACCGTCATCACGTCCGGCTCTACGCCGAAGTGCTCGTAGCCCCAGAGCGTGCCGAGGCGGCCCATGCCGGTCTGGATCTCGTCGAAGATGAGCAGGATGTTCTGCTCGTCGCACCACTCGCGCAGGCCCTTCAGGTAGCCCTCCGTGGGGACATTGACGCCGCCCTCGCCCTGCAGCACCTCCACCATGATGGCGCAGGTCTCGTCGGTCGTGGCCTCCCGGATGGCGTCGAGGTCGTCGTAGGGGACGTTCGTGAAGCCCTCGGCGAGGGGTAGCCACGCCTGCTGGTAGGCGGGCTGTCCGGTCGCGGCGATCATGGCGAGCGTCCTGCCGTGGAAGGAGTTGAGGACGGTGATGACGCCCTGCGCGCCGTTGCGGTGGAGCCTGCCGTACTTGCGGGCGAGTTTCACCGCTCCCTCGTTCGCCTCGACGCCGCTGTTGGCGAAGAACACCTTGTCCATGCAACTGTTCTCCACCAGCAGTTGCGCAAGCTCCAGCTGCGGCACGGTGTAGTAGAGGTTGGACATCTGCATGATGGTGCCCGCCTGCTCCCGTATCGCCTCCGTGACGGCGGGGTGGGAGTGGCCCAGGCAGGTGACGGCGAGCCCCGCAGTGAAGTCGAGGTATTCGTTGCCGTCCACGTCCCAGACCCGGGCCCCCTCGCCCCGGGCCACGACGATGGGCTGGCGGTTGAACGTGTGAACGTAGTACTCGGACTCCTGCGCCATCCAGTAGGCGGAGTCGTGTGCCGTTGGCTCGGTAGTCATGGGCTGCTCTCTCCTATGAGGTCTCGCAGGGCCTGCACGGATTCATCCAACTCCTCGGCGCCGCCCTGCATAGATTCTAGCGCCTGCGCGATTCCGTCGAGTATGCGCAGCAATTCGTCGCGCGATATGCCGATATCTTCCGTTGGCTGCTCGCCGTCCGGAACGACAGTGGTCTCCATGCCGCCAAGCAGCGCAGTCACGGCCTGGTCCAGAGTGGGCTCCATGACTACCCTGGTGTTGGTGGCGAGGATGACGCGCTTCAACTCCGGGAAGGCGAGCGACTCCGCCTGCAGGTAGATCGGTTCCGCGTAGAGCAGCGTCTCGCCGATGGGGATGACGAGCAGGTTGCCACGCACCACCTGCGAGCCGGACTGGTTCCACAGCGTGAACTGCTCGGAGATGACGGGGTCGTTGTCGATGCGCGCCTCTATCTGGCTCGGGCCGTCGAAGAAGCGCTCACGCGGGAACTCGAAGACGATACTCTCCCCGTACTTCGGGCCGTCCGAGCGGGCCGCCATCCACCCAACGAGGTTCGGCTTGTCCTTGGGCGTGAACGGCAGGATGAGGACGAACTCCTCCGCCTCCTCGCCCGGTATCTTCATGATGACGTAGTACGGCGTGATGGTCCGGTTGCGCGGGCCGGTAGTGGTAGTGCCGTCCGGCAACTCGACCGTTACGTCCCTGCCGACGACCTCCTCGGCAAACTCCCACTCGTCCTCCTTCAGGAAGAACTCCTTGACGTCCGTCATGTGGTACTGGAGGAACGTGTCGGCCTGGGCGCGCAGCAGCTCCTCCGGGTATCGGATGTGCTCGCGCAGGCCGGGCGGCATCTCCTCGATGGGCGTGAACAGGTCCGGGAAGATATTACGGTAGGTCTGGAGCACCGGGTCAGGCCCGCCGGTCTCGATGGTGTAGAAGTCCATGGAACCGTCGAATGCGTCTATCACTACCTTGACGCTGTTGCGGATGTAATTGAACGGGCGCTCGAACCCACTGAAGTCGCCGTTGAAGCCTGTCCGGCTGCTGTCGATGCGGCGGGAGTAGGGGAAACGGTCCGTCGTCGTGAACGCGTCCTGTATCCAGTAGAGATGCCCGTCGTTGATGACGAGGTACGGGTCGTCGTCCAGCTCGAGGAATGGAGCAACCTCGCCGACACGCTCCCTGATGTTCCGGCGATACAGCACCTTGCTGTCCGGTGTTAACTGGCGGCTGAGCAGGATGTTGACGTCGAGCAGCTCCCAGGCATAGACGGCGCGCCTGAACAGGCTGGAGAGCGGCACGCCGCCCTTCCCGTCGTAGCGCTCGATGAACTCGGGGGTGCCGGCCTCCTCCCCGGCGGGGCGATCGAACTGTGGTTCGTTCGTGTTCACGACGATGGCGTCGTTCGTGATGATGCCGGGCCGGACAGTGGCAGCGGTTACCGGGTCCAGGCTCAGGCGCTCTATGTACTCGTCCTCGTCGATGCCGTACGCTTCGCCGTAGTAGACGCGGGGTTGCGTAATCTCGAACGCGCCGGTGGGGGGGACATCCCGCACGATGAAGTCCGGCTGGCCAGACTCGCTGAACGTCGTCGCGGTGCTCATCACGGCGCCGTAGCCGTGGGTGTAGATGAGGGCGCGGTTCACCCAGTTCTGCGCGGCGGGGTCCAACCCGCTCTGGAAGAGTTCCCGCGCGCCAAGAAGGACTTGCCGGTACGAGCCGTCCACCACGTACCGGTCCACGTCCACGTCCAGGAACGAGTAGTAGAGGCGCAGGTGCTGCAGCTGGTTCAGCACGGCTTCCAGGGGACGCGGGTCCCACAGCCGGATGTTCCGTATCGTTTCCGGGCTCTCCGCGATGCCCTGCGCCAGCGTCTCCTCGCGCACGTCGTGCAGCCGCGTGTCGACGCGTCCGAGGTCAAAACCGAGGCGCGTCCACTCGATGTTCCGCTCGATGTAGGGACGCTCCCGCTGCAGCTCGGAGGGCGCGACGGCAAGCCGCTGCGTCAAGGCCGGCCAGCCGATCCCCGCGACGATGCCCGCGATCAGCCAGAGTCCGAACGCCGCGAAGATGAGCCGCAGCGACTGCCGCAGGTTTGAGACGCGGATGGCGTAGAGCATGATGCCGGCGGAGAGCAGCGCGATGACGGTGAGCACCAGCAGGGCAGGCAGACGGGCGTTGACGTCCGTGTAGGTCGTCCCGGTCACCGCGCCCGCGGGAGAGAAGAGCGTCTCGTAGCGGTCGAGGAAGTGCGCGAAGGCGATGGTGACCATGAGCCACGCGCCGGTCAGCGCGAGTTGCGTACGCGCGCCCGTGCCGATGATCGGGTTTACGCCCCGGGCGCTGAAGATGAGCATGTATAACCCCGCCGTCGTGATGAGGGTGACGAGAGCGAGGCCCATCAGCCATCCCTGGACGGTGTGCAGGGCAGGCAGGACGAACGTGTAGAAGCCAACGTCGTTGTGGAACTGCGGGTCTTCAATGCCGAAGTCCGCGGCGTTCATCAAAAGCAGGAAGTTACCGTACTGGTTCGCGAGGCTGGACGCGAACGTGAACGCGATGAAGCCGCCCATCGCCACGGAGCCAACGATGAGCGACAGCCGTATCCACTGGATCGTCGTCAGGGAGAACCGGAAGACGCTCTCGCCCCAGGCGTACCTGAACGCGGTGTAGTAGCTCAGCCAGAGCGCCCCTCCGCTCACGGCCAGTCCGGCGATGAAGAGCCAGATGCGCGTGAACAGCACCGTGCTGTACACGCTGCGCAGGCCCAGGTGGGAGAACCAGAGCCAGTTCGTATACGCCCCGCGGAGCAGGTCCAGCACCAGGTAGAGCGCGAAGAGCGCTGCGAGGACAACGCCGGCCTGGAAGAAGAGGCTCTCACGTGAGAAGAGCGTCCGCAGCCACTCCGGCAGTTCGTTATCCTCGAAGTCATCCGGGGGGCGCGTGGTCATGGCATCCCGCTCTTCAGACGACCGCCGTGCCGGGGAGCGATCCCTCCAGCCAGGAGGGCAACGCTCCGGCCTGCGTTCCGTTGATGATCCCTGCCTGCACCCCGGACCGCGCCGCAAGGATGCACGCCTCCAGTTTCGGCAGCATCCCGCCCTTCACGACGCCGGAGTGCAGCAGCTCTTCGCCCGTCGCGAGCGGAACGCGCCTGATGAGGCGTCCGTCTGCGTTGAGTATGCCGTCGACATCCGTCAGGAAGACGAGACGCTGTGCGCCCAGCGCGACGGCCAGAGCACCTGCCGCGGAGTCCGCGTTCGCGTTCAGCAGCTGACCGGGGTCGTCCGCGCTCGCGGCAACCGGCGCGACGACCGGCACGTAGCCCGCACCGGTCAGGCCCTCGACGAGCGAGGCGTCGGCCTCCAGTTCACCAGCTACAAAGCCCAGGTCCGGGTCCGTGATGCGCCCGCGCAACAGTCCCCCGTCCGCGCCGGAGACGCCTACCGCGTTCACCCCCGCGCTCCGCAACTCCGACACCAGGCTCTTGTTGATGAGCCCGGCGAGCACTGCCGTCGCGACTTCGAGGCTCGGCGCATCCGTGACGCGCAGGCCGCGCACGAACTCGGCGCGCAGGCCCAGCTTCGCCATCCAGGACGTGATCGCGGGCCCGCCACCGTGCACGATAACGGGGCGCGCGCCCTGCCGCTGCAGGGCGGCCACATCGCCGAAGGACGTGTCCTCCGAGCCCAGCGTGCTGCCGCCGATCTTGATGAGGATGATGGGGCTCTCTGCTTCCATGATGAGAATCTCTGCGTACTGCTTGCGATGCCCCTTGCCCCCACCCGCAGTACCCTCACCCCAGCCCTCTCCCCTGACAAGGAGAGGGGTCAACCCCGGAGGGAGAGGGAGCCTAGGTGGTGTAGGCGCTGTTGAACACCACGTACTCTTCCGTGAGCTCGCAACCCCACGCGGTCGCGGCGTGCTCGCCCAGGCCCAGCGTAACGGTCAGCGCGACCTCGTCCCTGCTCATGATGGCGATGACGCTCTCCCGGTGGAACGGGATGGGCGTCCCTCCTTCCATGATGGCAACGTCGTTGATGAAGAAGGAGACCTTGCTCGCGTCCAGTTCCGCGCCGCTGTAGCCGGCCGCGCAGACCACGCGCCCCCAATTGGGGTCGTTGCCGTGTATCGCGGACTTGACGAGCAGGGAGGCCGCGATGGCGCGCGCCGCCAGACGGGCGTCGCGCTTGGTCGCGGCTTCCGCCACGCGCACGGAGAAGATCTTGCTGGAACCCTCGGCGTCCCGCACGAGCTCGCGCGAGAGGTGAGAGCAGAGCGAGTACAGCGCAGAGGAGAACGCCTCCGCGTCCGGCGAGCCTTCGTTTATCTCCGCATTCCCGGCGGCGCCGTTGGCCAGCAGCAGCACCATGTCGTTCGTGCTGGTGTCGCCGTCCACGGTGACCATGTTGAACGTGTCGTCGGAGCAGTCCCGGAGCGCCGCGTCCAGGAACGCGCCGTCCACTGCGGCATCCGTCGTGAGGAACGCGAGCATCGTGGCCATGTTCGGATGGATCATGCCGGAGCCCTTGGTGCAGCCGCCGATGGTGACCGTCTCGCCCCCGGAGCAGGTGAACGTCACCGCGGCGGACTTGGGCACGCGGTCTGTCGTCATGATGGCGCGGGCGAACGCGTCGCCGCCGTCCTCGCCGACACTGATCGTGGACATGCCGCCGCGGATGAGCGCCATCGGCAGTTCCACGCCGATGATGCCCGTCGTCCCCGCGCCCAACTCGTCCGGCTCGACACTCAGGTGATCGGCGGCGAGCGCCAGGCACTCCTTCACGTCCGTCATGCCCTGCTCACCGACACCGGCATTGGCGATGCCGCTGGTCACGAACACGCCGCGCACCCTGCCAGCATCGACGTTCTGCCGGGTGAGCGTCACCGAGGGCGACACGAACTTGTTGGTGGTGTAGACGCCCGCCGTTCGGCACGGCAACTCGGACAGGAGCAGTCCCACGTCCATCTTGTTCGGAGCGTAGGTCTTGAGGCCGACGTAGGCGCCGCCTGCGATGAAGCGCCGCGGGCTGGTGACGAGGCCGTCCGGAAGGAACTGGTGAGGGTCGCCGGTCATCTCTACCTCTGGCGGAGTTGTCGAGGCGCTGGCGCGCCATTCTGGAGTGAGTCTAGCAGATTCCCTCTCGTCGTTCCCGCAGGGCAGGGACCTGCGCTTCAGTACGCTGCCGGACTGCGGCGTGCGCCGGACCGCCAGCGGATAGAATGCCCGCAGCAGGAGACCACCGTGCCAGAGACCGGAAAGATCGTCGTAGCCACCACCCTGACGAAAGAGTACCGGGGCGACGTCTGCGTCGCGCACATCCCGCAGTTGGGGCTATCGGGCTACGGCAAGACGATGGACGAGGCGGAGCGGAGCGTGAAGGAGCTGTTCAACAACCTCATCAGCGAGTACCGGCAGCAGGGGGTGCTCGAAGACCGGCTGACCAACCATTTCAAGGTCGCCTGGTGGCCGGCCGACCAGTACGACGGCGACCTGGAGGTGGAGGAGACAGCCCCCGGGGAGTGTTGAGCCAGCCGCTCTCTGGTCCACCCTCACCCCCGCATCAAGCGCGGGGCGGGCTCTGACTCTCTCCCTCAAGGAGACCTTGCGTAACTGCCTTCAGCACAGCGTAGTTCTTCCCACCCACCCACCCGAACGCTTGTGGGGGACACCCCCACGCCCCCGGCAGCGGGCTTCGCCCTCTGCACTCCTCGTCCTGAGCACCGCCCGCGGTCCGACAGGCTTACCATGAGCAGGAGCAGGGGTTATGCAAAGACCTCTCAAGGGGAAGAGGGGTCTGAATTGGCGGAGCGCATCTCCTGCGGGGCCTTCACGTTCCTGAACATGAAGTAGAGCGACAGGACGTACGTAATCTTCACCAGCCCGGAGCCGACGAGCGGCGCGCTGAGGGCTATCGCCTGCAGCACGCCCGTGGAGAGCGTCGGCCCGATGGTGCCGGAGACGGAGCGCCCCACGATGTGGATGCTCCCCATCGCCACCCGCTCGTGCGGCTGCACCACGGACATGATGTAGGAGTCCCGCGCGGGCACGTCTATCTGGTCGAACAGCGACCGGAAGAGCAGCAGCCCCACCGCCAGCCACGGCCACGGTGAGAACGCTATGCATATGAGTAGCAGCCCGGACGGCAGGTGCGCCAGCGACATTGTGTTGATGAGGCCGATGCGGTTCGCGAGCTTCCCCGCCACCCAGAGCGACGCGACGCCGACGATCTGCGCGACGAAGAAGAGCACCCCGAGCGAGGCGAGGTCCAGCCCGAACCGTTCGCTGAACCAGAGCGCCAGCAGGCCGCGCACGATGATGGCCCCAGCGAGCTGGTCCATGCTGAACAGGCCGGAAAGCGTGAATATCCTGCCGCTGGACGGGAGCCGCAGCGGGTTGATCCACTCGCGCCGCCCCTGCTCGGCTTCTACCTTGTCAGAGAGCAGCATGAACAGCAGCGTTATCACGAGGCGCAGTCCCACCAGTCCCCACAGCACGATGCGGAAGGACGCAGGCTCGCTCACGCCCTCGAGCGATTGCAGCGCAACCGGCAGGCCCGCAGCAAGCGCCCCCAGTGCACCGGCGGTGGCCGCGGCCACCCGGTACAGCGCGAAGAGCTCCGTCCGGCGCGACGGCTCGACAACGCCCGCGATCGCCGCCTGCTCCAGCGACTGCGTCGGCCCGACGTTGCCGGCGGCGCCGTTGAACGAGCCGATGAACGCGAACGCCACCAGCGCCGCCGGGTTCGAGCTGGCGGCCAGCCCGGCGCTCCCGGCCAGCGTTACCAACGAGTAGACGACCACCAGCTTGCGCCGCCCGACGCGCTCACTGACGAACGTGGAGAGGAACGAGAACGCTGCCGTACTCGCGAACCCCAGGCTGAAGAACAGCCCCACGAGGAACACGGCCAGTCCGATCTGCTCCCTCAGGTAGACGGCCAGCATCACGGCCAGCAGTCCCTGTGAGAACGTGTGCAACGCCCGCGCCGCGATGATGAGCGCGGCGTCCCGCGTGATCCAGGCGGGGAAGAGTGCGGTCATGCTCCGCCCTTCCTAGTCGAGCGCGTAAAGCCGGGCGCAGTTGTCCCAGAGGATGTTGCGCTTCACCTCGTCCGCAAGGTCGTCGTGGTTGAGGAACTCTTTGACGGACTCCGGGAACTCGGAGTCGTGGTGCGGGTAGTCGGACGAGAACACGATGTTGCTCCCGCCCACGGCGTCGACCGTGTAGCGCAACTCGGCCTCGTCCGCCTCCGTGCCGACGTAGCAGTTGGTCGCGAAGTACTCGCTCGGCAGGCGCGTGAGGAACGGAGCGTCCCACTCGCGGTAGAGCGAGTAGTCGCGGTCCATCCGCCCCAACCAGAAGGGCACCCAGCCCGCGTTCGCCTCCAGGTACGCGGCCCGCAGGCCGGGGAAGCTCTCGAACACGCCGCCGCAGATCATGCTGATCATCGCCTTCATCATGCCGATGGGGTGGGAGCACGCGTGCAGCATCAGCCGGTTGTCGGCGAACTCGGAGCCGTCCTGGTGGTAGACGGAGCCGGTGCCCTCGTGGAAACCGACCGGA
>DAOUJK010000040.1:0-28868 GCA_034422795.1 Dehalococcoidia bacterium | reverse complement strand
GACGCCAGCTATGACGACGGGGAATACAACGGCTTCTCCGACCCCTGGGACGACGACCTGATCGCAGAGGCCACCGGGGTGTGGCGGCAGGCCGAGGCCCTCATGGACGCGGTGGGCAGGTTGACCGACTGGCTGGAGCAGGACCTCCCCGCCCGCTTCGCCGAGATGCTGGAGTTCGTCCTGGGACGGCTCCCTCAAGAAGGAAAGGAGACAAAGGAACATGAGTGTTGACACCGATGTCACCGGGTGGTCCCTGCCGGGCGTGGACGATGCGCCCAGGGACGACCTCAAGATGCAGTTGGAGGTCTACGAGGAGACGCTCCTGCTGCGCTGCTTCGAGACCGGCTCGGCCTGGGTCAGGACCGTCTCGGCCGACGGGATCGCGAGCGCACTCACCCAGCACCTGGGGTTCTCGTCCGGGTTACTGCCGGCCGACGCCCTCTGGTGGAACCAGGGCGAGACCGGGCAGGTAGTGGGCCTCTGGCGTCCGCCGCAGGTCTGGCCGATCGCCCTGCAACGGGAGGCGTTCAAGCCTCCCGCCCGGCTGAGGATCCCGATGCCGGGACTGCTGTTCGTCTGCTCGCCGGGCCGTGCGCCCTGGGTCTACGCCGCAACGGAGCGGCCGTCCGACCCCGAGCAGCAGCTCTACCGGATGCCGGCCTTCAACGTCTTCCGCGACGGGAGGACGTGCCCGGGCAGCCACCGGTACCCCGACGAGGTCGGGCTGATACCGGAATCGTTCTTCCAGTCCTTCTTCTCGCTCACCGGCGACAGCCACGAGCGCTCGAAGAAACACCCCGACAACCTGCAAACCCTATGGGAGGAGCTCGATGGAACATCCGAGTACCCGATGGAGGACCTGGTTCCCCAGTGTACGGTGGCCCACGTCATGGCGGTCTCCGAAGGGAGACGCGGCTACCGCTGAGGCCCCGCCGAGGCCGGTGGGTCACCTGGTGAACCATCCCGCCGGACTTACCGGCGTCCAGGGGATCGGCTACGACTACGTGCTGGGCTCGGGCGGGGTCTACGTCCAATCCGCGAGCGCCCACCTGACGGCGCGGGTGCTCATCGCTCCCTGCGTCGTTCGCGGCCTCGCTCCCGTGAGCGAGAAGGTGACGCTGCCCCACGGCCGCATCCCGTCCCGCCTTCTGGAGGCGGGTCTGCGCTGGTTCCAGGGCGCGCCGGACACGGAGCGTTTCTTCGCCGTCCGCTGGGACGGTCACGCCTACCGGCCCGTGGTCCCTCCGCAGGCCGGGTCACGGGCGTCCCTCATCTACCAGCCCCCAAGCGGGGTGGTAGCCGAGTTCCACTCACACGGAAGCCTAGCCGCCTTCTTCTCGGCCACCGACGACCGGGACGAGCAGGGCTTCCGCATCTACGGCGTCGCGGGACGTCTTCACTCCGCCCGGCCCGAGCTGCGGCTCCGGGTCGGCGTCTACGGCCACTTCGCTCCGGCTGAGTGGTCGCAGGTCTTCGACGGCCCACACCCTGACCTTCGGCTGATGGCCGAGGAGCCGGAATCACTGCTCGAAATCACTCAACGACAGGGAGGTAACTGAGCATGCCCTACTACCTGGACAACACGTTCCTGCTGGAGAGGCCGTGGATCACCGTGGTCGGCTGCGGCGGGACCGGCGGCTTCGTCGCCGAGGGCCTCTGCCGCCTCTTCCAGGGGCGGGAGGCCACCATCACCCTGGTCGACCACGACCGGGTCGAGTCCCACAACCTGCTGCGCCAGAACTTCTACGCCGAGGACGTCGGCAGGTTCAAGAGCCAGGCGCTCGCCGACCGGCTCGCTCGGGCGTACCGGCGTCCCATCGGCTACTCGGTCTACCCGTTCCGACAGTCCGGCTCCCACGCCTACGGGCACCGCTACCCTGGCCTGCCGGGCTACGGCGACTGCCTGATCATCGGCTGCGCCGACAACGCCGCGGCGCGGAGGGCGATGGCCGAGAGCCTGCCGAGCGGCCGGCGCCGCTGGCTCATCGACGCGGGCAACGATACCAACTGGGGCCAGGTGCTCATAGGCAACGTGGCCGACCTGGAGGATTGGGACGAGCCCGCCTTCGTGGACGAGACCTGCCGCCTGCTGCCGGCGCCCACGCTGCAGCGCCCCGACCTGCTGACGGCCGTGTCCACCACCCCGCCGGACGTGGACTGTGCTGCCGCGCTCGACCTCACCGATCAGGACCCGACCATCAACCAGATGATGGCCTCCCTGGTGCTACAGGTGGTCCGCCGCATGGCGGCGGGCTCCTGCCCCTTCATGGGCCTCTACCTGGACATGGACCTCGGCACGGTCACCCCGGCCTACGCCTCCCCGGAGGCGGTGGATCGAATCCTCGGGTCCGATGCCGGGCCAGCGTCCGAAGAGTAGGCCCCACGAGATCCCATCCAGAGAAGCAGGAAGAAGGAGAAGTCATGTCTGACGACAAGGGAACCAAGACCATGTGGCAGGACAACCACAACCGGTACCGCAGGCACAAGCTCATGACGAAGGAGCTCGCCGCCACGATCCCGCCCCTGTACGCCAATGAGGAAGCGGACGACCCCGACGCCGTCGTCGCAAGGGTGAAGCTGTTCAGCCCGTACACCGGCTGGCGCTGGTACGTCACCGAGTGGGAGGCCCAAACCGGGCTCTGCTTCGGCCTCGTCGAGGGGTTCGAGACGGAATTGGGCTACTTCGATCTGACCGAGCTGGCGGAAGCGACCGTCTTCGGCAACGTTCCCGCCGTGGAGCGCGACCTCTACTGGGAGCCGCAGACCCTCGGCGAGATCAGGAGAGAGTCGTCGAGGAGGGCGGCCTAGTCACCGGCGGACGTGAACGTAGCCGGAGAACAACAGGGAAGGAGAGACCATGCCTGAAGAGACTGCAATCGCAACAGCCCGCTCGGATGCGCCGAGCGCCGACGACAGCCCCTTTGCCGACGTGGTGGAGGACACGGCTGCCGCAGTCACCGGAGAGGAGGACTCCAACGGAGAAGCCGCACAGGAGCCGCAGGGCTCCAACGACGGCGAGGAGCAGGCCGCTCCGCCGGAGGAGCTGAAGGTGGTCGTGTCCATCAAGGGAGGCAGGGCCACCATCGGGGTGCAGCAGCCCAAGTCGGACCCGCACATCGAGTCGTTCGACGACCATGACCTGCCGGGGCTGGCGCAGGAGGTCCCGGCAGTGACCGGGAGGGCGAGAGCCAGGTGGGAAGACGAGCCCAGGTATCCGGCCCACGTGAAGCCTGCTCCCACTGCCAGGCGTCAGGCCCGGCGGGGACAGGGGCCGACACAGGCTTCAACCGCCACCGAAGGGGAAGCCCAACGGCAACCCGAGATGCCACGGTTACTCTGACGGTTGGGAGCGGATGCCGGGCCGCGAAAGTACGGGGGAGGCCATCGCAGCAGATGCGGTGGCCTCTCCCGCATGAAGACATGTGTGTCGTGTTTTGCCATTTAAGGAGGAGAAGAGAAGTTGAACGTTCACGACGATAGCGTGTAAGCGCCAGATGGTGTGGCGCGAGAAGTAGATGTCCACATAGTCCCAGATGAGGTAGGCGAGTTGGCTGTCGGCCTTGCTATTCCTTCCGAAGCTGGGATTGCTGGCATGCGTCGCCCTCACGTTCACTATGGGGTTGACCCATAGTGAACGTGAGGAGAAAACCGGACTCTGGCCTGCTGTCCGTTGCGCCGGGGAGGAAGGGACTGCACTGAGCGCCACCGTGCAGCGCGGTGGTGGCTAGGGGGCCGAAGAGGCGTATGAGGGTGGCCGAAGTCCGCAAGTCCGCCACGGACGCAATCGGGCAGGCTCATCTCGCCGTCGAGTACTCGCGGCACAGGGCCGACAACGTGCGCAGCACGACGTTAATCCGCTCCACCGAGAACCGTTGGTCTAGGAGATATGAGCAGCAGCCAGTCGCTGAGAGAGTTGAGAGAGGGCCTCCTCAGCCTCGGCATCAAGACTGCGGCGTACGACGCATGCAAGAACTGAGGGATTCGCCACTGTCTCAGTCGAATCGAGCAGGATATCCAGGAGCGGACCCTCATCGTCGCTGAGTTCAATGAGCCCGATGTACCTCGAGAGCACCAGTGCATGCGCTAATGAATAGGCGCCGTCATCGGTCAGGTCAAACTGGAAAGCTCTCGCACGGTAGGAGCTCGCCATATCGTAGCGGCAGTCCAGGTTCACGGTGCGATTGAGTAAGATGCCCGTCGCGTTGGCGATCGGGAATCCGAGAGAACGCATCCGGGCCACCGTCAAGCGAATCTTCGCTGGCGCGGGGACTACGATGGCCCGAAGGAGGAGGTGGTCTTCCTCGTCCTTACTGCCGGGCCAGCGTATTCGAAGGGCGGTCTTCAGGGTGGTCTTCGTGGAGCAACTCTCTGTGACGGTAAGGGGGTAGATGTCCGCAGATGCGTACGGACCGAGCCTGTCGTCATGGAGGTACAGCCCCTCCAAGGCAGTCGCTCCATCCCGATACGCAAGATTCATGTCCGCCTGTGGCTTCACTCCACAGACCTTCACACCAACCGCGCAGACGGCGTGGCCTTCTCGTGAGGAAAGTGTCTCAGCCGCAAGAACAGGCGCGAGTCCCGAGCGCATGTAGCTGAGAAGCTGCGCTCGGTCCCTCTCTGGAGATGTAGCTGGAATGACGATTGGAGCCAGTCCACCTGCCCGAATGGCTTCACACATCTGGTTGACCGTCAGACCCTGCGATGGAAGCGACCGTCCGCCCGGAAGATAATATCGGGACGCAGCCTCGGTGATCTGAGCGGGTGTCATAGCGGGAAGTCCCTCCATGGGAGCGACCCGATGGATAGCCGACCACAGTGCGATTGTCGCGCAAGCGCTCACACCCTGATCCTGCTGCTGGAATGCCAAGCCTTCGACATGGAGCTCGAAGCCCCCAAGATGCACCACGTACTTCCGAATCCCTCCGAACTCACGCCTGCAATCGTTGCTCGCCTCCGGCCCGAAGGTTGCCACGACGGTGCGACCGAGGGGACTTCCGGGGAGTGGGCGGGTAACAGAGAAGCCCAAGTACGCGTCCTGGAGCCATTGGCGTATTTTCTCGGCCTCACCTTTGTTTGCTCGTGCCAAGAGGTCACGCCACTTAGTCTCGTCAAACGACTCACTGAAGAAGTGCATGCGTCGGCAGTACGACGGGTAAGCGCGAAGGCTCCGTGCATAGAAGATGGCCATGTCTTCGACGTAGTCACGGTCGACGTAGTGGCCTTCGATCAAGACTGTGGCGCAACGGATCTGCTCAAGGTAGGTGGACAGGTACGTGAGCTGAACCGGGGGCCAGACATCCTCGACCATCCCAGGAGGAGCCGGGAAGAGACGGCTGATCTCGTCAGCCGATCCGATCGGCAGAACCGTGACGTTCTGGGGTGGGTAGTTCTGCCGCCAGCGTTCCACGGTCAAGCACGGAGCCGGAGATTCAATAGGTCGGAACTGACAGACTCGGTCTCGAGCTCACGCTTGACTAGATCCTTGACAGTCTGGCGAGAGGTCTCGAGGACCCGGGCAACACGCTCTTCGGCATTTGGGGTAGCGGGCACATCGCGCGTACCTTCCTGCGTGCCTTCCTCGCGGGCGTTAGACATTATGCTCCTCCGATGCAGTTGGCAGTCTTGGGCGCAATCTTAGGTCGTCTGGTTCTCACCAAGCAACGCGGCGGTTACGCGTTTGACCGCGTCCAGTGTGTCAGCAGGCGCACGAGATGCGCGCAAGAAGAGCGCATCTACCTGGGTGCTCGCGCCGGCGGGCATACGCCCGAGCAACTCGTCCACCGAGACTCCGAGCGCGTCAGCGAGTTTGACGAGAGATTCAAGCGATGGCACGCGCTGTCCCGTCTCGAAGTGCGAAATCGAGGCTGGCGCCATGCCAGCGCGCTGACCGAGGGCGACCTGGGTCAGTCCGCGCCGCTCCCTGATGGTGCGGAACTGAAGCCTGAACTCCTCTGGTCTGCTGGCAGGCATTGACATTCCTCTACGGTATGGTATCGTATTCCTGTATCGAGGCGTATACCTCTGTACCATCTAGTATAGTTTAGCGGAAGGAGAAGAGCAATGGTAGAGCCTTCGGAGCCCCAGGAACTGCATGTCGAAGACCTATACGTCCCTGACCTGCACATCTTTGTGAATCGCCGCAAGTTCGAAGAGGGCGATGGCGTGCAGTCCGAAATGACCGGGCGGCAGATCGCCGCCTTGGTCAACGTCCCAGCGGAGAACGCCATTGTCAGAATCGAGTCCGTTCCTTCCCGAGGCGAGGTGGGTGTCGTCGTTGAGACCGGCCCCGACCAAGGCGAAGTGGGCCTCGACACCGTCATCGCCATCGTCACCGGCATGCACTTTCTGGTCACAAGGCGCATCGTCGAGGGAGGATGACATGTCGGTAGAGAGAGTCGAGCGCGAGATCGCCAAGCTCCAAGAAGGCGGGCAGAACGCGGACTTGGTGTTCGCCGACCGTTGGTATGTGATTTACCGCAGAGTCCCCACCGCGGGTGCTCGACTCTCGCTCCCGGCGGAGGCCGATGTAATCGTCCCCGTTCCGGAAGGCTACCCGGCCACGGTGATTGACCTCGCGGGGCTTCCAACGAACTCACCGCTTCTGCCAATGCTCAAGGGGGGACAGAACAGCCAGGGCCAGGTTTGTGTGAGCGGCGTGGAGTGGCAGTTGGCCAGTTACCATCCACACAATGGAGGCGGCGGCCCACCGTGGGACCCGGCGGAGCACGGGTTCGACACGTACCTTGATCACGTCATCGCTTGGCTGGGTCACCTGTCATGAGCGACCGCGTCCTGGTTCGCCTCGCCAATCCAGAACTCGATCGCCTGCTGGCAGCGGCGTTCGCCCGCTATCCGCACCGCGAATCTGGGCTGTTAGTTCGCTTTGGATGGCGGCAAACCGCGAGCGATCTTGTGTTGACCCTCGCAAACATTGAAGCCCCCGGTGATGGGGACTTGGATCTATCGCGCCCGAACGTCGCGTTCACTGAACAATTCTTGGTACGGACCGCACTGCTCGCCGAACGTGATTCCCTCGCGATCGGGGTTGTTCACTCTCACCCCGCGGGATATGTCCCGCGTCCGAGTTCCATCGACGACGACATGGACTCCTACCTCTCCAGCTACTTCGAAGGATTCGCCCCCGCACGTCCCTACGTGAGCTTGATCGCCTCGCGCGTTGAAGACCGAATCCTCATGTCGGCCCGCGCCAAGGTCGACGGCCGATGGCTGGATGCTTCGAGGTTCCTCACGGTCGAGCATTCCATTGCGAGCTGGCGGTATGCCTTCAAAGGAAAGTCCAGGCCGCCGACAGAAAGGGTGGCTCGCTTGCGCGGCGCGTTCGGAGACGAGGCCGTCCAACGACTGCGGGACTCAACAGTTGCCGTGGTAGGGGCCGGTGGCACAGGTTCTGCCGTGATCGAGGTGCTTGCCAGGGCGGGAGTCGGAAGGATTGTCGTGATCGACCCCGACCGGCTCGAACAATCGAATCTTGAGCGTGTCCACGGAGCCAGACCCGAACACGCCACCTCGAACGACTTCAAGGTGGATGTAGCTCGCGAACATGTGCTCGCAATCGATCCAACCATTGAGGTCATCGCCTGCATTGGACGGATACCTCAGGCTGAGGTTGTAGACCTGCTCGTGTCAGCGGACGTCGCAATCGGATGCACAGATACCCAGCACAGTCGTCTAGCTCTCAGTGACATCGCCATCCGGTACTTGCTGCCGACGATCGATTGCGGTGTGCTGCTCGAGGGCGATGCAGGCCACGTGACCGGCCAGATCATACAGCTTGTGCGCTTCCTTCCATCAGACCCATGCGCCTTGTGCAGGAACATGGCGAATCCGGTGCGTGTGACGCAGGAGATGATGAGCGACGAGGAGCGTCGGAACCGCCAGGTTGCAGCTGTGGAGGCTGCAAGAGCCGGCGCGGACGGCGGGCAGTACTGGTCGCACGAACCTCAGTTGAACACAGTCGGATACCTTACAACTGCGGCTGGAGCTCTCGCAGCGGGCCAGGCAATCGGATGGCTGACCGGGAGATACGCTCCGAGGCTCTCAAGGCTACAGATGAATTTGAGCGAGCCGCTCTTCGACGTCATTGAGCCGACCGACGAGCCGAGGCCATCGTGTGCGTGCCGCCACAACCGAGGATGGGCGGACCAAGGCGCCGCGGATGCCCTGATCTCCCCTGCGACTCATTGGCCCAAGGCTGTCGTTAATGGGACTTCCCTCCCATAGGGTTGGTAGGAGAAGATCGGGCCAAATGTGAGAGGCCGGGCCCTGACCTCAACCGGTCCGTGGTAATAGACGATTGGATGCGGTCACAGAGATTCGCAATAACGTGATGCACTTCAACCCGGACGGGTTGGACGCCGAAGACGTTCCAAGACTTCGCAACGCATCACGCCTCTTCCAACTATTGGCCCAGATGTGCGTGCGGCAGGACGGTAGTACGGCACCGCCGCGGGCTTTCCACAGTCCGTGCAAGGTTGCATTGTTCCGGTGCGCAGCCTAGCACGGTCCGCCATCCGTTGACACTCCATCAGGGAAGGCTATAGCCTACTGCCCTACCTCAATGACGGACCTCCAGTTCATACTACTGACAGCAGTGGCAACAGCCGTGGCGACCCGTCTGTTGGATCCTCTGCGGTTCTTACCGCAAGCAGTCAAGTGGCTAGTGAATCGGCTGCGACAGCGTGTTCGTGTGGTGGTTCGCATGGTGGACGCCGAAGAGGGAAAGGTCGAAGTGGCCGTAGAGAACGCAAGCGGCCATACAGTCGATGTTCAGGATGTTCGCCTTGTGTTCGCCGGGGATTACGGTATTCCGGCCAGCATGAAGGATGAGCATCTATTGCCTACCACCATTCTGCACGACCAGACACTGGCGTGGAATTTCTCCGTGCCTGACATCCGTAAGTGGGTTCTCTCCTTGGCTGCCCCCAACGTTGCCGCGAGAGGCGTAGTGACGCTTCGACCGCGGATTACGCTTTCTGATGGCAAGGTCTATCGAGCAGCGTCCTTCAATGTCGAGCTGGACGAAGAACAGAGCCGAAGGTATCGACGCCGGTTGCTTCTCCGTATGGCCGCATCTGCCCCGCTTTTATTCATCATTCTCGCAATCTACCTGTGGTGGTTTGTGAGGGTCATAGGTACATCATAGCGCTGGGCGGCTAGAGGCTCCGTTTACTTTGCGATGTAAGCCCCACTTTTCTGAACACCACCTCCCAGTCCCCCCATGCCTGTCGCGTTGCAGCGGTGAGTAGTATCGCGAACGCTGCGTACACCCATATCTGGGTCAATGTGAAAGGCCACGAGGCTCCCACTGCACTTTCGACAGTTAGCCCGAATAGGAATATGGGCGCTAGTATCCTGAGCGCAGCCTGAACCACTTCGTCGCACTTGACCCACCAGACTTTGACTGCATACAACACGACTCTCTTCATTGCAGCCCTCCAGCTCGGCCATTGCCGGGCCTAACTGGGACTCAGTCCGCGCTGCCGCGTCTGCACGTCTAGAGTTGGAAACACCTGATGGTCTCGCCTACGATTGAGAGAAGCATACCAAGAATCCCGAACGCGAAAGCCGCCTCATCCGCTGCTGCTCGGTCACCGGTGGCCAAGCCTAGCAGCAGGCCAACTATGCCGAATTCAAGTCCGTCCCGGAGTGGCACACCCGCCCGCGCTCGACTTGCGATCCCGAGGCGGCGGAGTGACCCTTGGTACCGCCAAGTGAGACGCTCCCAGAGCAGTGGCGTCCCCGACACGGATAACTGTGGGTGAATCCAGACGGAGTTCGAATCTCCCCGAGTGGCCGGATTGACAACAGAACATCCGTTCTAATATCGTGGTCTCATCCCTGCTGGGACAGCAAGCGTTTTGGGGGAGAGCGTCTTGCGCGTCGCATGTGTACTCATCACCCATCTCAGGGCGAAGGTCGAACTGCAACGACAGCCTCACCTGGGAGACAGAGCGGTCGTCATCGCCGACCGCTACCGCGGCAGGCCGCTGGTCGCCGACCGCTTCCCTGCGTGCGCGGGGGTAACGGCGGGCATGACCCTGGAGGAGGCGCCCTCCCGCAACGCCGGGGCCGTCGTCCTCGAAGCCGACGAGCCGTCCTACCAGCGGGCCTTCAGCCGCGTGCTCGCCGCACTGCAGGGAGTCAGCGACCGCGTCGAGAGCGCGGGCCTCGGGGTCGCCTACGTCCGACTGGACGGCCTCGATCTGCTGTACGGCGGCGAGGACGGGACGGTCCATGCCCTGCTCCGCGCGCTGCCTGACTACCTGCAACCGCGCATCGGGGTCGGCAACGCAAAGTTCCCCGCGTCCGTGGCAGCCCTGACCAGCGATGCGCCGGGCGTTTCGTGCGTCCCTCCCGATGCGGCCGCCTTCCTCGCGCCGCACTCCGTCGACCTGCTCCCGGTCGATCCGGAGGTCCACAGCCGCATGCACCGCTTCGGCCTGCGCACCATGGGCGACGTCGCAGCCATGACTCCGGAATCGCTCATCGACCAGTTTGGATTTGCCGGAAGGCGGGCATGGGAGCTCTCCCACGGCATCGACAACGACCCCGTGGTCCCGCTTCCCTTCGAGGAGGCCGTCGTCGAGCACACCGTGCTCCCGTTCCCTTCCACCTCCGTGGAATGGCTGCTGACGGCCGTGGACACCCTTCTGCAGCGTGCGTACGCGCGCCCGCGGATGCAGGGCCGCTATGCGGGGAGGGTGACGCTGGACTGTCTCCTGGAGAGGGCCGCGCCCTGGGAGCGGGCGGTCAACTTCAAGCAGCCGGTGGGGAGTTGGGAGCATGCCGCGTCCCTCGTGCGCCGTCAACTGGAGCGCGACTTTCCCCTCGCTCCCGTCGAGGAGGTTGCTCTCACGCTGTCCCGCATCACCGGGGAGACAGGAACGCAGGCGGGGCTCTTCCCCGATGTCCGCAAGGACCGCGACCTGCGACTGCTGGACGCGGAGCGGCAGATACAAGCCCGCACAGGCGGCAACTATGCGCTCTACCGGGTGGTGGACGTCGCGCCCTGGCACCCGGCGCCGGAGATGCGCGCCGTGCAGGTGCCCATCGACCCGTCGGGCAGGGACGGCATGAAACCCCTCGCCACGCCGGTCTCGGTGGCGGTGCAGGAGGGGCCGGGCCATGAGCCGCTGGCGGTGCGTCTCGGTGAGCGGTGGCACGCGCTGACCGGCGTCGAGGACCGTTGGAGCTTCGATCTCTGGTGGATGCCGCGCCCGGTGAGCCGCGCCTACTACCGGGTGAGCCGCCAGGATGGTGCTTCGCTCGTCCTCTTCCGGGACCGGTCGGACTCCTGCTGGTACCGGCAGGCCGCCTGACAGGGCATCACCCATGACGACCGGTTACGTCGAGCTGCACGCCAAGAGTTTCTACTCCTTCGGAGCGGGGGCGTCCCATACGCATGAGCTGCTGGCGCAGGCGAAGGAGCACGGCTACGACGCCCTCGCGCTCACCGACACCAACCTCTGCGGAGCGTTGGAGTTCGCCCGCCTCGCAGGCAGCCTAGGAGTGCAGCCCATCACCGGCGGGGAGGTCACCCTGCTCGATGGCTCCCGCATCGTGCTGCTGGCCAGGACGAGGCAGGGCTATGGCAACCTCTCCCGGCTGTTCACCTTCGCGAACGCCGCCGACCGCAGGGAGCCGAGGCTGGATCCCGCGCACCTGCGAGAGCA
The DNA here is from genome assembly GCA_034422795.1 of Dehalococcoidia bacterium. GTDB lineage: Bacteria > Chloroflexota > Dehalococcoidia > Lucifugimonadales > Australimonadaceae > Bin16. The sequence continues at coordinate 17,175 of DAOUJK010000040.1, read as the reverse complement.
CGCCGAGGGTCTGATGCTCCTCACCGGCGGCAGGGACGGGCCGCTGGCGAAGCTGGTGCTGGACGGACGGCACGGCGAAGCCCACGAGTTGCTCGTTGACTACAGGTCGTGGTTCGGAGCGGATGCGGTCTACCTGGAGCTGCAGCAGAACTTCCTTCAGGGCGATACACGGCGCAACCGTGAGCTGGCGCGGCTGGCCGACGACGTGGGAGCGCCGGTCGTCGCGACGAACGACGTCCACTACCACGATTCGGAACGCTACCGGCTGCAGCACGCGCTGGTCGCCGCAAGCCGGAACACCACCATCGACCGCGCGCTCCCGTTCATCAGGCCCAACCACCACCTGCACCTGAAGTCTCCCGACCGGATGCAGCGGCTCTTCCGGGAGCGCCCCGACGCCGTCGCCAACACCCGCCGCATCGCGGAACAGTGCAGCTTCGACCTCGGCTCCGACCTCGGCTACACCCTGCCGGAACCTGAGGTGCCCGAGGGGTATACCACCGAGGGTTACCTGCGGCGGCTCTGCACGGAAGCCGCCCTGCGGCGGTACGGGAGCGTGTCGGCGCAGGTCAGGGAGCGCCTCGACGAGGAGTTCCGCCTGATACGCAAGCATCGGCTTGCGGGGTTCCTCCTCCTCTACCAGGAGATCGTCCTGCTCGCCCAGGCGATCACCGAGGAGAAGGGGCTGGCGCCCCCCGAAACGCCCCTGGAGGAGCGTCCGCCGGGCAGGGGGCGTGGCTCATCGGTCGCCCTGCTGGTGGGCTACCTCATCGGCATCAGCCACGTCGACCCCCTCCGGTGGGACCTGACGCTGGAGCGGTTCATCTCCGAGGACATGTCGATGCTCCCGGACATCGACCTCGATTTCCCGCGCGCGATACGGGACGAGCTGATCCGGAGGGTGCACGAGCACTTCGGGGCCGAGTTCGCTGTTCTCACGGGAGCCATCGCCACCTATTCGGTCAAGGGCATCATCCAGGATGTCGGCAAAGTACTGGGTCTCCCGAAGGAGGACCTGAAACTGCTCTCTCGCCAGTTGCACTCCCTCGATGCCGCCGACCTCCGCAACGAGATGCTGGCACTCCCCGCCTTCCGCGACCGCGTCGAGGCCCCGGGCTGGCGCGACCTCATCGCGCTCGCCCCACAGCTGATGCACGCTCCGCGAAGCCTGGGGCAGCATGTCGGCGGCATGGTCCTCAGCGACACCCCCATCCCGGAGATGGTCCCGGTCCGCGCCGGGGCGATGGACGGGCGCTTCATCATGGACTGGAACAAGGACAGCGTGGCCGATGCCAACTTCGCCAAGATCGACCTCCTCTCTCTGCCCGTGCTCGACCAGATCGATGAAGCGCTCGACCTGATAGAGGAGCGGGAGGGACTGCGGCCCGACCTGAGCAAGCTCGACCCCGAAGACCATGGCGTGTACGACATGATCAACGAGGGCAGGTCCATGGGCATCTTCCTGCTCCAGTCGCCGGCCCAGCTCAAGATGGGGCAGCGCCTGCGCTCCCGCAACCTGCTCGACCTCGCCTACCAGGTGGCCCTCATCCGGCCCGGCGTCGGCGTGCAGGGAAGCGCGGTGAGCCAGTTCGTGGAGCGCTACCGGCATGGCGTGTCCTGGGACTATGACCACCCGCTTGAGCAGCGCGCGCTGGAGCGGGGCTACGGCATCATCGTCTGGCAGGAGCAGGTCGTCCAACTGCTCGCGGACGTGGCGGGCATGACCGCCGCCGAGGCCGACGAGGTCCGCCGCGCGTTCGCCCGGCCCAACAACGAGCGCCTGATCGCCATGCACTGGGAGCGGTTCCGCGAAGGAGCGGCCCGGAACGGCGTCCCAGAGGAGACCGCAAGGAAGATATTCGCCAAGATCAACGGCCACTACATGTTCCCCGAATCGCACTCCCACGCCTTCGGCGTCACCGCGTACCAGGCGGCGTGGCTGAAGCGCTACCACCCGGTGGAGTTCTTCACGGCGCTGATGAACAACCAGCCGATGGGCTTTTATCCCGTGGAGACGCTCAAGGAGGACGCCAGGCGCTTCGGCGTCCCCTTCCTGAACCCGGATGTGAACCGCAGCGAGGCCCGGTGCATCTCCTCGGGCGACGCGGTGCTGCTGGGCCTGTTACTTGTCAAGGACGTCGGGGAGAAAGCCGCCGAGTCGCTCGTACAGGAACGGGAGCAGCACGGCCCCTACCTGGACGCAGCCGACCTCGTGCGGCGGACGGGGCTGAAACCGCAGGCGGTGCAATCCCTCGTGATGGCCGGGGCATTCGACGGTGTAACGCCCAACCGCAGGGAGGCCCTGTGGGACGCCGGCCTCGGCATACGCCCCGCGAGGAACGGCCAGCGGGCGTTCGCCATCGCTGGGGAGGGCGGTGTGCCCGCGTTCGCCGACCTCACCGACGAGGAGAAGATGATGGGTGAATACCGGGTGATGGACATCTACCCGAGGGGCCACGTCATGGAGTTCGTGCGCCCACGGCTCCGCCCGGATGTCCTGCCCGCCGCCGCAGTCGAGGCGGTGCGCGAGGAGGACTCCGTCACTGTGGCGGGGTGGCCGGTGGCGCGGCAGCACCCACGGGGGAAGTCCGGCACCGTGTTCGTGACTGTGGAGGACGAGACCGGGGATGTGCAGCTCATCCTGTGGCCGAAGGTGTTCGCCCGGTTCAGAAGGGAGCTTGACAGCCGCCTTCTGGTCGCCCACGGCACGGTCTCCCGCTGGGACGGCACGACCAACGTCATCGTCTCCCGTCTGGAGTGCCTGCAGACGCGAGCTCCGTTGCCGTCCGCGCACGACTGGCGCTAGGGGGCTGGGTCACCGGGCTCTGCCTCGACCTCGGTGCCGGGTGGACGGCTCCGGCCAACCCTCGCTTTGGGCGCTGGACCAGCCTCGTCAAGCGGCCTCAGCGGTCCTGCGCCCCTCCTACCTCGGCTCCGCAGTACGATGGTGCACACGCCGTAGCAGACGGCGAGCGCGCCCGTAAGGGCAACAAGCCAGGTATAACCCTTGTCGCCGAAGAGGGCGGCGCCGGCGAATAGCAACAGGCCAACGATGACGAATCCCACGGGCTTACCTCAGCGGGTGCCGGCTCACTCGCACACTACCCCGTCGCCGTCCCGGTCGTCCATGAACGGGTAGGCGGGGTGACCGCGGCGCACTGGAGCGATGCCGTGCGTGCGGTCTCGGCGGAGGTGACCTGTGAGCGCCCGCATCTTGTGGGCCGGTACTGGATTAACCGAACTAGATTCTACGAAGCGCATGAAGTGCGGATGCGGCCCCACATCCTGCCCAGGAGATGAGCGGCCCCGGCTAGGAATCAGCGATTGCCCAGCGGGCTGCCAAGGGAAGACTACCTTGAACTATTGCGCCTCCCTAAAGGATACCCGCCTGTTTCATGTGGGCAATGATCTCTTGGCCGGCGCACTCCCAGTTCGTCATCAAGGCCTGTTCCCTTGCCACCATGCCCACAGGATCAGTGCCTTGCAATTTGACGAACACCCGGGGCACATCCCGATGACAGGCGTAGCCGAATTCTTGGTCAGGCCAGCCACCGCCATGGAAGTCGTCAGTTACGAACCCGACGAATACGTCCATCGTGTTCAAGGCATTTAGTATTGGGACTTACATCGGAAAGTAGACAAGTAGCGAGGTGAGGATCAGCACTCACTCTTGAGATAGTCTTGCCATTTCTCGTTGTACTCATCGCGGGACAGGAACTCCCTCGATTCCCGATTGAGCTGTACCGCATAGTCGATCGCTGATTCCAGGGTATTGACCCACTGCCCCCATCCGCCGGAGGTCCGAACATTATAAGGTCGGTCTCCGGGCTCGTAGCTGATCGTAACCGAGGTCCCGCTCTCATCGGTGACGGTTCCTACTCCCGTCTGAGAATCAAACTTCACCTCGAACTCTTCACCGTCTTGTTTTATTCTCTTGTTCAGCGTCATGAAATCTCCTGTGAGGGGTGCTTATCCATCGGCCTCATTCCACCACCACCGCAACATCCACGCAACATAACCGCGAGTGCGTTATGTTAACATGGACACAAGGAACAATTAAATGAGCACAGACAAGCATTCTCAGTCAACCATTGGACTCCCGGAGCATACCAGCGTGGCTCAGGACGAGCTTGATGACGCGGTCGTAGGCGGAGCTAGCACTGATTGGTTCAGCCTCCTCAATGGGCGGATTGCCGCGTCCAAGCGCCGCCTGGATTTGGGTATCAGTATCGAGCGCCCGCCCGACTATGCCACTTGGCTCCTGCGCGGCGAACAAGACGGCTAACAGCCGGTTCACGGCTGCGGCTTGTCCCTCTTCCCGGAATGTTAACCGATCTACAAGTTCGTGTAGGTCGGCTAGGTCCCGCTTAATCTGCTCGATGTCCTCTGCCATTGTTCCTTTCCCCTTTCTTTGTCATCTGCGGAACTCCGGTAGGCTGATGCCAGGAACCTCTTTCGGAGGTATCTGAATCAGCCCCGACATTCCGGCCTGTCTCAGGTCGCTCTCCATCGTAGCCTTGCTCTCCAACGCCCCGTGGAGGTCGCGCAACTGGCCCTTGGCATGACCAACCAGGTCATTCGCTGTGCCTAGTATACGGGTCTGCGCCGTTTCCACGCCCTCGACGTTGGAGAGGCCGTTTAGTGCTTCGCTGGCCTGCTTCAACTGCTCGGCGTCGCTCCGTAGCTCCCTTCTGCACTCCTTGATCTTCTCTTCGGTCTCAGAATACTCCCTAGCCAGCCGCCCGTTCGCCGCATCCCGTTCCGTAGCCATATCGCTCACAGTTCCTTTCGTGGTGACGACGCCTACTTGAACACGTCAGGGTGTACACACTCTACCCGATAGTCGTCGGAGTCCTGAGTGACGGACCGCCTTCCGGCTATGAAGCACTCCGTACTATATTGGTCCCCTTCTGCCAGCGCAGCAAGTTCGTTGAGTTTCGACTGCGGGTAGTAGACCTGTACCCACTCCCAATGTCCATCCACGAACTTACTTGCGAAGGTGACGTACAGAAGTGAGCCATCGTCCATTTCTCCTATATGGTCGATCGCCCCGGTGATGCGCCACACGCTTTGATGTCTCGTAGCGTTGTTTCGCTTGCAGAACGGAATGAAGGTAGTCCTCCAACAATCGAGTGGCACTTACGGGGAGTGGAACCGGAGTTGGCGTTGGTGTCGGCGTGTGCGTCGCTGTGGGTTTAGGCGTTGGTGTTGCTGTAGGAGTGGCTGTCGGTGTTGCCGTGGGAGTCGGTGTAGGTGCTGGCGTTGCTGTCGGCGTGGGCGTCGGAACCGGAGCCGAGGTTGGTGTGGGTTCCGGTGTTGGGGTAGGTGTGGGTTCAGAACATGCAGCGAGCAGTGACAGAGCAGCAACGGCAAGCACTAGCGAGCGACCCATAAGGAGCCCTCCTGCTGCATGGGCCGAAGGCTTTGCACAGTACGCCTGTGGTTAGGAATGTCAAGCGGCGTGCGCTACTAGGTCCTCGTAGCGCAGCCGCTTGCCGTCCATGCCCTTGACGATCCGCCCCATCTGTTCCTCTGTGTCAGCGGGTCGGTCGTTTTACCGCCCGGAGAACTCTGCTACGTAGCGGTTCAGGTGCTTCTCGCTCATCCAGTGGTAGGTTCCCTCGTATCCGCGCTTCAACAGCGCCCAGAACGACTCTACGCCGTTCGTGTACGCCTGCCCGCGCACGTACTCCCCGACGTTGTGTTGGACTGCTACGTGCTCAACCCCAGGCAACCCGACATAGGAACTATGCTGGTCAGTGTAGACCGTCGCACCCTCGCCGGTCGTCGCCCCAATGAACCCGTGCAACGTCGCCTTCGTGGTATCCGGGACAACCGTTGCATGAATCCGCGAGCTCTCACGTTCAAGCACGGCAACGACAGGTATCTTCCCTGCCACTCCGCTACCAGCGTGCTTTCTCTTGGAAGCGTGCCTGTTCTTTTCCAGCCCGCCGATGTAGGTTTCGTCTACCTCGATTGATCCCTCGAACTCGTGAAGCTTCCCTGCGCCTTGCCATGCGGTGCGGATACGGTGTGCCAGGTGCCATGCCGTTCTCTGCGTAACGCCAAGGTCACGGTGCAGCTTCATGCTGGACGTTCCCTTGATGCCGGTCGTCAGAATATAAATCGCCAGCACCCACGTCCGGTATCCGAGCTTGGACCCGTGAAGCGCCGAATTCGTCTTTGTCGAGAAGAACTTGCGGCACGCGCGACAATGGAAGGGCATTGTCGGATGCCCCCCTTCGCGCCCTACGTCCTCACTCTCGCAGTGTGCACACCTAACGCAATAAGGCCAACGCTGCTTGATAAACCATTGTTCCGCAGCTTCCTCAGTCGGAAACATATTCCAAAGATCTACTAGTGACGGTCCCTTCCTGTAGTATTTTCCCGGTGTTCTGTGCATCGCTCCTTTCGTTCTACTCTCTCACTTCCATAGTAACACGAGAAGCGGCCCTGTCAAGAAAACAGGTAGGGGTTTCCTTGCGCGCACAGTCGCGGCGAACTTAATGATACGTTAAGCACGAAAACACAAGAGACGCTCTCCAATGGGGCGTTGGAGAGCGTCGAGAAAGGTGGTGGTATCCCATGTCGGAACACCTACACAACCTGCGGTGGTTGCTCTGGGTCAGTACGCCACGCTTGTTGCGGGCCACACAGTTATCTTAACACGTTACGTCGGCAGTTCCGTGAGTGGATCACCCGTGTACTGAATGTTGCGCCGGGACTCGTCCAACTTATCGTGTCCCTTCCACGGCAGCCTTTTGCCGTTCAATAGCCCCTCGTCTTTGCACAGCCGTACATGCTCCCTCACCTGCGCCTCATTGGGGTATAGGGGAAATCTGTAAGGGGCTCCGTGTTCTGCTGCTTCGAGGATCATCAGTACCAGTCGCCTATCGCGTCGCATTTCCGTACCTCCGGTTAAAAGCCAGAGGCCCGCCCCTCTAGGTAGAGGAACAGGCCCGCTGGTGGGTAGTTCCCGCGCGGACTGACTCGCCCGCGCCTACTTCTTCCCTTTGTGTGACTTCCCGCCGTGCTGAGTGAGCGCCGATCCCGCAAGCGTCTTGGCTTGCTTGGGAGTAGCCTTCCCTGCTGCGAGTACCTTCCCAGCGGTCGATGCGACCTTCCTGCTGGTCTGCTCTTTGTGCGCCATCGGTTATCACCTCCTTTCTTCCCAAGTTGGGTTGCATGGTGTAGTATCTCACTAGAACAGGTGTTCGGTCAACCCCTGGGTGACAGGAAGCGACAGCAGCACGAAGACGGTTCAGACTAGCAGCTGATATACTGTACGAGGATGCAGCCGCCCGTTGAGTCGCCCGCCTAGGTTAAGATTGAGAGGAAGTGAGATGGGAGCACCCGTTAGTGTCTTGGACGTAGCAGCATACATCTTGGCCGAGCAAGGCAGAATGTCCACTTGGAAGCTCCAGAAGCTGTGCTACTACTCCCAAGCGTGGTCACTTGTGTGGGACGAGGCACCTCTATTCAACGAGCGCATCGAAGCTTGGGCCAACGGTCCCGTCGTCCCTGCCCTGTACTTGAAACACCGTGGAAACTTCGAGATAGGAAGCATATCCGGTGGCGATCCAGATCGGCTAGACACAGACCAACGGGACACGGTGGACATTATTCTGGACACGTACGGACGCCGTCCAGGCGTCTGGCTAAGCGAGTTGACACATCAAGAACGGCCTTGGGTAGAAGCTCGAAGCCACGCCGGTCTCAACATCGGTGATCGGGGTGAAGCCGTGATACCTCTTGACGACATGGCCGAGTATTACGGTGGGCTCCAAGGTGGTCAAGAAATCTAAGCCGTTTCGCCAGTCTATATCTGCAAGCGACCTAAAGAAGCCTAAGCTTGCTGGCCCACCCTCAATTGATGGGCGCTATCTTGCCTGGCGATTTAGCAACGCCGATCTTGAAGGACCCTTCTCGTGGGGACAGATCTCCGATGCCGACCGGCAAACCGTCTGGAACCGGTTGCGTGAATTCGAGAAGATGACAGTGAACGAGCTCAAGAGTGCCGGAAGTCATCACTCCGTTTCTCAACAGAACATGTCCAGGAATGCCAAGGACCGTCTCCGGGAATTGCAGATGGACGACCTAGAGGAACTCCATTCGTTTCGCATTGACGGCAAAGCCCGGCTGTGGTGCATCAAGCACGAGAACATCTATGCTGTGCTATGGTGGGATCCGGAACATAAAGTCTACCCAGTCTCCAAGAAGCACACTTAGTCCTGGGCTCTCTCCTCCTGAACTATTTGGGGGGTAAGCCATAGTATAGCAGACCTGCCACCAGCCTGTTGACCGCTCCTCCCGTCCCGATCTATGGTTAACCAGACTCCTCGGAGGAGAGACACATGGAACTCTTTCTGCTCTTCCTGCTGGTAGCCGCCATAGGGGTAATAGTGCTGATGATGGGCATACGCAACGGAAACGACAAGGCCGTCGTGTTCGGTGCTGTTGGGCTGGTGGGCGGCCTCGCGGCTGCCTTGGCAACAGCATTTCTGGTGATACGGGACGCGATCAACAACATAGCCGACCGGCTTCCCTAGAAGGAGAAGAAGCATGGCATCCGAAACCACATTGATCTTAACCGCTGCGCTTGCCGTTGCGGGGGTCTTCTGCTGCATCGTGGCGACTGCTGTGTTCGTCCTTACGCCTGCTGGGCGTGGCCGCCGCCGGGCGGAGCGGGATGCGTTCAGCGGCCTGGCCGTTGGGGTTGCCCTGATGGGCATTGCCTACCTGCTACAAGGATGACCAGTGCCTATATTGCGCGTGCACATACAGCCGTTGAGGGCGCGATAAATGCCCGACTGGTTGGGATGGATTCCTAGCATCTTCTCCTGGGTAGTGAGGCAGGGCCGGGTTATAGTCGTGCTCAGCCTCTACATGGCTGTGTTTGTTGTGCTGATACGCGCTTTTCAGTCAGCGCTGGAGGCAGATACAGATTCTACGAATGCCTACCTGTTCTTCTCCTTTGGGTTTGTGCTCTTGCTGCCGTTGCCACAGGTGTTGAAAATGTTCCTAGACGCAGAGACAAGACAGAAAAGGGACGAACTGGAATACAGACGGCGGCAAGAGGAATCCGAAGACGACTAGCCTCGTTGTTTACTTTGCGATGTAAGTCCCTTAGTATTTCATTCTGCCATATTGTGCTGGGGGTTACGTCTTCGTGGGCGAGGAAGCAGCTAAGGCCTTGATTCTCCCAGTGCTTTCGCACGTGGGCCACCTCGCGCCGGTAGGCTGCGCGATGGCTCAAGAATACCAGCTTCTTCCTCTTATGGTTGTCGCCCCAGACCGGTTCATTTCCTCGCTAGACAAGACAATCGGGACGTTGCCTGCTTTGTGGAGTAGCCTCGTCATCACTTCAAACAGGTCAACATCCTTCACCGCCCAGTGGGTCCTGCTCTGCTCATAGGACCTTCCTACACCGATTCCAAGGACTTCAAAAACGAAGTCTTCGTTTAACCTGATTCTGGGGTAAATGCTGGGAAGCGTGTAGGTGATCCAGTACTTGCCTCCGCCTGTCCTGACCTCGCTAATTCGGCCAATGGAAGCTGGGACGTCGGAGCCTTCGTAGGTAAAGAGGCACGGGAGCTTCGTCAGTGCGTTAAAGTCGGGGTCGCCGTCGGTAGCGAACTGTTGTCGGACGGTCGCCTCCGTATATTGGAAGATGCGCCCGGCAAAGAAGCTCACGTCGTACAGTCGTCCTTGGTTCTCTTCCCAATCGTTGTGATCCCCGGAAGACTTCATCAATAGGTTGTACATGGCAACTCCCTCTCGCGTTCACCGGCGCGTTATCGGACACGGTTCGTTGGACCGGACATGCGGTGATGGCCTCAAGTACCGTGCCATCCAAGCCATAGGCAGTGCATCCTTAGTGTCCCACTAGTGGGGACATGGAGGAGTGAGTTGACTTGATATAGCTCCCCATATCGATTGAGAGGCCGTACCCTCGTCTTGACAACTGCAGGGAAGCTAAGCGCAGAGAAACTACTGGCGAGGACAACTTCGACGCCTGCTCCGACGCTTTCCTCCAACCGAAGCCGGCTCACTCGCACACCACCCCGTCGCCGTCCCGGTCGTCCATGAAGGGATAGGCGGGGTGACCGCGGCGCACCGGAGCAATCCCGTGTGCCCGTGCCTCCGCGCAAGTGATCCGGCCGTTCCCGTTGTCGTCGTACTGCCGGAGTGCATCGCCTGTCTGTCCGCCTCCCGTGACAGGGACCGGCGTCGCCGTCGGGGGTGGACGGCCTTCCCGCACGACCATCTCCGTCGACGCGCAGCCGGACAAGATGCCCTCTAGGACGTCGCGCTCGCGCCGGTCGATGCTGAGGGAATATGCCTGTCGCACCTCGACGACGCGGTTTGCGAACCAGCACTGGTTCAGGTCGGGGAGCCACTCCGTCGCGTCCTTGCCGCTCTTCCGGTGGCGGTTGACCGAAGGGCTGGCAAGCGTCAGGTTGAGCAGGTCCGACGCGAACCGCCGCCTTGTCGCCTCATCGGCCGCGCAGAGGCCGCTGTCGTGCGCCTCGGAGCGTGCCACGATGTGCTCGATGTCGGTCTCGGATGTGCTGTCGAACCACGTTCCGGTGTAGGGACCGTAGACGATGCCGCCCATGCCCGCGACGATGCGCGGCTCGACGGACTGCCCGTAGGGGTAGTCGTCGGCGTCGTAGTCCGCACAGCGCTGCTCCGGGGCGACTACGAGCCCCCGCCAGGTCCCGGCAGCCGCCGCTGGGAGTGTCGCCGCGGGCGCGGGGATCGGCGTTACTGCCGGGGTTGGGATTACAGGAGCGGTTGTCGCTGTGGGCGTGGGTGCCGGTGGTGCTGTGGCGGTGGGGTCGGTGTGGGAACGGCCGGCGTATCCGTTGGGATGGCCTCGGGTACCGCCGGGGTGGGGTCACACGCTGCAAGCGCCGCGAACAGCAGGAGGAGGGGGAGGGAGCGGGTCAACACCCCCGGATTATAGCCGACGCCCCGGCGGCGCCTACAGGAGCCTGCCCTGCTCCACCGGTGCGATCAGCTCGGGCCCGTCGTTGAGGGCGGAGTTCACTAGGGTGGACACCTCGTACGCCTCCATGTCCTCGGAGGGATAGGGAGTGAGGAGACTGGCGAGTGCTGCAGCGTCCTGCATGTCCACCTCCAGCCGGAGCGGCTCCAGCTCCCTGGGCAGGATTACCGGCATGCGGTCGTGGACCGGCCGTAGGAGATCGTTGGCCTCCGTCGTGATGATCGTGCATGAAGCGGCGGTCTCGCCGCGAGGGTCCTGCCACGTCTGCCAGAGCCCTGCGAAGGCGAAGGGTTCCCCCGATGCAAGGGTGAACCGCACGGGCCGTCTGGCGCCGCCGTCGCGCTTCCACTCGTAGAAGCCGTCGGCGGGGACGAGGCAGCGCCTTCTCGTCAGGGCGGAGCGGAAGAGCCCTCGCTCGGCGACCGTCTCCGCGCGAGCGTTGATGAGCGGCGGACCGGCGGGTGCGCCGCTCGCGCTGGATGGAACCAGCCCCCACCGCATGTACGACGCCCGCCTTGGCTCGCCGCTCCGCACTGCGAGGACAGGCTGGGTGGGTGCGACGTTGTACCGGGAGGCTGCTCGAGGCCGGAGGCGTCGAACTCGAACCGCAGCGCGAGTTGTCCCACTTCGGCTATGAGGCTGTATCTCCCACACATCTCAGGCTCCCTGGCCTCGCCCTTGAATGGGCAGGCCCGCCGACATGTTAGTACCGCCCAGCCGAGGCCTGCGAGGGACTCTGTCTTCGGCATGCAGAGATATAGGACCAGCTTGCTTGCTTGACCACCGGAAAGTTCGCAGTACAGTCGCCTCAGAGGTGCTAGGGGCTACGCTATTGCAGTTTCTCCAGTGGGAAGTGGCCTGATAGCCGGGTGCTCCCTTAGCGTCACCGACCGGGCATCGACCCGGTTGTCCACTCCTTCACGCGGGCCACGCAGTCGTCCAAGTTGTCCCGTACTTCGTAAACCCAAAAGCGCATTATGTCCCATCCCAACTCGATGAGCCGTTCATTGCGCAGTTGGTCGCTGCGTATCAGTTCTCCGTCCCAGTCCTGGTGGTAGCGCTGACCGTCGACTTCGATGTCGAGCCTGCGCTCTACGCCCTTCCAGTCTTCGGAGAAGAGCGCAAGGTCGAGGTCGTAGCGATCGACCGTGTACTGGGGAAGAGGCTGGAGCCCGCAGGCGCAGAGGGCGCGGTAGAGGATGCACTCCCATTCGGACACCTGGTCAGGGTTGTGTACCGGGGGATAGCCTGCACAGGGTGACGTCATCGAGGTCGCCCGCATGGGCAGACCAGCAGCCTCCGCATGGCTGCCATTTGCTCGATCCACATAGTCTGCGAAGTCAGCGAGATAGCGAACATCCGATCGTTTCACCGCTGTCTTGTCCCCCACGACGATGAGCGTTGCGCGGGCGCGGGTTATTGCGACGTTGAAGAGATGGCCGTTGGTGCTAAGGAACCGCAGCGAACCATCGGGGGCGCCGCGGGAGATAACTGGCGAAAATATGATGGCGTCCCGTTCGTCGCCCTGATAACGATGAGCAGTCTCTATCATGCAACCGTGAGCGCTGGCCCATCCTTGCAGCGCGATGTCGCTTGCGAGGATACGTTGGATACAGTTGGCCTGCTCCCGAAACGGAGTAACGACGCCGACACTGCCGCTGTAACTGGACCGCATTAGTTTCCGCAGTTCCTCAACCACGGCGTGCGCCTCGGTCTCGTTGAAGAGGCTGCCGCCTGACGGCCGCGACGCCTGACCGGCGATGTCGAGCCAGCGAACAAAGGGGGAATCCTCCCACACGGGGCTCAGACTGTTGAGCTTCGTCGCAATGCGAAGCGTGCTGTCATAGAAGTGGCGGTTCGAGAACTCGATGATGTCCGGGTGGGAGCGGTGATGGTCGCGCAACTGCACCACCCCCTCGGCGTCCGCGAGGCTGCTCGCCAAGTCGTAGAGGCTGTGGGCTGTGTAAGACCATGATAGGTACTCGTCCGCAAGGCTATGAGCCTCCAGCTTCTGAAAGTCCAGTGCCTCCGGTACAGCGCTGATGTGGTGCAGTTGCATGGGGTCGCCGATGATGACGACGCGCTTGCACCTAAAGAGCAAAGGCAGCGCGGAAGCGATGTCGCACTGGCTCGCCTCATCAATAACGAGCAAATCAAAGGCACCGGGGGCAAGGGGTAAGCGCCAGCGGGCGCTTAGAGCGGTGACGGCCCATGCCGGCAGGAAGTCGCTTACCTGGTCGAAGAGTTTGTAGTAGCGGGAGAATACGTCCGCATGCAAGTGCTCATTGGCCTTGTTTGCACCCACAATCAGCCGCAACACCGCCGAGAAGTCTCCTAACGCCCGGCGGTCGTGTTCCGTGAGCCGCGATGGCTGAGTGCGCACCCAGCTGCACCAGAGGTCAATGGAGTTGGCGGTGATTCGTCGTCTGAGTTCAAGGGTCTCCCTGGCGACGAGTTCGAGAGGGGGCGCTTCCCGCAACCCCCCAAGCACGGCGAAGTAGTCGCGCGCTTGGGCTGTAGCTTTCTGGCGTGCCAGAACGGAGTGTGCGTAGGCCGCTAGCGTATGAAAGTCCTGGGAGCCAAGCGGCGGCAGCTCAGCGAAGGCGTGGGCATGCAGCGCACGGCGAAAATCATCTATCGCAGCGCCAAGCGCCTTCATGCGAGAGGATCCAACGAGAGGCCAGAACAACCGTGCTATGACCCCTGCGGTGGCGCGGTCGCCTCGCGCAAGCGCAGCCTGAACCGACTCACCCGCCGCAAGCAAGGCATCCATCTCTTGTGAGGGAATCCCTTGGATGGCCGCAAACTCCTCTGCAGCCATCGTGTCGCGCGCCTTTTCGACCTCGCGTTCGAGGCGGTCGGTCTGGTTGCGAAGGGCCACCGTGCGCTCAAGACGCTGCGAGTGCTCTGAGAGCAGTTCAAGGAGTCGTGTGTGATACTCGGTCTGCAGCTTGTAGGCGTCGAAGTCGTCGGCCGTAGCGCGCCCTCCACGAAGAGCATCCAGATGCTCCGCTAGACGCTGGCGGTGGTCGTCGCTGCCAAGTCGCAGCAGAACGGGGCGGGAGCCGAATCCGTTGAGGCGCTCCTCGACCACGTCAACTGCCTTGTTGTTCTTGCTGGCAAAGAGGACTCGCTGACCTTGGACGACAGCATTGATGAGCAGCGCTGTTACGACCTGAGACTTGCCCGTGCCTGGCGGGCCGGTGATGACCGTAAGCCGCTCGGTCAACGCGCGCTGCACAGCCTCGCGCTGCTCACGGTTCAGAGGCAGCGGCTCCCACAGATCAGGCGCCTTCGTAGCAGTGCCCGTGTAACGGGGCACGCGATCCACCCAGGCCCCCAGTGCGGTGCCGGCTACCTCCGTCGGCGACTTCTTTGCCAGTGCGTCGAGCTCACTCTCAAGCCCGCGCGTGAACTGCGACCGCTCGACGGCGCAGATGATCGCGCGGTTGTAGATGCCGGGGGCGGCTCGCCCTATCGGGCCCACTCCCAGCGCACCGGGCTCCGGCGGTTCACGCCAAGGCCAATCAGGGTGAGCCTCGTGCAGATGGCGAACGACGTCGGCGATAGGCGATGGAGTATCAGGGTCAGCGAGGCCAATCTCCGCCTGTAGGTCCAGCGTTTCCCTGATGTGGTCGCCCTCAGCGCCCATTGTGTAGCGTTTGACGAACGCAGGATTGATGAAGGGAAAGGGATCGACTGAGCCGTCGTCAGAAACCTCGAATAACAGGATTGGCTCGACCCGGACGTCGCTTGGTCTACCCGCCAAAGGACCGACATAGGCGAGATAGCCGATAAACCACTGGCGACGATCGGACCTGCCGACGCTTGGGCGACTGAGTTCCGCGGACAGAACTTCCGCCAGCGTGCTCGCGTCGGGAACGTTATAGTCGGGACTGTCATCCCGCCTGACCAAACTAACTCCGTTGTTGTCGTCCGCCGCCAAGCAGGCTAGGTAGTACCGTGCGATTCGGCTGTGGGGAGCATCCGCTTGCATCGTCATTTCGCTCTATGAGGCGCGCCAACAATTCGGCTCATCTGGCAGCCCTCGCTGAGGCCATATATCCCGCGGCCCACCCCCTTCCTGCCATGATGGCTCCGGGGATTGGGCAAGGTCACTGCCTTGTGCTTCTCCATGCTACGCCTCTGCTTTGGTCAATAGGGTTGTCGAGGTGGGTCAGTGAATGTGTACCTGAGTCCCAGGCGGTCGGCCAACTCCATGAGCGCCATCGCATGCTGCATGTTGGGCCGCACGCTTCCCTTCCGCCAGCGCCATAGGGTGTGGGGAAGGGTGCCAAGGCGGCGGGCGATTTCCGCCCACGGCAGGCCGGATTCCTCCTGGAACCGCTCCAAGCGCTGCGGGAAGTCGTGGAGGAAGTCGTAGGTACTCCTTCTGTGATGGATGCGTTGTCGAGGCATGGTGAAGTCCTGCCGCAGGGCGCGCCAAGATCTACCCTCCGCGGGGGCGGACGGCTTCCCCCGAGCGCCTGCGTGAATGAACGTGCCTTGCGCGCCGGGGCCTACCCACCCCGGCGTGACTCGCACCGGGGAGCGCATCGATCGTCGCCCGCATCCCAGGGCTCTGGGACGGCGTGCTGGTACCTCCGCAGCCGCTGAGTCGTTCATGCACCGGTCGCCCTCCAGATCATGAGCGTTACGACCGTCCCCATGGCTGCCATGGCCGCGCCCAGCAGCGCGTTCTCGAATGAACTGTTCCCCCGCCCTGCCGTGCGAGTGGAAGAGGTTCGGCGCCCCGCGAGGGCACTTGCACCCTCGGCGCGGTCTCGGCGCTCCTGGTGGTGGTCGTTCATCGCTACCCCCGGTGGCGTGCATGCAGGATGAGTCCGCCCACGAACAGCGCCGCGCTAACGGCCATGATGACCAGGAATACGAGCAGGACCGAGAGCATCAGGTCACCTCCTCGTCTGGGCTGCAGACACGGCATAGCACCACCGGGGCGCCGATGGCGGTATAGGCGTGTTCGACATGTTCTTGAAGAAACCCATCTGCACTCGATGCAACAGCATAGGGAGTCAGAAGTAACGTGTGGGTAAAGTTGGCATTCTGCTTGATAACGTAATGGTGACTTTCTGCCGGATCATCAGAAACTGAGCCCCTACCGCAAGGAGTAGCTCGAATCCTCCGTCCACGGGATGCTCGGCATGGGGCAGAGGCTGCGAGCCAAGCCCGCACGCGCCCCCAGTCCGGTTCGGCCCGGAGGTTGCGGCGCGGAATCGAGTGGCCGGGGCCGGCCGCGGTACTACGGCACGAGGGTAGAAGGTCCCTCGGACCAGACCCAGTAACCCTTGCCGTTCACGATCTCAGCCAGCTCTCCCCTGCCCGCTGCGCCGCCATCGGCGTTCGGGACGAGGCGCTCCCAGCGGCTGCCCTCGGTGTCGTAGGCATAGGCCATACGCCATGGGATGGCGGCGAAGTAGTGGTCGGCCTCGCCGCCATTCCCGTCCTTCGGCCCCGGCGGTTCGCCCTGTGGATTGCGGAGGAGGTCCATCACACCCAGCAGGTTCCAGCCGTGCGTCACCGGCACGGACGGCAGGGTCTCCCTACGCTCCTGCTCGGGTATGTCGACGGCGATCGTCTCGTGGGCGATGGAGAACATCCAGTAGCCGTAGCCGGCGGTGACCTCCTCCAGTCTGCCCCGCCAAGAGCCGCTCTCGTCGAAGACCGCCGTCACCCAGTCGCCCTGCTGGTAGGAGAGCACGGGCGTGACGAGGCCTCTCGACGGCACCACGTCACCCAGGGCCGGCCGCTCCGGGGTTCCGGGCAGGGAGATCAGGTTCCAGCCGGGATCGAGGCGCACCTCGTAGGGCGGCTCCTCCGCTCCGAGAGGGAGGACGAGTACGTCGAAGAACCGCTCGTTGCCCGCCTCGTCCACGGCCCTGTACTCGACGTCGTGGTGGCTCGCTGCAGGGTTGTGGGCGAGCAGTTCGAACGCTGCACTGTTCAGCCTCGTGAGTAACGGCATCGCATCCTCGCCGTCCAGGGTTATCTCCGTTATGGTCACCGTTGCGTGCGAGTCGCTGAAGCCGCCCCGCTCGTACTCCCGCCCCTCCTCCGGGAAGCTCAGCCGCACGAACAGGTCCGTCTCCGACGCGTCGTCGTCGTGCCGCCGGAACGTGACCTGCTCTTCAGGTGCGGCCCCGGCG
>DAOUJK010000039.1:0-31621 GCA_034422795.1 Dehalococcoidia bacterium | reverse complement strand
CCGTAGCTGTTGACGAAGTGGATCGGCCGCTCATCCGTCACCACAGAGGGGTGACGCGAGACGGGCTCACGTACGAGGTCGAAGTGGTCGCCGTGCTCGACGAGGTAGACGCCGCCGTCGAAGAGGTGGATGCCGTCATCGGCGTCCCCCGGGCCCCGTGCGAGGACGAAGGCGTAGCGGTGGGTCGGGCTGGGGTAGATGGCGGCCGGCGGGGCTCCGATGTCGAAGGCGCCGACGTCGAGCTCCTCTGTCGACAGATCGAGCACCGAGAGGTGCTGCGCCTCAAGGTCTGCGATCAGCAGGCGTCCGTCGAAGGATGACTCGTCGCCGTGGCCGTGCTCGTCCCCTTCCCCTTCCATGTGGCCGTGGTCGTCATCCTCCTCGTGGCCGTGCTCGTCTTCCTCGTGGTCGTGCTCGTCCTCTTCCATGTGGCCGTGCTCATCGTCATGGCCGTGCTCGTCCTCGTGGCCGTGCCCGTCTTCCACGAACGGCAGCGCCGCCTCGGCGTACGCAGCCTCGACCACGATACCGGAGACGTCATCGCCCAGGGACTCGAGCGCGCGCTCCAGCCAGGGCAACAGGCTGAGGCCGTTCGTCACTACGACGTCGGCCTCGGCGATCGCGAGCAGATCGCTCGCCGTGAGTTCGAACTGGTGGGCCTCGACGCCGGGGCTCACGATGGTCTCGACTTCCACCCGGTCGCCGCCGATCCGCTCGGTGAAGTACTGCATCGGGTAGATGCTTGCGACCACGCTCAGCGGCTCTGAGACACTGACCGGCGTGTTTGCGGGTGCGGGGCCGGCGGGCGTGTTCGTGGGGTCGGGGTCCTCCGAGCAGGCGGAGACCACCATCACCAAAGCCAAGCCCGCGGCAATGAACAGTCTGTACAAGGTAATAAGACGAAGTATCGACATGTAAACCTCCGGCACCGTTCCCCTGAATTCAGTTGCGAGGGCATGCGAATCCCCATATCTATACAGGTAATGGGGTGTTCTCTGCCGCCCTTAGGACGGGCGGCGCCTCGCCGTTCTCACGGCTCGAACGATAGCAAGGCCTCTATCCACTGTCAATACCTAGTATCGATAAGGTCGAAGATGATACCCCGCTCCAAAGTCTCGCCGGCCCGACCGGACAGGGGGTGCGCCGGGGAGGACATCGGCACACCCCCCAAGAGGAGACCGATCCAGTTACGAGCACTCCATCGCAATGCGGAGGCTGTTCAGGTTGTCGCGCATCAGGCCGAAGTAGTCGCCGTGCTCGTCCAGTTCAGCCTGGGTTATGCCGTCCAGCGGGTGGATCTCGTAGACGCTTGCGCCGGTCTCGCTGGCGAGCGTCTGCTCGTGTGAACCGGCAAGCACAGGCTCGACGAGTATGGCTCCCAGACCAAGGTCGTTGATGCGGTCGGCGATGCTCGCGAGGCGCTGCGGTGACGGTTCCGCATCAGGAGAGAGACCGGCCACCGGCACCTGTTCCAGGTCGTAGGCGAGCGCGAGATAGCCGTACGCGGCGTGCGACGTGACGAACTCGCGGTGGACGCACGAGCCGAGGCCCGCCTCGAACTCGGCGTGCAGGGCACGGAGATCGGAGGAGAGCGCGGCGAGGTTCGCCCTGTAAACGTCCGCACCCTCCGGGTCCGCCTCGATCAGCGCTTCGGCTATGCGCTCCGCCTGGGTGACGGCAAGCAAGGGGTCGAGCCAGAAGTGCGGATCGAACTCTCCATGGACGTGCCCGTGCCCGCCCTCGTCCTCATGGCCGTGCTCGTCATGGCCGGCATCGGGAGCGCCGCTCGAGTCGGTGACTCCGAGGAACGCCAGGCTCGACGGCGCGCCGCCGATCTCCCACTCCTCCTCGACCTCCATCTCTTCGAGGTGGACGGCAAGCACATGACCGCTGTTGGGATCGGAGACGTACATCATCTCGCCGACAACGAACATCGAGGCGACGGGAGTTCCGAAAACCGGTTCGGTCGGCTCGACCAACTGCACGGATTCGACCAGTTCGCCGTCGTGGGCGTCAAGCGCGTTCAGTACACCGGAAGAGTCGAGGATGTAGAAGGTTTCGCCGTCGCTTGAGAACGCAGCTGAGACGCTGAGCTCGCTGAACACCTCACGCATTTCGCCCTTGCCCACATCGATCAGCCAGACGCCGCTCTGAGAGAGCTGGCCGTCTACGAAGAGTGTCGCAGGGGAGAAGAAGTGGTCGCTGTGATGATGTCCGTGGAAGAGGCCGAGCTTGAGCTCTTCGGCCTGCTCCGGTGGATAGGGGATGAGCTCATGCTCGTACTGGCCATCGTGCGCGTGTACGAAGAGTACGCCACCGACCCAGCAGCCGAAGACGGCGCCGTGTGCGTTGTGCGCCTCGCCATGCAGGCCGGAGCAGGAGCGGTTGGCTGCGTCGTAGACGACTTCGTCGTCGAACGTGCGCACTTCAACGCCGAGCGGCAGGCAGTCCTGCGATGGGGTGAACTCGGTGCAGGCCGGGTTGTTGGAGGATACGATGACATGGCCATCGGCAATCACGAACCCCGTACCGTGCTGGGGTCCGGCGTCCAACACGATCGGCTCGTAGTCGCCGCGTGAGTGCGCGAGGTCCTCTTCGTTGATCAGAATCACGTGGCCATTGGTGTCGGCGAAGATGGCGGTCCAACCGTGGCTGTTGACGGAGTGGACCGGCCATTCTTCGACGATCTCGAGCGCATGGCGTGAGACGGGCCCGGTGAGCAGGTCGTAGTGATCGCCGTGCTCGACGAGGTACATGCCGCCGTCGAAGACGTGGATGCGGTCGTCGTCGTCCGCCGGCCCGCGGGCGAGGACGATGCCGTAGCGATAGGTTGGGCTGGCGTACACGATCGCTTGGGGCCCGGCGACCTCGAAGATCCCGCTGGCAACCTCATCGGTCGTCAGGTCGATGACGGAGAGGTGCGCTTCCACCCCATCCGCAACGAGCAAGCGCCCCGAGACCGTCTCCCCGTGGTCGTCGTGCTCGTCCATGTGGCCGTGCGCGTCCTCTCCTTCTTCAAAGGGCAACGCGGTTTCGGCCACGGCGGCCTCGACCACGATGGCGGAGACGTCGCTGCCGAGGGAATCGAGTGCGCGGTCCAGCCAGGGCTCCATTGCGAGGCCATTCATGGCGATGAGATCGGCCCTGGCGATCGTGAGGAGGTCGCGCGCCGTGAGCTCGAACGTGTGGCCCTCAGCGCCCGGCGGTACGAGGCTCACGACTTCCACCCGGTCGCCGCCGATGCGTTCGGCGAAGTACTGCATCGGGTAGATGCTCGCTACCACGCTCAGCGGCCCTGAGGCACTGGCCGGCGTGTTCGTGGCCGCGGGGCCGGCGGGCGTGTTCGTGGGGTCGGGGTCCTCCGAGCAGGCGACGACCGCCATCGCCATGGTCGCGGCGACGAGCAACAGACATGAATTAATGAGAGGAAGTCTCACGTTTAAGCCTCCAGCGACTATCCGTTGGGGTTCAGTGTGAATGCACGTGGGTGCCGTGCATGTGGATGTCTTCGCCGCCCTGGCCGTTCTCCCGGCAGACAGCGCAGCGGTGGTACAGCTCCAGCCGGTGCCCGACGAGTTCGCTCCCGACGTGGGCCTTCATGGCACGGAGCATCCGTTCGATAGAAGGATGGCGGAACTCGTCGATGCGTTCGCAGCCGACACAGACGAGGTGATGGTGGTGATTCGTGTCGTCCAGCGAGTAGCGCGGCGAACCATCCGGCATGGTGGTCTTGCAGAGGACCCCCGCCTCCCCGAGCAGGCGAAGCGTGCGGTAGACGGTCGCCCGGCCCAGAGTCGGCAACGCGGCTACGATCTCCTCAGCGCTGAACGAGTCCTTACGCCGAGCGAGCATCCTCGCCAGTTGACGGCGCGGCCAAGTCATTCGGCTGCCGTGCTCCTCCAACGCCGCAAGGAGGATGGACTCGGCCTGCATGACCGCGCTCGCCGATTTCGTCGAGACCGTCGCCATGGCTCGGACAGTAGCGTTGGCGGTATATCGTGTCAATACTGTGTATCAGTAACGTACGAGAATGATACCCCTGTTGAAGAGGGGCCCGCGAGAGGTCTCTCGGCTGCGCTCGAACGGCACCACTCCCCACCCCGGAGGCCCTCACCCGCCGCTGCGCGGCGGCCCGTTCGGCAAGCTCAGGGCAGGCCCTCTCCCCCGGGAGAGGGGACCGATCAGCCGCTGACCTTCTTCGTGAGGTTGCGCCCGAACTCCTGCATGATGCCGTCCGTCTTGCGCTTGATGATGCCCTGGCCGAACTCGCCGAGCTTGCCCATGATGTTGGCGTCCGAGTGGACGACGAGGTTGCTGCCGCCGTCGCCCGCGTCCTCGACGGCCATATCGATCTTCACGCGGACGTTCCCCGGCACCTTGCGGTCCGCGCCCTCGCCGGTCATTGAAACGCGCATCGCGGCGTCGTCCCGCGAGTCCACCTTCAACTTGCCCACGAGCCCCAGCGCGACCGGCCCGACGCGCACCTTGACCGTTCCGGTGTACGAGCCGTCCGCCTCCGCCACGTCCGCCGCGCCGGGGATGCACATGCCGACGGCGGGGATGTCGGTCACGAACGTCCACAGCACGTCCGGCGGGGCATTGACCTTGTAGGTGTAGTGGAAGTCCATGCGATGCCTTTCAGCGGAGAATCACCCTCACCGTCCGCCCTTCGGGCGGCGCCCTCTCCCAGAGGGAAAGGGGATATATGTAAGGGCCTTCTCCATGATAGGAGCGCGCTCCCGCTCCGGCAACCGGAGGTCCTGCCTTGATATAGCATCGATTGCCTAGTGTACAATCTTCCTGTCACACCGATGGAGGCGCAGTCAATGCCTGCTCAGGGCGTATGGATAATGATGCCGGTGGCGACTAGGAAGTTCCCCGATGGGTGGTGGTCGCTCGCTATGAAGGCGAGTATCTGCGCCCACGGAGATTCGAAGGAGGCTGCCGAACGCCGCTTCGACGAGGCGCTCATGCTCTGGGCAGCGAGTGCACCCAGCACTGAGGTGCTGCTGGACAGACTCCGCGCCGCTGGAATTCCCTGCGGTACTGCGGACTCTCCTCCCAACCGTGACATGCTCCTGGCCCAACTGCGTACCTCGGCCAACCTCTATGGCAACTCCGAACCTGATGCAGAGGCGGACCACCGCATGGTGTTCGCGGGTGCGCATTAGGGATGGTCGACGAGCCACTCGTTGATGAAGCACTCGCAGACTGTGTGCTGATAGGTCTCGGGCTGGGTCCGCGCATCGACCTCGGTGGGGCTATTCAGTACGGCAGTTGGGGTGGGTTGTACTGGTGGCCTGTGACGCTGGTCTTTCGTAATGGTTGTATCCCGCTCGACGTGTTCATCAAGACTGTATGTGCCGCTGGGTTGTCCCCGGAACTCGTTGAGCATGAAATCGAACGATGCGCCGAAGAGTTGACCCGCTCCGACTAACGAGTGGGACCCCGGGAGAGGAAGCGCCTCGTGGTAGGCTGGCCTCCCATGCGTGCCCGCAGGCTCCCAACCAGACTGTTCCCCATCGCCGCCCTGCCGCTCCTCGTGCTCACCGCACTCGCGGGGGCTACGCACGTTCCGAACGCCGCCCTGCCCGCGCTGGAGCTGGAGCGCGTCTTCCCTGCGCTGACGTTCGAGCGGCCGGTGCTGCTCACCCACGCGGGCGACGGCTCAGGGCGGGTGTACGTCGTGGAGCAGCACGGCGCGGTCCACCGCATCGACCCCGCGACGCCTGAGCGGACGGACGTATTCCTCGACATCAGCGCGCGCGTGAGCCGGAGGGGGAACGAGGAGGGTCTGCTGGGGCTGGCGTTCGACCCCGGTTTCGCGGAGAACGGGAGCTTCTACGTCTACTACAGCGCGGCGTCCCCGCGACGCTCGGTGCTGTCGCGGTTCGAGACCGGCGCGAATGGCCTGGGCGACCCCGCCGCCGAGTCCGTGCTGCTGGAAGTGGGCCAGCCGTACTCCAACCACAACGGCGGCATGATCGCGTTCGGGCCGGACGGGATGCTTTACGTTGCGCTCGGCGACGGCGGGTCGGCGGGAGACCCGCGGCGGCACGGGCAGGACCTCGGCACGCTGCTGGGAACCATCCTCCGCATCGACGTGACCCAACCGGCGGGTGGCGCTCCGTACGCCATCCCCGCCGACAACCCGTTCGTTGGCCGGAGCGGCGCGCGCGGCGAGATATGGGCCTACGGCCTCCGCAACGCCTGGCGCTTCTCGTTCGACCGGGAGACCGGCGACCTCTGGACGGGCGACGTCGGCCAGGATGCGCTGGAGGAGGTCGACGTCGTCCGGCGGGGCGGCAACTACGGCTGGAACGTGATGGAGGGCTCGCTCTGCTTCCGCTCCGCATCGTGCGACTCCGGCGCGTTCGAGCCTCCCGTAGCGAAGTATGGCCGCGACGCGGGCTGCTCCATCACCGGCGGCTACGTCTACCGCGGGCAGCGCCTGCCGGGCCTGCGGGGCGTGTACCTGTATGCGGACTTCTGCTCCGGGCGCATCTGGGGACTCCGCTTCGACGGCGAGCGCGTCACCGAGCAGGCGCAGCTGGCCCGCGCCGATTTCCAGGTGCCGTCGTTCGGCGAGGACGAGGCGGGCGAGGTGTACGTGCTGGGGTTCGACGGCGGCATCTACACGTTCGCAGGCCCGCCCGGCCAGGCGACGCAGCCCTCACCCACGCCGACAGAGACCCTCGCAGAACCCCGCTCCACCCCGCCGGTCCACCCTCTCCCCAGCCCTCTCCCTTCGAGGGAGGTGGGGTCAGGCGCTCCTCCGCCCACCGCCACGAGCGCGTCCGTGGCACAGCCGACGCCGCAGCCTGCAAGCGGCACACACATGCCCTCGATGTCGTCGGACGGGGCCGCGTGGGCGGTCGTGGCGGCGGCTGTCGTCGCCGTGCTCGCGGGTGCGCTGGTCTACGCGGGGCGGCGGTACAGGAGCAGGAGGCGTTAGCCCGCGGCGCCCCGCTTGAACATCTCCACCACCTCGTCCGCCGTGCGGACGCGCGTGAAGATGGGGAAGATGCGCTCCATGAACAGCTTGAGGTTCTCGTCCGGGCCGGAGCAGGCGTCGCTGACGACGACGATGTTGAAGTCCAGGTCCCGCGCCGAGTAGGCCGTGCTCGCGACGCCGATATGGATCGCGCCGCCGAACAGGACGATGGTGTCGATGCCCCGCGTACGGAGGCTCAACTGGAGGTGCGTCTGGTGGAACGAGCTCCACCGGTGCTTGGGGATCAGGTAGTCGTCCGGAGTCGGCGCCAACTCGTCGATGACCTCGGACGTCCAGCTGCCGTGATGGACGTTGCGGAACGCGGCGGTGAAGCCCTGCTCCGGGTTTTCCCACGGCTCGAGCGCGTAGTTCGTGTCGGAGTAGATACGCGCCGAGTCCAGCCCGTCCGCGCGGTGATCGGCCTTGGGGTAGAACGACGGCACGCCGAGCGCCGACGCGACCTCCCGCACTTTCACGCAGTTGGCGACGATGGGCTCCATCCTGCGCTGGTTCTCCTCGCTGGAGCCCCGAAAGTAGACGTTCAGCATGTCGAAGAACACGAGTCCGGTCTTCTTCGGGTCGAGCGTGTCGTACGGCATCGCCATCCTCCTTTGGGCGGGCGTCGGGACGGCTGTAGGCTATGGTTGACCTGCCGCCGCGTCAATGCGGCGCCTGTTCGGTGCGAGGGGCCGCCGCACAGGAACACCCAGCGCCCGCCCACACCGCAGTGCCCTCACCTTGATCCTCCCCCTTGTAGAGACCTTTGCGTAACTGCGTTCAGCGCAGCGTAGTTCTTCCCACCCACCCGCCCGAACGCTTGTGGGGGACACCCCCACGCCCCCGGCAGCGGGGCTTCGCCCTCTGCACTCCCTGGTCCTGAGCACCACCCGCGGTCCGACAGGCTTACCATGAATGGGAGCAGGAGTTATGCAAGGGTCTCCTTGCAGGGAGAGGGGACAAGAATCTGGAGGCTGCCATGAGAACCACGACACGCTTACGTGAACTGCTCGCCGCGCCGGGGATCGTGCCCGCGCCCGGCGCGTACGACTGCCTCAGCGCCGCCGTCATCGAGCGCGCCGGGTTCCCGGTCGTCTACATGACCGGCGCGGGCACGTCCATATCCCGCACCGGCTACCCGGACATCGGCCTCGCGACGATGAGCGAGATGGTCGCGAACGCCGCGGCCATCGCCCGCACGGTGAGCGTGCCCGTCATCGCGGACGCGGACACCGGCTACGGCGACGTGCTGCAGGTGCGGCGGACGATACGCGAGTACGAGCGCGCAGGCGTCGCGGGCGTCCACATCGAGGACCAGGAGTCGCCCAAGCGCTGCGGCCACCTGGACGACAAGCGGGTTGTGCCGCAGGAGGAGATGGTCCGCAAGCTTCACGCGGCGCTCGACGCCCGCGAGGACGACGACTTCACGATCATCGCCCGCTGCGACGCGCTCGCCGTCACGGGCTGGGACGACGCGCTCCGTCGCTGCGAGGCGTACGTGGAAGCGGGCGCGGACGTGCTCTTCCTGGAGGCGCTCCAGACGCGGGAGCAGGCAGCAGACGTGACGGGCCGGTTCGACGTGCCCGTGCTCTACAACTACGTCGAGACCGGGAAGTCCCCGCTGCTGCCGGTCTCCGAGCTGGAGGCGCTGGGGTTCAAGCTCGTGATCTTCCCCATCAGCGCGATGCTCGCCGCGCTCAGGACGATGAGCGACCTCATGCGCGAGCTGCGCGAGACCGGCACGACGGCGCACCTCGTCGCCGACCGCATGGTCAGCATCCAGGAGTGCTTCGATACGGTGGGGCTGTCAGACATGCTCAAACTGGACGCGGAGTACGCGGGGTGAGGTCTACGGAGGGACGATTACGCCGGGGTCAGACGTCGCCCCCTGGGTGCCGGTATGGGGTCGCCAACTCACGTGCTATTTCGAGCCAGAGGTCCATGGCCTGGTTGATCTGCTCCAAAGCGGCCTCTTGCGTACTACCGTGAGCCATGCATCCGGGGAGTTCGGGCGCCTCAGCAACGAAGACGCCGTCTTCATTGCTCCAGTAGATGACGACCTCGTACTTGTGCATGTCACTCCTCCCCTCTGAGGCGATGGAGCGCCACTGGCCCTTGCATAACCCATTGCCGCGCTCCACCCTTCCCGCAGGGGCCTCACCCTAACCCTCTCCCTCAGGAGAGGGAATCAGACACCTAGCTTGGAACCGGCAGCCCGTCTTCTTCGAGGGCGGCCACGTACTCCCTGATAGCTTCCTGGATATTGGCGATGGCCGCGTCTTTGGTCTCTCCCTGGCTGATACAACCGGGGAGGCTGGGACATTCAGCAACCCAGTAGCCGTCCTCACCCGGATGGAGAACCACTTGTCGCATCGTTCACCCTCGCTTTGGCGGTCAGAACCTCTGATCGAGCATACCACGCGACTTCCTTCTCGTACCCGTTCCGCCCCACCCCGCCGGTTCACCCTCTCCTTGACCCTCTCGCCTCAAGAGGGCTTTGCATAACCCATCGCACACCCCCCGTTTCCCCACCCTGTGCGCTGCCCGCGCACTCTGGATTCCCGCCTCCGCGGGAATGACGAGACTTGCCGCATTGGCCTTATGCAAAGATCTCCTCAAGGGAGAGGGGAGCAGACACTCCGACCAGGAACCGCTAGCCTCTCTGCCTGATGTCTCGACGCTGGAACAAGACCGGCGACATGCCGATCAGCGCGAAGGCCAGTACGGCGAGTACCGCGGCGTCTCCCCAGTCCATGCCGTTCACGAGCGGGTCGCTGCCCAGGTAGTAGTGGAACGGCGACGCCCACTCCAGGGCCGACAGGGCGCCTGTGATGTTCGCGAACGAGGTCAGCAGGTGGAAGACGAGCGCGGTCCCCGCGGCGCCGATCACCGCGACTCCCTGGCGTCCCGTACCCGCGCCGAGCGCCAGGGCCAGGGCGCCGAACACCAGCCCCACCAGCACCTGCAGGGCCGCCGTGGCGGCGATGTTGCCTATGGACATCCCGAGACCGCCCAGCACTGAACCAAGGGCCACTCCGGCAAACGTCGCAACCCCGACGGCGATGCCGAACAGCACCATCGTCGCGGCCTTCTCCAGCACGATCCGGGACCGGGGCGCCGGGTTGGACAGCAGCAGCGCCATCGTCCGGCGCGACTCCTCCCCTGCCAGCGCCCCGGCGCCCATGACCGCGGTCACGAGGACCACCGACAGCGGGGCCATCAACCCGAACGTCTCCAGCGTGTACCAGCCCTCCGGCGTGCTCAAGCTGCCGCCTCCGAAGAGCGCGATCACTTCCTCCGGGAAGGCGTCGAACGCGGAGAGTGTCTCCTCCGGCAGCGAGGCGTACATAGGCCCCAGCATGACGCCCATGACGAGGAACATCGCCGCCGACGTGATCAGCAGGAGCGTCTGGTAGTCCGAGATAGTCTTGGCCCATACGGACGAGACCCGAGCCGAGCCGGCGAGCCTGCCGATGAACCTGTTGAGGAGAGCGTTGCCGCGGACCCTGTCCAGCAGGGTGGTCCCCACGGACTGGCCCTTCAGGTCCCGGCGGTTGAACCCGGCCACGGCCACGATCAGCAGGGCTGCCGATGCGACGAGGAGCACCAGCAGGTGCCCCCAGGCGATCCCGTTGTAGACGGGTTCGCTCCCGTCGAAGTAGTACCAGGGGAACGCCTTGCGCAGGTCCTCCAGCCCCTGGACGAGCGGCAACAGCCCCACCGCGAAGAACGACAGCACCAGTATGCCCGTGGTCGCGCCCGTCGCCGTGTCGCGGTTGCCGGTAACGGCGCCGACAGCCAGAGCCAGCATCCCGTAGAAGACCGCGTTGACGTACAGGTGCAGGGCCAGCGCCTCAACGTGCAGGCCGCCGATCTCCACGTCCAGTATGGCGGCTATCGGATGGACCGGCGCCCACATGACGAAGACCGTGGCGCCCGTAAGCGAGACGAGCGCGACGGCCTTCGACAGCAGGACGTGCGTGCGGCTCCTGGGGTTTGCGAGCAGCATGCCCATGGTGCCGTTCCGCTCCTCGCCTGCGATCGTCGCGCTGCCCATGACCAGCGCCATCGCGGCCACCACGAGGGCGCCGAACGAGCCGAAGACGTAGCCGACCGCCAGCCCCCCTACGTCAACATCCTCCCCGATGCCGAGCAGCGACCTGAACGCCGCGGGCAGCTCGGTGTAGACGGTGAGGTCGATCTCCCGGTAGAGGGACATCCCGAACAGGAGCAGCAGCGTGAGGCTCGCTGCCGAGATCGCCCACCCCGGCCACCTGTCTCTCGACGTCTTGATGAAGATGTTGGCGAAGGCCATCGCTACTCCCCCTCGTCGCCGTGGTAGTAGGTGAGGAAGATCTCCTCCAGGTCCGCCTCGCTCGTCCTGATGTCCGCGACGCCGTACCGGTCGGTTGCCGCCTTGAGGAGCGCGCCCATGTCACCGTCGAAGGACATCTCGACGTGGTTGTCGCGCACAACGACATTGCGGACTCCCTGAACGCTTTCGAATACCGACGCTTCCGCCGGCGAATCGAGCGTGAACTCAACCTGGCGCATCGCCTTCGACCGCAGGTCCGTGACCGACTCCACGGTGATGAGCAAGCCGTCGCGGATGATGCCGACCCGGTCGGCGACGCGCTGCACCTCGGACAGGGAGTGGCTGGAGAGGAAGACCGTGCGTCCCTCGGCCGTAACCTCGCGCAGCATCGTCTGGAACTCGCGCTGCATCAGCGGATCGAGCCCGGATGTCGGCTCGTCCATGATCAGGAGGTCCGGCCGGTTCATGAAGGCCTGTATGACCCCTATCTTCTGGCGGTTGCCTGTCGACAGGTTCCCCACTTTCCGGGAGAGGTCCGAGTCCAGCCGTTCGGCCAGCTCGTCGACATAGGACCAGTCGACGCCGCCGCGCATGTTTGCAAAGTACGTGAGGGTGTCCCGCCCTGTCAGGTTCGGGTAGAGCGCAAGGTCTCCCGGGATATAGCCGATGTGCCTTCGGACCTCCACGGCATCCCGGTGCGCGTCCAGGCCGAGGATGGTCGCGGTCCCGGCAGTGGGCCTGATCTCATCCAGCAACACCCTGATCGTCGTCGTCTTTCCGGCGCCGTTCGGCCCGAGGAAACCGAAGACCTCGCCCTCCCTGACGTCCAGGTCCACGACCTCGATACCGCGGTTCCTGCCGTAGTACTTGGTCAGCCCTTCCGTGTGGACCGCTGCTCTTATCGCGCCTTCGGCCGTTGTTGCCATCCGGCTGCCTCCTGCAGGTAACCCGTTCATTGCCCAGATGATAAGTCTAGTGGGCATATCCATCTTCCGCTCCCTCTCCATGCCGACACCGGTCCTTCGACCCTCAGCATTCGCAACAACTGCTGCGCCGCGACATATTCCTGCCACATTTCACCCCCATAGTGAGCAGTGTCACGGATCTCTCACGAAGGAGGTGGAATGATGATCCGCAAGAAACTCATAGCGAAGTTCCTGGTGGCGATGGCCCTGGTGGCCATGTTCCTCACGGCAGTATTCGTCGGCTGCACCGGCGAGCGGGGCCCCGAAGGCGGGGACTCCGAGCGCGGGTCGGTGACCGAGGTCTCCGAGCGCGGCGGCGGCGAGTCCGGCGGCGAGCACGGGGCCGGCGGCGAAGGCTCCGGTGGGGAAGGCAGCAGAGGCGGCGAAGAGGCCAGCGCCGCGGCCCTTGCGCCGGACCAGACGTTCGACGCGGTGCGCGGCGGCGCGCGGCTGATCATGAACTACGACGCCGCAGCCGGCGCCTTCGTCGGCACCGTCGAGAACACGACCAACAGCACCCTGACGAGAGTCAGGATCGAAGTGCACGTCACCAACGGACCGGAACTCGGGCCGACGACCCCGATAGACCTGGCTCCCGGCCAGGTGGCGGCGGTCAGCCTGCCGTTCTCGCAGGCGTTCACCGGATGGGTGGCGCACGCCGAGGTCGGCAGCGGCGAGGGCGGCGGCGAAGGCTCCGGTGGTGAAGGCGGCAGTGAGGGCGCCGGCGGCGAGGGGCACGGCCCCGGCGGTGAAGGCGGCAGTGAAGGCGAAGCTGCGCGGGAAGCGGCCATGTCCAGCCCGATCACTCCGCTCGACCAGCCGTGGAACGGCGTCCTCGGCGGGCTGGCGATCTCCGCTCGCTACGACGCGGCAACCCAGTCCGTCCAGGCGACGGTGCGGAACACCACGTCCCAGAAGCTCTGCTACGTGCAGGCGGAACCGCACCTGAAGTCCGGGACGCAGACCGTGGGCGAGCTGGGCCCCGACGTGCTGGGGGACCTGAACCCCGGACAGCAGGCGGTGTCCAGCGTATCCGTCACCAGCGAACCAGGCCTCGCGGGCGTGTCGTTCGACGGGTACGTCGTCCACATGGAAGTGTTCGACTGCGCCGGTCCCGGCCCCATGCCCCACACCGGCGGCGAGGGCGCTGAGGGCAGCGGCGGAGAAGGCGCCGGCGGCGAGGGGCACGGCCCCGGTGGTGAAGGCGGCAGCGAAGGCTCCGGCAGCGAGGAAGGCAGCGGCGCCATGCTCGCGCCGGACCAGACCTTCGACGCGGTCCGCAGCGGCGCGCGGCTGATCCTGAACTACAACGCCTCCACCAACGCCTTCCTCGGTACGGTGGAGAACACGACCAACGGCGTGCTGACCGACGTCAGGATCGAGGTGCACCTCTCCAACGGGACGGAGCTCGGGCCGACGCCCCGGATAGACCTGGCGCCGGGCGACGTGGAGCTGGTCTTCCTGCCCTCCACGCAGGCGTCGTTCACCGGATGGGTGGCGCACGCTGAGGTCGGCGGCGGTGAGTCCGGCGGCGAACACGGCTCCGGGTCCGGCGGTGGCGAGTCCGGAGGTGAGCACGGCTCCGGCAGCGGCGGTGGTGAAGGCGGCGGCGAGCACGGCTCCGGCGGCGAACGGGGCAGCGGCTAGAGCCAGGGCCGGTCCGTGGCCGGATATAATCCGGCCACGGAGGCACCCGCAGACGGACGCGGCGCCTGAAGAGGCGCCGCGTCCCACGTGGCTCCGAGAGGACCAGCGATGAGCGGCACCGTACTGATCGTCGAAGACGATACGAGGATCGCGAACTGGGTCAGGGTGTACTTCGAGCGCGCCGGGTTCTCCGCCGAGGTTGCCCATGACGGCATATCCGGCCTGGACCTGGCCCGCGATCTGGCCCCGGACCTGATCATCCTCGACCTGATGCTTCCCCGTCTCGACGGGGTGGAGCTGTGCCGGATACTGCGCCGCGAATCGGACGTTCCGATCATCATGCTGACGGCCAGGGAGGCCCCCATCGAGCGCATCACCGGACTGGACAGCGGCGCCGACGACTACATCGTCAAACCCTTCGATCCGGACGAAGTCATCGCGCGGGCCGAGGCGGTGCTCCGCCGCGTGAAGGGCAAGGTCCAGCAGGTGCTGACGCGCGGCAACATCATGCTGAACGAGACCGCCCGGAGCGTGACGGTCAACGGAGAACCCGTGGTGCTGAGCCAGGCGCAGATGGCCCTGCTGTCGACGTTCATGCGCCACCCTGACCAACTGCTCACCCGCGACCAGCTGATCTCGCTGGCCTTCAACGACGAGTTCGAGGGGTTCGACCGCGCCATCGACAGCCAGATCGCCCGCCTGCGGAAGCAGATCAGCCGGTACGGCAGCCAGCCGATCCAGACCGTGTACGGCGCGGGCTACCGGTTCGTGACGGAGGACGCGTGATGTCGCTGCGCTGGCGCATCATGGGCGCGACCGTCTTCATCGTCGTTCTCACCGTGCTGATCAGCGTCGGCGTGGGCTACTACGCAACGCAGTCCCGCCTGGACGTGTTCGTGGACCGGATAGGCAACGACGAGGCGGTCCAGTTGGCCCGCGATCTGAGCCGCGAGTACACCGCCGCCGGCGGCTGGGGGACCGTGGACACCGCGCTGTCCGAGGCCGGATACGCTTACGAGGGAGCCCGGGAGAGCGAAGGGCACGCAGATAGCGAAGGAGAGTCCTCGGAGCTCTTCCACAACGACCGGATACGAATCGTCGTCACCGATGCGGGCGGACGCGTGGTGAGAGACAACCTGTCCGTCCTGCCGCCCGGCGCCGCCGCGTCCGACCTGGCAGGGCGCCGCGAGACGGTGTTCGACCTGGCAGTGGACCGGCCCGTGGGCCACGTCTACGTGGACGTGAACCGCGAGTTCCTGTCGACGGAGTCGCACGGGTTCCTCAACACCCTCCTGTACATCGTCCTTATCGGCGGAGCGTTGACGGTGGGCGCCGCGGTACTGCTGGCGGCCTGGCTGTCCAAGCGGATCACGGCGCCGGTAACCGCCCTGACGGAGGCGACCGAGGCGATCGCCCAGGGGGACACGGCCCGGCTGCCCGTCACGTCGTCGGACGAGTTGGGGAAGATGAGCGTGGCCTTCAACCGGATGACCTCCTCCCTGGAGACCCAGCGCGAGCTCCGCAGGCGGCTGATCAACGACGTCTCCCACGAGTTGAACACGCCGCTGAGCGTGATCCAGCTGGAGGCGGCGGGGCTGCGCGACGGGCTCCAGAGCGCCGAGAGTGCGTCCGGCCACATCATCCAGGAGGTGGAGCGGCTGCGCGGCCTCGTGACCGACCTGAACTGGTTGGCGGAGACGGACCACGGCGAGTTGCGGCTGACGCTCGAATCGGGCCCGATCAGCGAACTGCTCACCGCGGAGATGGAGCGCTGGCAGCCGCAGGCCGAGGCCCGGCAGATCGCACTGTCGCTGGAGGCGTCCGGCGGTCTCCCTGAGATGAACTACGACCGGATGCGGATGAGCCAGGCGCTGGGAAACGTGATGAGCAACGCCATCCGCTGCACCGAGGCCGGGGGGAGCATCGTAATCAGGGCGGGGTTGGAGAGCGGCGGGACGCTGGCCATCTCGATCGCCGACGACGGGATCGGCATCGACCCTGCGGACCTTCCGCACGTCTTCGACCGCTTCTATCGCACCGACGAGTCGCGCAGCCGGGGGATAGGCGGCACGGGGCTGGGGCTGGCCATCACGCGGGCCATCGTCGAAGCACACGGAGGCACGATCGCCATAACAAGCGGCGGGCCCGGACAGGGAGCGACCGTGACCATCCGCCTTCCGCTGCAGTGACCTGGCGCTATCGTCCGCCTCCTCATGTGTCATGCTGAGCGGAGGCGAAGCATCTCTCGGGGAAACGTTGGCTCCTGGCAGCGTGCCGCGGAGAGATTCCTCGGCTTCGCTCGGAATGACAGTCGCGAACGGCTATACTCCTCCCGACACGACGTGAACACAGGAGGTTGGCCCGCATGGCGCCGTACAAACGCATCTCCGGAGACTCCCACCTGGAAGTCGCGAACGAGCGGTGGACGCACCGCGTCGACCCCGAGTACCGGGACCGCGCACCGCGGACCGTGAAGCTCGACACTGGCGCGGATGCCACGCAGTTGGAAGACATGCCGCCCACGCAGAACCCGATGGACCTGTACGGCGGCAAGGGACGCGACATCTGGTACCCCGGCGGTCAGACCTACGAGTCCACGCCCGGCACCGGCCCGCCGCAGCAGCGGGTGCAGGAGCAGGAGACGGACGGTCTCGACGCCGAGATACTCTACCCCGCCGTCGTCTGCGGCCCCCGCCTCTGGATGCGCGTGAAGGACGACGGCCTCCACCGGGCGCTCTTCCGGGGATGGAACACCTGGCTCGGCGAGGAGTACTGCTCGGAAGCCCCGGACCGCCTCCTCGGCATCGGCGCCATCCCCGCCACCGGCATCGACGACGCCGTCGCCGAGCTCGAGCACTGCAAGGCCGTCGGCCTCACCGGCGTGCAGTTGATGACGTTCCCCAACGGCGGCGGCAAGCCCCTGCCGGAGGACGACCGCTTCTGGGCCGCGTCGCTGGACCTGCGGATGCCGGTGTCCATCCACGTGGAGCTGGAGCGCAGCGGCGAGCGCGGCGGCAAGCTGCTCGACTACCCCGCCGAGGACGAGCGCCTCACCACGGAGCTCGCGTTCCAGGTGCAGCGGTTCGCCGCGCGGGGCGCCGGCACGAACGCCGTTCAACTCCTCCTCTCCGGCCTGTTCGACCGATTCCCCGACTTGCGCGTCTGCCTCGCTGAGACCTCCATAGGCTGGGTCCCGTTCTTCCTGGAGATCGCAGACGTGCGCTACAACCGCCACATCCACTGGGCCCAGACCATGAACAACTTCACGCCGCTCAGGGCCATGCCGAGCGAGCTGCTGAACGAGTACTTCTACTGGGGCTTCCAGCAGGACCGCTCCGGCGTCGACCTGCGGCACCATATGAACGTTGAGCGGCTCATCTGGGCCGCAGACTTCCCGCACCAGGAGTCGGACTGGCCGCACTCGGACATGGTGATGGAGCACAACTTCTCGGGCGTTCCCCAGGAGGAGGTCCAAAAGATGATCGTTCAGAACGCGGTGGACTTCTTCCACCTGCCGGAGAGGAACTGAGGCACGCTGACACTCACGCGGCGCCTTGCACGGGTCGATAACCAACGCAACGGAGAAGGAGGACGTACGATGGCGACCAGCGATCAGGCCCCGAACGACCGATTGACCGTGTTCGGCTACGAAGAAGACCCGGCCCGCAACTTCCCGAAGAAGTCGCTCCGCCTTTCGCGCACCGACTCACTCACCGTTTCGGTGCAGATCATCAACGACGGCGGCGAAACGAACATGCACTCGCATACCGGCGAGGACGAGGCATGGGTCGTGCTCAGCGGCCGGGTCCGTTTCTACGGGAGGAGCGAGACCGCGGAGAGCGGCGAGGAACTCGTTGGCGAGCTGGGGCCCCGCGAGGGGATCATGATCCCCAAGGCAGTGCCCTACTGGTTCGAGCCCGTGGGCGACGAACAGTTGGAGATCCTGCGCGTCTCCTCGATCGACAAGAGCATCAGGGGCGAGCGCGTCAACTACCAGCCGCTGAAGGACTGGCAGATAGACCATGAGCTCGGCGGCCGCGACGCCACTGCCACGGAGCGCGGAAGGTAGCGCCCACCCGCTCCTGTGTCATTCCGAGCGGAGCCGAGGAGTCTCTCGGGAGACGCCCCGTTGTACGCCTACGCTCTCCCGAGAGATGTTTCGGCTTCGCCTCCGGCTACGCTCAACATGACAAGGCCCACACCACACCATGCCGCGCGACCTGACGGTCGCCCTGGACCCCCGCTTTCGCGGAAATGACGGAAGGGCCGGGGTGGGGATGCGGCCACCTCAGCCGCGGAGGAGAACCGTGAGTGAGACAGACGACCTGCAGACCGACCTCGTGACGGCGTCCACCATCATCGAATGGGAGTTCGGCGACATCATCGGGCATGTCGGCGTGCGGCTCCCGAACGACGAGGGCATCGCCGTCAAGATGCTGCGCGCGCCCCAGCTCCCCGGAGCGGAGAACTGGCTGATGCAGTTCGACATGGACGGCAACAAGCTCTCCGGCGATGGCACCGTGCCGGGCGAGGCCGCCATCTACACCCGCATCTTCCGCGCCAAGCCTGAGGTCAACGCCATCGTCCACGCTCACGCCAACATGTGCATCGTGCTCGGCCTGGCCGGCGTGCCCATCGAGGGCGTCCACCTCGCCTCCGCAAAGTTCGCCGACGGTCTCCCGGTGTACCCCATCCCCACCTACGTATCCGACGACGAGGACGGCGACGCGATCGCCCGAACGCTCGGCGACGCCCCGGGAATGACGATCAACGGCCATGGCATCGTAACGGTCGGCAAGAGCATCGACGAGGCCTGTTTCACCGCCGTCTACATGGAGCGCACCGCCAAGATCATCCAGGCCGCGCGGCTGCTGGGTTTCGACCAGGTGGACGGCGGGTTCAGGGAGGAGATGGCCGGCAACGCCCGCAAGATGAGCGAGCGCCAGGCGGCCATCAACCGGCCGAAGGTCGAGCACTCAGACGACTGGCGCTACTACACGAGGAAACTCGCTCGCGGCGAGCCATGGAACCGTGGATGGACCTAGCCTGACCGGGCCGCCGCCACCCCCACCCCGGCGTGTGAGTCTCTTCTGGCCATTCGACGCCTACTACGGCTGGGCGGTCGCGTGGACGGCCCTCATCGTCTCCTTCGCGTCGTCGGTCTTCTACGGACCGGTGCTGAGCGTCTGGTTCGAACCGATCCGGGAGGACACGGGCTGGAAGTCGTGGGAGATCGCGGCGTCGTTCACCATCGGCAGCTTCTCCGGCTCTATCCTCACCGCCGTCATCGGCAGGGTGATGGACCGCTACGGCACGCGCACCATCACGGCGCTCTCCGGCATGGTGCTCGCGGGCTGCATGGTGGGCCTGGCGTTCATGCAGGCCCCGTGGCAGATGTGGCTCTTCTTCGGCACGGGGCGCGCCTTCGCCATCGCGGGCGTGCAGATCGGCACCACCGTCGCCATCGCCAACTGGTTCATCCGCAGGCGCGGCCAGGCGACCTCGTTCGCGGGGTTCGGCCTCCGCGCCGGGCAGGCGGTCGTACCGCTGGTCGCTGCTGCCATCATCGTGCTGCTCACCTGGCGATGGGCCTTCGGTCTCCTGGCTATCTCCGCCATCCTCCTCGTCACCGCCCCGGCGCTCGTCTACCTCCGGCGCAGGCCGGAGGACTACGGTCTCTTCCCCGATGGCGGACCGCCGCCGGAGACGAGCGACAGCGGGAACAGGACACGAGAGAGCGAGGACCAGTGGACGACGTCCCAGGTGCGGAAGACGGCAGCGTTCTGGCTGATCCTGCTCACCACCTCCATCGTCTTCTTCGGGCAGACCGCGACGAACCTCCACGCCGTGCCGCACTTCCAGTCGCGGGGCGTGCCGTTCGAGAGCTCCGTCTTCGTCGTATTCACGTTCGCCGCCATCTCGGCGGTGATGACCGTGCCGTGGGGCTGGGTGATGGACCGCGTCCACGTGCGTTTCGTCATCGCGATGGTGTCGCTGCTCTACTTCGGTTCCATGCTGGTTATCATCAACGCGCACACCTTCGCGGGCGCCGTGCTCTTCGGCGTCGTGTTCGGCGTCGCCCAGGGCGGCTGGACCGTGAGCCAGCGCATCGTCGTGCCCAACTACTTCGGCCGGCGCTCCGTCTGAGGCATACGGGGCCAGATGGGGCTGATGACCGCGTTCATCAACCCGATCGGGCCTCTTGCCGCCGGTTGGATCCGCGACCAGACCGGCAGCTATGAGCAGGCGTTCACCATCTTTGCGTTCATGTTCCTCGCCGCCATCGTGATGATGCTCATCGCCACGCCTCCGGTACTGCGCGCCGCTCCCGTTCGCTACAGCGTGCGCAGCGGCCTGCTGCTGTGGGCCGCGCTCATCGCCGCGTACGTCCTCGTGCGGCGGCTGCTCCGTCCGAGCGAGGACGCGTGAGCCGCCGCACGGATGCTAGAATATCCCTCGCGCCTCAGTCGCACGACGGGCGCCACCCGGGGGCCACCGTAGCTCAGTGGCAGAGCAGCTGTTTCGTAAACAGCAGGTCAACGGTTCGAATCCGTTCGGTGGCTCCAGTTCACCCGCGCTCACGCCGCCGCGTGAAACCGCCTACCCTTCCGTAACGTATCATCCGGTGCATGGACGATAACGCCAGCCCTGCCCCGGCGCCCGTGCGCGGTGCGCTCCTTGCCGGAGCGGCCGCGGCCGTCGTTGCCGCACTCGTCTCGCTGCCGCTGCACTCTCCGCACGACGCCCTCCTGAACTCGGCGAGCGTCACGTGGGGCGTGCTGCTGCTCGCGCTCATGAGCGGCCTTGCATGGCGCAGGGTGGGGCGCGGACCGGGTGCGATGCGGCGGTTCGCCGTCGTCATGGCGGTCGGCTTCCTGGCGTGGGTGGCCGTGGCCTTCGCCATCGGGACCATGCTGACGCGCATGGTCTCGTTCAGCGTGCCGCTCGCCGCGATAGCATTCGGCGGCATCGGCGTGCTCACGCCCCTGTTCTCCCGTATGCCGTTCGCATCGCGATGGCCTGTGGTCATCGCGGCGCTCATCGTCGCAGCGGCCATCGGCGTCGCGCTCGCCGGTCAGGGCGACCAGGAGAGCGGACGGCTGGAACTGCCGCCCCGTGCCGAAGAAGTAACGTCCGGGCCCAACGTATAGCACCGAGGAGTAACCGATGCCCGCTTCCGCGTTCCGATACTCGAAACTCATCCTGCCCCTGGCGCTCGCCTCCCTGCTCGCCCTCCCCGCCTGCGGCGCCGATCCTACCCCCACGCCCGCCCCGACGCCGACTATGGCCCCGTCGACGGATGCCCCGGCAGACCCCACGCCAGCCGCCGACCCGACCCCAACCGCCGTGCCCCCCGCCACGTCGCCCGACGCCGAGACGACGGCCCCCACAGCCGACACCCCAACGCCTCCTCCCGCTGAGGCGCCTGGCGCATCAGAGCGCTCCACCGGTCAGGTCGACGGCATCGTCTTCGTCGTGTCGGAGGGTTCCGAGGCGACGTTCTCCGTGGGCGAAGTGCTGGCGGGCGTCTCCATCCCCGACTACGAGGCAGTCATGCGCACGACGGGCCTCAGCGGCGAGGTGCGGCTCGACGGCGGCGCGTCGCTCGTCAGTGTGGACCTGCACAGCATGACCAGCGACGAGCCGTTCCGCGACCGCTACGTTCAGAGCCGGATGTTCCCGGGCCAGCCATCCGCGAGTGTCTCGTTCGGCGACCTGACGCCCCTGCCGAGCGGCTTCACAAACGGCGACGAGGTAACGACGCAAGTAACCGGAACGCTCAATATCAACGACATGGACGTGCCCTTGGCATTCGAGATCACGGCTCGCGACGACGGCAACGAGGTCTTCGTGCTCGGGCGCTCGATGTTCACGTGGGACCAGATCGGCGAGCCGGTGCCGACCGCGCGCAGCGTCGTCAGCGTCGAAGACGAGGTCCGCGTCAACGTACTGCTCGCGCTCAGGCCGCAGGCCGGCTGACGTCTGTCTCCTCTCCTGAGGGAGAGGGTTAGGGTGAGGGCCCTCTGTGTGGAGCGTGGCCGGGGCCTTGTCATTCCGAGCAAGGTCGAGGAATCTCTCGGGGTCCTTCGACAGGCTCAGGATGAGCGGGGGTGAAATCACCGACGCTCGCCCGAGAGGATGCTGCGCGCTGAAGCGCGGGGCTGCGCTCAGCATGACAACCACGGAGCCCCCGCCTTGCGCCGGGGAGCGCCGTAGCGCATCATTGCGCAGCGTCACCCAATGCGGATGGAGGGAGTCATGACCGCACCCAAGGTCGTCGTCTTTGCGCCCGGAGATGAGAAGAGCTACCTGCGGTTCGAGGAAGCCGGCTGCGAGATCACGCTCGGCAAGGCGTCCTGGGCCGACCCCACCGGCAACAATACGCAGGAGCTCGCCGCGATGGCCGTCGACGCGGACGCGCTCGTCGGCACGTCCATCAAGGGCGGACGCATAGACCGCAGCGTCATGCTCGCCTCGGAGCAGTTGCGCATCGTCGCCAAGTACACCGTCGGCGTCGACGAGGTCGACACGGACGTCGCCACCGAACTCGGCATCATCGTCACCCACGCGCCGACCGAGGCGAACTGGGGCGGCGTCGTCGAGACCACCATGCAGCAGATGCTCACGTTGCTGAAGAAGTCCCGCCAGCGCGACGTCGCGATGAAGCACGGCACGACCTGGCGTACGCCGGAGTTGACCGCAACCCACATCGGACGCCGCGAGGACGGCTACCCCGGCCTCACCGTCGGCATCGTGGGCCTGGGGCGCATCGGCGGACGGCTCGCCCAGATGCTTGCGCCCTGGCGCGTCCGCATGCTCGCCTATGACCCCTACCAGCCCATCGACCGCTTCATCCACGCGAACGTCGAGCGCGTCGACCTCGACACGCTCCTGCAAGAGTCGGACGTGGTGACGCTCCACGTCATCCTCACCCCGGAGACGCACCACATGATCGGCGAGCGCGAGCTCGGTCTGATGAAGCCGACCGCCATCATGCTCAACACCTCGCGCGGGCCGGTGATCGACGAGAAGGCGCTCGTAGCCGCGCTGCAGAACGAGACCATCGCAGGCGCGGGGCTGGATGTCTTCGAGGTCGAGCCGCTGCCGATGGACAGCCCGCTGCGGCAGATGGACGAGCGGGTGCTGCTCTCGCCGCACGTCGCCGCGCACAACCACGGCGCGGGCATCGGCCCCGGCATCGAGTGGGGAACGGACGACGTGCTGCGCGCCCTGCGCGGCGAGGTGCCGGAGCACGTCTTCAACAAGGACGTCATCCCCCGGTGGCGCGAGCGCTTCGAGGGAAGAGCCCTCATCTAGGACTGTCATCACCGCTGCGAGGAGGAACGTATGACCACGAACGGACGCATCAGCAAGGCCGAGTGGGGCTCCGACGTCATCGCTGAGACGCTGCGCGGCCTCGGCATCGAGTACGTCGCGATCAACCCCGGCGCGAGTTTCCGGGGCGTCCACGACTCGCTCGTCAACTACCTCGGCAACGAGCGGCCCGAGCTCATCCTCTGCCCGCACGAGGAGATCGCCGTCGCCGTCGCGCACGGCTACGGCAAGGCCGCGGGCAAGCCCATGGCGGCCTACGTCCATAACGTCGTCGGCCTCCTCCACGCGACCATGGCCATCTTCAACGCGTCCATGAACCGCTCCGCCGTCCTCGTCCTCGGCGGCACCGGACCCATGGCCGCTGACGAGCGTCGCCCGTGGATCGAGTGGATACACACCGCCAACGTCCAGGGCACCGCAGTGCGCGACTACGTGAAGTGGGACGATCAGCCCGCCAGCGTCGGGGCCTCCGTCGAGTCCCTCATACGCGCCTACCACGTCGCCACCAGCCAGCCGCAGGGCCCGGTCTACGTCTGCTTCGACGTCTCGACCCAGGAAGAGCAGCTCACCGAGCCCTTCGAGATGCCCGACTTCGACACATTCCCCAGGCCGACGCGCCTGCAGGCCGATCCCGAGGCGCTCGACCTCGCCGCCGGGCTGCTCGTCGACGCGCAGCGCCCCGTCGTGCTCGCCGACTTCCTCGGACGCTCGGAGGAAGCCGCCAACGGCCTCGTGCGGCTCGCCGAGCTGCTCTCCCTGCCCGTCGTCTCCGGCGGCGACCTCTACAATTTCCCGTCCCGCCACCCGCTGAACGCAACCAGCGCCAAACGCCGGCTGCTGCAGGAGGCCGACGTCGTGCTCGCACTCGATGTGTACGACCTCCAGCAGTCGCTCACCGGGCAGGACTACCGCGCGCGCCAGTTGCAGCACCTCATGTCGCACGACGCCAAGCTCATCGACGTGTCGCTCCGCCAGCTCTCCGTCCGCAGCTGGGCGGCAGACTATGGCGGCCTCTACCCCACCTCGCTCTCCGTGCAGGCCGACACCGCGCTCGCCATCCCCGCCCTCGCAGACCTCGTCGAGCGCCGCCTCAACGACGGCCCCGACCGTTCGAGCGAGTTGCGCGAGCGCCATGCGCGCGTCGCCGCCCTCCACGACGCCGCACAGAAACAGGCGACGGAGGTGGTCGCGGACCGCTCGGGTGAGTCGCCCATCGCGCTGCCTTTCCTCGCCGCCGAGATGTGGGAGGTCATCAAGGACACGGACTGGGTGCTCGGCAACGGCAACCTGCGCGGCTGGACGGAGCGGCTCTGGGACTACAACTCCCCGCACCAGGTCATCGAGTCGCGCGGCGGCGGCGGCCTCGGCATGGGCTTCCCCCACGCGCTCGGCGTCGCGCTGGCGAACAAGGACAAGGGACGGCTCACCATCAACATCCAGTCCGACGGCGACTTCCTGTTCACCCCGGCTGCGGTCTGGACCGCTGCCCACCACCG
Source organism: Dehalococcoidia bacterium (assembly GCA_034422795.1). Classification (GTDB taxonomy): domain Bacteria; phylum Chloroflexota; class Dehalococcoidia; order Lucifugimonadales; family Australimonadaceae; genus Bin16. Next base: position 6,871 of record DAOUJK010000039.1, on the reverse strand, counting down.
CGTCCCCATGCTCGCCGTTATGTACAACAACCGCACCTACGGCAACGACCTCGGCCACCAGGGCCTCATGGCGGAGGTGCGCGGCAGGCCGGACGAGAGAAAGACCATCGGCATCGACATCGACGACCCTTACGTGGACTTCGCCGGCATGGCGCGCTCCTTCGGCGCCTGGGCTGAAGGCCCCATCGAAGACCCCGCGGACCTGCGCGGCGCCCTCGAACGCGCCAAGCGCGAGGTCGTCGAGAACGGCCGCGTCGCCCTCGTGGACGTCGTCACCGAGGTCGGCGAGCGGTAGTGTGACACGAGGCTGTTGCGCCATCGGCAGGAGATGCCTAGGTTTTCGTTGCATCCTGTAACACTAGGGATATCCTGTAGCGATCAGGGATAGCTACGTTCCGGCAATACGCGAGATCATGGACTTGCATGGCATCGAGGCAGCATCCACGCAGCCACCGTACGAGATTAACGTGGATGCCTCGTTCAGCGATGCAGTCCGGTACGCAGACTGGTACTTGACCCCACATGGGAACGAAATCGAGCACTACCGGTTTGACCGGTACCTGAATGCAATCGAACTTGCTCTGACCCATCGCCGTGGCCGATGGGTACATATCGATATAGGCTGCGGGGCAGGGCCGTTCTCCTGGGCATTCGTGGATTGGGCGACCAGGCACGGCATACCGCCTGCCGACTTGGCCCTGTATGGGTATGATCCCAGTCGGCAGATGATCCGGCTTGCATGGATGCTTCGCGCGAAGCTGCGCGGCTTGGTTCCCGATTACCCCAATCTACGGTACGACAGCAACTACGATTCCTTTGTACGGAGATTGGCCAACATCCGCAGTCACGCGAACTGTCTCATAACTTTTGGCCACGTTCTTGCTGGCAATCACGACAGCGAAGACATCAGGACCTTCACGCGCATCATAGAACGGGTGATGCGGCTAACCAGCTACCTGAGCCGGGTCTGGCTGCTGGCAAGTGATGCAACTTCCGGTAGACACCGAAACTCCTTCGAGAGCGGATGGAGGATGTTGCTGTCGACATTGCAGAACAGCGGAGTAGGGCGCCACGGTGTACCCGTATTCACAGGCAGGTCGAGCGACCGCTGCGTGATACTATCGCGCAAGGAGGCATAGCCATGGCGGAGCAGCTAACCCTCTTCCCCTCTGAGCCTAACTTAGAACAGCAGTATCCCGGCGTACCAGGCATGCACTATCACTCCGGCTTCATCACTCCTGAAGAAGAGGCCGAGTTCATCCGCCGCATCGACGAGAATGAAGGCGCGTGGCTCACCGACCTCAGCCGACGTGTGCAGCACTACGGCTGGCGCTACGACTACTCCGAGCGAACGATCGCCGCAGACATGCGAATCGGCCCCTTGCCGGACTGGCTGCAGGCGCTGGCCCAACGGCTGTACGAGACGGGGTTCTTCGACCGCCCACCGGAACAGGTCATCGTCAACGAGTACGAGCCGGGCCAGGGCATCGCCATGCACACTGACCACTCCGGTTTCGGGCCCGCTGTCGCAATGGTATCGCTGGGTGACGAATGGCAGATGGATTTCTCCCGATCAGACGGCGACACTGAGGCCAAGTCTCACATGATGCTGGAGCGCGGCTCAGCACTCATTCTGACCGGAGAGGCCCGCAAGAAATGGCGGCACGGCATCGCCAAGCGACTCACAGACGGCCCGCACCGTGAGCACAAGCGCCAGCGCCGTGTGTCGCTCACGTTCCGCACCGTCGATCAACCGGCGGATGCCCTGTAGGCTCGGAGAGGAGAACCCCCATGACACAACTCAAATACATGCGGTTCGGCGAGCAGGCCCCCATCTCGCGGGGGAACGGCGCGATGACCTACCCCCTCGTCGGCGGCGCGGACGGCACCGACGCCTTCACCGCCGGCATCAGCCACTTCCCGCCGGGACTGAACGTGCCGATGCACTCGCACAACGTAGAGGAGATGGTCACCGTACTGGAGGGCTCCGGCGAGTGCGAGATAGACGGCGTCGTACGGCCCGTCGGCCTGTTCGACACCACGTTCATCCCCGGCGGCGTGACGCACTGCTTCCGTAACACCGGCGACGTGCCGATGAAGATCATGTGGGTCTACGCCTCGACCAGCGTCACGCGAACGTTCGCGGAGACCGGGCAGACCGTCGAGCACCTCTCCGGCGAGGACCTCATCGGCAGATAGGCGGTCCCCTGTCATGTTGAGCGAAGTCGAAACACCTCTCCGGTAAAGACTGCCCCGTTCCCTACCTCCCGATCCCGTTGAGTACCCTGTCCGCGACGCCGCTGGCGACCCAGCCCTTCCACTCGTTCGAGTTGCGCAGCCACGCGAAGGCGGCCTCGCGGTACTGGTCCTCCCGCAGCACGAAGAAGCGGAAGCGCCCCTTATACGCAAGGAGGTCGTTCAGTCCCTCCGTGCTCAGCGTCCATTCCTTCAGGAACGCGACCACGTTGGGGGCGAACTCCTCCAGGCCCTTCCTCACGGCGATGAGCGACGACGAGTCCGGGTATTCGCATGCCTGGGTGACGTCCGCCGCCGCGACGGTCGACGTCAGGTGGTCCCAGCAGCTCTGTGTGAACCCCCGCTCTCTCAACTGCTCGAAGCCATCGAACTCCCCTTCAAGGGTTGTGGCAAGCGCCGACGGCCACCAGTAGTAGAACAGGATGTCCTCCCGGCTCTCGAACGCCGACCGTATCTCGTTGTATAGCGCCTCGGGAGTGCGGGGGTCGACCAGCTGGATGGAATCCTCCAGGCCATATCCGTGGACCTGCTTCTCATTGATGCGCGCGCACTCCCACTCTGTAACACACGTGATGAGCCGGGCTTTCCCGTTGCTGTCGGGTCCGGCGAAGAGCCGCTGGAACTCCTCCTCCTGCAGACCTTCGACCCTGAACAGACCGGGGTTCGCCCGCGCCGTGTAGTCCGGGATCAGGAACGCGCTCTGGGAGACAACTCCTGCGAAACTGTCGCCGAGGTTCAACAGGTTGCCTCCCCTGGAAGCCCCGTCCCAGACTGACTGGAAAGCCGGAAGCCGCACCTCCATGTGGATGTTCGTCACGCCCTGGCCCAGGTTCCGGATCGACTGGGCCTCGGTGCCGGATACGCTTTGCGTTCGGTATCCGTAGCCGAACTCCAGGATGGTCCGGGCGACCGCATTCTGGAGGGATGTGGTCTCGATGTCCGGGGCCGAGAAGATGAGCAATTGCTCTTCCGTGGGCGCCGGGGGCTGGGGGAGGCTTGTCTGCGCGCTGCCGGAACTCGACCATTCGCCCGGCCCTCCCTGGTTCACCGCCCGCACCTGCACGTCGTACGTCGTTCCGGGCGTCAGCCGGTCGAGCTCCACCTGCGCCGCCGTCTGTACCGTATCCGTCACCTCTGTCCATGCGCCGTCGAGGATGCGCTCGCGGTAGCGGTAGTCGTAGTCGTTCACCGGCTGCGGGCCGGACGGCGCGCTCCACGTCACGAGCACTCTATCCGTGCCGCGTTCCTGAACGGTGGGCGTGTCGGGAGCGGCAGGTGTGGGAAAGGGCGTGGGGGTGGGTGTAGCGGTGGCTGTGGGCGTCGGCGTCAGCGTGGGGGTGGCGGTCCCGGTCGGCGTCGGCGTGGGGGTCAGTGTCGGGGTTGGTGTGGGCGTCGGCGTGGGGGTCGGCGTCGGAGTAGGTGTGGGCGTCGGCGTCGGCGTCAGAGTGGGAGTGGGCGTCACCGTTGGCGTCGACGTGGGGGTTGGCGTGAGCGTAGGGGTCGGCCTCGCCACGAAGACAGGGACGGGCGTCGGTTCCGAGCAGGCGGCGAAGGAGAGGAGAACGAACGCCAGCAGAGGAACGGCGCGGAGCAAGGGACGAAACATGCAGCACGCTACCTTGATGGGGACTGTCCTTAAGTATACCGGAGGCGGTGACGCCATCCGCTCGCCGGCGTCCGCAAGGCTGGAGTTCTCAGCTAAGCGCCAGAAAAACGCTCTGGGCGTCTTCTTCGAACGCGATGAGGGCGTCGTAGCGATGGCGCAGAAGCGACACGACTGCCGCGGTCGAACAATTCCCAAGCCCTACCCATATCACTTTCGGCGGCGATTCCGACGTGAAACTCATCTGCCGGAAGTCCGAATCCTTGGAAACTATGATGAACCCGTGCTCCCCGGCATATTCCCAGACCGTAGCATCGCCGGTGGATTCGAGTCCGATGTCTCTAACGTGGAGGCATTCAGGGTATACGTCCGCGAGTGCCTGTTTGAGCCGTGGCAACAGGTTCTCGTCGAACAACAGCTTCATGCCGAAGAGGATGACGCCAGGCGGCGCTCTCGCTCGGCGGCAAACGCCAGGCACGCCCGGATGTCTTCCCGTTGCAGGTCGGGAAAGTCAGTCAGTATCTCATCCTCCGACATGCCTGACGCAAGGTACTCCAGGACATCGTAGACCGTGATGCGCAGACCCCGGATGCACGGCTTGCCGCCACGCTTGCCGGGTTCGACAGTGATGATGTTCGCGTAGGCAGTCGACATGTCGCCTCTTCGTGAAGCCTCGCTCATCCTACCACACGTCCGCCATCCGCCCTCTGCCGCCGCCCTTAACGCGAGGCTGGTAGAATCTCCTCCCGATGGCGCTTTCGAAAGAAGACAACGAACTGCTGACGCGCGTGGGGCCGGAGACCCCCATGGGCGAGCTCTTCCGCCGCTTCTGGACACCCGTCCTGTTGGCGAGCGAGCTGCCGGAACCGGACTCCCCCCCCATCCGCGTCAGGCTCTTCGGCGAGTTCTTCGTCGCCTTCCGCGACACGAAGGGCCGGCTCGGCCTGCTGGACGCTCGCTGCCCTCACCGCGGCGCCGACCTCTCGTTCGGCCTCGTCGAGGAGGGCGGCATCCGCTGCGGGCGCTGCTACTGGAAGTTCGACGTCGAGGGCAACATCCTGGACATGCCTCTGGAGCCCGAGGACAGCCCGCTCTGGACGGAGGTGAAGGCGCCCTCGTTCCGCATCGCCGAGTTCGGCGGGCTGCTCTGGGGCTACGTCGGCCCGCAGGACGACGTGCCTGATCTGCCCGAGTTCGAGTGGACCCGCGTGGAGCCTGATCAGCGCTACCTCTCCCGTTTCCTCGTCGAGTGCAACTACATGCAGGCCGTCGAGGGCGGGCTGGACGCCGCGCGCGTCGCCGCGCTCAAGAAGGCAGGCGCGCTCGGTCCAGACGACCCCATGGGAGAGGAGGCGGCGCACTCCGTTCAGGCGCGCGAGACCGAGTACGGCCTGCTCGTCGGCACGGCGGTCGAGTCGGAATCACAGCGGGCGGAGATGTCCGTCGCCCAGTGGCTCATGCCGTTCTACACCACGCTGGCTTCCGGCAGGCGGGGCGTCTTCGAGGGCACGGCCTGGGCCCCGATAGACAACGAGAGCACGATGGCGTTCGCCGTCACCTACAACCCGCGCAGACCGCTCAGCAAGCGCATCCTCACCGAGATACGCCAGGGCAAGCGCATCCACCCCAAGCTCCAGGAGGGCGTGTACCGTCGCGAGCGCAACCGCGAGAACGCCTACGTGCCGGAGGGGAAAGAGCGCCCGACCGACTTCGCGTCTCGGTTCGAGACCTCGTTCGAGATGGCGCTCGCCTGCCAGGAGAGCATGGGTGCCATCGTCGACCGCTCGCAGGAGATGCTCGGCCCCAACGACGGCGCGGTCGAGGGCGCACGCCGCATCCTCATGCAGGCCGCCGTCGACCTGATGGAGGGCACCATCCCCGTCATCGTCCACAGGGGAGAGGCGTACCGCGTGCGCGCCTGGGCCGCGCAGGTCGCCGAGCCGGACGCCTTCGACGAGGACGAGCAGGTTCTCAGGGGCATCGCCCCCGACGTCTGATCCGTGGCCGGCTACTCAGGCACGCCGCTCCCCCGGAAGCTCGGCATCAAGCCGGGCGCCACCCTCGCCATAGTGAACGCCCCGCCCGGATTCGACGCAACGCTCGGCGAGTTGCCGGACGGCGTACGTCGTGCCGGCGATAGCGAAACAGGCGTCGACGTGCTCGTCGCGTTCCACGTCAGCCGCCAGGCGCTTGAGTCGCCGTTCCCCGCGCAGGCGCACCGCATCGCGGCGAACGGCGGCTACTGGATAGCGTGGCCCAAGCGCTCGTCAGGCGTGCCGACCGACATCACCGAGGACGTCCTGCGCGAAGTGCTCCTCCCGGCTGGCCTCGTCGACAACAAGGTCTGCGCGATCGACGACACCTGGTCCGGCCTGCGGTTCGTCGTCCGCAAGGAACACCGTGCCGCCTGGCCCCTCTGAACACCTCTCCCTCGAGGGGAGAGGTCGCCGCCGCGCTTCAGCGCGCAGGCGGCGGGTGAGGGTGGACCGGTGGGGCGTGGGTGTAGGGAAGCGCCTGGTGTAGGGGCGTCCCTTGTGGGCGCCCTTTGGCCCTCGCCTCCCGGTCGTTCAGGGTGAGAGTTGGCAGGGAGGGGTTGGAGTCGGCAGCGCACAGCCCGATTGTGGTGAGCCTGCCGGACCACGCACATGTCCCCCAGCGGGAGTGCAGAGGGCATGCCCCTCTGCCGGGGGTGTGGGGGTGTCCCCCACAACGCACCGGGCGGGTGGGTGGGAAGGATTACCGCTGCCAGGCCAGGCCCCGCGGAGCGGGGCTGACGTCCTACCCTTCGATCGGATACAGCTTCCGCACGTTCGTGTTCACCAGCTTGCGGATCGTCTCCACCGGCAGGTGGCCGAGGTTCTCCGCGAGCACCCGTCGCGAGTTCGGCCACGGCGAGTTCGGGTGCGGGTAGTCTGTGGACCACATGCAGTTGTCCTGCCCCCACCAGGAGAGCAGTTGCCCGCCCACGTAGTCGTTGAAGAACGTCGCGTAGCAGTTGCGGTAGAAGTACTC
>DAOUJK010000038.1:0-55170 GCA_034422795.1 Dehalococcoidia bacterium | reverse complement strand
TTCGGCGACCGCCGCAAGGAGATGCTGCAGGACATCGCCATCCTCACCGGCGGCACCGTCCTGAGCGAAGAGGTCGGCCGGAAGCTCGACTCCGCCACCATCGAGGACTGCGGGCGCGCCCGCAGGGTCGTCTCCACCAAGGACGAGACGACCTTCGTCGAGGGCCACGGCACCGAGCAGGCGATCCAGGACCGCATCGCCCAGATCAAGGCCCGCATCGAGGAGACCACCAGCGACTTCGACCGCGAGAAGCTCCAGGAGCGGCTCGCCAAGCTGTCCGGCGGCGTCGCCATCATCAAGGTGGGCGCGGCCACGGAGGTCGAGCTGAAGGAGAAGAAGGCGCGCGTGGAAGACGCGCTCTCCGCCACCCGCGCGGCGGTTGAGGAGGGCATCGTCCCCGGCGGCGGCACCGTCCTCGTCCGCGCCGCCGAGGCCATCGGCGAGCTCAACCTGGACGGCGACGAGCTCACCGGCGCGGCCATCGTCCGCAGGGCGCTGGAGGAGCCGGTCCGCACCATCGCATCCAACTCCGGGCACTCCGGCGACGTCATCGTCGCGGAGGCCAAGAACTCCCAGGACGACTGGGGCTTCGACGCCGACGCCGGCGTCTGGGGCCCGATGATCGAGCGCGGCATCGTGGACCCGGCCAAGGTGACGCGCGCGGCGGTCGAGAACTCGTCCAGCGTCGCGGCCATGGTGCTCACCACCGAGTCCGTGGTCACCGACATCCCCGAGCCGCCCGCGGCCGCCCCCGGCATGCCGCACGGCGACCACATGGACTTCTAGTCCAACGCCAACACGGCTCACGTGAAGAAGCCCCTGCGAACGCAGGGGCTTCTTTGCTTCAGCGGGGAGGCAGCCTGCTCACTCCCGCAGTCTCCGCAACCTGGCGGTTACGGTCGCAAGGCCGCTCGCCAGGGCATCCTGATGCTCCACGACCTGGTCATGAGTGAGCGTCCGCCCCCCGCCGCTCTCACCGTCGAACGTGATCCCCTCTCCGAAAGAGAAATAGTCAGCCCACCTGCTCATGATGTCGTTCAGCCGTTCGTTGCCGTAGTCGGGGTACGCAGCGCCGAATGAGAAGTCCCGGAGCCCTGCCCAGTAGACCCTGCCCGGCTCCGGGAAGAACCATGCAACCGTTACCGGGTTCCTCCAAACCTCCTTCGGCACGTCTACCCGTATCGAAAGTCCCTGGCCGCTGCGGACAACCTTCGCGCCACTCTCGCGAGCAACACCGAGAACGTGCTTCACGGCCGCGCGTACGGGTGCCCTGGGAAGCCGACTATAGAATGCATCCTCCGTTGCCCTTGTCCGTGAGCGTAAGCGAAGGTTCTTGCCCGGCAGGGCAGCAGTAGCTCCAATGCCGTTCCACAGGTATACCTGGTCAGCCATAGGCCGCACCTCCATTGGGCTGCACACTATACCAACAGCAGGGCCACCCTCATCCGGTGCACCCTGCTCCTCCCCGGCATCCCGCCCTCTTCCGAATCCGTTATCCTGTACGTATGAGCCACTCACTGTCGAAGCGCGTCTTGCTGGCAGTAGCAGCGATTGCGGCGGCGCTTGCGCTCGCCGCGTGCGGCGGCGGCGGCAACGTTGCGCTGGAAGTGCCGGACCTGGAGATCAACGCCTACCAGGGGCAGGACGCGCTCGGCGGCGAGGACACGACACTGTCGGCGGTGCTGGACCAGGGCAAGCCCGTGGTGCTGAACTTCTGGGCCGCGCTCTGCCCGCCGTGCCGGGCGGAGATGCCGGAGTTCGAGCGCGTCCACGAGGAACGCAGCGACGAAGTAATCATCCTCGGCGTCGACATCGGCCCGCAGCAGTTGCTCGGCACCCGGGAGGAAGGGCAGGCGCTGCTCACGGAGTTGGGCGTCACGTATCCCGCGGGCACAACGTTCGACGACACGGTTGTCCGCAGCTTCGGGATACTCGGCATGCCGACCACGTTCTTCATCGCTGCGGACGGCAGCGTGATGCGGAAGTGGAGCGGCATCCTCGACGAGGCGAAGTTGAACGAGCTCGTGGACGAACTCGTGGGCGGCGCTCCGGTCGCCGGAATGGCTTCGGAGGACGCGAGCGCCTCCGGCCAGCCAGACGCGGCAAGCGTGGGTGGCGACGAGTTCGTCTGACCGCTGGAGGAGCTGGCCGCGGCGCGGTCGCAGGAGGCGTAGCGATGAACGACATGCCGGCCGCCGACGGCGACGGCCACGTACTGGAGAACGCGAAGCGGATCGCCGAACTGCTGGACGAGCCGTACCGCGGGTACCGCGTCGGCAGCAACGCGTCGCCGGACGTCATGCCCATCGAACCGCTCACGCCGCTGGACGGCATGCCGCGCAGCCTGGGCGGAAGCCGCGTGGGCGGGCGCGCTCATTCCGCGGAAGACTGGCTCGCCGCGCTGGACCGCGGCCCGATGGAGTGGTCGGCGGTGTATCCAACGCTCGGCCTCTACGCGGGCTACGTAAGGGACCCCGCCTACCAGGCCACCCTCTGCCGCGCCTACAACGACTGGCTAGCCGAGACGTTCTACCCCTACTGCGGCGGACGCATCCTCGGCGTCGCCCTGCTCCCGACACTCGACCCCGCCGCGGCTGCAGCCGAGTTGCGCCGCGCCTCCGGACTCGGCCACGCCGGCGTCATGTTTCCGGCCGACGGCACGCACCTCCTCGGCGACGCCCGCTACGACGTCGTCTACGAGGCCGCACGGGAGGCCCGTCTCCCCGTCGCGGTGCACGCCTCGGGCTCGCCGTTCGCCCCCGGCGCCGAGATATTCCCCACGTTCATCCAGGCGCACTCCGTCGCTCACCCGTACGGCATCATCCGGCAGTTCACCAGCATGATGTTCGAGGGCGTCTTCGAGCGCTTCCCGGAGGTCAACTTCGGCTTCCTGGAGGCCGGGGCGACCTGGCTCCCGTGGTGGCTGGACCGCATGGACGAAGAGTACGAGTCCCGCGGCGCCGCGGAGGCCCCGCTGCTGACCCGCGAGCCAAGTACGTTCGTGCACAAGGGCGGCAACGTCTTCGTCGGCTGCGAGCCGAACGAGCGCATGCTCGGGCAGGTGCTCGACCTCGTGGGCGACGACGTGGTCATGTACGCGTCGGACTACCCGCACTGGGACTCGGACTACCCGGACTCGCTGCAGTACATGCGCGCCCGCGAGGACCTCACCGACGCCCAGCGGCGCGGCGTCCTCTACGAGGCCGCCAACCGCTTCTACTACCGCTCCTGACCCTCTCTACCGCTCCCGACGTGGCGCCCTGTACCTGAGCCGCTCGTGGTGAGCCTGTCGAACCACGCCCTTTATGTCCCTGAGCCGAACTTCTCCAGCGCCCAGCGCGCCTTCTCACGCGGGACGCCGCAGCGCGCCGCGAGCCGGACCTCGCCCGCGCCCGCCATCGCCCTGGGCGGCAGCAGCAGCCCGGCGGCGAACTCTTCCGCCTGCCGCTCCGCCTTCACGCGGTTCACCCACTGCCACGACGCCAGGTAGAGACTCGTGCCCGTGTGCAGCGCGTGATGGCCGATGGCGTGCGCCGTCAGCCACCGGCGCCAGTTCTCCGGCAGCGATTCCTCGATGCCTATCGCCCCCTCGAAGATCATCTCGCGGAGACGACCCCGGAAGCGCCACGGCACGACCTCGAGGTCGAGGCTTCGCAGCAGCGGGTCCAGGTCGTCGCCGGGTTGGATGGCATAGCGGTCAGCAAGGTCGCGTCCCAGCCGGAATGCACGCATCGAGGCTCCTCCTGGCGCGTGGGGGGATGCCGCCCATTCTCGCAAGGCAACTCCCGAGACGGCGAGGGGCGCGTGTCAGCATTCCGGTGGTATTCCGGACGCAACTGCGCGGTGGAGGGTGAGGGCGCTGCGTGCGCCGGGTGGGGCTGAAGCGATGAGCGGTAACCGCTACGTCAGCGGACGCGGCTTCCGCTTGCTCCGCACGTAGCGGGCGAAGTCCCGCACCTGCTCCCACTCGTCGGCGTCGAGGTCGCCCACTTCGTAGAGCCGGGCGAGGTCCGACTCCTTGATAGGCGTCTCGTACTCTTCCTCGTTCAGGTGTCCCGCGAGCACCAGCAGGCGCCCCAGCGGTACGCCCATCGCCTCCGCGACCTTCCGGAGGGTCGAGGGCATCGGGATCGTCCCGTGATTGAAGAGCACGCTGAGCGACGCGTGGGGCACACCCGCGCGCCGCGCGAGCGCGAGCTGCGAGACCTCGCGCTCCGTGAGCCATCGCCTGATGTATGCGGCGAGCGTGTCGCCCGGTTGTACTGTCGTCATGGCGTGATTGTACATAATCCCGCGCGGCGCGTGTGCGTCCCATCCTGCACACCCCATCGTCCGTGTCGTGATTCGTGACATCGTCTTGTTGTGCGATCGACAATACCTGCGGCATCATGTCGTGTGCGAGACATCATCATGACGCTGCAGCGTCATGCAGGAGGAGGCCACGATGGCAGAGCCGGTTATCCATGAGCAGGTACGTTGCCCGCGATGTGCGGCCCGCGGGATGCGCGAGCTGACCAGTCTCCCCGAGGAAGGGCACCCCATCTTCATGTGCCCGTTCTGCAGGCATACCTGGTGCGAGCAGGGCCGTATCCGCGCATCCCGCTCCCCGTCCCCGCGTTCGGCCGGCGCACAGCCCGCATCCTTCTCGGTGCGGCGGTAGGAGGACACTCCATGAGAAGAACTCTCCAGGAACTGGCGATCGTGTTCACCGCGCTGGGCATGCTGCCGCTCGGCCCGTTGCTCGCTGCGAGCTATGCGGGACTGGCGTGGGAGGCGATCGCACTCGCCGCAGCCTGGGCGCTCAGCTGGTACGTCTGGCTCGCGTCGCGCCTCCGCCGGGAGTAATGCGGCTGTGCGCCGTACTCGCCTTGACCGGCGGGCGGGGCGCTGCTAGCCTTGGGGCGAAGTAGTCCGCCACCAAAGGAGCAGACGCATGACGAACACCATCCCCAACACCGGCGCGGCAGGCACGGAGACCGGCGACCCCGCCATCATCGTGACCGACCTTGCGGCAGAGAAGTTGGCGGAGGTCCTGGCCGAGGAAGGGCAGCCCGGCGCCGCGTTGCGCGTCATCGTCGTACCCAACGGCCACGGCGCGCAGTACATGCTTTCACTCGAGGACACGCCCGCCGAGGACGACCTGGTGCTCTACGAGTCAGGCATCCGCGTGATCGCCGACGAGGACAGCGCACCGCTCCTGCACGGAGCGTCCATCGACTACTCGGAGGGACTGATGCGCAGCGGGTTCGTCATCGAGAACCCCAACATCGCCCCCAGCGCCGGCGGCTGCGGTTGCGGCGGCGGTTGTGGATGCGGCTCCGGCGGTTGCGGTTGCGGCGGCCACTAGCCGCTCTGTCTGGACCTGGCGTATATGAGAAGCGCCCCGGCAGTTGCCGGGGCGCTTCTTCGTCGTCAACCCTCGTTCATTCCAGCGACCACACCGCGAATCCTGTGTAGCCGATCGTCTGCCCCGGTGTCCGGGCCTCTTCGGAGAAGCCGGATGCGACGGCAACGCCCCCGTCTGTCGCTCCCTCTCCCAGGTCCACCTCCTGCACCAGGATGTCGTTTACGTAGAACAGGCCCAGGTTGCCCATCGCCAGCAGCACCAGGGTGTTCTGCCGGCCCGCTACCGTAGTCAACCGAAGGGCGCCGGACCTCGCGAACTCGGGCTGCCTGCCGCCCGTCTCCAGCAGGTGGTTCCACTGACGGTCGCTGCCGACGTAGACCCCGTGGAAGTTGTTCGGCCCTGCGTCCCTGAAGATAAACCCGTAGTCCCACCGGCTGCCGTCGGCCGTATCCGGGTTCGTAAACGTCGCCGTCGCGATGAAGTCGACCGCGTTCAGTTGGGTGGGAGACACCTTGATGAGTCCGTCCGCCGTATGCTCCAACACGCCGGAGCCCCCGCCGAGCGCCTCGGGCTGGGAGACTGTGAACTCCCTGAACCGGGTCGACTGCCCGGGCACCTCGTTCTCCGTGCGGTAGCCCGTTATCACGGCAACGTCCCCCCTGACCGGGCCGCCGGTCAGGTCCAACGTCCCCGTTGCATGACCGTTGAGGAAGAGCCAGCCCCTGCCGCCGACGGCTATGAGTTGCAGTGTGTTCATACCGCCGGAGTCCGGCCACAGGCCGGACGCCCTCCCGCTCTCCACCAGCCGTCCCTCTCCCGCCCCGTCGCGCACGTAGTGGAACCACATGGGGGGGCTGTCGTTGCGGTTCTCGACGATGACCGCGTGGTAGTTGAACTGACCGGCGTCCCGGAACAGGAACCCGTAGTCCCAGCCGCTCAACACGGCGGGGTACGGGTTGTTGAACGTCGCAGTTGCGATGAAGTCGCTGCGCGATATCCCCGCCCGGTACTCCTCGATGAACTCGTCGTCGTCATGAGCGAGGTCCCCGTCCACCGGCCCGAAGGGTCCGGGCGAGTCCGTCTGAGGCGCGCGCGGCGCCGTCGGGTCTTCCACCCGCGCCCCTGCCTTCAGCGCAAGCAACGCAGACAGTACCGTCTCCGACGCCACCGCGAAGCCGGCCCCCTCTACTGTCACACCCGTGTCCGAGTCCCGGACGACGAACGCAGTGATACCGGCGACCTTGCCGTCCGCAGTGAACAGCGCGCCGCCGCTGTTGCCGACGTTCAGCGGCGCGTCGGTCTGTATCTCCCACCGTCCCAACGACGCGTTGTAACTCACGCCCGAGACCATGCCGCTCGTCAGCACCGCCGAGTCGCTGTCCAGCGGATAGCCCAGCGCGAACGCGTCCGCTCCCTCCGCCGGACGTGTTTCGCTCAACATGGCCGCCTGGAACGATTCGGAGCAGCACACGCTCAACGCAGCAAGGTCCTTGGCCCCGTCCGATCCCAGCACCGTTGCTCCGTACGACCTCCCACCGTCCGTCAGCACGCTGATCTCGCCCGGATCATCGCCCAGGACGTGATCGTTCGTTATCACCACCGCTTTGCCCAACGCGTCCACCTCCACGATAACGCCGGAGCCGATGGCTGAACTCGTACTGACCTTCACGACGCTCGGACGCACGAGTGCGGTGAGCGCTTCGAGGTCTATCGGCTCCGGGGTGGGCGTGGGGGTATCCTGCGGGACCGGGGTTGCAGTAGGTGCGGGGACCGGCGTCGCGGTCGGGCGTGGCGTCGCGGTCGGCGGGACTGTGGGCGTGGGGGTAGGCAGTGCGGTGGGAGTTGCGGTAGGCCGCACGGGAGTCGGCGTGACAGTCGGTGTAGGAGTCGGAGTGGCAGTAGCCTCCGGGGTTGGGGTCGGCTGCGGAGGTCCATCGCCGATGTCGAGGTAGCCGGCTGCAACTGCAGCGGCGGCCGCAGCAGCAGCGACCACCCCTATGATCAGCAGGACCGCGACGATACGGCAACCCCTGCGGGAATGACCGCCACCGCCGCTGCCGGCATTGAAGCCGCCGCCATCGTCACCCGTACCGCCGCCTCCCATTCGAGCTGCCAGCGCCTGAAGACGGGTCTCCTCGAAAGCTCTTGCGCGCTCGATGGCTTCCCGCCGCCGCCGGTTCATCGCCTCCACTTCCGGCTGGCGGCGCGCGACCTGCTCGATCTCCCTCCGCATCTCCGAGCGGCGACGGTATTCGGCAACCTGCTCGTCTTCTATCCGCCGGCGTTCGCTGGAGAATGCCTCTTCGTCCAGGTAACCGGACCCCGCGCAGAGCGCACAGCGCTCCGGTCCACCGCCTGAGCGTTCCGACGTCACCTGTCCGCGGCCATCACAGGCGCCGCAGACGCCGCCGTCCACGAACCGCACCTCATGATCGCGGAGCTGGCGTTCCACGAGGTGCCTGCCGCAGAACGGGTTCATTCCCCGGATGGCGTACCCGACCGCGAACTCCTCACACTCCGGTTCGACGCAGTGGGCCCGTTCCTTGCTGTGGACGTGGGCCGCCCAGAGGGGAGGTGTGAACTCCCTCCGGCATTGGCGGCAGGTGATGATTGGCATCCCGCCTGATGTCATGCTCTCTCAGCTCTCCGGTGTTCGGGGCGCGCGCCACAGGATACGCGGTACATAAGCCTATCACGCCCCTGCCGCCGACCCACCCGGATTGGGCTGCATGCTTCGCGGGACGTCTACCGCGCAGGCTGGGTTACGGAGAGAGGCAGCGAAGGCTAGTCGAGCGACCAGACCTGGAACTCGTCGTACCCCGTGCTGTAACCCGGCCGCTCGTTCCCTTCGTAGAAGCCAGTGGCCACCGCGATGTCGCCGCTCGCCGTGCTGCCGCTGAGGTCGAGTGCTGCCACCTGAACGCCATTGACGTACAGCACGCCCGCGCCGCCCACCGCCAGCAGGAGCAGCGTGTTCTGTCCGTTCGCGCCGGTGTCCAGCGCAGCCCAGCCCGACGCTTCGTGCGCACGGTCATTGCTGCCTTCACTGAGAAAATGCTCCCAATTGCTACTACTGTGGACCAAGACTGCGTGGTACCGATTGAACCCCGTGTGGCGGAAACCGAAGCCGTAGTCCCACCCGCCCGCACCGGCGGAGTACGGGTTGGTGAACGTTGCGTAGGCGATGAAGTCCCGCGTGTTCGCGCGCAACTCTTCCCACTTGATGAGGTCGTCGTCATTGTGATTGAGTTGGCCAGAGCGCTCGGCGAGGAAGCGGGGCTCACTGACAGCAAAACCCGTGAATCGCGTGGAGCGTCCCTCTATCTCGTTGCCCTCGTGGTAGCCGGTGATCACGGCAACGTCCCCCTCCGTTGCGCCACCGCTCAGGTCGAGCTCGGCCACAAAGCGATCATTGAGGAAGAACCAGCCGCGTTCGCCGGTAGCCACGACGCGCATCTCGTTCAGACCGCTGGCGCCCGTCCGCAGACTAGATAATCTGCCTTGGGCTATCGGGTCCGCATTCCTGTCGCCGCTTCCTTCGCGCAGATAGTGGCTCCACCACCCATCGCTGGCTACGACCACCGCATGGAACCTCTCTTCGCCTGACCCGCGGAAGATGAAACCATAGTCCCATCCGCCCGTGGAACGCCCGTAAGGGTTCTCGAACGTGGCCTGAGCGCTGAACTCCTCCAGATGCACACCCGCGGGATACTCTTCGATGTAGCCGTCGTCCTCGTGTCTCATCGAACCATCTGCCGGCCCGAAACTGCGCAACGAGCCCCACGAGGAACCGGGAGTTGCCTGCGGTGCCGGCGTAGCCGTTGGCGGAGGAGCGTACGTCGTGCTCCCGATTTTGAGCGAAGGCAACTCCCCGAGCACCGTCTCCGACGCCACGGCAAACCCGGTGCCCTCAACGGGCCTGCCGTCGTCTGTCTGTTCCACTTTGGCAGTAACTATCCCAGCAACCTTGCCGTCCATCGTGAAGAGCGGCCCGCCGCTGTTGCCAGGGTTGACCGGAGCGTCCGTCTGCACAACCCAAGCGTTCCATTGAGAATGACGGGACACGCTGGAGACGATGCCCCGGGTGATTTGGGTCGTAGAACTGTCCAAGGGATAGCCCATCACGAACACGTCCGCCCCTTGCCTCGCCCGCTGTCCAGCCAGTTCCACTGCCTGGAACGACGGCGAACAGCAGACGGAGAGCACTGCGAGGTCGCGCACGCTGTCCGAGCCGTGAACCGTGGCGTCGTACCAGTTGGCATCATTCACCAGCACACGCACGTGGGACGAGCCCTCAACGACGTGGTGGTTGGTCACGATCCACGCCGTGCCGGAAGAGACCTCGAAGATGACGCCGGACCCGGAGTTTGACCCGGTCAAGATCTGCACAACGCTCGGACGCACGCGGGCGGCGAGTTCCTCAAGAGTACTCTGCAGTGCTCCCGACGGAACGGGAGTAGCGGTTGGCCGTGGCGTCGGCGTAGGTTGGAGCGTTGGTGTCGCGGTGGAACGCGGCATCGGCGTGCTGGTGGGCGTTGCGGTGGGAGGCGTGGGCGTCGCTGTCGGGCAGACCGGCGCGTTCATCGCGGCGGCAGGAACAGGCGTAGGCGTGGCGATCGGCGGTGCAGGCGTGGGCGTGGCGGTCGGCGTGGGCGGAGCCAACAGGCTTCTGCATTCGGCAATCGGTGCGTGATTCTGCACCGCCTCGGCAAACAGGCCGCGCTGGTGGCGCAGCCATATCGTCCAGGAGAGCACCGCTGACTGACCGGGAACGGTTTCGCGTTCGAGACGGTGCTCGCTCACCAGGTATTCGGCTATCTCCAAATGCGTCTCGAACGCCGCCACTCGGAGGCATGCATCGCTCTGCGGCAAGGTATCCAAGTCATCCAGCCCTGCGTCGAATACGGCGAGGCTCTCGCTCAACTCAGCGTCTACCCGTTGCCTGCTCCAGTCTCTTGCCCACTCGCGCCAGGCATCGGATAGCGGCTCCGGGGGCCAGTCAGGCGTCGGCGTCGCAGTGGGCACAGGCGTTGCGGTTGGCGTAGGAGTGGGTGTTGCCTCGACGCACGGGACCGGCGTCGGTGTCGACGTAGGAGTTGGCGTCCGTGAAGGCCTAGCAGTCGGTGTTGGTGTTGGAGTTGCAGCTGTGATGGCCTGGGATGTCGGTGTTGGCGTTGCGGCAGGTTCACTCTGCGGCTGGTCGAGCGTGCTCCAGTAGTAGGTCCCTCCGGCGATCGCGCCGACGATCAGCAGCGCAAGGATCAGCCAGCACCACCCGCGACCGCCAGACGACCGCTTACGTGCGCCCCCGTTGCCAGTGCTTCCCCCGCCAGTATTGTGGGAGTTTCCCTGTGCCCCCCTGTAGTGATCTTCATGGGTATAGGCCTGAGACCTGCCTTCACTCCCTCGTCTGTTCTGTTCAGTGCCTGCCCCAGCCTCCGCTCTGCTCCGCCACACTGTTCTCTGTCCGTTGCACTGTGGACACTCCTGGCCGGATCGAATTTCCGCAGACCGCGCAAGGAGACGCCGCGCCTCGTTGATCTCCTTCATGCGCTCACTGGCGTCCGGCGCCTTGTTATGGTCAGGGTGGTACTGCATCGCCTTTCGACGAAAGGCGCTCCCTATCTCTTCGGGGGATGGGTCTATGGAGAGGCCAAGCGTGTGGTGAAATCTGGTAGGGATACGTCCAACGCCCTTACAGGTCGGACAAGGGACGTTCGCACCGGTCGCGTTCCAGTCGTTGTTTCGCGGCTGCCCCCTGCCGGTGCTCCGCCGTTCTGCTTCTTGTTCGGCGGTCCTGCGCGCTTCCTCGGCCCGGTGGCGTGCTTCCTCAGCTGCCCTCCGGTTCTCTTCCCGACGACGTGCCTCGTCCGCCTCGCGCTGCTGATCCGCTCGTTCCTTGGAACGGCGTGCCTCCTCCTCGCGTCGTCGGTTAGCTTCTGCCCAACGCGCCTCTTGTTCCGCTCGACTCTCCGCCTGGGCGTACCCGCTTTCCTGTCGCCCGGTTCCCGCTGCGCGTCGGCGGGTTGCATCGGGCATCTCTTCAAGCGTGAACCCGGACCCCTGACATTGGGGGCAGCGTATCCACCGCCCGCCGGGAGTCTCCAGGTCCGCGCCCTGCGAGAGTACCTGTCCGTGTCCCTCGCAAACGCGACATCTATGCGCGCGTCGGGAAGTCACTCCCCCTACCCCAGGGACACACGCGAGCCCGTGCGGGCAGACTCCACCATCGCGAGCGTGATCTCGACGACGCGCAGGCCGTCGAGGCCTGAGGCGAGCGGCTCACCGTTGCCCTCGACCGCGGCGTCGAAGGCCCGCACCTGCTTCGTGTAGAGCGCGAAGGGGTGCTCCGGGTAGGTCTCGTCTTCCGTCAGCGCATCGGTGCGCACCGCGAGCGCGCCGCCCTGCGTCATCTCGATGCTGGACCGCAGGCCCGCGCGCCCGAGCGTGCCGTAGACCATGACGTCGTTGTTCTCGTAGTCGGGGGTACGCCGCCCGGTCAGCAGCGTGGCGATAGCGCCGCTCCTGAAGCGGAGCGCCAGCGTCACCAGCTCCTCCAGCGGCTTCTCCGGGGTGGCATCGCTCACGGCGGAGACTTCGGTCACGTCGTCGTCCAGCACGTAGCGGAGCAGGTCCGCGCAGTGCACGCCCGTCGCCATGAAAGCGCCCGCGCCGATGAGCGACGGGTCGTCCCACCACGCCTGCAGGCCGGAGCGGGGTGGGGGCGCCTCCTGGCCGCGGACGCCCCGGCACCAGCTCGCCTGCGCGAACGACACCCTGCCGACCGTGCCGCCGGCCACGAGCAACCGCAGGCGCTGGTGCCCCTCGTGCGCGCGGAGGTGGAAGCCGACGCCGAGCCGGACGCCTGCCGCGTCGCACGCATCGATCATGCGCTGCGCGTCGTCTACCGAGAGGGCCATCGGCTTCTCCACCAGCACGTGCTTGCCCGCCTGCGCCGCGCGGACGGTCTGCTCTGCGTGGAGCGCGTTCGGCGACGCGATGTATACCACGTCCACGGCGGGGTCGCGCAGCAGCGCGTCGAGGTCGTCGTAGGCGGCCGCCGCGCCGTGCTTCTGCGCGAACGCCTCGGCGCGTCCGATGTCCCGGCTCATCACGGCGGCGAGCGACGCGTCCTCCGCCTCGTTGATGGCGGGCGCCATCTTGGTGTCCGGGTGCCTTCCAGTGCTGACGATGCCCCATCCGATGGTCATGCGCTATCCCTCCTCAGAGTACGTGGGAGGCAAGGATAGCAGGGGGAGGCAGCGCAGTTAGGCGGCTCTGCGCAGCTTTCGGACGAGCGTGGCGTAAACGGCCTGCAGGTCGGGACCGAGCCGTTCCTTGTCCGTGTCGAGGGTGAAGTAGAGCTCCGCGATTGCCGCTTGCAGGTTGGCGAGCGCTTCCGAGTGGGTATCGCCGTAGCCGAACTCGTTGACCTCCGGCGCCTCCAAGACGAACTGCCCCGCCTCAATCATGCTCTTGACTGCAACAGGCTCAACGACGAACAGCCGGTCATCTTCCAGTTGATCGAGCGCGAACCCGGTTGGCATCGACTACCCCTCGATGTAGCGGTAGGCCGCGAGGGCTGCGGCGACGCCGTCGCCGACGGCGTTGGCGAGCTGGCGGTCCGAGAACTGGCGCACGTCGCCCGCGGCGAAGACGCCCGGAACGTTCGTCTCCATCTGGAGGTTGGTCAGCACGTGGCCCGCGGCGTCCAGCTCCAGCACGCCCTGCATGAACTCGTTCACCGGGTGGAAGCCGATGAAGATGAAGACGCCCTGAGTGGTGTGCTCCGTGACCTCGCCGGTCTTGAGATTGCGCAGCACCGCGCTCTGCACGTCGCCGTTGCCCCTGATCTCGTCGACGACCGTGTCCCAGACGAACTCCATCTTCGGGTTGTCGAACGCCCGCTGCTGGAGGATCTTGCTGGCACGGAGCGCATCCCGGCGGTGCACCACCGTCACCTTGTTCGTCATACGCGTGAGGTAGAGCCCCTCGTCAATCGCGGCATCGCCGCCGCCCACGACCGTCACGTCCATGCCGCGGAAGAAGTTGCCGTCGCATGTCGCGCAGTAGGAGACGCCCTTGCCCCAGTACTCGACCTCGCCGGGGACGCCGAGCTGGTTGTGCTCCCCGCCGGTCGCGACGATGACGGCCTTGCCGGTGTACACGCCGTCCTCGCAGACGACGCGCTTCACGTCGCCCGCCACGTCGAGGCTGACGACGGTGTCGTACTCGAACTCGACGCCGAAGCGCCCGGCCTGCTTCTCGTAGAGCATCGCGAGCTCGGGGCCGTCGATCGGCTCCGGGAAGCCGGGGTAGTTCTCGATCTCGCCGGTGAGCAGTATCTGGCCGCCCACGGCCTTCTTCTCGATGATGAGCGTCTTGAGCATGGCGCGAACCGCGTAGATGGACGCGGCAAGGCCGGCTGCGCCGCCGCCGATGATGATGACGTCGTATTGCGGATCGTTGGACATTTCACCCTCACCCCGACCCTCCCCTCAAGGGAGAGGGGATTCCGTACATTCCTCCTAGACGCGGTAGCGGTAGCCGCCTGCGAGTTCGTCGCGGTTGAGGCGGCGGTTCAGGTGCAGCCCCTCCAGTACGAACTCGGCGGCAGAGGCCGCCTCCGGCCCGCTCTTGCCCGCGCCGAGCTTGCTCAGCGCCCCCGCGAACCCCTCCAGCTGTCCCATCTCCTCCAGGTAGATGCTGGACGGCAGGTCCGCGCCGGTGTCGAACGTCTGCCCGGCCTCGAACGCTACGACGAGCTCGTCGAGCTCGTGCGGCTCGAAGTGGCGGTCGAACACGTTGAGGAGCGCGCGCTTGATGAGCTCGTCGACGATCTTGGCCTCGCGCCCCTCCTCCATCGTCTCCAGCTCGACCTTGCCGAGCGTGGACGCGATGATGAAGGCAAAGTCCGTGATGCGCGGTACGGCCTGCTCCTCGCCCGTTGAGATGGCGCGGCGCAACGCGTTGGCCGAGACCGTCTCGTAGTTGGCGATGGAGACGCGCACGCTGACGCCGGAGCGCTGGTTGATCTCCGGGTGCCGCCGCGCGAGCGACGTGAACTCCGCGATGAGCTCCTTGATGTAGCCCGGCACCACGATGGGCTCCGCCGCGCCCGGAAAGTCGTTGCGCTCCACGTCCATGATGGAGATCTCCTGCGCGATCTCCCGCGGGTAGTGGGTGCGTATCTGCGCGCCGTAGCGGTCCTTCAGCGGCGTGATGATGCGGCCGCGGTTCGTGTAGTCCTCCGGGTTCGCGCTCGCGACCACGAGCACGTCCAGCGACAGCCGGACGAGGTAGCCCTTGATCTGGACGTCGCGCTCCTCCATCAGGTTGAAGAGGCCGACCTGGATGCGCTCCGCGAGGTCCGGCAACTCGTTGATGCAGAAGATGCCGCGGTTGGTGCGCGGGATGAGGCCGTAGTGGATGGCGAGCTCGTCCGAGAGGTAGCGGCCCTCCGCGATGCGGATGGGGTCGACGTCGCCCACGAGGTCGGCGATGGAGATGTCCGGCGTCGCGAGCTTCTCGCCGTAGCGGCGGTCGCGCCCGATCCAGTCGATGGGGGTATCGTCGCCTTCCTCCTCGATGAGCTCGATGGCGTAGCGGGAGATGGGGGCGAGCGGATCGTCGTTCACCTCGCTGCCCCGCACGATGGGGATCTCGTCGTCGAGCAGCTCCACGAGGGCGCGGATCATGCGGGACTTCGCCTGCCCGCGCTCGCCGAGGAGGATGATGTCCTGCCCCGCGAGGATGGCGTTCTGCACCTGGGGGATGACCGTGTTCTCGTAGCCCACGATACCGGGGAAGACCGGCTCGCCGTTGCGCAGACGGCTCATGAGGTTGCGGCGCAACTCGTCGCGGACGGAGGTGACGGCGTAGCCGCCCTCGCGCAGGGCGCCGAGCGTGGCGGGGCGTCCGTTCTTCGATGGTTTCCTCGTCGCAGGTCTCTTTCGCGTGGTGGCCATGGGCTCTCCTGGCGGGGGATCGCGCCGGGTGCCCGGCGTCTCCTCCCATTCTACACAAGCCATACCTGACAACGGGGACAGTCCTCACTCCCGGCAGGCCGAACAAGAATGTCAGCGGGGGCTGCGGCGTAAGGGGCGGACGAGGCAGACGCCCGCCGCTACCCGCCGTTCGGCGGGAACGGGTCCTGCTCGCTCGCGAATGCCTGCGACTCCCCGATGGAGATGCCGCGCTTGGTCTTGTCGCCCCAGAGGCTCTTGACGTACGTGAGCACGGCGACGATCTCGTCGTGGCTGAGGCGATCGCCGAAGGCCGGCATGGCGCTCTTGAAGCTGCCGAAGCGGGGGTCTTCGAACTCCTGCCCTCCCTTGCTGACGACGCGGTAGAGGAGGCCGTCCCCGTGGTGCCAGGTGTGGCCGTCGCCGTTGAGCGGCGGCGGGGGCAGCGTGCCGTCGGCCTTCGTGATATGCCAGTTCGGCTGCCCCTCGCCTCCGGCCCCGTGACAGGTGGCGCAGTTCGCCGCGAACAGCTCTTGTCCCCTCGACACGACCGCGGGATCGTAGGGGGACGACGACGCGCAGGAGGTCAGCAGGGCAAAGGCGAGTAGCAACAGGACGAGCGCAGCGGCGGGGCCACGAGCGCGCGCAACCATGAGGTGGACGGAACGAAAGGCAAGGAACACGCTACCCTCTCTCTCATCACTGTAGCACGACAGGTTCAGCCCGCTGCTACACTCCGTCTATGACGCGCCCCATCCTCATGGCGCTGGCGCTGCTTCTGCTGACGGCTGCCGCATGCCAGTCCAGCCCTGCACCCACCACTCCCGACGCTGAGGCCACGCCAACGCCGCGCCCAACACTCACGCCAACCCTGACGCCAACGCCTGCGCCTACGGTCACGCCGTCGCCCACACCGACTCACACGCCTACACCTACGCCTACGGTCACGCCGTCGCCTACACCGACCCACACGCCATCGCCTACACCGTCACCCACCCCAGCCCCAACGCCAACGCCACTACCGAAGCTCTCGTGCACTCCGGCAGCCGAGCAACCGCTGACGGCTGAACAAGAAGATGCGATCTCGACTTTGCCATTGGCAGACCAGCCATGGGTGACCGAACTGCTGTGGACACTCGCAGGCGCCTCCGATGCAGCGTTCAAGGCGTTCATACAGTGGGGCGGCGATGACAGTGCCGTGCTGATCAGCTACACCTCGATCGCAGTCTGCGACGAAACGGCAGCCATGCGCATCCTGGAGATGCCATTCCTGGAAGACCCCGGTCCCAGGAGTTACTCTGTGTTGGGCACGTTGCGATACATGGCGGAGACGGACGTGCATGGTTTCAGGGAGATACTCGACCACCCTGCATTCCAGGGCGGCATCAGGAGTGAGGACTCGGCCCACGTTCTCCTGCTCTTCCTGAGGCGCGAGGACCCCTCAGCCGGGGACGCTTTGCTGACATTCTCCTGGGTGAAGGACGTCATAACCCCTTCGGCCGATACGGACGTCACTCACCAGGAGCGCTTCTATGAGCAGTTCAGATACCTGCTGCACATAGGCCGAAACTCACCCGAGACGTTCAGTGCGCTCATGGAGAAGCCATGGATGCAGGACGGTCGCGCGCTCCTGAACAACCCGGGGATACTCAATCTCATCTACGGCATGTCCATCATCTACGGTGAGGAAACGGCGGACCTCCTGAGTATGCCGTTCCTCGACAACATCGGTCAGGGTGAATGGAGAACTCTGGACATACTCTACGATTCCATGGGCGCCAACTACGCCGAACGGTTCAAGTGGCTCATCGCACAGCCGGAGATACAGGACGGCATCACGGACGACGAGCGGACGACAGTGGCATTGCTGGACCTCGAGTTTCAGGTCCCGACTGCGGCCGAGACGCTGAAGTCGCTTCCCTGGGTCGATGACGGAGTAGACCCCGACGAAGACGAAGGCGTGCTGGTCCTGCGCGAGCTTGCGCTGGCGTCCTCGCCCGTCTTCGACGTTCTTTCGCGCAGGTCGTGGATGCAGGACGGCATCAGTTCCTACGAAGCGCAGGCGATCGAAGAGTTTGCGTTCGGCTCCCTGGTCCCCATCGATTCCGTGAACTTCTACGGTACTACTGCCAGCGAAGCCACGGCGCTGCGGATCACCGGCATGCCCTTCCTGGAGACGATCGAGGGGCTGGACCTCGTGGCCCTGAGCGCGCTGAGTGAACTCGTGAAGCGGACCGACGACGCGTACATCCAGCAGGTGCTCTCGCACCCCACACTGCAGGACGGCATCACGGACGAGTTGACGAGCACTGTCGCCAACCTGCATTACCTCTGGGACATCGATCCTGGCCTCGTCGACGTCGTGCTGACATCCGGGCCCGACCTGGCCGAAAGACGCACGGTCACCCTGCCGCTCGCGGGGAGGGTGGACCTTGCTGTCGTCAGGACCCGGCCCGGAGACCCCCGGACCATGGACCTGCTGGAGCATACGCTGCGCAGACAGGAAGCGTTCATGGGCGTGGCCTTTCCTACGGACTACGCCATCGTGCTCGTCACCGATACGCCGTGGGGAGCGCGGGGAGGCTCCGATGCGAGCATCATCATGCGACCAGATTCCGAAGGAAGCCTCGGCGTAATCGCCCAATTGCTGGCGTTCACCTACTGGCATGACGATTCCAACCGGGTCGCCGTGGAGGCGTCCCGCTTCCTCCCTTCCATCTCACTGGGAGCCGACCCCAGCGCGTATGGAGACCGCCTGTTTCCGAACCTGTACCGCGGCCTGGGAGACGAGGCATTCCGAGAGGGGTTCAGGAAACTCTACGTCGCCATGCGCGACGGCGTTGACGAGTGCATCGGGGCAGACGCGGACCTGTGCTACCTGAGGAGGGCCTTCGTCACCGGCGCTCCTCCCGCGCAGGCAGACATCGCCGAGGCCATCATCATCCGCTGGCACTCCGGCGCCTCGTAAAGGGACACCCCCTACACCTTCGAGACCATGTACTCCCGGCCGCCGTCCTCGATGGCGACGGCCTTCGGCAGCGCCACACTTGCTTCAGTGCTCTGCTACACTACGTATCATGACGCGCCGCCTCCTCACGACGCTCGCTCTCACGGCGCTGACGGTCCTCCTCGCCTCGTGTGATTCCGTTTCACCGACCGCCGCCGTAGAGGAAGCAGATGTTGAGGCAACGATCAGCGCGGCAGTCGAAGGGACCGTCGCCGCCCAGCCTGCGGCAACCAGCCCCGCCCCACCGCAGCCCACGCCTACACCTACCCCCGCGCCGGTTCCAACCGCAAGTGCAACCCCAACGCCCACGCCTGCACGGACCCCAACTGCAAGCGCAACCCCTACACCCGCACCTACGGCGCCTCCCATGCCAACGCCCGCCAAACTGTCCGCGGAGCAGATATACGAGCGCATCGCCCCTTCGGTGGCGCTCATAGAGACACCCAGGGGACAGGACAGCGGCGTCCTGATCGAAGGCGGGTATGTCCTGACGGGAGCGTTCTTCACTCACGGGTACGAAACGGTCAAGGTCCGGTTGCCGGGCGGTCGCGCGTTCTCCGAGGTACCCGTCCACAACACGGACCTCCTGGCCGGAGTAGCGATCCTGGGTCCGATCGACGTGGATGCCGGTCCCTTGGAGTTCCCCGACGACCAGGCAGCCCTGGCGGGGGACACCTATCTCGTTGGCTACTCCAAGGAGCAGGGCGGCCTTACACGGCCCTCGATAGCCCCCGCCCCCATAGCTGGCGCCGTCGAATCGGAGGTACTGGGGGTGACCCACTACCGGGTCTCGGTCGACCGTCCACCGATCGATATCGGGATAGAGAGCGATGCTCAGGCTTCACCACTCTGGTGGCACAACAGCAAGCCGCTTGTCGCCGGGAACGGGACCCTGGTCGGCTTCAGCGGGTTCCGCAGTCATACGGAGGGGGACACCGAGGACTCTTACGAGTACGCGCTGTCTTCGCCGGACGTGGCACAGCGCATCAGGGACCTCATCTCCGGAACAAACAGCGACGGCCTCGAGATAGCGCTGGCGCCGGCAAGGACGGATCACGTTGTCAACGAACCGCCTCTCGGCATCGCATGGAACCGGAAGGTGTACGTACTCAACGAACCTGTCGGAACAGAAGTCGTCGTACGGATCACCGGCAGTGGATACAGGAACTTCGCCGTCTTCGATGGGTCGCGCCGGAAAGTCTCTGACATATATGAAGGTGAACATGGAAACGAGTCGGCAAGATTCACCGTGGAGCACGAAGGCGCCTATCACATCGAGATAGGCCAGCTAATGGACGCTCCGATGGAGTTCCGGCTCTCCAGCAGTCATCCCGTCGCGCAGATCGAAGACCCCGATGACGGTGTTCGCGTAGCAGTGGACGGTCACGTAACAGGGAGGATCGATCCCCGCGGGGAGGGGGACTTCTTTCGCGTCGACCTGGAAGAAGGAATGGCCGTAAGGGTGACCCTCGCCTCCGGGACCATCATTCCCGAGGTCCGGGTCCAGTTCGGCGAACAGGCACTGGACGTCGCCTCTGCAGCCGCAGACCTGCCGGACTTCTTCGAGGCCAGTTTCGTCTACACCGCGCGGCAGTCGGGTGAGTATCTGATCTACGCTGAGAATGCTCACGAGCACGTCGGGGCTTACACACTCGCCGTCGATACGCTCTTCCCACTCCCGGAGGGGCTGTCCACCGATGAGATACTGGAACGCGTCATGCTCACGGTGCCCCTCGTCGAAACCCCCACCAGGCGTTCGACCGGAGTCCTCCTGGAAGACGGATACGTCCTGGTGATGTATTCGGACATCTGGCCGCATGACTCCGCACGCGTGGTATTCCCGGACGGGTCGCGGCACGGGGCCCCTGTCCACAGCGTCGATGCCATGGCCAACCTCGCATTGCTGGGGCCGGTCCCCTCGTACATCCCTGTCCTGGCGCAAGGAACAGCGGCGCCTTCCGGTGAGAAGGTGTACCTCATCGGGTACGAGCGGGGAGAGGAGTCGCCCCTAGCGGCGGCCGCCTTGTTATCAGGGTCGATCGACTGGGAAGCGCAGGACCTCACCTATCTCAGGGTTGATAACGACCATCTTCAGGGCATCGACTGGGAACCCGGCAGGGTGCTGGTCTCGGAAGACGGACGTCTGCTCGGCTACAGCGGCCTCGGTTGGCTTTTCGCCATCAACAACCTCACACTCACCGCTACACGCCTGGACTACGAACTGGCTTTGGGACCTGTCGACATCATGCAACGCGTTGCGTCGTTGATCCCGGCAGAGGGAACCAACTATCCCGAACGCTGGCGTGTCCCGAGATGGGGAGGCTCGACGGCACAGCCGCTCGTTCCCGGCGAACCCTGGCAGACCCGGACGTACGTGCTCAATGAGCCAGTGGGGACAGCGGTTACCCTGCTCATACCGGAATCAGACGACGTGCAGTATGCCGTTTTCCCCTCCACTTCGGTCGTCGGTAGAACGGAAGTGGATGTTGTCCGATTGGATGATGGGACCAGGGTAGTGACCTTTGTTGTCGAAGATGATGCGCCTTATCTCGTGTGGATACGCTACTCGGGGGAGCGCTCAGATCTACAGGTGCAGAGCAGCCATACGCTCACGTTCTTCGAAGACCCCGATGACGGCAGGCGCATCAGCAAGGGCGAACAGATCACGGGGAACATGGACTACCGCCGTGAAGTGGACACGTTCTTCCTGCAGCTCGATGCAGGAGAAACGGTCCACTTCACGATAGATTCGACATCCGTATACCCCAGCGTGAACGTATCTCTTCGCGGCGCTACAGGAAGGGACCATCTGACGAAGAGGCCCGACGACGAGCGCTTCTGGGAGCACGACTTTCCCCCGTACACGGCCCAGAGCACGGGCGAATACCTGGTGCACGTCAGCGGGGGTGGCACGGGCGCGTACGTCCTGAGCGTTGACTAGGCCGCGGCCAGGCCGAGGGCATCCGACAGGATCGAGAACTCCCCTACACCTTCGAGACCATGTACTCCCGGCCGCCGTCCTCGATGGCGACGGCCTTCGGGAGCACGATGTCCAGCGACCGGACGCGGAACGCCCCGCCGTTGCGGGCCTCCGGCGGCTCCTGGCCCTCCATGAGCTGGCGCACGGAGCGGGTGAGGCGGCGGCGCACCTGGATGATGGCGGTGTCGCTGCTCACGAGGTGCTCGCGCGTGCGGTCGGACACCGGCCCGCCGTGCTGCACCTCCGTCACTGCGAAGTCCTGCGCGGGGATGGACTTGATGCCCGTGAACGAGTAGTGCCGCTGCGTTGCACGGTCGATGAGGTAGTCGTTGTACTTGTTCTCCTTCGTGCGGTACGTGCCGGGGACCATCTCCGGGAAGAGGATGCCCTTGTCGCGGTAGACGGAGAGCTCCTCCGGCGTCAGCGGACGCTCGGCGTGCCATCGCACGCGGAACGCCACGGTGTGCTCGTCGTCGACCGGCACCTTCACCTGGCAGAGGACGCTATCGCCGGGGCGCGCGGCGATCATGGTGTAGAACGGCATCATCCACTGGTTGATGCGCCAGTAGTAGTTCTCACCTGCGTCGCGGCGGGCGGTCAGCATCACGCCGTACTCGGTGTCGCTCACCGTCCAGGTGGGCGCCTTGTCCGCAGCGGTCAGGTCCTCGATGCCGTTCGCACGGCCATCTATCACCGTGCCGCTCTTGACGTAGCTGTGGAGAAAGCCGAGGTGGCTGGAGTCGATGTCGGCCTCCATCGACTGGAGGTAGTTGCAGTCCAGGAACATCTTGGAGACGTAGCGCTGGTCGTTCGGGACGCGCGTCCACTCCATCTCCGGGAACTCCGGCACGCCGTTGTCCCGCGGTCCCAGATACGCCCATATCACGCCGCCGCGTTCCACCGCCGGGTACGCGCGGGCGCGTATCTTCTCCTTGAACGTCGCCCCTTCCGGGGCGTTCGGCACGTCCACGCACGTCCCTTCGACGTTGTACTTCCACCCGTGGTAGACGCAGCGCAGTCCCTCCTCCTCGTTCCGCCCGTAGAAGAGGTCCGCGCCGCGGTGGGCGCACCACGGCTCCAGCACGCCGATGCGTCCCTTTGTGTCCTTGAACGCTACGAGGTCCTCGCCCAGTATCCGGGTGCGAACGGGCGTGCAATCGGGCGCGGGCAGCTCCTCCGCGAGCAGGATGGGCGTCCAGAAGCGCCGCGCCAACTCGCCCATCGGCGTACCGGGCCCCACCTTCGTGATCAGTTCGTTCTCTTCGGCGCTGAGCATCGCTGGCCTCCCAACGTTCTCGTGAGACGCTGGGGGCATTCTAGCGCGCGGCGCAAGGATCCACAGGGACGGGCGGGGGCTGCGGCGCGCCAAGCACGGGTCCCCCCTGCGCAGGAATGACGGAAGGGTACTGGAACTACAGGAGATCAGAGCCTGAGGGAGAGCGCGAATATGGCGCCGGCTATCGCGACGCCGACGGTAGACATGATGACGATGAGCGTGTTGAACTTCGTGTTCATCTCATGGCGGAGGGCGCCAACGGCTTCCGTCAAGTCTCGCAATCGCTGGTCGACCTGTTCGTAAGCGCCTTCCAGTCTGCTGACACGTTCTTCCATGGTCGTCATGCCGGCATATTAGCACAGATAAACCACCTCCGCATCAGTGTGGCGACCCGGCAATCACCATGACCCGTGCAGTGCGTGATACGCTCACGCCGACCTGACGACGAGGAGGTGCACGATGGGAGAACTGGACGTGCTGCGCGTGGACCACATCGGCAGCCTGCGCAGGCCGGACTCGCTGCTCGACATGCGCGCCCGCTTCGAGAGTGGCGACGCAACGTCCGAGGAACTGGCGGAGCTGGAGGACGAGCTTATCAAGGAGGTCATCACGCAGCAGGAACGTATCGGCTTCCCCATCGTGACCGACGGCGAGTTCCGGCGCAGCAACTTCCAGGACAGCTTCGGCGCGTCCGTCTCCGGCTACGACACCCCGGAGAGCCGCGAGGAGTACCGGCGCTGGCAGCAGGGCAACCGCTCCGACCAGCAGCAGCGCGTCGAGTCCGGCCCGCGGGTCGCGGGGCCGCCTGTCGTGACCCGCAGTCCGGCGATGGAGCGGCTGACGCTCACGCGGAACCTTCCGCTGGAGGAGTATCGGTTCGCGGCAAGCATGGCGCACGCCTCGGCCAAGGTGACGCTCATCGGGCCCGACCGCGTCGCGCAGCGCTTCGACTGGCAGGCGTCGGAGGGCGTCTACGAGGGGTTGGACGACTTCACGAAGCACGTCGCGGAGATAGAGCGCGAGATGGTGCGCCAGCTCGTCGAGGCGGGCTGCCCCTACGTCCACATCGACGCGCCCGGTTACACGGCCTACGTCGACGGGCCGTCGCTCGCGGCGATGCGCTCGCGCGGCGAGGACCCGGAGGAGAACCTGACCCGCTCCATCGCCGCCGACAACCGCGTCATCGAGGGCGTCGAGGCCACGTGCGGCATCCACCTCTGCCGCGGCAACTCCCGCGCCATCGACCCGCTCACCGGCAGGATGCTTGCCCAGTGGCACCGCGAGGGCCACTACGACGACATCGCGGAGCAGCTCTTCACGCAGCTGAACCACAAGCGGCTGATGCTGGAGTACGACAGCGAGCGCGCCGGGAGCTTCGAGCCGCTGCGGTTCGTCCCAAAGGACAAGATCGTCGTGCTCGGCCTTGTGACGACCAAGAGCACGGACGTCGAGACGATGGACGACCTGAAGCGGCGCATCGACGAGGCGGCGCGCTACATCGACGGCGACCAGCTGGCGCTCAGCCCGCAGTGCGGGTTCGCCAGCGGTGGAGGCGGCGAGACGGTGCCCGAGGACGTGCAGTGGCGCAAGCTGGACGTGATCCTCGAGACCGCTTCCCGTGTCTGGGGTTAAGCCCCGAAGACTTCCGCCACCTCCTGGTGGGGGGTGTCCATCGCCTCCTCGCGGTAGAGGTTGAGCGCCTGCAGCACGGGGCTGTCGTTGTAGGAGAACAGGACGGCCTCCTCGTCAGCGGCGTGCTCGTGGAAGTGCCACGACGGCACGACGAACGTGTCCTTCGGCCCCCAGTCGAACCGTGTCCCGGCGATGACGCTGCTGCCGCTGCCCTGGATGACGTGGTAGATGGTGCCGCCGACGTGCCTGTGCGCTTGCGTGCGCTGACCAGCGCGCAACAGCGTTGCGAAGCACGCGATGGTCGGCATCGCGGGGCCTCCGTTCAACGGGTTCGTGTACTCGACGGTCACACCGTCGTATGGGCTGCCGTCGGTGTCCTCGGCCAGCGCCTTCAGCGCCTCGTACGTGCGCTCGAACTTGTAGTTGAGGATGGGCGAGTTGGGCGAGTCCCGCCGCTCCCACGTCGGCGCCAGGCTCCCGGCGCCGAACAGCCGTAGCGACAGGTCGTCCGGCTTCGTGAGCGGCTGCGCATTGCTGGGATGCTGCTCGTAGAAGTTCGCGTCGAGCGACTGCACGAACGGCACGTCCAGGCCGTCCAGCCATACCATCGGCGCATCGCCCTCGTTGCCGTGGTCGTGCCACGTCCAGCTGGGCGTCGTCACGAAGTCCCCGGGGTCCATGTAGCTCTTCTCGCCATTGACGGCGGTGTACGCCCCCTGCCCTTCGATGACCAGCCTCAGCGCCGAAGGCGAGTGCCGGTGGGACGGCGCGACCTCGCCCGGCTTGATGATCTGCAGGTTCGCGTACAACGACGACGTGGCTGCCTGTTTGTCGATACCGGGGTTGGTGAACACGAAGACGCGGCGCTCGGCCATCTCCATCGGCACGAGGTCGGCAGCGCGGTAGAGCAGGTCGCGGTAGTCCAGGTAGCGCCAGATGAAGGGCTGCACGGTGGGTCTGCCGCGCTGGGCGTTCAACTCCCACAGCGGCATCGCATTGCGGCTGCGCACCTCCTGCAGGAGCAGGTCCATCTCCTCGATATGGCTCTCACTCGCACTCGTCATGGCTCACCTCCACCCGGTGATCGCAACGGTACGCCCAGAGCCGGAAACGGTCAAACGGCTGTGGGAACATCAAGGACGGAAAGAGTGTTGGATGATAGACAAGGCCGCAACGTGTCATCGTGTGGTTGTACGACGGGGCTATCCGTAGTACATTAGGGCTGCATCATCGTAGTATGGAACAGTCAACCTTGACGACCGACAGCGACCGCATCAGCCGCATCGAGGGCCAGATGGAACACCTGGCTACCAAGGCCGACCTCAGCCGCGTCGAAGGCCAGATGGAGCACCTCGCCACCAAAGCCGACCTCAGCCGTGTCGAAGGCCAGATGGAGCACCTCGCCACCAAAGCCGACCTCGCGAAGGCGGAAGGGCAGCTCAGAGAAGATTTCACGCGCTTCAAGGGCGAGGTCAGGCTGCTGCTGGCCGGCGCGGTGGTGGTCATCGGGCTGATGCAGTATGCCCCGGAGCTTGCATCGCTCGTGCCACTCAGCAGGTGACGCGCAAGCACTCGTCCTTTCGCCCTTCTCCCCCGGTCTCCGCGTATCTACAGCGGGGACAGGCCCTCCGGAGCTTCGCCGCGCGTGAGCACATAGACGTTGATCGCAACCGCGCAGACGACCGTGAGCAGCGCAACGCCCGCCATCATCACGAACACCCAACCGACGCCCGGTCCGTCCGCCAGGAACCCGCCGCCCAGCCCGGCGAAGGCCCCGACGCCGAACCCCGTGAGCGAGGTGAGCCCGTACACCCGTCCCTGTAGGCGTTCCGCCGCGTAGTCCGAGATCATCGCGACCGCCGTCGGCTGCGCCAGGAAGTTGAAGAACACGAACGCCGACGCCCCTATGAGGAGCAGCCAGCCGTCCCACAGGCCCATCACGAGCAACGGCGGCACCGTGAGCGCCGCCGCCGGCACCAGCAGCCGCTCCCGCCGGAAGCGCTCGCCTATCTCGCCGCCCGCGTACTGTCCCGCAACGCCGAACAGGAGCGCGATCGTGGCCGCCGCACCGCCGATCACCACGGGCTCGAACCCGAAGACGTCGAACCCCAGGTTCTCGCCGAAGTGCAGCGGCAGGAACAGCGTCAGCCCCCTGAAGATGAACCCGAAGCAGGCGTTGATGACGAACATCAGGGCCAGCGGCACCAGCAGGCTCTGCGCGCGCAGGCGCGGGCGGGGGCGCTGGCTGCTCGCCTCCTCCCCATCCGGCGATGACCGGAACGCCGAGATCGATACGGCGATCGACAGCACGGCGAACACGACGAACGCT
Organism: Dehalococcoidia bacterium; assembly: GCA_034422795.1. GTDB lineage: Bacteria > Chloroflexota > Dehalococcoidia > Lucifugimonadales > Australimonadaceae > Bin16. The sequence continues at coordinate 28,634 of DAOUJK010000038.1, read as the reverse complement.
CCCCGCCAGTTCCACGCGCCGGCGACAGCTGCGGTGAGAGCGGGCGCCAGCGCCGTGCCGAGGTTCCCGCCCGCGCCGTGGATGCCCAGCGCCCGCGCGCGGCTCCGCACGCCGCGCGTGATGAGCGACAGCCCGGCCGGGTGGTACAGCCCGCCGAGTATCCCCACGAGCACGAGCGCAACGCCGAGCACCCAGACGTTGGGGGCCGCAGCAGCAAGCAGCGACGCCACGCCCGCCCCACCCATCGAGAGCGCCACGGTGCGCTGCGAGCCGAGCCGGTCGGCCATCTCTCCCGCGGGGACGGCCGCGAACGCGTAGGCCAGCCAGGACGCCGTCGCCAGCGCGCCGAGCACAACCTCCGTGGTGCCGAACTCGATCAGGATGACCGCGAGCACCGTGCCGTAGACGAGGTCGACGGCGTGGTTGAGCCCGTGCGCGACGCCCGTGGACGCGACGATGCGCCGCTCCTCCCGCGTCATGCGGCCTGCCGCTTCGGTGTAGGTCGTCATCGCGCCCAGTATGCCACGAGCCGTGCTGTCGCCACATCCCCATGCAGCGTGTGCCGAAGCGGCCCCGGAACGACGGCAGTCTTGGCGCACGTTGACTTTGCACCGCGTGGAGTGATAGCGTCCGCGCGCCGCGTTCCCAACGCGCCTACATGCGGCAGCTATCCGCATTCATTGCGGAGCACGGAAGTGGGAGGAACACCATGGGCACGAAGCCTCTCGTTACTGTACGCGTCAGAACCCTTCTGATCATGGGGCTGGTCCTCGCGGCGGCGGCGGCACTCCTCTTTGCAGTCAATCCGTTCGCGCCGTCCAGGGATGCTACGGCATCAGTGGCCGGACAGGCCGCCGCGACGGGCGAGGAGGTCTCCTTCCGCGTCTTCCCGGCCATCGTCCGGATACCGGACGAGCGCGAGCGCGACCACGGCGTCTGGTTCCTGGGCTCCGGCCTTGAGCCGCACCAGCCCATCCGCATCAGCATCGCCTGGGGTCTGGACGGCCTGGAGAGCCGGGTGACCGCCATCCTCTACGGCGCGCGCGACCTCTGGACCGACTATGAGGAGCTGCCCGCGGCCAACGCCGCCGGCGCTTTCGCATGGGGGCTCGACAGGGGCTTCGACCCGCGTGAAGGCGAGGACTTCATCTTCTACGGGCGGTTCGATCCGGTCACCGTCAGTCTCTGGGACGACGTAACCGGCGAGCTGCTCGCAACAACGCCGCTCGTCGTGTGCGGAGGCGACCGGGCACAGCCATGGTGCGATGCGGCGCAGGACCTGCTGCCGCTGGGCGACCCCAACGGCCCAGCCGGATACCTGTCGCCCGAATAGCCGCGCAGAACTCGCGCGATCAGTTCCGATTCGTGAACGGGGAGGATGAGCAACATGCGCAGGCGAACGAACAACAAGCGATTCCTGGCCATCGTGCTGATGGCCCTGGCTACGCTCACGGTGCTGGCAGGCTGTGGGAGCGACCCGACTCCAACCCCAACGTCGCCACCACCGGAGCCCACCGCAACGCCGACACCGGTGCCGCCGGGCGTGACCCCGCCCCCGGAGCCGCCTCCGGCCGACCCGACGCCCATCCCCGACGCCTCCTTCGAGGCGCAGTGGCAGCAGCTGATCGCCGACTGCCAGACCGAGGGTGAACTCGTCGTCGCCATGGGCGGCAGCGACTCCGCGGTCGGGCGTCCGATGCTCCAGTGGTTCCAGGAGAACTACGGGATCAACGTCGTCGCAAGCACGGGCAGCGGCAGCAGGAACGCGGACCGCATCATCGCGGAGCGTTCACGGGGCAGGTACACCGTCGACATCAGCCAGGTGGGCACCAGTTCGCTCGAACGGCTGCGCCAGGCGGAGGCGCTCACGCCTATCGAGCCGCTCATCATCGACCCCACCATCCTCAACCGCACGGCCGACAACTGGTACCTCCACGACAGGATCTACTGGACCGACCGGGACAACAAGTACTCGCTGGCGGACACGCTGCGGTCGTCCAACCTGATCGACGTCTTCTACAACACCGACCTCGTGAGCCCTGAGGAAGCAGCCGCCATCACCTCCTACGAAGACCTGCTCGACCCGAAGTGGGCGGGCAAGATGGCCACGGTCGGACAGGCAGGCTCCGGCGCGGCAACGACACGGACGAGGCTCTGGATCATCCTCGGCGCGGAGTTCTTCGACCGCCTCTACTTCGACTCGCAGATGGACGCAGTCGGTTCCGACAGCGACCGTGAACTGGCCGACGGTCTGGCGCGCGGCAAGTGGCACATCGTCTGGGGCGGCGGGAGCGAGCCACACACGCTCATCGAGCTCGGCCTCCCAGTCGCTTCCATTACGGACCACATCGTCATGGAGGAAGGCCTTGCGACCGAGGTGCGCGGCACGCTCAGCGCCATAGACCAGCCGCCCCACCCCAAGTGCCAGCAGCTCTTCTACAACTGGTTCTACTCGCAGGAAGGTCAGACGATCTACCAGACGATCACGCTCGACCCCGCGCCGTCTCCGAGCCTCCGCTCGGACGTGCCGCAGGGCAAGGTGCCTGACCGCGAGTGGCAGCAGGTGCAGATGGTCCCGCAGCTGGTGCAGGAGGGGAAGATCAACGTGATAGACCAGGGATCCGAGGAGTTCGCCCAGGCGACCGACGATTCGCTCGCCAGGCTCCAGGAGATCTACATGCAGCGCGGCCTGGCCATCAACTAGGCGCATTGAACGAAGCGTTGGGAAGCCGGGGTAACTCCCGGCTTCCCAACAAACGTTACAGCGGGCGGCGCAGCCCGGCCATGGCGTAGCTTTGCCCGCTCATCCCTGAACGTGGACATGCGATGAGGAGGAGATGACGACAGGAATCTCTCGGGTATTGCCCGCCCGCTGGCGGAGGCCGGAGGTCGGCACGATCATCATGTTCGTCGTGATCGTGGCGCTGGGCAGCTACCTCATCTACCCGATGGTCCTGCTGCTCGTCCTCAGCTTCGACGTCTCTCCCGAGATACTCGCCTCACCCCGCGAATGGGGACTCTCGAACTGGCTGGAGGCATGGGACAACCCGCTCGTCTTCGAGTCGATCCGCAACTCGTTCCTCGTCTGGTTCCTCGGCGCCATCTTCAGCTTCCCCATCGCTATCACCGTCTCGCTCATCCTCGCCCGCACCCGCATCCCGTTCACCTACGGCCTGGAGTACATGTTCTGGGTCGCGTTCATGTTCCCGGGCTTGGCCACCACCATCGGCTGGATGATGCTGATGGACCCGGACGTGGGGCTCTTGAACACATTCGTCGAGAGGCTGCCCTTCATCGATGAGGGCCCGTTCAACATCTTCGGCCTCGCGGGCATCGTATGGGCGAACCTCATGGGCAACGGCATCGCTTACAAGGTCATCCTGCTCACCCCCGCCTTCCGCAACATGGACGTCGCCCTGGAGGAGGCGGCCCGGGTGTCCGGCGCGTCCAAGGTCAGCGCCCTCATCCGCGTGACGCTGCCAGTGATGATCTCCCCCATCATCCTCGTCTTCGCCCTGCAGATCCTGCGTGTGTTCAGCGGGTTCGAGACCGAGCAGTTGCTGGGTGCCCGCGTCGGCTTCTACGTCTTCTCCACGCTCATCTTCCGGCAGACCACTTCCCAGATACCGCCGGACTACGCGGACGCCATCGTCCTCGCCACCATCACCCTTGTCCTCATCGGCTTCATCTTCCCGCTGCAACGGTGGATCACCGGGCGCCGTCATTACACCACCATCACCGGACGGTTCCGGCCCGGCCTCATCGACCTTGGCGCCTGGAAGTGGCCCATGTTCCTGATCATCGCGTTCGTCATCATCCTCCTCACCGCCCTGCCCTTCGTCATCATCGTCATGGGCAGCTTCATGACGCGGGTCGGCTTCTTCAACGCGGTCCCCGCGTGGACGTTCGACCACTGGTACAACGTGCTTACGGACCCGCTCTTCTTCAAGGCGACGCGGACCACGCTCATCCTGGCCGTGACGGCGGGGGTCGGCAGCCCGCTCCTCTTCTCCGTCATCGCCTACCTCATCGTCCGTACACGGTGGCGCGGGAGGTCCATCTTGGACTCCATCATCTGGATATCGGCGGCGTTCCCCGGCATCATCTCTTCGCTCGGCTTACTGCTGCTCTTCCTGGGAACGCCGGGCCTCTCATGGCTGTACGGCTCCATCTGGGCGCTCATCCTCGTTGTCATCATCTCCGGCAACACCACGGGCACCAACGTCTTCAAGGGCATCATGGTGCAGATCGGCGCGGACATGGAGGAGGCGGGGCGAGTCGCCGGCGCGGGATGGTTCCGCACCTACTTCCGCATCGTCATCCCCGTCCTCATGCCGACGATGGTGCTCATCGGCGCGCTCAACTTCATCTCGGCGGCCTCCACGACCGCCAGCATCGTCCTGCTCGCCTCGCGGGATACGCTCACGCTGTCGCTGCTCGCGCTGGAGCGCGCGTCGGCGGGCATCAACCGCGTCGAGGAAGCGGGTATCATCACACTCATCATCATGTTCCTCACCCTCGGCCTTGCGCTTGTCGCCCGCCAGTTCGGGTTGCGCATAGGCGTCCGCCAGGACGTGCAGTCGAAGGACGGGGAACCCCAGAGAGCGCGGCAGGCCACCGGCGGTCAGGCCGCGGCAGGGATGCGCTGACGTGCTGAAGCACGCTCGACAGTACACGCACGCACAAGGAGGATCGCGATGACCACGGCTCTGCCCGACAGGAGATCAACCAACAGTTGGTGGCAGTCTCCGTATGACCGCTGGCTCGTATCGCAGGACGTTCCGGTCTTCACCGGCTACTACGTCGAGGACCTGCGGACGCTGGAGCTCGGCTGGTGGGACCTGCGCGGATGTCCCGGCGCGGTGCTCAACCTCGTCGGCCACCAGGGCGTTACCGAGGCGCACGTCCTCCAGGTCCCTCCCGGCGAGACGATCCCGCCCTTCCGCATGGCGGCCGAGGAGATCGTGTACGTCGTCGAGGGGCAGGGCATCGCCACCGTTTGGGCGGAGGGCCACCCGCCGATCAACTTCGAGTGGCAGAAGCGCAGCCTCTTCCGCATCCCGACCAACTACTACTACCAGTTGAGCAACGCGCGCGGCGACCAACCCGCACTGACGCTCCACGTCAGCTACCTGCCGTTGATGATGAGCATCCAGCCGCGTGAGGAGTTCTTCTTCAACAACTCGTTCGTCGACCCGACGGAACTGTACGGGAGCGATGGCAACCCGTTCTCCGCGGAGGCCTACGCCGTACGCGAGACGGTCGACCGCGGCGGCGTGAAGCACGAGACGCAGCAGTGGCACGCCAACTTCTTCCCGGACCTCAACGTCTGGGACAAGATGAGGGCCTACGGGGGGCGGAACCGGCGCGCGTTCAGCGCGGGCATCACCTTCCCCAACTCCGCCATCCGCACCGGCATGATGGTGCTCCCGCCCCAACGCTACCGGGCCGCGCACCGCCACGGCCCCGGCGTCACCATCGTTGGCGTCTCGCCCGGCAGTGGCTTCGCCATCATGTACCCGGAGGGCGGCGAGAAGGTGGTCTGCCCGTGGACGGACGCGAGCGTCTTCGTCCCGCCGAACAACTGGTTCCACCAGCACCTCAACCCGGGCGGCACGCAGAACCGGCAGCTGCGCGTCTTCCCGCCCAAGGCGCTCATGGGCTACGACGGCGGGCTGAACAAGGAGATACCCTTCATCGAGGAAGACCCCTGGGTGCGCGAGCAGTTCGAGGCGGCCCTCGCGGACAACGGCCTCCCGTCGCTCATGCCGGCTGGGCTGTTCGAGGACCCGGACTACGTCTGGGACGACCCGGAGTTGGACGACAAGGACTAGGGCGCCAGCGGTCGTTGACGGAAAGCCATACGGCCAGTATGGTTTTCCGTATGAAGACGACGCTCAACATCGATGACACGGTGATGCAGCGGCTCCGTGAGGAAGCCGCCCGTCGCTCGACGACCATCTCGGCCCTCGTGGAGGCTGGCCTCCGCCGTATCCTGGACGACCCGCCCCTTGAGGAAGAGAAGAAGCGCGCTTTGCCCCCGCTGCCAACCTTGAAAGGAGGGTCGTTCCTGGTGGACGTAGCTAACCGTGACGAACTCTATCGGCTGATGGAGGAAGAGGAGTAAGTGCTCGTCTTTGACACGAATATCCTCCTCTACGCGATCGATCCAGGAGCTGACGCTCACGAGCCGTGCCGCCGGATGCTGAACGAGGCCAGGACCGGCCCTTCGCCGACGTACCTGACATGGAACGTCTGCTACGAGTTCATGCGAGTCAGTACTCACCTGCGCGTTCTGCCGGTCCCGTGGCGTATCGATGAGGCACAGATCTTCCTGCACATGTTGCTCGAGTCTCCTGCTATTTCGGTCCTGCGCCCGACCGAACGCCACCAGGCGGTTCTCGCACAGACCATCCGGGAATTCCCAGACATCCGGGGCAACTTCGTCTACGATGTGCACACCGCGGTGCTGATGCGCGAGCACGGCATCAGCCGGATCTGCACTCGCGACACCGGCTTCTACCGGTTCCCCTTCCTCACCGTCGTAGACCCGCTGCGCTGACGCCCTACCCCGCTGACGCCGCCAGCTCCTCACCCGACACAGGCGAGCCGTCGCGGTACAGCACGCTGTTGCCGACCACTGCCGGCACGCGCTGGCCGGGCGTGAGCACGCCCACGAGGTTCAGCGGGTCCGACCCCGACACACGCACGACCTCTCCGGACGGCGCTCGGCGATGCACTGCGCGCAGCGCATCCACCGCCTCCGGCAGCGCGAACTGCTCGCCGACCAATCCCGCGACGAACCGCCCTCCGCGCACCTCGCCCCGCGCCTCGGCACGACGGTACGTCCGCACGAGCGCCCCCCACGGCGGGGCCATCGGTTCGCGCGCCAGCAGCTCGCGCAGCATCACGCCATAGCGGCGCAGCAACTGCGCCGCACGCGCCTCGACCACGTCCTCCTCCGGCTCGGTCGCCGGCGACTGCAGCAGCGACCACCGGCTCCCCGCCCGCCCGAGCGCGGCCTGCGCCCGTACACGCGACGCGCCCGACCAGCGCGTCCTGCGTTGAACGCGCTTCGCGACGCCTGAGACGAGCCCGCGCAGCGCGCCGAACCCGTCCGCCGTCACCCGTCCCGCCGCCACCAGCAGCCAGAGCGCCTCTTCCACCTCCGACGGCAGCCGCCGTGAACCGCGCACGATGTCCGGCATGAACGACGCTCCGCTCGATTCCAGGTACGCCAGCACGTCCGCCGACGCGCCCGTGAACGTGGTGTCCGGGTCCGGCGGGTCCAGCAGCCAGGGTACGTCCTCGCGCACCGCGAGCGTGACCGGGCCGTTCCGTGACAGCGCCGCCGACGGCGGAGGCCCGGCGCGGCGCGCGAACCGCCCCCACGCGAGCTCGCCGCCGAGCGTCAGCGCGTCGAGCGTCGAGGCGTGGAAGTCGGTCAGCCGGTTCACCAGCAGCCCGCTCTCCCACGCCGCGGCGGCCGCTTCGAAACCCTGCAACTGCTCGACGACCTCGATTAGCCCCGCGTCGCCTGAGAGACGCGTCCCCGGCGTGGCGTGCTGCCACTCCAGCAGGAAGCGGATGAAACTCGCGACCGGCACCGGCTCGATCTCGCGGCGCAGCCGCCCGATGGTGCTGCGGTGGATACGCGCGAGTATCCGGCGGTCGCAGAACTCCTCTTCCACGGCGCCCGGACGGAACCGCCCACGCAACAGCACGCCCTCCGCCTCCAGCCTGATCGCGGCCTGCGATACCGCGCTCTCGCCCAGCGACAGCCGCTGCGCCAGGCCGTTCACGGTGAACGGCCCCGACGACTCCGCACGCCCGCGCACGGTCTCCGCGACCGCCTCTACGTCCCCGTTCTCGTACGCAGCGCTCACAACCTCCGCCCGCTCGACGGCGTACCAGAGCGAGCGTCCCGCCGCCTCCAGCGTCCGCACCCTCCCCGCCTCGGCCAGCGCCGCATACCACTCGCGCCACAACGGCGCGTCGTCCGGGTGCTCCGCAACGTCGTCCTCCGTCAGCACGACCAGCGACAGCAGCGCGTCGTGCAACTCGTCCGCGTCGCGTATCGCGGGCCAAGCGTACGCCTCCTCCTCAGCGATGGCGTCGGGACTGAGTGCGCCGAGGTCCCGCGAGTCCTCCGGCAGTGCGCGCCGGAGCGTGACGGCCCGGGCGCGGCGCTCTTCCAACGGCGCGTCGTCCAGGAACGCGTACGGCATCGCGTTCAGCAACTGGTGGGAGAACGCCGACGGCTGGAGCGTGTCCTTCCCGAACACCTCGATCTCACCGCTCTCGATGGCCTCCAGCACGCCGACCATCCCCTCCGCGTCGAGCGCCTCGGTGAGGCAGTCGCGCAGCGTCTCGAACACGAGCGGATGGTCCGGCGGCTCCACCCTGCCGCCCACCGGCATGTTGTCCTGGCAGGCCGCAGCCGCGGGGAACACCGCCGCCAGCAGGTCGTCCGAGCGCATCCGCTGTATGGGCGTCGGCACGCGCTTGCCGCCCACCTGCCGCAGCAGCGCGAGCGACCGGGATGCCGTCCACCGCCACCGCAGCGGGAAGATGGGCGACTGCAGCACGGCCTGCGTCAGCACGTCCTCCGCCGTCGCCGGTTTCAGGTAGCTGAACACCTCCTCGACCGGGAACGAGTGCTGCGGCCCGAGCGAGATGTTGATGCCCTCGTCCGTCGCCGCCGCCTGCAGCTCGAAGTCGAACCCGGCGCAGAACCGCTTGCGCAGCGCCAGCCCCCACGCCCGGTTGATGCGGCTCCCCAGCGGCGAGTGCACCACGAGCTGCATCCCGCCCGCCTCGTCGAAGAAGCGCTCCGCCACGATCTTCTCTGCCGTCGGCACGATGCCGAGCACGCGCTTCCCCTCCTCCACGTACGCCACCACCTGCTCCGCCACGTCACGCGACGCTCCGCTCTCCATCACGAGCGCCACCGCCGTATCCCGCGCGTGCAGCCGCTCGTCGATGTCGCGCCGCAGCGCCGACACCTCGTGCGAGAGTTCCACCGTGCGTCCCGGCGCCTCGCCCAGCCAGAACGGGATCGTCGGCGGCTGGCCCTGGGCCTCCTCCACGCGCACCGTCCCCTGCTCGATACGGCGGATCTTCCACGGCGTGTTGCCGAGCAGGAAGATGTCGCCCGCCATGCTCTCGATGGCGAAGTCCTCGTTCACCGTCCCCACCATCGTCCCGTCCGGCTCCGCGATGACGCGGTAGTCCGCCGTGTCCGGTATCGCGCCGCCGTTGGAGACCGCCATCATGCGCGCGCCGCGACGGGCCTTCACCCGCCCGTTGACGCCGTCGCGGTGCAGGTACGCCGTGGTGCGACCCCAGCGTCCTGCGACGCCCTCCGAGAGCATCCGCACCACCTCATCGAAGCGCTCGCGGGAGAGTTCGTGGTACGGGTACGCCTGCGTCAGCATCGCGTACAGCGCGTCCTCGCTCCACTCCTCCATCACGCACGACGCCACCACCTGCTGCGCGAGCACGTCCAGCGGCCACGGCGGGATGTGCAGCGCGTCCAGCGCGCCGTCGCGGATGCAGCGCAGCAGCGCGACCGTCTCCACGAGCTCGTCGCGCGTCAGCGGGAAGAACCGCCCCTTCGGCGTGCCGCCGAGGAAGTGCCCGGACCGTCCTACCCGTTGCAGCGCGACCCCGATGTTGCGCGGCGAACCGATCTGACAGACGAGGTCGATGTCGCCGATGTCGATGCCCAGCTCCAGCGATGCGCTCGCGACGCATACGCGCACGCGCCCTTCCTTCAACCGCTGCTCGGTGTCGTACCGCGTCTCCCGCGACAGGCTCCCGTGGTGCGCGGCCACGTTCTCCTCGCCGAGCCGGTCCGACAGCAGGTGCGCGACGCGCTCGACGAGACGGCGCGTGTTCACGAACACGAGCGTCGTCCGGTGCTGCTCCGCGAGTTCCACGACCTGGTCGAGCGTCTGCGCCCACTGCTCGTGCGTCGCGATGGGCCCCAACTCGAAGTCGCGCGGCATCTCGATGGCGACGTCCATCGCGCGCCGGTGCCCCGTATCCACGATCGCACAGTCCCCCGACTCACCTCTCCCTTGAGGGGAGAGATCGCCGCGCAGCGGCGGGTGAGGGTGCCCTTCCGTCATTCCTGCGCCCTCGGCCGTCGTTCCCGCCCCTTCTTCCGTCATTCCCGCAAAGGCGGGAACCTCGCCTTCCCCCTCTCCCTTGAGGGGAGAGGTCGCCGCACCAGCAGCGGGTGAGGGTGAACCCGTCAGGAAGCGCGCCATCTCCTCGATCGGCTTCTGCGTCGCCGAGAGCCCGATGCGCGTGACCGGCTCCTCCGCCAAGTGGCACAGCCGCTCCACCGACAGCGCGAGGTGCGACCCTCGCTTGCTTGGCGCGACCGCGTGCAACTCGTCGAGGATCAGCGTGTGCGTCGTCCTGAGCGCGTGCCGTCCCCGCTCCGACGTGAGCAGGATGAACAGCGATTCCGGCGTCGTGATGAGCACGTGCGGCGGCCTGCGCGCGTGGAGCGTCCGCTCCTTCTGGGGCGTGTCGCCCGTCCGTACCGCGACGCGTATCTCCGGCAGCGGCTGGCCCATCTCCTCGGCCAGCGCGCGTATCTCCTCCAGCGGCGCGAGCAGGTTCCGCTGGATGTCGTTCGCCAGCGCCTTCAGCGGCGACACGTACACCACCTGCGTCGCATCCGCCAGCCCCTCCCCGTCATTCCCGCGCTCTTCCCCGTCATTCCCGCGAAGGCGGGAATCCACCCCCGTCGGCTGCCTTTCCCCTCTCCCTGCAAGGGGAGAAGGTGCCGCCGATGACGCGGCGGCGGGTGAGGATCCTCCGGCCTGTTTCCCCTCTCCCTCTGGGAGAGGGTGCGCGTCGCTGGCGACGCGCGGGTGAGGGCCCTCCCCCAACGCCTGCTTCACGAGCATGTCCAGGCTCGTGAGGAACGCCGCGAGCGTCTTGCCGGAGCCGGTGGGTGCGGCGATGAGCGTATGCCGGCCGGACGCTATCGCGGGCCAGCCGAGCGCCTGCGCGTCCGTTGGCGCGCCGAACCGCCGCTCGAACCACGTCCGCACGATGGGATGGAACGCATCGAGGCTCATGCCCCGCATGCTACCAGCCCCACCGCTCCCGTCTACGGGCAGATGTCACACGCTGTCTCGGTGTGACACGCGCCCGTTGCGGGGTTGCGTACTCGCTCCCTACGATGCCTGCGGGCAACCTTCATGGTTCACAAAGTAAGAGAAGCGATACGCCGCGTGGAGCAGGATGGCTGGATGCACGTGCGCACCCGTGGTAGCCACCGCATCTACGCTCACCCCGAGAAGCCCGGGAACGTTGTTATCCCCGGCCACCCGGGCGGCGATGTGCCTCGGGGTCTATGGAGTGCTATTCTGAAACAGGCTGGCCTCAAGGAGTAACCATGCGCTACATGGTCGTCATCGAGAAGACTCCCCGGAACTACGGCGCGTTCTCGCCGGACGTGACCGGGGGCGTCGGCATCGGCAAAACGCTCGAAGAGGTGACCACGTCCGTCCGCGAGGGCATCGAAATCATCCTCGAAGACCTCGTTGAGCGCGGCGAACTGATCCCTGAGCCGACCTCGTGGGCGATAGAGGTGAAGGGCTACACCGTCCCCATCACGAAGACCCCCAACGGCTACTGCGCCGAGCCGCCCGACCTCTTCCCTGTCGTCGCCGCGGCGGACACCCGCAAGCGTGTCGAGGCGCTCATCCGCGAGACGATCGAGAACTACCTCGCCTGGCACTGCAAGCGGCCCCCCGAAGCCACCGCGCAGATCGTCTACGTCGACGTCGAGGCGCCGCAGCCCGTCTCCGCCTGACGCTCCCTTGCTGTGTCCCGTTCCAGCGTGACACGCGCCTGTTGCGCCGTTGCTCGCTCGCTTCCTACGATGCCTGCGAGCACAGGCGTATGATTCATAAAGTAAGGGAAGCGATTCGGCTCGTGGAGCAAGACGGCTGGGTGCATGTCCGCACTCGTGGAAGCCATCGCATCTACAACCACCCCGAGAAACCCGGGAACGTTGTCATACGCGGCCGTCCCGGGGAGGATGTGCCCCAGAGCCTCTGGCATAGTATCCTCAAACAGGCTGGCCTCAAGGAGTAACCCTTGCGCTACATGGTCGTCATAGACAAGACTCCGCGGAACTATGGCGCGTTCTCTCCTGACGTGCCCGGCTGCATCGCCACCGGCGCTACGGCGGAGGAAGTCACCTCACTCATGCATGAGGGCATCGGGTACGCCTTGGAAGACCTCGTTGAGCGCGGCGAACCCCTCCCCGAGCCAACCTCGTGGGCGATAGACGTGAAGGGCTACGCCGTCCCCATCACGAAGACCCCCCATGGCTACCGCGCCGAGCCGCCCGACCTCTTCCCTGTCGTCGCCGCGGCGGACACCCGTAAGCGCGTCGAGGCGCTCATCCGCGAGACGATCGAGAACTACCTCGCATGGCACTGCAAGCGTCCTCCCGAAGCCACCGCGCAGATCGTCTACGTCGACGTCGAGGCGCCGCAGCCCGTCTCCGCCTGACGAGTGATACGGCCCGCGCTCTGCTAGCATCGCTCCCGTGACGCCCCTGAACGTAACGCTCATCCCCGTCGCAGGGCTGCCGGAGATCGCCGATAGCGACGACCTCGGACGCCTCATCGCCGGCGCCTGCGCAGCGCAGCAGACGCCGCTCGCCGGCGGCGACGTGGTCGTCGTGACGCAGAAGATCGTCTCGAAGGCGGAGGGGCGCGTCGCCGACCTGCGGGGCATTGAGCCGTCGGACCGGGCGCGCGACTTCGCCCTCACGTGGGAGAAGGACGCGCGCGCCGTCGAGGTCATCCTGCGTGAGGCCGTCCGCGTCGTCCGCATGGAGGGAGGCGTGCTCATCACGGAGACGCGCCACGGCTTCGTCTGCGCCAACTCCGGAGTCGACGCCTCCAACGTCGGCAGGGGTGGCGACCACGTCGTGCTGCTCCCGCTCGACCCCGACGCCTCGGCGCGCCGCATCCGCGACACCCTCCGAGACGCCACCGGAGCGGACGCCGCCGTCATCGTCTCCGACACGTTCGGGCGGCCGTGGCGCGAGGGCGCGACCAACGTCGCCATCGGCTGCGCCGGCATCGAGCCCTTGCTCGACTACCGCGGCGACGTGGACAGCGACGGGCGCGAGCTGCGCTCGACCGTCATCGCGGTCGCCGACGAGCTTGCCGCGGCGTCGGAACTCGTCATGCACAAGCTGCACCGAGTCCCGGTGGCCGTCGTGCGCGGTTACCCGTACGAGAAAGGCGACTCCGGTATCCGCCCCGTCATCCGGGAGCAGGGCAAGGACCTCTTCCGCTGAGGGCGGCGTGCCGCTCCAAGCAGCGGCGATCAGGACGCGACGGCGGGGGCGTTGACCGCCTCCGCGAGTCGGGTCGCGGCGTCGGCGGGGTCGGCGGAGCCGAGCACGGCGCTTATGACGGCGACGCCGGACGCGCCCGCCTGCATCACCGCGCCTGCGTTCTCCGGCGTGATGCCGCCGATGCCGACGACCGGGATGCCGGCCTGGGCGCACCACCCGATGAGCCCGACGCCCGCGGGCGGCTGACCGGGGTGCGTGGGAGAGTCGTAGACCGTGCCGACCACGAGGAGGTCCGCGCCCTGTGCCGCCGCTTCCCGCGCGGCGTCGACGCCGTGCACGGAGCGTCCGATGAGGAGCGGGCGGGCCATGCGCGCCCGGGCGGAGGCGATGCTGCGGGAGTTCTCGGTGAGCTGCACGCCGTCTGCACCGGAGGCCTCGGCGATGCTGACGCTGTCGTTGACGAAGAGCAGCGCTTTGCCGTTCGTGACCGCGCGGAGGCGCTGCGCGAGCTCGAGCTGCACGGCGTCCGGCAGGTCCCGCTCGCGCATCTGCACGAGGTTGACGCCGCCTTCGACGGCACGCGCGACGGCGTCGACGAGTGCGTCCGGCCCTCCTGCGAGATTCCTGTCCGTAACGAGTGCAATGATGGGGGTGGGGAGAGCGGAGGGGGAAGCGTTGTCCAAGTGTCCTTCTGTTCCTTCTCTAGGTTGAGCGGATGACGCCTTCCAGCGGGCTGCTGGCCTGCGCGTAGCGTTGGGACTCGATGCGGCCCGCGAACCAGGCCTTGCGCCCGGCCTCGACGCCGAGCTTGAACGCCTCGCCCATGAGCGCGGGGTCCTGCGCCCGGGCGATGGCGGTGTTGACGAGGACGGCGTCCGCTCCCATCTCCATCGCCTGCGACGCCTGGGAGGGGACGGCGAGTCCGGCGTCGACGACGACCGGGATGCTCGCCTGCTCGATGATGATGGTGATCTCCTCGGCCGTGTGGATGCCCTGGCCGGAGCCGATGGCCGAACCGAGCGGCATGACCGTCGCGCAGCCCGCTTCCTCCAGCCATTTCGCGAGCACCGGGTCGGCGTGGATGTACGGCAGCACGGTGAAGCCGTCGGCGAGAAGGGCCCTAGCCGCCTCCAGCGTGCCGATGGGGTCCGGGAGGAGGTACTTCGGGTCGGGGATGATCTCCAGCTTCACCCAGTTGGGAAGACCGAGTGAGCGGGCGAGCCGTGCGACCATGAGTGCCTCCTCCACTGTCGCGCATCCGGCCGTATTGGGAAGGATGGTGAAGCGATCGGGGTCGAGCAGGTCCAGGACGGTCGGCTCGGCGGGGTTGTCGAGGTTGAGCCTGCGGATCGCGACGGTGACCACCTCGGCGCCGGATGCCGCGATGGAGGAGACGAGCTCCTCGTTGCTCCGGTGGCGCCCGGTGCCGGCGAAGAGGCGGGAGGAGAAGGAGAAGTCGCCTATATGCAGACGGTCGTCGGTCGTCATGGCCATATGATACAGCGACTCGCCCTCCGGTTGGGCGGTGGCGTGGGCGCAGGGCCCGGCTTAACACGAGACCGCTCCGGCGTTAGAGTGTATCCATCGAGGGAACGCAGGATGATCACACTCACCATAAACGGCGCGACCCACGAGCTCGACGCCCCCATCACCGTCGCGCAGTACCTCAACACGCTCGGACTCGCCGGGCGGTACGTCGCCGTCGCTCGCAACGGCGACGTGCTGGAGCGTGAGACGTTCGCCAGCGTCACGCTGGAGCACGGCGACCGCGTCGAGATCGTCCGCCCCGTCGGCGGCGGCTAGCACTCGTCAATCCCGCACCAGCGGGAATCTGGCATCCCACCTCGCCCTCTGGGAGAGAGCCTGCCCTGAGCCTGCCGAACGGGTCGACGCGCTTGCGCGGCGGGTGAGGGTAGTCACCCGACGGCCAGCACGCCCACGCCGCCCACGATCATCACCACCGCCAGCGTCTTCAGCCCCAGCGTCTCCCGGTCCAGCCGCTCGTTCAACACGTTCCAGTAGCGCGTGCTCAGTGCAATGCCCAGCATGAGGGTGATCATCGGGCGGGACGCCGACACCGCACTTACCGACGACACCTGCCCCAGGTCCAGCGCCACGATGAACATCAACGCCGCCAGCGGCGCAAGCAGCCCTTCCGCCAGCACAAGCATCCAGAGCGTGTACAGGTCTCTCGAAGTGCTGCCGAACTGGCGCACCGTCGCGGGCCGGGCGGACAACAAGAAGATGGCTACGCTCATCGTTCCGGAGCGCACCGCCTGGATAGCCCACACGTTCATCTCCCGCGTCGCCTGTTCGCTCACCACGAACGCCATCCCCATGGAGAAGCTCCCTGCCAACAGAAGGAAGAACGCACGCCCCCGCGCGATGCGGAACAGCCCCTGCTCCGGTCTCGCGGACACCAGTACGGCGCCCCCGATGACGAACAGCACAGCCACCCACTGGAACGCCGTCAGCGACTCATCCAGGAACATCACCGCAACGATGGCCGCGAACACCGGCGCCATCTGCTGCACCGGCACCGCGCGCGACATCTCTTCCAGCCGCAGCCCGTGGAAGAAGAAGAACAGCCCCAGCCCCCAGAATATTCCACTCGCCATCGCCCACGGGACGCCGGAGCCGCCGTCGAACCCCACCGTCGGCACCACCGCCGCGAAGTAGACGATGGCGATGCAGACCTGCATCACCCCGAACCCCACGTTGAACGCGCCCGCGCTGGGGTACAGGTTCGTCGCCAGGCGCTTGTCCATCACCGTGACGACGGCGAACAACGTGGTGCTGATGAGCACCGCCGTGAACCAGGTCATGAGCATCTCCCGTCTGGGGTCGACCGCGAACGCGGAATGGAGCACCCGTCGTTCCCGTGAAAACGGGGACCCAGGTGGCCGCTGGCAGTCATGCTACCACGCCCATCCCGTCCTCTCTCCCGGATTGGCTCCCCTCGCCCCCTGGGAGAGGGAACGCGCTTCAGCGCGCGGTGAAGGTTGGCGCGGCGGCCTCTCCCGGATTGGCTCCCCTCGCCCCTTGGGAGAGGGAACGCGCTTCAGCTCGGGGTGAGGGTACTCGGTGGCGAGGCGTTCTATCCCCTCTCCCTGCAAGGAGAGAGGGTACTCCTGTGCGGGGTGTGGCGCGTTGCCCCCATCCCGTGCATCCTGCCCACCCCCATGCGATACTCCCTCCACCCCACCCGGACCATGGAGGACACCCTATGCAGCAACGCCCGTTCGGCAGGCTCGGCGCGGCGAGCGCGCTCACTCTCGGCGGAGGCGGCATCGCCGGCATATGGGGCGAGACCAACCGCGAGGAGTGCGTCGCCGCCGTCCGCGAGGCCGTCGACTCCGGCATCGACCTGCTGGACCTCGCACCCTCCTACGGTAACGGCGAGGCCGAGGAGGTCGTCGGCGAGGCGTTCGGCGGCAACCTGCCGGACGGCGTTCGCGTCACCACCAAGTGCCGCGTCGGCGACACCCCGCCCGACCGGGTCTACGATCACCTCTCGACCAGCCTCAACGGCAGCCTCGAACGGATGCGGCTGGACCATGTCGACATCATGTTCGTGCACAACGCGATCACGCTCGCGAGCGAGGGCGGCGAGCGCATGACGACCGCAGCGTCCGTCGCCGAGGCCGTCGTCCCCGCGTTCGAGCGGCTCACCGCCGAGGGGCGCATCCGCCACTGGGGTCTCACCGGCATCGGCGAGGCCGACGCCCTCATCGAGCTGCTGAACAACGGCCCGCGCCCGGACTACGTCCAGTGCATCGCCAACCTGCTCGACTCCCCCGGCGGACTGATGCGCGGCGCGGCTGGCGCCGCCCGCCCGCGCGACATCATCGCCGCCGCCAACGCCAACGGGACCGCCGTCATGGGCATCCGTGCCGTCCAGGCCGGAGCCCTCACTGACGCCATCGACCGCCCGCTGCCCGACGGCCACTCCGAGCTCGCCGACTACGACCGCGCAGCCCCCTTCCGCGCCATCGCCGCGGAGGTTGGCAGGTCCGCCGCATGGCTCGCCCACTGCTACAGCCTCTCGATGGACGGCATCGGCACCGTCGTCCTCGGCGTCAAGAACCGGGACGAGCTCCGCGAGTGCGTCGACGCCGAGTCCGCCGCGCCCCTGGACCCCGCCCTCATCGCCCGCATCGACGACGCCGTAGGCCGCACAGGGGTCTGATCCCTTCCCCTTGATGGGGGAAGGTTGGGATGGGGGTGTGCCTGCGGCGAAGTGCGCGGGGCCGGTCACGCTCAACGAAGCCCGCGGTCTGGCGCGTAGCATCCTCTTAGGGGCTGTTCCTGGCGCCTACTACTCGGGGGGCGCGGTGACGGGCAGGTCGGTGGTAACGATGGCGAAGACGCCCTCGGCATCGCGCACGGGGACGGACCGGGTCACCATCCATATCTCGCCGCCCCCTGCATCGAAGTAGGGGGCCGTCCAGACGCCTGCGCCTGCCGCCAACGGCTCGGTCACCCAGAGCTGCGTCTCGATGCTGTAGGACGGCACGGCGAGGTCGAGGGCGGTATAGCCGTCTGCTGTGCGATGGACGTAGGGACTCGTGGTGATGTTGCCGGCTCGGTCCAGCAGTGCTGCCGCGCTGCCGTAGAACGCAGGGTGCTCCTCCAGATAGGCACGTAAGCGTTCGCTATACGCGGCGGCATCGGTCGGTCGCTCCGCCGCCAGTTCCGCCGCCAGGGTATCGAGGGCGGCAACTACCTCGGCCCGAAGGACCTCTTCGTCCGAGGCATCCTGGTTGGATGGGATGGAGTCGCAGGCGACGAGCGCGAACGCAAGCAGTGTGAGAGTGAGGAGTGCGGGCGTTCGCAAGAGAGGCGTCTCCAGCCGATGAAGTGGCGGCGAGTCTAGCACAGGAGCAGTAGGGAGGCCTGTCATGCTGCGCGCTAAAGCGCAGGCCCGCGCTTTAGCGCGCAGCATCCTCTCGGGGCAGTCCCGCTCATGGTGAGCCTGTCGAACCATCTTACGGAGGCCCGCGCTATAGCGCGCAACCTCGCAGCCGACCTCTCCCCGGGGAGAGGTCGCCGCACAGCGGCGGGTGAGGGTGATGCGCGATTGTGACACCCGCCCCTTTCGCGTTCGCCCCTTGGCCGCGTACGCTGGTCGTTGACGACGGAGCGCCCCATGCACAGGCGCAGGGTCGTAGGAGTGGCGTGTCCCGGAATGTCTCACAATGTCCCAGGTAGAACGACAACGTCGTGCGGTCCACGCTCAAGCGGGAAACATGGAGGAGTGGCGCAGGGAGGACAGCGCCGGACACGGGTTCCCAAGAGGATGCCGCGCGCCGTAGAGAACGGAGAATGACGTGACCGGTAACCTGCCGACCCTCAACATCAACCCCGGCCGCATCGACGCCGATCTGAAGCGCATCGCGGAGTTCACCGACCCGGACCTGCCCTACACGCGCCGCGCCTTCTCGCGCTACTACGAAGAGGCGCGCGTCTGGCTGGCGGAGTGCTTCCGCGACGCTGGCCTCGACACCCGCGTCGACCCCGCCGGCAACCTCATCGGGCGGCTCGGCGACGGCGGCGGCCCCGTCCTCATGCTCGGCTCCCACACGGACACTGTCGAGTCCGGCGGGCGGTTCGACGGCATCGTCGGGGTGCTCGGCGCACTGGAGGTCGTCCGCTGCCTGCGCGAGTCCGGCTTCGCGCTCTCGCGTCCGCTGGAGGTCGTGGACTTCGTCTGCGAGGAGCCGTCCGTCGTCAACCTCAGCCCGCTCGGCAGCCGCATCATGGCCGGCGACGTCACCGCCGACATGGTCGCGCTCGCCACGACCCCCGACGGCGGCAGGCTGACGGACGCCATTAGGCGCCTCAGCGGCGACCCGTCGCGGCTCGACGAGGCGCGCCGGAAGCCGGGCGACATCTTCGGCTACCTGGAGCTGCACATCGAGCAGGGGCCGGTGCTGGAGCGCGCCGGCATGGAGGTCGGCGTCGTCACGGTCATCGCGGCCCCGTGCCGCGCCGTCGTCACGCTCACTGGCGTGGCCGATCACGCGGGTGCGACGGCGATGGCGGACCGGCGCGACGCTCTGGCCGGTGCGGCGGAACTCACGCTGGCCGTCGAGCGCATCGTGAGCACGCCGGACATCGTGCAGGAGAGCGTCGGCACCGTCGGTTTCTTGCGCGTCAACCCGAACATGGTCAACGTCATACCGGGGCGCGTCGACCTCACCATCGAGGTGCGCAGCACGCAGACCGAGGCGCTGCTCTGGGCGCGCGAGGAGATCGAGAGCGCGCTGCGGGGGCTCGCGGACCGGCGCGGGCTCGGGGCAACGCTGGAGTGGCAGCACTTGGAGGAACCCGTCCCCATTCCCCTCGGGATGCAGGAGGTCGTGGCGGAATCCGCCGAAAACCTGGGCCTGCGGACGATGCGTCTGCCAAGCCGCGCGTCCCACGACGCCGCCCGCATCGCGCCCATCGTACCCGTCGGCATGGTGTTCATCCCGTGCTTGAACGGGCGCAGCCACTGCCCTGAGGAATGGGCCGAGCTGGACGATATCGTTACCGGCACGCAGGTGCTCGCGGGGGCGCTGCTGAGGCTCGATGCCCAGTCCTGACGGAGACGTTAATCAGGGCGGCATAGATTCGTAACAGAAACGCTTGATTCCGCCACCGCGGTGTCGTATACTGTCACCGTCGGCTGAATCGTGGCGCCACCAGAGGACTGCCGGAAACCGAGACAAGCGCATAGAGAAAGGCAAGGTAAGAGAGATGTTTGGAACGATTACAGGACTGTACCGCGCGATGGAACAGGGAGCCGCCTTGGCGCAGATCGCAGAGCGCCATGCCGGCAACCCCGCCACGATGGCCGACGCTATCCGCGCACACTTCTCACGGGAAGGGGCTTACTCCCCACGAGTAGTGGCCGTGGAGCCGGTGACGTTCACCCCCGTCGTCGAGGCGGAGGAGCGAGTGGCCGCCTAGGCCCCGCTCCAGGGTGACGATCTGATAGGAAAGGAGGGCGAAATGATCCTGCTCAAGGCATGTGCCAACTGCGGCGGCGACGTTCAGTGCCGCAAGGACATCGACGGGATCGAGTGCCGCTGCCTGCAGTGCGGCCGTACTCTCGACCTGAAGACTGCCGCCGCCCTCATCATGGAGCAGCGCAAGACCGCTGCGTAAGCGCCACGAACAAGACGGCACGAGGAGAGCCGGGGCAGATGCCCCGGCTCTTCTTGCATTGTCATGCAGAGCGGAGCCCGCGCTTTAGCGCGCAGCATCTTCTCGGGGGTGTTGAGGCCCCGCTCATGGTGAGCCTGTCGGACCACCCGTCATTGCCACGCCTTCCGTCGTTCCCGCGCTTTAGCGCGCGGAGAGCAGAAACCTCCCTTGGCAGAGGCAGGGGGTAGGCGGGGCGTTTGATCCCCTCTCCCCCGGGGAGAGGTCGACGCGCTTGCGCGGCGGGTGAGGGCGAACTCGACGGGGCGACGCCCGGCTCTTCTTGATTGTCATACAGAGCGGAGCGCAGCGGAGTCGAAGTATCTCTCGGGTTCACCTCTCCCCCGGGGAGAGGTCGACGCGCTTGCGCGGCGGGTGAGGGTGAACCGACGGGGCGACGCCCCGGCTCTTCTTGCATTGTCATACAGAGCGGAGCGCAGCGGAGTCGAAGTATCTCTCGGGTTCCCCTCTCCCCCGGGGAGAGGTCGACGCGCTTGCGCGGCGGGTGAGGGCCCCGCCTACTCCCCCGCCGCCTCCAGCAGACGCCTCAGGTCGTGCTTCGCATCGAGGATGTCGCCCCACAGGTCGCCCACGTCCGCGAGCCGCCGGTGCACCGTGTCGATGGTGAAGTCGCTGGGATACACGTCGGCCAGCTCGTCCCAGCGCAGCGGCACGGAGACCGGCGCGCCCGGCAGCGGCCGCAGCGAGTAGACCGACGCCATGTTCTTCCCCATCACGTTCATGTTGTGGTCCAGGAATATCTTGCCCGCCCGCTTGCTCACGCTCCACTCCATCGTCAGGTCGCGGGGCCGCTGCCGTAGCAGGAACCGCCCGATCAGCTCGCACGCCTTCCGCGTCACCGAGTAGTCGTACTCTCGCAGGATGGGCACGTAGACGTGGAGCCCCGTCTTGCCCGACGTCTTCAGGAACGATGAGAGCGACAGCTGGTCCAGCAGGTCCTTCAGCGCCAGCGCGACCTCCGCGCCCTTCCCGAACGCCCGCCGGTTCAGCTCCGGCTCCTCGCCCGCCTTCTCCGCACCGGAGTAGATGTACGGGTCCAGGTCGAACACGATGAAGTCCGGGTAGTTCAGCACGCTCCGCCGCAGCTCTTCCTTCGAGCCGGTGAAGCTTTCCTGCAGGTGGACGGCGTCCGGCTCGATGGCCGTGCGCGACAGCCACGGGTGCAACTCGAGGTCGGCGAGCTGCGCCAGCCACACGAGCGTCGCCAGGTTGTTGACGACGAGGTAGTCGACGTCGCCCTCCGCCGCCGATGAGAACAGCCGCACCGTCTCCGCGAACGGCGGCAGGTCGTGCTCCCACCGCTTCTGATAGAAGCTCCCGCCGTCGATGCCGTTCGGGTAGCGCGTCATGGTCAGCGGCCGGTCGCGCAGGTGTGGGAGCAGGTACGGCGCGACCTGCGCGTAGTAGCGGAGCATGTCGCCCTTCGTCACCGCGGCGCGCCCTTCCGTCTCCGGCCAGAACACCTTGTCCATGTTGGTGACGGCGAACCGCTGACCGCCGATCTCCACGTGACCGTTTCCGCGGATGCGCGCCAGCTGCTCCACCACGTCGCGCGACTCGGCATGCGCGTCCGGCGCCGCCGCATCTTCCATGAACGACGCCACCGGCTCCGGCCTCTCTCGGACGACGGCCTGCGGTTGCACGTCGTCCCGCAGCCCGAGGAAGACGGGCGCGCGCAGCACGCCGTCCGCCGTCCACTGGGAGAACTTCACCTGCGCCACCCGCTCCGGCCGCACCCATGTCACCTGCACGGAGTCGAGGTCGGCGGGCACGGCGGGGAACGGACAAGCGTCCGTGCGCAGCGGCTCCAGCGCCGCGAGCGTGCTGCGGAGCGTCTGCTGCGTGAAGCCGCTTCCGGCGCGACCGGCGTAGGTGAGTGTGCCGCCGTCGTAGTAGCCCAGGGCCACCGCGCCGAAGCTCTCCGCACGCTCGCCCTCGCCCTGTGTGTACCCCGCGATGACGAGCTCCTGCGAAAGCACCTGCTTGATCTTCAGCCAGTCGCGCGACCGCTGCCCGGCGTCGTAGCGCGAGTCCCGGCGCTTCGCCACGATGCCCTCCAGCCCCAGGTGCTCCGCCACGCGGAAGAACGCCTCGCCCTCCCCTTCCACGTACTCCATCGAGCGGATGCGCTCGCTCGGCGGGACCGCGAGACGGAGCGCGTGCTTGCGCTGGTGGAGCGGCGCCTGCCGCAGGTCGCGCCCGTCCAGGTAGAGGATGTCGAACGGGTAGTAGGCAACAGTGGCCGCTTTCACCGAGACGCTCTCCGCTCCGGGCACTTTGTACATACCCGCGTTGTTCTGCAGCAACACGAAGTCCGGCAGGCCGTTCTCCCCGAGCGCGACGATCTCCCCGTCCAGGACCATCTCCCGGTGCGGCAACACGGAGAGGTCGTCGGCGATGCCCCGGAAGTTCTTCGTCATGTCCTTGCCCGTGCGACTGATCAACCGCACGTTGCCGTCCTGCAGGAACGCGAGTGCGCGGAAGCCGTCCAGCTTCGGCTCGAACAGCCAGCCGGGCGACGAGAAAACGCCGTCCACGGCGTGCGCCAGCATCGGCTTGAGCGTTCGCGGCATCCGCGCGGGCTTGCCGAAGGAGACCGCTCCGGCAGCGAGCGACGGGTCCGGCAACCTGCCGGACTGCAGCTGCTCGATGGTCAGCCCGCACACGACCGATCTGCCGTCCTCGATGATGTCGTGTTCCTTATCGGTGTAGGCGTCCTTATGCTTGATGAGCAGCCACTCGTTCGGACCTCGGGTCGTGCGCACCAGCGTCCACGAGCCCTGCATTTTGTGCCCGCGCAGCGTGAACGACAGCTTGCCCGCGTCGAGCCCGGCGAGCATCCGGCGCTCCGCTTCCTCGCGGTCGTGCCAGCTCAGGCTGCCCTCGTCCGGGGAGTAGATGCCCATGTCCCAGACGATCACCTGCCCGGCGCCGTAGTTCCCGTGTCCGATGACCCCCTCGAACGAGGCGTAGTCGAGCGGGTGGTCCTCGACGAGTACCGCTAGACGCCTCTCTCTGTTGTCCGTCGACGGCCCCTTCGGCACGGCCCACGACTTGAGCGCACCGCCGAACTCCAGGCGGAAGTCGTAGTGCAGGCGTGAGGCGGCGTGCTTCTGCACGACGAACGTCAGCGCGCCCGACCGCTGCTCCGGCGCATGCGGCGCGGGCTCGTTCGTCACGCTGAAGTCGCGCTTCTCTTCGTATCGTTCCAGCGTCATCGCGGCATCGGGAGAGCCTAGTATTCCTCTATCGCGTCCGGCGACACGCCAAGTCGGTTGGCCAGTGTCTGCAGCGTGCTCTGGTGCGGCTTGCGCACCTCTCCGCGTTCGATGCGGGCGACCTCTTTCGCACTGAGGGGAGGGAAATCGCTCCGGCGCAGCCTGCGCTGCAGGCGGAGGCGGCGGAGCGCACCGCCGAACGAATCGTCTTGCTGTACGAGTCGCATCTTCGCGTCCCGGCGAAAGACGGGATCGAAATCGTACAGGATGGCGTCCGCTGCGGCTTCGTAATCTCCCATGCGCAGGGTCTGGCCGAAGTCCGTTACTTCAAATCTGGTCCATCCCGGCGACCCAACAGTGGGCCGCGGTTCGAACCACGCGAAGGGCACGAGGAGGCTGGTGAAGTCCCCGCGGTACAGGATCAGCACCTGATCGTCCGGATCGACGACGCCCGCGATAAACAGGCTTTGCCTGTTGAACGAGTTCACGACATGCAGAAGGTCGCTCAGTTCCAGCATCTCGGCCCCCGCGATGATGCTTTTGAAGATGTGCTGCAGGAACACCAACCGGTGGTATGCCAGCGGTTCGAGCGCAAGCAGATGGCGGGACATGTTCTTCTCGGGCGCCGGGGCTGTCGTGACGGCGGTCGGCTCTGCAAGCATCCGCGGTTGCCCGGGTCTGTTCGCCTCGGCGATCGCTTCGGGGGCTTCGTCGGGCGTTCGGATCCATTGGCCATCCGGAAAGTTGTACGGCTTCGCCGCAATGGGGCCTAGTATGAACAGTTGATCAGTCATCATCACTCTCTCCGGCCACCGGGTTCTCCGGGTACATCCTGTCCCACTGGCTGCAGAGGGTTGCGTGTTGGTCCACCATGCACTCCAGCACGACCGCCGGCACTTCTCTCGGGTGAGGTCGCTCGTCCATGAATGATCGCCTTCGCAGGTCCCACCGCCACGACTCCGTCCTTCTCAGTACTGTCGCATGCGGCGGTTCAAGCCTCTCTTTGTCCCGGATCTTCACCTTCCAACCCTGTGACTGCGCCCAGGAGGGCAATGGCAGTTCGTATGGCATAAGCGTATATGTCCTCTTTATGTTTGTCAAGCGGACAGGACATTTGTATTCGTCTTCCGAAGCCGCCGCGCCCGGAGGTATGTACAGCCTGACCGCCGGCTCTGTCCGTTCACCAGCGCGCAGGCGGACGTGTGCCGCTTGCGCCAAGTGCGTCTTCTCCCTAAAGTATGCATATCCGCTATGACTTGTGAGGTAACGTCTCGATGAGTGTCCGCACGCTTGTCATCACAGCCGCTATCTGGCTGACCCTGGTTATCTTCCCCTATCTCCTCGGAGTTGTCTGGCTCGGAGGCTCGCTCGACAAGAGCTATGTCGTCGCGTTCATGGTCTGGTTCGTCATCGCCGCGACGCTCTCCGCGTTGGCGTACGTCTTGCATGTCCGGGAGTCGCAGCAACAGCACTGACACGTATCCGTTCCGCAGGGAGGCTGAACATGCTCACCCAGGAGATGAACGACCGGATCACCCGCGTTGGACCGGGAACGCCGATGGGCGAGTTGATGCGCCGCTACTGGCACCCCATCGCTGGAAGCGTCCAGTTGAACGCCGACAATCCAACGAGGGAGATACGCCTCCTCGGCGAGGACCTCGTCCTCTACCGGGACGCCAGCGGCACGGTCGGCCTCATCGAACCTTCGTGCGCGCACCGCAAGGCCAACCTCTCCTACGGCATCCCTGAGGAGAGCGGCATCCGCTGCGCCTACCACGGCTGGATATTCAACGAGACCGGCCAGTGCGTCGACCAGCCGTCCGAGCCGGAAGGGTCGAAATTCAAGGAAAAGGTGCGCATCAAGGCGTACGCCGTGCAGGAGTACGCGGGCGTTATCTGGGCATACATGGGCCCCGCGCCCGCGCCGCTCCTCCCGCGATGGGACGTGCTCGAGTGGGAGGGCCACCGGGAGTGGCAGTTGCACGACCTGCCGTGCAACTGGCTGCAGTGCCAAGAGAACTCGCTCGACCCGCTGCACTTCCAGTGGCTGCACCGCTACTTCGGCGGCTGGATGATGAACCGCGGCAAGCCGCCCGAAGAGCGCGACGCCTGGAACGCCGTCACGGGCGCGAAGGGGCGCGAGCACAAGAAGATAGGCTTCGACACCACGGACTACGGCGTGATCAAGCGCAGGCTCGTCGGTGACGAGACGGAGGAGGACGAGTTCTGGCGCATCGGGCACCCGGTGCTCTTCCCCAACATCCTCCGCGTCGCACACGGCATGCAGTTCCGCACGCCCGCCGACGACACGCATACCATCCACGTCTCCATGACGTTCCGCCCGCTCAGGGAAGACGAGGAACCCCAGACCGAGGTCCCGTTCACCGAGATGCCGGTCTTCGATGACAACGGGAAGATCCGCTACGACTACGTCCTCGCGCAGGACCAACTGGCATGGATCATCCAGGGCCCCATCTCCGACAGGACCACGGAGCGCCTCGGCGTCACCGATGTGGGCGTCATCATGTACCGCCGCCTGCTGGACGAGCAGGCCCGCGTCGTGGAGGAGGGCGGCGAGCCCATGAACATCCACCGTGACGAGGCGGAGAACGAGATCATCATCCTCCCCTGCGAGTACTTCCAGTACCCCGGCTACGAGGGCACCGGCGGGCCGTTCAAGGACCTCCGCCCCGCGCCCGCCGAGGTTGAGGCCGTCCTGTCCGGCGAGGGCGCGAAGCTCAGCGAGTGGGAGGGCGTGCGCACCCTCTCCGGCGAAGAGCGCTACGCTTTCAGGTAGGACGCCGGGTGAGCCCCGACGCACCTCAGCCCCGCGAGCGGCCCTACGTCTGGGTGACGTGGCTGCCGCGCCTCCTCTCCGGCAACCACCGGTGCGAGTGGGCATCGTGGTTCAAGGCGCAGCACGAGGGGTCGAGTTGGACCCGCGCGCCTTCGACGTTCGACCACACCCGCTGGGCGCTCGACCACACCGCGCTCCTCCGTGCCGAGCAGAAGCGGCTGGAGGCCGACGGCGCGACCGTGAAGACCGAGCGCCAGAACCAGTTCCGGCTCAGGGGTTGGTACGCCACGCTCTCCGGCATGCCGGACCTCGTGTCGCTCCAGGATGGCCAGGTCGTCATCCACGACGTGAAGTCGGGCGAGCCGCACGCGTACCACGCCATCCAGGTGATGCTCTACATGTGGGCGTTCCCGCTCGCGCGGCGCGAGTACGCGGGGATGCCCGTGGCAGGCCGCGTCGTCTACGAAGACCACGCCATCGACGTGCCGGCCGATGCCATCGACCTGACGTTCATCGACCGCACCGCCGACCTCATCAAGCGACTCGCCGATACGGAACAGCCCCCGCCTCGAACCCCTAGCGCCTCCGAGTGCGCCTTCTGCGACATCACCGCCGCCGATTGCCCCGACCGCATCGAGGAAGAGGCCGAGGAGGGCGAGACGGAGCTGTTCTAGGAACGGGGCTGGGCGCCCAACAGCGCCGCGCCTTCCTCTCGCGCGAGTCTTCGATCGAATGTATAGAGCGGCGTCGCGCCGACCCGTTCCGCCGCCGCAAGGATCATCAGGTCCGCAAAGTCCGCGCTGCCCTGTCCGTATGCGAAGGCTGCGTTGACTACGTCAGTCCTGTCCTCGGTGATCAGATTGTCCATGAAGGTCAATCGCAGCACGGAGTCCCTGACCTCGGTTCTCGCGAAGCCATAGACCCGCTCCAGTACGCCGGCTGTCTCCATCGCAACCTCACGGCAGATGAATCCAGGTTCCTCCGCGGTGAGGCCTTCCAACAACTCATCTGCAACCGAAACCTGTGGGGAGTTGCCACGCACCAGGTAGCGAATGAGGATGTTGGTGTCTATGGCGATCACTTGCGTGTCGCTTCCGCTGAGACAGCCTGATCAGCCGCCCGTCTCGCCTCCTCTTCCTCGGCGTCGCCCCGTCCAGTGAACCATTCGGTGGCGCCCTCGATGATGCCGCGCTCCATGTCTTCGAGCGTCACAGGCGGGCCGTCGTAGTGCAGGATGCCCTTCAAACTCTCGATGGGCTGCACCTTCGCGACCCACACGCCACCGTTCTTGAGCACCGCATACCGAAGCTTGTCCCCTGGCTGCAGTCCGAGCGCGTCGCGCACCTTCTTGGGCAGCGTCGTCTGCCCTTTGGAAGTGACGATGGATTCGGCTACGTCTTTCATTGCATCCACCTATAGCGCATTGTGTTTCATGATTGTGCCTTACTTTAGCGTGTATAGCAAGGCAGATTGAGCGCTTGACCCTGCGCGCGTGTGACGTGGCCCTACGCCATCCGGAAGAAGCGCGCCATGTTGTCGCCCAGGATGTCGCGCTTCGCCTCGTCGCTCAGGCCCTCCATCGTCTCGATGCCTGCCGCCGTGTTCGGGAACGTGGACGGCGGGTGCGGGTAGTCGCTGCCGATGATGAAGTTCCTGCTGCCGATGGTGTGCACCGCGCCCACGATAGCCTGCTCGTCCGGCTCGACGGCGACGAGACAACTCCTCGCGATCAGCTCGCTCGGCGGCTCCTCGCAGCGCGCGCACTGCGGCTCGATCTGGTAGACGCGGTCGAGCGTGTACATCACCCACGGCAGCCACGAGCCGCCGGCCTCGAAGAACGCCATGCGCAGGTTCGGGAACTCCCTGAGCACCCCCCCGAGCGTCAGGCTCGCCATCGCCAACATGTACTCGAACGCGAACCCCAGGTAGTTGCTGATGTGCATCCGCCGCATCCGCTCCCAGCCCAGCGTGAAGTTCGTCGGGATGTGGTCGTTCACCTGGCACTGGAACGGGTTGCCGTGCACGTAGAGCGGAACGTCCAGCTCGGCGACCGCCTCCCAGAACG
>DAOUJK010000037.1:0-39338 GCA_034422795.1 Dehalococcoidia bacterium | reverse complement strand
GGGTGTCGACTACGTGGCCTCCCATGTCCAGATTGTGCATCTCGACCATGGTGGTTGTGTGACGTCCCTCTCCGAGGCGCTTGCTGGAGGTGCTCACTCCTGACGTACGCAGGCTCAGACCTGGCTGCACCCTGGAGATGAGTGACGACTTTCCGACGCCTGACATGCCTGTCAACGCCGTCATCTTGCCGCGAAGCAGGTCGCGAAGCTCGTCGATACCCTGGCCTGTGAGCACACTCGTCATGATGATGGGAATCCCCAAAGCTGGGTACGGTGCAACGGCATGCTCCAAGGCGGCCAGGTCCTCCGCGAGGTCGGCCTTGGTGACGCAGACGATCGGTAATAGACCGTTGCGTTGAGCCGCAATGATGCAACGGTCGATGAACTCATGCCACAAGAAAGGCTCGCGCCACGAGGAGACGATCAGTACCTGGTCTGCATTGGCCACGATTACCTGGATCCGACGGCCACGGTTACCGTGGTGCGCTTCAGGCCGGAGCAAGGTCGTGCGCCGCAGAAGCACCTCTTCGACGATGCCTCCGCTGGCGCTATCGTCAGTTACAACTACTCGATCACCGACAGCGACAACGTTCGTATATGCCGATTCTTGCGCCGTCAGCCTGCTTCTGATGCGGCATCGGAGCCATCGACCTTCCCGTTCTACAACACAGAGTCCACTCGCCACTGAGACCACTGTCCACGGCGCAACTCTGGGCATCGAAGCCTCTGGTGCAGGTACGTTGCCCTCTCCGGATGCAGCGCTCTCGATAGTAGAGCGACGGTCACGCTCGTCGATGGGCATGATCCGTTCGCGTAGATCGAAGTGGGTGTCATCCCACTCTGCATGGGACTCCACCTCCCAGTTCTTCTTCCGGGGTGGCCGAGGCTCCAGGTTACGCCGTCGTACACCTCGGGCCACCCTGGCGCGTTGCCTCTGCATGCCTCTTTCGTAGGAACGGATGCTGTGACCAACCGCCTTGTCCGAGGAGTGGTGATGCTTATTTCCCAGTTCGTCGCCAGCCAACGTTGGTCTCCGGCGTTCGGCAGGCACGCAGGTCATTTGGTGAGCGTGAGTGCGGTTGCCGAGCGGCCTCACTCACCATGCCTGACTGCGTACGAGCAAGAACATGATCATTCACAGAATTATAGCGGCGACGACGCCCTCAATGGCGGCCCGCCCTCGGCGTCGGTGCAGGCCTCCCGATCGTCCCGGCCCCCCATCAACCACCCAGCCCCGCCACATCCGTGACGATGAGCGCCAGGCTCAGGACCAACCACAGCATCGCTATGGCCCAGAACAACCGGGGATTCTCGTCGCGGTAGACCGGCTCCACCAGAAAGGTCACACCCGCAAAGAGACTCTGCGCCGACCAGAACAGGAACAACACGCCCCAGATCCACTGCAGGTCGAACACGACCGCGGCGAGCAGGACCACGAGGGCACAGAGCGTGCGCACACGGACCCCGGCGTTCGCCGCACGGCTTCTACGGCGGTCGAAACTCATCTCGTTGCCTCCACGTGTCGTTCCGGGGGGCTCTCCCCGGTGAGCTGCCAGGCCAGGTAGTGATGGAAGTCCACGACCACCCGCTCCAGGGGGACCAGCCGCCCTCCGGCGGAGGCCCGCGCCGCCATCCCCGTCTGGACACGCTCGCAGATCGCGCGGTCCTCTTCCAGGAACGCAGCCGTATAGCCGCTGGCGGCCAGGCGCGTCACCAGGTCGGGGGACGACCTCGCCAGCGACCCCAACAGCACTCGGGTCGAGGTCGGGCTCAACGGATGGGCGATTATCCAGTCCCAGGAGTCCTTCGTGACCACGCCAACGAATGAAGGCGGGATCGAGACGAGGACGTAGTGGTCGCCGCCGGCCTCGCTGCCGAACAGCATCGAGAGCAGTCTCCCGGTGACACCTCCGCCGCCTTGCAGGATCTCCCCACCGGTCAGCGTCCATGACGCTGAGCCTTCGATGTAGTAAACCCCGCGTGTCGGAGTAACCCGCTCGAGTGTCTTCTCGTGCACTTTGAAGAGGTGGTAACTCTCCATGCCGTTCTCAACGATCAGCTTCCAGTTGGCCGCCCAGACCTCCGGCGCTGAGAGCGCGGCGGGCGCCGTGAACGACTCCATGTCGAACTCGGCAAGGTGCGGAGCGATACCGGTAAGTCTTTCGACTAACGACGGGGCATCGGCTGACAAGCACACGAAGACGACGCCCATCCAGACTTCAGTCCGGAAGGAGGGAAGACTGTGCTCGTCGCGGTCTATCCTGGCGCCGTGCGCATACGGCGCGCCCCGGAACGTCCCTGAATCGCTGTAGCTCCAGCCGTGGTATGGGCAGACGATCCTCTCCGCGTGGAGATTATCGACTCCCGGATCGAGCAGGATCGTGCCGCGATGGCGGCACACGTTCGACAGCGCGCGCAACTCGCCGTCCGCGCCCCGGATCAGCACCAGCGGTTCTCCGGCGATGTCGATAGCGAGGTAGTCCCCCGGGTCTGCAAGCGCAGCCTCCGCGCACACCGCTATCCAGTCGCTGCGGAACACGCGGTCCATCTCCAGGGCGAAGAGTTCCTCGCTGTGGTAGGCGGCAAATGGGAGGGCACGCGCCTCCCCCAACGGAGCCATCGCCGTACGAAGCAGCGCCAATGCTCTCTCGCTCTCGCTCGCCTCCGTTGTCATGGGTACTCTCCTTCACGCCACCGGGCGCCGCGTTCAAGCACGCTGCGCCCGTCTTCCTGCGGAATCATCTTCTGCCAAGGGACGTGTCCAATCTTGCACGCCATTCTAACTGCCGTCATCAACGCGACATCTGCCCATTGCGCCAACGACCTCCCTCCGCCTACGCTGGTAAGTGCCTGCCCGGAGTACCCCTCCTCCTTCCCCACAGACAGCGGAGCGCAAGAGCAGAAATGAACAGAAACGAGCGGGAATGACCCGGAAAGAGCTGCGAATGAGCCGGAATGAGCGGTCGGACAGCTCATCCCAAGCCCTTGATTCAGGAGTGAAATTGGTGCTGTGAGCCGAAATGAACAGCAATTCCCCCCGGAACGTTCCGGTGCGGGGGATGAGTCAACACATCGCGGCGGCGATGATGCCTTCGATGAAGGCGGTCTTGGCGTCGGTGTAGGCCTCCCGATCCTTCCGGTGCTTCGCGGCGAGCTCCCGCTTCAGCCGTTCGTAGTCGCGGGCGGCGTCGGGGTGCGCCCGCAGGTGGTCGCGGAAGGCCAGGTGCGTCCGGATCGCAGGGTGGGCCGCAGGGAACAGGTGAACGTGCGCGACGTCGCGGCCATCGACGTCCTTCTCGAAGTACAGACGTCCGGGGATGCCGTTCTCCCCGAGGCAATGGTAGCCGAGCGCCGTCATCCGGGGGACGGCTGCCAGGGCGTCCGACGGGCCAGCGGCGACGGGCATCACGTCCAGGACGGGCTTCGCCGCCAGTCCCCGCACGGACGTGCTGCCGACGTGGTGCAGCTCGACGATTCCAGGGCGGCACGCCTCCAGGATGGCCGACGCCTCGCGCTCGAAAGCGAGAGGCCAGCCGGGATTGTAGTCCGCTATCTCGACGTGTCCGCCCGGCGTGCCGAGCGAATGCCAATGGCCAGTGGCGCTCATGCCTCACTTCTCCAAGAGGACCGGGCTGGACGGTGAAGGTACTTTCTCGGCAGGCCGCCGTCCACCTTGTACACCCTGCGCGTTGGTGCTAGTGTCAGCGCGCCCCCCGAGCGATAGAGGACCGGTCTCGACGGCGCACCCATACTCGACCGGCCTCGTTGACCGCAAGGGGGATGACCGGAGGCGACAGAGTGGAGGTCCACGAAGCCCTCTTTGCGGTTGGCGTGCTCATCGTCACCGCCAAGCTGCTCGAAGGCGTCTTCAAGCGCCTCGGCGTGAACGCTATCTTCGCCTACGCCATCGCCGGTGTGGTGCTCGGCCCCATGACCGGCCTCGTCCACACCGGCAGGGAGATCGACCTCATCCTCAGCATCGGCATCTTCATGTTCTTCTTCCTCATCGGGATGGAGGAGTTGGACATCGCCGGCTTCCTCGCCGCCATCCGCGGCCGCATCTTCTTCACCGCCGTGCTCGCCGTGACCCTCTCCATGCTCGTCTCCCTCGCGGTCACGACCGACTACGTCTTCGACCTCGGGCTGGACCTGAGCTTCACGGAGGCGCTCGGACTCGCCGGCGTGCTCTCCCTCTCCAGCCTGGGCGTCGTCGCGAAGGCGCTCATCGACGAGGGCCGGCTGCGCGAGCCCGTCGGCGTGCAGATATTCACCGCCGCCATCATCGTCGAGCTGATCGCTCTCTTCATCGTGGGCTTCGCCATCAGCGGGCACTTCTCCGCGGACGAGCACGGCGGCCTCGACGCGGCGGGCGTGGGCATCATCATCGCGGAGATCATCGGGTTCGCCGTCGTCACGTGGTTCGTGGCCAGCAAGCTGTTGCCGCGGGCCCTCGGTCTGCTGCACCGCATCCTGCGCGTGCCGCAATTGACCTTCGGCATGCTCCTCGGCGGCCTCTTCCTCGTCGTCGTCGCCGCCGAAGAGGTGGGGCTGCACGGCTCCCTAGGCGCGCTCCTCTTCGGCGCCGCCCTCTCCTTCCTGCCATACCAGATGCGGCGCGACATCATGCCCGGAATGCGGGGGGCTGCCGAGGGCTTCTTCGTTCCGCTGTTCTTCGCTTCCGCGGGCCTGTATTTCAGCCTGGAGTTCACCAGACTGCCCGTGGAGACGATCCTGGCGCTGGCCCTCGTCCCTCTGGTCGGCAAGATCGGCGCCTCATTCCTCAGTTCGTACCTCACACGGGTCGACGCGCCCTTCGCCACGGCGGTGGGCCTCACGGCGAAGGGCGTCGCGGAGATCGCGCTGCTGCTGGTGATGCTGCAGAGCGGCGCCAT
Organism: Dehalococcoidia bacterium; assembly: GCA_034422795.1. Taxonomy (GTDB): domain Bacteria; phylum Chloroflexota; class Dehalococcoidia; order Lucifugimonadales; family Australimonadaceae; genus Bin16. The sequence goes on along the minus strand of DAOUJK010000037.1, from coordinate 34,446 downwards.
CGGCAAGGACATCTTCTCCCTGCTGGTGCTCGTGATGCTGGTCTACATCATGCTCACGCCCATGGGCATCGGCTTCGCGCTGCGCCGGATGGCCCGCCCGACACGCGAACTCTCGTTCGACAAGATCCCTCCGTCGTTCGAGCGCTTCGTGCTGGACGAGGTCAGGGTGCGCGACCTGCTTGACCCCTACCGCCTCCACCCGGAGGCCTCGCAGACGGTCAAGACCTTCGCGGAGGACTGGCTGTTGCAGGACCAGCACGACTACGTGATCGTGGAACACGGGGCGCTGGTCGGCATCGTGTCCCTGAGCATGCTGCGCTACCTGCCACGCGCCGAGTGGGACCACACGCCGCTCATCCAGATGCTGCGGCAACAGACACCGACCGCCTACTCCGACGAACACCTGGAGGACGCGCTGCAGCGCATGACCGAGCACTCCCTCTCCGTCCTCCCTGTCGTCGACTCCGAGACCGGCGAGTTCAGGGGCTCCATCTCCGCCCACGAGATACTGGAGATGCTGGTCATGAGCGCCCGGGGGCAGTAGCGGACGGGTTAAGACGACGACAGCAGGAGGCGGATGTACTCGTCGCTGGCAGACTCGATGAGGTCCCTGTACGTCCCCGTGCGCAGGATCCGGCCGTCCCGGATGACAGCGATGCGGTCCGCCATGGCGCGCGCGTCGGAGATATTGTGCGTCACGTACAGCGTAGTAGCGCCAAGCTCGTCGTGGAGCCGCCGGATCTCCGTGCGCATCCTGGGCCTGCTGATAGGGTCGAGGCTGCTCAGCGGCTCGTCCATGAGGAACGTCCTGGCTTCAGTGACCATCGCTCGCGCCAGCGCAACGCGCTGACGCTCACCACCTGACAGCTCGTCGGGTTTGCGCGGAAACAGGTACTCCCTGAGCCCGACACGGCGGCTCACGTCGGCAACGCGCGCGCGGATCCGGTCATCCGTCCAGCGGCGGACCTTCAGCGGCAGCGTGAGGTTTGAGTAGCCGCGTTCCTCCACCACCCGCAGGTGTGGCCACAGCGCAAGACTCTGGAAGATGAGCTGGACCGGCCTGCGCCCGACCGGCACGTCGTTCATGTACTCTCCGCCGATGTAGATGTCGCCCTCGTCCTGCTGCTCGAGGCCGGCGATCAGGCGGAGCAGCGTCGTCTTTCCAGACCCTGACTCGCCCATGATGGCGACGAACTCACCCTCGTTGACCGAGAAGTCCGGGATATCGACCGCTGGACTCTCGCCCTTGGGGTACTTGAACCGCAACCGTAGTACGCGTACGCCGCTCATCTCTTCCTCAGTGGAGAGTATATGCCAGCGGTAAGGCGTGTGTGCTTCCACGCAAGCGGGGGTTGCCTGGCGTCGATGGAGCAGGCCGCCGACGGAATACGCGCCTGAGCACCCCCGTACGGATCGCAGCTCAACTCCAGCAGCACCAAGGAGAAGCAGGGAGCGTTAATCGCGCGGATCGAGCCCCCGCAGGAACTCACGTGGCCTGTCGGCGATGGCAAGGAGATAGCAGACCGCCGCCAAGAGCGCCGCGAAACCAGCCAGCACGAACAGCCCTCCGGCCAGTGAGCCGGCCCCGGAAAGCACCGCCGCCGCTAACAACAGCCCTCGACGCGCCCACCCGTTCAGGCGGGACACAGCCCAGAGCGCGAGGAGTGCTGCCGCGATGATGAGCAGCGGCAGCATGAGGAACCACCAGGGCTCTATATCTCCGGCGGCGGCGGCGAACAAGCCGAAAGCGATGGCCCCCTGCCCCCCACCGAGAACGCCCCCGCCGAGAACGAGCGCGGTGGCCTCCCGCCTCGGCCGCCAACGGTTGCGTTCCAGCCACACGTATGGAACGGCAGCCGCTGTCGCGACCACGATGAGGACGGCGATGAGCACTACCTGCCCGGCCATGCGCGCGCTACACCTCCCATCTTGTCGAGGTCACGGACGGCTCGGAAGACCACCGGCAACTCCCCCACCGCGCGACCCCGCGTGATGTAGCCATCAACTGACCACTCCCTCCCGAACGCTCGTGCTCTGGGACCAGACTGTGGGCAACGCTGGACAAGTCGTACGAGGAAACAACCGTAAGCATGCACAGGATACTTCTCCAGCACTGTTCGAGGCTCCGCCATCACCCGCCAACATCCGCCGACGCAACGTGTTCATAGACCGCTGCAAGGCGGACGGCGGATGCGCGCCAGGTAAAGCGTTGGGCCCGCAACGCACCTGCCTCGCCCATGCGCCGCGCGCGCGGTAGGTCGCTCAGCACAATGTCGAGCGCCTCCCCAAGGGCGGCGGCCTCCGCGGGCTCACAGAGCAGGCCTGTCTCGCCATCGCGCACGAGCTCGCGCAGGCCGCCTGCACGGGACGCCACGACCGGCGTGCCGCAGGCCATCGCCTCCAGCGCGACGAGTCCAAACATCTCGTGCAGCGACGGTACCGCGCAGACGTCGGCGGCGGCATAAAAGGCGGGCAGTCTATTCTGCGGGACGGCGGCACGCCAGTCGAGCATGTCGCTCACCCCGTTCGCCCGCGCCTCTTCCCGCAGCCAGGCGACTCCCGGTTCGTCCTCTCTGCCGCCGACGACGAGCAAGCGAACGCGCTCACGCAGGAAGCCGGTCGCTCGCATCAGCACTTCCGTGCCCTTGAACGGCTCGATGCGTCCCACGGATAGCAGGACTCGCTCGTCCTGTCCGATGCCAAGCGCCGCCCGTGCCTCAACGCGAGAATGAGGTTTGAACAGCCCCCGGTCCACACCCATCGGTACGGCGTGTGCACGTTCCGGCGCGACGCCGAACAGTTCGCAGAGCGACGCGGACTCCTCCTCCGTGAACGTCACGATGGAATGAGAGCGCCGGATGACCGCACCCTCCGCAGCCTTGCGGACGTCCGGCTCCGGCGTACCGCCCGCCTGTTCCTTGATAGCGGCGATGGTATGTCCGGTGAAGATATGCGGGACCCCGAGCTCTGCCGCGAGCCGAAGGCCGGGCTCCCCCGAGGTCCAGTAGTGACTGTGGACGAGAGCGTAGTTCGTGTCGACCGCCTTGACGGCGGCGAGCAGGCCATCCGCGAAGTCCGGTGCGCCTTCGATGCCGACATGCGTCAGGCGCAGTGCTTCCGGCTCGGAGGGAGCCGGGCATGGCCCGTGGGAAGAAGCGTAGACATCCACTTGCACGCCTGCCTGGGCAAGCGCTCGCGTCATGCTGCGCAGGAAGACGCTCATCCCGCCTGCCGAGCCCACGCCGGGGGCAGCGAGCGGGCAGCCGTGAGCGGAGACGTAGGCGACGCGCAACCCGGTCACCTCCGCACGATCAGCGTGTAACAACGATGCGATGGATACGCCCGTCAACCCCGCCGAGGTGGTACTTGTACTGTTCCGCGCCCCTGAGGAGGTCGAAGTAGACGAGTCCGTCTTCTACCGCATCCTTGATGCAAAGCGCCTTGAGCATGAGCCCGGCGGCCAGGTGATCGTAGGCGTGACGGTAGCCGCTGTTATAGAGGAGCCGCCTGCCTCCATAGTCGAACGCGAGCACTGCAGCCGCGGCCGGGTCGTCACCGATCTCCATGAGGAAGAGCCGCAGATGCCCCGCCTCGTGCATACGGTTCGTCACGCGCTGGAAAAACGCCTCGCGCTCCGGGCTGAGAAACTCGCTCTTCTCCTCCCTGCTCTCCGCCATCACTTCCCGGAAGAGCACGAGGTCGCGCTCGAGCGTGGCAGCATCGGCGAGCCGCACGTGCACCGGGCCAGCAGTCTCAAGGCGCCGGAGCTTGCGCCGCAGCTCGTGCCGGTCCTTCTTCCGCAGGCCCGCGAGGTAGGCCTCCCACGACTCCGGCAGCGCTACGCCGGGCACAACGTCCTCCTCCTCGACCGTGATGGCGTAGCCGCGCTCGCGAGCCGCCTGCGGGAGGAGCGTAAACGTAGGCGACCACTCCGGCACGGACGACAGCTCCATCTCGTTCCACGGTTCGCTTTCCAGACAATCGAACAGCTCGAAGTAGAATGCAGGGTCTGCCGCGATGAAATCGTGGTAGTCGAAGAGGTCGGTGCCGCCGATGAAAGTGATCCGGCCTCCACGGAGCTGGAGCGGCGCGAGCCCCAGTGGAGCGTCCTCAGGGCCCACGATAACGAGCCGCAACTCGTCGTCGTGGCCGAACTCATCCCACCACGCCTCCTGCCACTCCGTCGTCATGAAGATGCTGCTCCAGGGCAGACGTTCCAGCAGCTCCCGCCAGACCGCGCGGACCGGCGCGAACGACCTCGTTGCCTCGGCGCACGTCAATGCAGTCCCTCCTGCAGCAGGCTCAGGGCCTCCGCCCGGGTCGCCTGGTCCGATACGAAGACGCCGCGCAGTGCGGACGTGACTATGGACGTGCCGGGTTTGCGTACGCCGCGCATAGACATGCAGAGGTGTTCGGCCCGCATCACAACCGCCGCGCCCGACGGCTCAACCGTCTCCATGATGGCGTCCGCTATCTGGGACGTAAGGCGCTCCTGCACCTGCGGGCGCTTCGCGAAGATGTCCACCGCGCGTGCCAGCTTGCTGATGCCAACGATCTTCCCGTGCGGGATATAGGCCACGTGCGCCGTCCCGAAAAAGGGGAGGAGGTGGTGCTCGCAGAGCGAGTAGAACGGCATGTCACGCATCACCACCATCTCCTGATGCGACTCGTCGAACTGCACGGAGAGCACTTCCTTCGCATTCTGGTCGATTCCTCCGGATATCTCTTCGTACATGCGGGCGACACGGCTCGGTGTGCCGCGCAGTCCCTCGCGTTCCGGGTCCTCGCCTATGGCGAGCAACAGCTCGCGAATGGCGCGCTCCACCCTGGCCGAGTCTATCGTCAACGTCTCCTCCTCAGCCCCGCGTTATGACACGTGCCACCTCGCGCACGTCTGGCGGAGCGGACTCCAACGGACGCGTCGCGAGCCGTTCCGCAACCGGCGTGTCCTTCAGTCCGGTGCCCGTGATGATGCACACGACGGTCGCCGACGAGAAATCGACGCCTGCACGCGCCTGCTTGATGAGTCCTGCGACGCCGGCGGCGGACGCAGGTTCGCAGAAGATGCCTTCCGAGCTCGGGAGCAGACCGTACGCCTCGAGTATCTCGTCGTCGGTCACTGCCTCTATCGTTCCTCCGGACTCGTCCCGTGCGGCGACGGCCCCCACCCAGTTCGCAGGGTTGCCGATACGTATCGCGGAGGCAACGGTCTCCGGTGTCAGAACGGGTGCGCCGTTGACGATGGGAGCGGCCCCGGCGGCCTCCATGCCCATCATCCGGGGGCGACGGGTCGCCATGCCCGCTTGGTGGTACTCGACGAACCCACGCCAGTACGCCGTGATGTTGCCCGCGTTCCCCACGGGGATGAACAGGTAGTCTGGCGCGTCCCCGAGGTCGTCGACGATCTCGAACGCTGCGGTCTTCTGCCCCTCGAGGCGGTTGGGGTTCACAGAGTTGACCAACGCGAAACGCTCTTCGTACGCGGCTAACTCCCGCGCTATCCGGAGAGCGTCGTCGAAGTTCCCCTGGATGGTCACGATGCGTGCGCCGTAGGCGATGGCCTGGCTCATCTTGCCGGGGGCGACGCTGCCCTCCGGTATGAGAACGACCGTCTCCAACCCTGCCGCAGCCCCGAACGCGGACGCCGACGCGCTGGTGTTGCCAGTAGAAGCGCAGAGCAGGCGCGTCATCCCCTCTTCCATCGCCTTCGCCACGGCGACGACCATGCCCCTGTCCTTGAACGACCCGGTGGGGTTGCAGCCTTCCAGCTTGAAGTAGAGCGCACCGACGCCGGTCTCCCGCTCCAGGTTGCGCGAGCGCACAAGGGGAGTGCTCCCCTCACCGATGGTCAGCGAAGGAGTCGACGCCGTCAGCGGCAGGCGGCTCGCATAACGCTTCAGAACTCCTTCGCTCACACTTCCTCCGTGCCCGGACCTTACGCGGAGCCGTCCTCGATGCGCACGAGTTTCGGTTCGCCGTAGACCACCGGCAACGCCTCCAGTTTACGCGCGGCTTCCTGGACTGCCGACTCCCGCGCCTTGTGCGTGATGATGACGACCTCAGCAGGCGTGTCGGCGTCTTCCGGCACCTCTTTCTGGATGATCGAAGCAAGGCTGACGCCCATCTCTCCGAGGACGCCCGTGATCTGGGCCATGACGCCGGGCTTGTCGTACGCCCGGAGCCGAAGATAGTACTTCGTTTCCAGCTCCGCCACCGGCAGCATTGAGAGGCGTTCCCGCACGTCCGGGTATGCGAGGACCGCGCCCCCGGACGTCGAAGCCCGGACGATGGAGAGCACGTCGCCGATAACGGCGGAGGTGGTGGGAGCAGCGCCTGCGCCCGGCCCCTGGAACATCGCCCAGCCGACAAGGTCGCCCTCCAGTTCCACCGCATTGTAGACGCCGTCCACCTTCGCGAGCGGATGCCGCTCCGGCAGGAACGCCGGGTGGACGCGGGCCTGTACGGCGCCGCCCTGCAACTGGCTCGTGGCCAACAGCTTGATCACGTAGCCCAACTCGCGCGCGTATGCGAAGTCCGCCGAATCCAACCGGCGTATACCCTCGCGGTACACGTCCGGCTCCCGGACGATACAGCGGAATGCCAGTGTGCTCAGTATGGCCAGCTTGTAGGCAGCGTCCTTACCATCCACGTCGTCGGAAGGGTCAGCCTCCGCGTAGCCGTTCCGTTGTGCCTCCGCGAGAGCGTCCTCGTACGACGCACCCTGCTGCGCCATGCGACTGAGCATGTAGTTCGTCGTGCCATTGATGATGGCGTTGACCGCCGTGACCTGGTTCCCAGCGAGGTCCCGCACCAGCGGCCCAATGATAGGGATGCCTCCACCGACGCTTGCCTCGAAGGCCAGCGTAACGCCGCGCTCCGCAGCAAGCGCCAGTAGTTCCGGCCCGTGCAGCGCCATCACCTGCTTGTTGGCAGTCACGACGTGCTTGCCGGAACCTAACGCAGCTTCGATACAGCCACGCGCAGGCTGCTCGCCGCCCATCACCTCGACGACGACATCCACGTCGGCGCCGCCGGTCAGCGTCGTGGGGTCATCGGTGAGGCGTACGCCTTTGGGGAGCCCCGGCCTGGGCCTGACGGGGTCGCGCACGAGCACGCCCGCCAGCCGCAGCGGACGCCCCGCATAGCGCGCCAGCGCGTCGGCCCTGTCGGTGAGCGCCTGCGCCACGCCGGTCCCGACCGTTCCCGCGCCCAGAAGTGCAACGCCGACCGCCTCGTGGGCGCCCATCACCGGTCCTCCAACTGGTCCACCAGCCACTGCGAGTCGTCCGGAGTGAAGTAGAACTGCAGTCCAACGGTCTGCATGTCTATCCACGTCTGGAAATCGTTCTGCGCCCAGAGGTCCCGCATTCTGCCGGTGAGAGGCTCGTCGGACGGTCCGTCCGTTATTCGGAAGACTATGGTCCCGAACGCTGTTGTGTGGGGCCCCTGCACTTCGCCCTGCTCGATGTCTTCAGCGAACAGCACGCCGTTCACGTCGGCCTGCAGCACACCCTCCGGCACCCAGCCAACTACGCCGTCCTCGTCCGCGAACAGGGCATCCTCGTTGAGGTCTCCCGCGACCTCAGCGAACTCTTGTCCGTCTTCGAGACGCGAGACCGCCTCGCGCGCGTTCGTGACAGTCGTCGTAACGATCCATTCGACGTGTATCTGTTCTGTGGTCTCGGGCGCCTCACCGGTGAAATGGACGAGCGCAGCCTGACGGCGCAACTGACCTGAGAGCCAGGCGCGGTAGTCGTCTTCGGAAACCCCGAGGCTGTCGAGGAACCGCTCGTATGACTTGCGCCCTTCCTCGCCCAGGGCCGCGGGAGGTTCGGCCTCCGGGTCCAGGCTCGGTTCGAAGATCCTCACGATCTCCGCATCGACCTCGCCGGGGTGGATCACGGCGTCTATCTCGGAGCTCTTGCGCTCGATGATGCCGTCGCCGATCAGGTTGTTCAGACCCTGCTGCGGTGTGAACGAGCCGGTCATGACGCCATCCATCAACGCGTAGGGGAGTGCCTCCCTCAGCTGGTATTGCACGCCGTCGATCTCCGCGACGACCTTGCGGGGCACCCGGTACTGGTTCAGATACCAGCCTACCGCCAGCATCGCGACGAGCCCGGAGAGCACGACCGCGATGGCCACGTAGAGGAGCCGCTGGCGCTGGCGTTCGTTAAGGCGGCGGCCAGCAATCTGGGGAGACGCTGAGCGCCCCGATTGCTGGCGTTCCGCGCGTCGGCGTTGTCGCATGTAAGACGTTACTACTCGTCGGAGTCTGTCGCATCGGCGGCGGGGGCGTCAGCAGGAGGGTCAGCCTCGGCAACCGGACCATCGGCGGCGGGGGCGTCGGCAGGAGGGTCAGCCTCGGCAACCGGACCGTCAGCGGAGGGAGCGTCCGCGGGGGCATCCGCCTCGGCGGCCGACGCACTGTCTTCAACGGGTTCGGCAGAGACGCCGCTCTCGGCGGCAGGCGCATCGGCAGCGGGAGCGTCTGCACCGGAAGCAGCCTCAACAGGAGGCCGGAAACCGGGACGTCCGGTTCCTCCGTCGCGCGGGCCCATCCGGCGCGGGCCGCGGTCGGGGCGAGTCAGTTCGATCAGGCTATGCCCTCCGGTGTAGGGCAGAAGGGCAAGGTAACGCGCACGCTTGATGGCTACAGCAAGCTTGCGCTGGTGGCGCGCACGCGTGCCTGTGCGTCTGCTGGATTCGATCTTCCCCCACTCGGAGATGAAGCGGCGGAGGACGGGAACATCCTTGTAGTCCGGCGTCTTCTTCTCGGCGCTGAAATAGCACACCTTCCGCCTGGGGAAGTACCGGCGCCCGCCGGGACGCCGCCGTCGTATGTTCTGCATTCTACGTGCTCTCCTCTACGAATCGCGCGGACTCCTTGCGCCCGCGGCGTGCTGGTTCAGAATGGCAGATCGTCCGGAGAGAGCACTTCGGGGCCGCCGTAGTCCGTGCCACCCGCGCCTTGTGCGTACGCTCCTCCGCTGTACTCGCCGCCTTCGTCGGCTGTGCCGGGCCTGTCCAGGAACAGCACCCGCTCAGCGATGATCTCGTTGCGGAACCGCATCTGACCGTCGTTGCCCTGATATGAATGGCTGTGCAGGCGGCCATCCACGTAGGCCTTGCGTCCCTTGGAGAGGTACTGGTTCACCTGCTCTGCGAGGGCGTTCCACGCAACCACGGTGAACCACTCGGTCTCCTGGCGACGCTCTCCTTCGCGCGTGTTGTACGCGCGGCTCACGGCGATGCGGAAAGAGGTCACGGGAGCGCCGGAGGGCGTGTACCGCATCTCCGGGTCCGTCCCCACGTTCCCGATCACCATGATCCTGTTGAGCCCTACCAACGCGGCGCTCCCTGTCTACTCTTCGTCCAGGCGGATGAGGAGATGCCTGATGACGTCGTCCGTGAGTTTGAGAGAGTTCTCCAGCACCGTCGTCCCCGAGCCTTCCATCTCGATGTTCGCGAGGTGATAGTTGGCCTCGGTGAAGCGGCCTATCTTGTACGCAAGCTTGCGCCTGCCCCAGTTGTTCTCACTCACAACATCGCCGCCGTGGTCGGATGCCACGCGTCGGACGCGCTCGACGACCGCTCCCAGACGGTCTTCGTCGGCATCAGGATGGACCAGCATCACCAACTCGTACTGACGCACTCTCAACTCCCTCTCGTTCCGCAAACGTCTTCAGTGACTGAACCGAAAAACCGCGCGGTCATTCTCCGCAGGCGTCTCGCGATTATAGCACGCACACCCTTGCGGACGGCAACCGCTCCTAGTCGTCGAGCCCAGGCACGGGGAAGCCCGCCGTCAACTGGCCTACCTCGTCCGCGATGGCATTGAGCGCCGCGGTGTCGTCCCAGCTGTTCAGTGTTCGCACGATGAGTTGAGCCACCTTCTGGCACTCCTCGACCCCAAAGCCCCGCGCCGTCACAGCCGGTGTGCCGAGCCGTAGCCCGCTCGTGACGCGCGGTGGCTGCGGATCGTTCGGGATAGCGTTCTTGTTGACTGTGATGCGCACCCTGCCGAGGGCCTCCTCCGCCTCCTGTCCCGTCCATCCCAGAGGTCGCAGGTCCACGAGCATCAGATGAGTGTCGGTCCCGCCGGAGACGATGCGCAGGCCCTCTCCTTCCAGCGCAGCCGCCATGGCGCGTGCGTTCTCCACGATCTGATGGCCGTACGCAGCGAACTCCGGTTGGAGCGCCTCCCCGAAACAGACCGCCTTCGCGGCTATCGCGTGCATGAGCGGCCCGCCCTGCGCATAGGGGAACACCGCGCGGTCTATATTCCGCCTGTGCTCATCCGTGGACAGGATGAACGCGCCGCGCGGCCCGCGCAGCGACTTGTGCGTCGTGCTGGTCACAACCGCCGCATGCGGCAGCGGCGACGGGTGCGCCCCCGCGGCGACCAGCCCGGCTATGTGGGCCATGTCCACCATCAGTACGGCGCCCGCCTCCTGCGCGATCTCCGCGAAGCGCGCGAAATCTATCGTCCGCGGGTATGCCGTGTACCCGGCCACGATAACCTTGGGCCTCGCCTCCCGCGCCTGTGCCGCGATGACATCGTAGTCCAACTGCTCTGTCTCGGGATCGAGCCCGTAGGCGACGAAGTTGTAGAGTTTGGCCGAGAAGTTGACGGGGCTGCCGTGCGTCAAGTGACCTCCCTGGTCCAGTTGCAGCCCCATGATCGTGTCGCCGATGTCGCAGAGTGCGGCATAAGCCTCCATGTTCGCGGCTGCTCCGGCATGAGGCTGCACGTTGGCATGTTCCGCACCGAACAGTTCCTTCGCCCGGTCGATCGCCAACTGCTCGGCGATGTCCACGAACTCGCAGGAGCCGTAGTAACGGCGTCCGGGGTAGCCCTCCGCGTACTTGTTCGTCAGCGGCGAGCCCTGCGCCTCCAGCACCGCACGGCTGGCGTAGTTCTCGGAGGCGATCAGCACGATGTTCCGGCGTTGCCGGTCCGACTCTTTCTGGATTGCCTCTGCAATCTCAGGGTCACGCTCCATCAGCACGCTCACGGCAACACTCCTCGGTCCCGATGTAGGAAGCAGGCCAACGAGAGCTTCGGCCATGCCTTCGGAAACAGGATATGCCCGTGCACGGACACCCGCAAACCTGCGGTGGCCGTCCTTGCCAACGGGGATTGACCCTCGCCTGAACCGACCCTATAGTCGTCAGCCCCTATAGTGGCAGCCCCAGCCGTACGGCGGTGCCGGAGGCGCCCGTCCGTAGCGGCCCCCACCCGATGCCGAGGAGTTATTCGAAAATGGCAGGATTGCAGGGCACACAGAGTGAGGCGAACTTGAAGGCGGCGTTCGCCCGCGAGTCCGAAGCCAACCGGCGCTACCTCTACTTCGCACGCCGCGCCGACATCGAGGGCTACCCGGAGATCGGCGGGCTCTTCCGTGACATCTCCGAGGCCGAGACCGGTCATGCCTTCGGGCACCTCGACTTCCTGAAGGAGACCGGCGACCCCGCCACCGGCGTGCCCCTCGGCAGCACTGAGGAAAACCTCAAGTCTGCCATCGCCGGCGAGACCTACGATTACGACGAGATGTACCCCCGTTTCGCCCGCACCGCGCGTGACGAGGGCTTCGATGAGCTCGCGGAGTGGTTCGAGACGCTCGCCCGCGCCGAACGCTCCCACGCCGGCCGGTTCACCAAGGCCTTCGAGAACCTCGGTCTCTGAGCTTCAGCTGCCCCGGCTGCATCGTCAAGGCGTTGGGCGCCCTAGCGGACGGAAGAGTAACCCGATACAGCCGCGCACCAGCACCGACGTCGCTGACACCCGCGTGTCACTTGCGGAGGACCTGGCAGCCTACGCACCCGTCAGCACTGCCAGCAGCGCCTCTTCCAACTCCTCGAACGTGGCGTAGCCCTCGAATCGCTCTGCTATACGCGCATCGGAGCCGAGGATAAACGTCCATGATTCGTTCTGGTAGTGCGGCACCTGGTCTATCCCCCACTCGGCCAGCACCGGCGTGAGCACGCCCTTGGTAAGGTCGCCCTGGATCTCGTGCGGATTGTCGTACACCTCGACGTGGACGTAGTCCGCCGCACCCGGGTACGCCTCACGCAATTCGGTCACCGTCTCTACCTGTGGGCCGCACGTCGGCGTGGTGCAGAACGCGGGCGACGCAAACACCACCACCGTCGGCTTGCCATTGAACAGCGACTCCGCCAGGCTTATCTCGTACAGGCCCGGGTCGGGGCGGTAGTGGGACGTAATGCGGCTGAGGTCTCCGCCTTCGCTCTGGAGCGTCTTCGTATTGCTGAACGGGCCTATCTCCCCGACATCTTTCACGATGGACGTCTCATCCACCTCCACCTCCAGTTCCGCTGTGCCTCCCTGCCCTTCGACATCGAGTCGCCATCTCCCCGCCTCCGGGAACGTCAGCTGCGTCACGTAGGAACCCCGTGTCCCAAGCGGCCACTCGTGGAACCGCGCAGTCGCCGTCTCGCCCTCGGCGTCGCCGCCGAGAAGCGTCGTAGTGACGGTGGCCTCGGGAACACGCACGAGCGCAGTGCCGGAGGCGAGCAGGAACGCCACGCGCTGGGTCCCCGTACGCAGCACCGTCGTGCCCAGTACCGGTTCCCATTCCTGCATCTCCGGCGTGGGCGTGGGGGCCGGAGTGGGTGTGGGCTCAGGAGCGCACGCGGTAACGAGGAACGCGCCGAGGACGATGGCGGAGAGAAGCAGGTGTCGCATCGCCTAGGACTCCTGCCCGCCAATGGTCACGTCCGGCACTTCATGGCCAGCCTCCGCCATCAGCGCGCGGATGTGGTGCTCGGTCCGCTCATAGGCCCCCTCGCCGAAGTGCGTGAACCGGATGGTGCCGTTCGCGTCCACCAGGTACTTCGCCGGCCAGTAGCGGTTGTTGTAGGAGCGCCAGGTGCGGAAGTCGTTGTCCTGCGCGATAGGCCAGACAACGCCCAGGTCCGCCGCCGCCTCGATCACGTTCCCGGTGAGCTTCTCGAAGTCGAACTCCGGTGTATGCACGCCGACGAGCGTGAAACCGTCTCCGGCGTATTTCTCATTCCAGTCCTGCAGGTACGGCACGGTACGTCTGCAGTTGATTCAGGTGTACGTCCAGAAGTCCACCAGCACTACCTTCCCCCGCAACTCCTCCATCGTCAGCGGCTCGCTGTTCAGCCATTGCTCGATGCCGGTGAACTCCGACGCGCTGTCGCCGATCTTGCCGCCGGTGTTCCCTGACAGCTCGAACGAGGGAAGTTCCGGCGTAGGCGGAGGCAGAGGCGTCGGTGTCGCCGTTGGGAGCGGTGTGGGGGTGAGAGTGGCGGCAGCAGGCTCCGGTGTGCATGCCACGGTGAGATACGTCACGACGAGCGCGCCCAGAACAGCGGTATGCAGACGCAGGTCCCGCATCCCCGACCTCAGAAGACCTCATCGTAGGAGCCGAACGTGAGCGCGAAGAGCGCGAAGTGAGGCGAGTTCGATGAGAACTTCAGTTCAGCGTCGCCGAACTCCGGCAACGACACCACGTTGTACAGGTCCGGCTCATCCACCACGAAGTAGCTGCGCCCGCCCTCGATGACGATGTGCTCGCCCGCTTCGTCGGCGGTCAACGGCCGGTAGGCGAGTTCAACTCCAGCCTCCGCGTCCGGCGGCAGGCTCTCCGCAATCTCGACCTCGACCTCGAACGGCTCCACGCTCTCCTCCAGGTCGATGACGATGTTGACCGTGCGCGCGAAGAAGCGGAGCGCGACGTAGTCCTCGTAGTCCTCCGTCTCCCGCCCGTGGGAGATGGCTTCGAGATCGGTCCGCCAGGAGCCGTGGAGGAAGAGGGCATGGTTGAAGTGCTCCCCCGGGTCCCGGTACAGCTGCGTGACGAGAGGCCCTGCCTCGTAGTACTGGACGTGTGCGATGTACGGTTGGAAGGAATTGCGCTCCCACCCGCCATATATCTCGCGCGTCTGCTGGGTGTCGACAGACGTTCCGCGCGCCCGCTGGTCGAATGTAGGACCAGTGTCCGAGCTTACGGCGATGTCCGACACGTCGTTGCCCGCCTCCTCCAGCAGCGCACGGATGTGGTGTTCGGTCTCGTCGTACGCCCCCTCGCCGAAGTGGGTGTAGCGCACGATGCCGTTCGCGTCTATCAGGTACTTCGCGGGCCAGAAGCGGTTGTTGTAGGAGCGCCACGTTCCAAAGTCGTTGTCCTGTGCAACGGGCCAGGCGACTCCCAGCTCCTCGTTGGCGGCCGAGACGTTCTCCGTGATCTCCTCGAACTCGAACTCCGGCGTGTGTACCCCGACCATGGTGAGGCCACGGTCCGTGTACTTGTCGTTCCACTCACGCAGATAGGGCATCGTGCGGATGCAGTTGACGCAGGTGTACGTCCAGAAGTCGATGAGGACGACCTCGCCGCGCAACCCCCCCATCGTCAGTTCACCGCTGTTGAGCCACTCCAATATGCCCGTGAACTCAGGCGCCATGTCGCCGAGCCCGCCACCGATGCGTCCGGTCGGCTCGAATCCCGGCAGCCCGGGTGTGGGTTCTGCCACGGGGGCAGGCTCGGGACGCTCAGTTGGTGGATCGGCGGTGTTGGCCGCGACAGGCTCGTCGGTGAACACGTCCTCATTGTTGCGGATGAAGTCCTCCCACAGTGCACGGTCGTACCACTCTCCGTCGTCGTAGACGTACAACCGGAGGGAGTTGGTGAACGCCTCGCGATCGTACCAGTTGCTGCCTGCGAGCACATGATTCTGGAGATATGCTTCCAGCCGGGCGTGGTCATAGAAGCCGGCTTGCAGCACTCCTTCGTAAATGTAGATGTTCACGTCAACATAGCTTCGCCCCGCACGGGAATCGGCTAGGTACGCATACTCATCCGGTGGAGAACTGCCCAGTACTCCATCACCGTCAGGATCGAATAGGTAGAACAACTCATCATAGCTTGGCGTTTCTGTGATGACGCTGTCTGGCTGGAACACGACAGACTCTCGCATGACTGCCTCCGAATCCTGCTCGCTGCACGCGACCGACAAGGCGAACAGCGCCAAGAGCAACATCCCTAGAGAAACGCGGGCAGTCGAAATCAGCCCAATCATGCGGCACCCTCCTCCCCCGTGTGCCCTGCCTTCCGCATGACACACCTCCATTATATCTCTACCGATTCCTCGCCCTGCCGTTATACTTACCTGACCCACTACTTTCGGAGCCTGTCCTTCCACATGAGAGTTCCGCTGTCCTGGCTCGCCGAGTACGTCCCCTTGCGGATGCCTCCGGCGGAGTTGGCCCATCGCCTCACCATGGCCGGCTTGGAGACGACGTACGACCCCGGCCCCGGAGGCGGGTGGGCGAACGTCATCGTCGGCTACGTCGTCGACGTTCGCCCGCACCCCGACGCCGACCGGCTGCGTCTCGCTGACGTGGACACGGGCGGTGAGACTTCCACGGTCGTTTGCGGCGCACCGAACGTCGCCGCCGGCCAGAAGATCGCGTTCGCGCGGGTGGGCGCGGTGCTCACGAGCGGCAAGACCGGGGAGCCGATGGAACTGACCGCGGCGGTGATACGCGGCGTCGAGTCGGCAGGCATGGTCTGTTCCGAGCGCGAGCTCGGGCTGAGCGACGAGCACGAGGGCATCCTCGTGCTGCCGGATGACAGCCCCGTCGGCGAACTCCTCTCGTCCGTGCTGCCGTCGTCCGGCGCATTGGAGGTCGAGGTCACGCCGAACCGCGGCGACTGCCTCTCCGTGCTCGGCATCGCCCACGAGACAGCGGCCATCACCGGCGAGTTGGTGACCGAGCCTCCATCTGCTTACGACGAGAAGGGCGGCGCGATCGAGAACAGCGTGGGCATCGAGATTGCCGACCCGGCGCTCTGCGCGCGCTACACCTGCACGCTTGTACGCGGCGTGCAGATCGGACCATCGCCGGACTGGCTGCGACAACGGCTGCAGGACGCGGGCCACCGCTCCATCAACAACGTCGTGGACGTGACCAACTACGTGATGCTGGAGTACGGCCAGCCGCTGCACGCGTTCAACCTCGATGAGGTGCGCGATGCCAGGGTGGTCGTCCGCCCCGCGAGGGACGGCGAGCGTTTCACCAGCCTGGACGGCCAGGAGCACGAGTTGCGCCCGCCCATGCTGATGATCGCCGACCCGGAGCGCTCGATAGGACTCGCGGGCGTGATGGGCGGCGCGAACTCCGAGATGACGGACGCCACGCGTAACGTGCTGTTGGAGTCCGCGACGTTCAACGCCATCAACACCCGGCGCACCTCGAACGCGCTGAAACTGCGCACGGACGCCTCGCTCCGCTTTGAGAAGGGCCTGAATCCGGAGCTTGCCGTGCGGGCGGTGCGCCGCGCGACGCGGCTCATCCTCGAGACGGCTGGCGGCGAGGCCGCGCAGGGCGTTTATGACGTCTTCCCCGGCAGGAGCGACCCGCCCCGCATCCCGTTCTCCCACGAGGGCCTGCGCCGCGTGCTTGGCGTCGACTTTCCCACCGAGCAGGTCTCAGGCGTGCTCTCGTCCCTCGGTTTCGTCGTCGAGCAGGGAACGAACGGCGCGATGACCGTTGTGCCGCCCTACTGGCGCACGGACGTGAACATCGAGGAGGACGTCGTCGAGGAGGTCGCCCGCATCGTCGGCTACGACGCCGTCGAGGGCGAGCCGCTCGGCGGGCGCGTGCCGGAGGCCATCCGGCAGCCGAAGCGCGAGTTGCGCGAGGAAGTGCGGGACGCGCTCGTCTCGTTCGGCCTCCAGGAGACGATATCCCACACGCTCGTGAGCGGAGAGGACGCCATGCTGCCGTCCGGCAGTACGCCGCTCGGCGCGGTGAACCCCATGAGCCAGGAGCAGGCGTATCTGCGTACGTCTCTGAGGCCTGCGCTGCTGCGCGGCGCATCGAGTGCGATGCGCCAGCAGGGCGGCGTGGCGACGTTCGAGGTCGGGCGCGTCTTCATCCCACGCGACGGCGACCTGCCGGACGAGCGGGAGATGGCCGTCGCCGTCCTCACCGGGCCGCGCGGCAGCATACTCTGGGAGCAGGACGCGGACCCGCTCGGTTTCTTCGACGCCAAGGGAGTCGTGGAGGGCGTTCTGGCGCGGCTGGGGCTCGGCGCGACATTCGAGCGTACGACCGACCCGTTGCTGCATCCTGGACGCTCCGCCGTGGTGCTCGTGAACGGCGAGCAGGCAGGTGTCGTGGGCGAGTTGCGTCCACAGGCCGTCGCGCAGTACGACATCCCCGCCGCGCAGGCCGGGTTCATCGAGCTGGACCTGCACCGCCTCGCGCCGCACGTCCCGGCGATGCGCTCCTCCTTCGCAGCGTTCTCACGCTACCCCAGCGCGGTACGCGACCTCGCGCTCGTGCTGGACGCCTCCGTTCCTGCGCGGCAGGCGCAGGAGATAATCGAGAACGGCCCGCTCGTCGTTCGAGCTACGCCGTTCGACCTCTTCGAGGGCGACCCCCTGCCACCGGGCAAGAAGTCCCTTGCCTTCAAGGTGGAGTTCCAGTCGCCGACCAGGACGCTCGAAACCGCAGAAGTCAACGATGCCGTCGCCGCCATCGTGAAGCACATGGAACGCGAGACCGGCGCGGCGCTCAGGACATAGACGCCATGACAGAGCACGGCCACCGTCACGGACATGAACCCCACGCGCACCAGGCGCATGAGCACGGCCACGGAGTGCACGGCCACCACGATCACGGCCACGGCGGGCATGACCACGGAGCGCACGCGCACCAAGAGCATGCCCACGCACATCCACGCACCGCCGACATGCTCAGCGTGGAGGACGCGCTCGAACGCGTGCTGCGCCTCGTACACGAATTGCCGGTCGAACGCGTCCCTATCCTCGAAGCGGACGGCCTGATCCTCGCCGGGGACGTGCGCTCCCCGTTCGATATCCCCGCGCTGACCAACTCGGCGATGGACGGCTACGCGGTGCGCGCCGCGGACGTCGCCGGGGCGTCGGAGTCGTCGCCGGTCACGCTGGAGATCGTCGGGCAGGTGCAGGCAGGACAACTCCCCTCCGCCACGGTCCACGAAGGCGAGACCGTCCGCATCATGACCGGCGCGCCGGCCCCCGAAGGCGCGGACGCCATCGTCCCCTACGAGTTCACGGATGAGGTGGAGCGCCGCGCCACCGGCCTCGCGCTGAAGTACATAGCCATCCGCCACGCCCCCCATCCGGGCGACCACATGCGCCCCGCGGGAGAAGATGCAGCGAAGGACGCGCTGATACTCGAGAAGGGGCGCGTGCTCGACCCCCCCGCTATCGGGTTGCTCGCCTCGTTCGGGTTCGCCGACGCCGCGGTCGTGCGCAGGCCCCGCATCGCGATTCTTGCCACCGGCGACGAAGTGCAGACGCCCGGCGAGGAGCTCGAACCGGGACGCCTGTTCGACAGCAACAGCTACGGCACGGCGGCCGCCCTGCGGCGCTGGGGCGCCGAGCCCGTCCTGCTCGGCATCGCACGCGACAACATGGACGACCTGCGTGCGAAGATACGCCAGGGTCTGGAAGCCGACCTGCTCATCACGTCCGCCGGAGTGAGCGCGGGGGCCTTCGACATGGTGAAGGACACGCTCGCTGAACTGGGGAGCATCGATTTCTGGTCCGTGCGGATGCGCCCCGCGCGCCCCATCGCGTTCGGGCTGCTGCGCGCGCCGGACGGGCGCGAGGTGCCGCACCTCGGCCTGCCGGGTAACCCGGTCAGCGCGCTGGTCGCGCTCGTGGAACTGGGCAGGCCCGCGCTCGCGAAGATGATGGGGCGCCGACCGGAGCCGTTGCCCACGGTGCGCGCCACACTGGACGACGACCTCTTGAACACAGACGAGCGTCGCGTGTACGCTCGTGTAACCGTCGAACACCGCGAGGACGGCCTGCACGCCCGCCTCACAGGCGGACAGGGGTCCAACCTGCTCACCTCCATGGGGCTTGCACAGGGACTCGCCATCTGCCCGGAGGACATGCCCGTCCGACGCGCAGGCGAACGCGCCCCCGTGCAATTGCTGGACTGGCTGGACCACTCCGGCATCCTCACGGAACGGCTCGACATCACGAAACACCACATCGACTGAAAGGCGACTGCATGACGACCAAATCTTCCCCTGATGCCGTTTCCCCGGAGAACGACGAGAACCCCAGCTACACCTTCAACCCCGAGCTGATAGCGAACCAGGGACGCTCCGTGGGCGTCATTCTGGGTGCGCGGCTGTGCGAGGCCGCGAAGGCGAAACTCAAGGGCGCTCCGGAGGAGATGTCCTACGAGGAACTGCACAAGCTCTTCAAGGCGCATTGCGCTGGACAGGAGGGCTACCTCTCGCCGCAGCATCCCGTGCTGGAGACGGTGGTGCGGATACTGCTCGCAGCTCCAGAAGACGCGCTGCCCCTCTCTGAGATATTCGAGCAAGTCTCAAACCTCTGGCTCACGTCGGCCTGGTCGCCGTCCCTCAACTCCGGCGCCATGCGCCGTCTCCTGGACCACGCCGGGGCGCAGGGCATCACGCGCGCGTAACTGCCGAGGCCAACCCGCCGGCACATCTCCGTCATTCCCGCACCGGCGGGAATCCCAGGCGACCCCAGGTCGCACGTGCGCAGGGCAGCGCACACGGTGTGGGGACGGGAGGGGACACCTCTCGCTATGCACTCCCTTACGCGGCCTGACAAGGCACTGGGGCCCATTCTTGCGCAGGGAGGGAGTTCTTCTCCAGCCAGAGGAAGGGGTGTGCGGAGGGGCGTGCCCTTCCGCCGAAGCGTGGGGGTGCCCCCCACAAACGTACCGGGCGGGCGGGAAGACGTACGCCCGCCGAGGGCGTCAGGCAGCGGCGGCGAGTTGCGCCTTGGCCTGCTCCGCGAGTTGACCGAACGCGCCAGGGTCAGCCATCGCCAGATCGGCGAGCACTTTCCTGTCCAACTCCACGTTTGCCAGCTTCAGCCCGTGCATGAACTGCGAGTAGGAGACGCCGTTCTCGCGTGCCGCAGCTCCGATCCGCACGACCCACAGCCTGCGCATATCGCCCTTGCGCTCCCTGCGATGAGCGTAGGAGTACGCCAGCGCATGGAGCATCGACTCGTGGGCGCGGCGGTAGAGAGCGTGCTTCGTCCCCCGGTGTCCCTTCGTGAACCGGAGGACCTTCTTGTGTCTTCGGTGCGCGGTCACGCCGCGCTTCACGCGTGCCATCGTCAGAACTCCTACTTGTTGAGCGAGGGGACGAGCTTCATCACTTTCTTGCGGCTGCTGGCGCTTGCCGTAACCGTGTCGCTGTACGTGCGGGTCACGGAGCGCGGCTTCTTCCGGCGCAGGTGGCTGGAATGGCGCTTCATGCGCAGCAGCTTGCCCGATCCGCTCACGCGGAAGCGCCGTGCCGCGCCCTTATGCGTTTTCATCTTCGGCATCTTGTTCGGTCTCCTTCGTTGCTTCCGCCTGTGAGCGGCCTGCGGTCGCTCGACCGGGCGCCAGCACGATGCTGATGAACCGCCCCTCCTGCTTGGGAGGCTGCTCCAGCTTCGCGCCTTCCTTCACCGCCTCGTGCACCTGCTTCAGCAGGCCCACGGAGAGGTCCCGGTGGTCCAGTTCGCGCCCCCGGTGCATCACCGACACCTTCACCTTGTTGCCTTCGTCCAGCAACTTCAGCACGAGGCGTTCCTTCGCCTCGATGTCGTGCCGACCGATGCGGGGGCGGAAGCGCACCTCGCGCAGCCCCACGTTCTTGTGGGACCTGCGCATCTCGCGTTCTTTGGTGGACTGGAGGTAGCGGAACTTCCCGTAGTCCAAGAGCCGGCAGACCGGCGGGTCTGAGTTGGGCGCCACCTCTACAAGGTCGAGGTCGTGTTCGCGCGCAAGGGCCAGAGCATCGGCTATCGCCATCACGCCGAACTGCTCGCCTCGCTCATCGACCACCCGGACCTGCGGCACCCGGATGCGCTCGTTGACGCGGTATTCCTTAGCTATTGTGTTCCTTCCTGCGCCATCAAAGTTGGGAAACGCCGTTTGCGGCGATTCCGGCGCTTCAGCATACACCGCGCGCGCCTGCCGCGTAAAGGAGGGGATGACGCACGCGCACATGGACGAAAAGTCACGCGGAAGTTGTGGAATCCCCTCGCCGGAGACGCTTATGCTGTGCGCAGGCAGTCCGGCACCGCACGGAGTGTCCTCTGCGCCGCCGGACTCGTAAGGAGGTCGCTCATGCCTGTCGCAACACGTCTCCTTTCCCTCTACGTCATGGTGGTTGGCCTCGCCGTCGCGGTGCACTTCATCGCGGTGCCGCTCTACCATCCCGGCGGAGATGAACCCTATCCCGTCTGGGAAGTGCTGGACTGGTTCATGGCGGTTGCCATCGTCATCGCCCTCGTCGGCGCCTTCATCCATAAACGGCGTCACGACTCCGGCGACGGCTCCAGCCTGCGGGAGTTCATATCCGTCAACACCGTCTTCTACGGCGTGCTCGCCGTGGGCATCCTCTTCTTCTGGAACTGGTCCCACCTGCTGCGCGACAGCGGCGGCGCGGACTGGCTCATATGGAACTTCATAGACGTCGCCCTGCCGCTCGTGCTGGTCGCCGCTGGCCGGCAGCTGTGGCGCGCCTCCGCGTGAACGGAACGAGCGATACCGCCGCACCCGGGCTTACGCACAAGCCCCCGCGCACAGAGGAGATATAAACCATGGCCATACTGCTGAAACTGCTCTCCGCCTACACCGTGCTGGTGGCCCTGCTCGTGGCCGTCAAGTTCTTCTCCGGCATCGAGCAGCCTGAGTGGTCGGTGCTCAACTGGCTCATGGCCGCCGGGATCGTCATCACCCTGGGCGGCGCCGTCTACTGCAAACGCGGGATGGAAGCGGACGGCGGCGAGCCGGACGTCCGCCGCTTCCTGGACGTGAACGTGCCGTTCTACGCGGCCCTCGCCCTCCTGATCGCCTTCGCCTTCCAGTGGTTCTCGGAGCTGGGCGACCACGTCCAGATACTCGCCGACCTGACCGTCAACGACGTCGTGGCCGGCAGTGACGTCCCCATCAGCTCGATGTGGGCGTACATCGACACGGCGTACATCGTCATCACCGGCATGGTAGGCGTGCGCATCTGGAACGCGGCCGGGAAGATGTAAGGACGGCGGACCATGCCTGGAGCGCGGATTCTTGCCCTGTACCTCATGCTGACGGGCCTCGCGGTCGCCGTCTACTTCATCGCCGTCTCGTGGCAGTACTCCGGCGCGGACCAGCCCTACCCCGTCGAGGCATACCCCGTCTGGGAGGTGCTGCACTGGTTCATGGCCGCAGCCATCCTCATCGCGCTCGTCAGCACGTTCGCCTGGAAGCGGCGGCTCGGCCCGGACGACGGGGTCCGGGAGCACCTCTCCGTCAACGCCCTCTTCTACGCCCTGCTCGGCGTGGGGCTGCTCTTCTTCCGGAGTTGGCCCAGCCTGCTCAGGGGAGGAGACTACGATCTGCTGGTGTGGGGCTCCATCAACATGGTCCTGCCGGTGGTCCTCGCCGCCGCCGGTGCGCGGATGTGGCGGGGCGGCGTACTGAGGAGTGTTGACCGATGAGGGTGCTCGTCAGGCTGCTTGCCGCCTACAACGTGCTCGTGGCGCTCGCCGTCACCGTGAAGTCGGTGTTCGACGTGCCGCAGCCGGACTGGGACCTCCTGAGCTGGCTGATGGCGCCCGCCGTCGTCATCTCGCTGGCCGCCGCGTACTGGTTCAAGCGCCGGTTCGACGCCGATTCCGAAGCGGCGGACGACACGCTGCGCTTCCTGGACGTGAACGTCCATTTCTACGCGACGGCTGTCCTCTTCGTCGGCTACGGCTTCCAGTGGTCGGCCTTCCTGAACGATCTCGCGTGGGGCAGGTCCGGCCTCTCCAACACGGGCTCGCTCTGGATATACGTGGACACGCTCGTCATCATCGTCGTCGCGGTGATGGGCGTGCGCATGTGGAAGGCCGCAGGCAGGACGTAGAACGAACAGCGCCCGCCGGTTTGGCGGGCGCTGTCACGCAGCGCTGTGTTGTATCCGTTGCCTAGTAGAGGTGCGGCTGCGCCAGCGCGATGACCGACAGTTCGATGTCCGTGATCGCCTGGGACATCGCTTGCCCGATGAGGTCCAGCTTCCGCACCTGATCGATCCGCGCCGACGCCCGGTCGAGCTCCTCCCGCGACAGCAACCGGGAGAAGATGCCGCACGCGTCGGCAAGGCAGATGAGCATCACGTCGCGCGGGTCGGGGATCTCGTCGCTGAACAGCACCCCCATGATCCGGAGCTTCACCTCGCGCTCCACCTCACCCTGTACGGCGGGGTAGCGGCGGGACTTGAACACCCACAGGAACCGCTCGTCCCGCTCCTCCAGGATGCCGGAACCGACCATTCGGGAGAGCGCCTCTTCCCGTATCGCGTCGCCGTTGTGGGCGGTGCGCTCCACCCAGAAGCTGAGGTTGCGCTCCTCCACCGTCTGGATGTCGGCCAGCGTCGGGTCGAGCAGGCTGTCTCCCGTCGGAGTGCCGTCTATCAACGTGAGGTGCTCCACGTCGGTGTCGATGCGGTTCTCCATCGCCAGGTCCATGAGGACGCCGCCGGCCAGCGCGTAGTTCAGCGCCAGCCTCGGCACGTGTGCGAACGACCCGTCCTCGTCGTCCAGAAGCAGGAGGATGATCTCTTCGGAGAATCTCAGCATGATGGTTGTGCTCCCTCGGTTGCCCGGCGGTGCGCTGGGCGGATGAGTCCATTATGACCCACGCCATGATACCCCCGCAACGCTCCTCGCATGTTCCGCTATCTATTTGATACAAGCGGAGAGGCGTACTTCTCGCAAGTCTCAAGTCCCGTCGTTACTTCGAGACACCGGCCGTCGTTCCTGCGTAAGCAGGGAGTTCGCCTGATGTAAGGGCGTCCCTTGTGGGCGCCCCTCTCTCACCTCGCTCTTGGGGAGAGGAAGCTGCCGCATGGCAGCCGGTGAGGGTTCCCCGTCTTCTCGCACTGGGCGGGGACCTGGGCACGTCCGCCTATTGATATGCCCCGTAGCAGACCTATTGACACATCCTGCTAATCTTTGATACGATTCATATCAAGTCAAGCGAGCCGCAATGCGCAGAGAGCTCGCGCAACGAACAAGGAGGATACTCATGGCCATCGAACGTTGGACCCCCTTCCGAGACCTGTACCGGTTCCATCACCCGCACCGCCGCTTCGGCGCACCCTACCACTACCCCTACGCCGGAGGCTGGGCTATCCCGCTCGACGTCGAGCGCGACGGTGACGACTTCGTCGTCCGCGGCACGCTGCCGGGCGTCGCGCCGTCCGACATCGGCATCATGATCGAAGACGGCGTCCTCACCATCGAGGGCAGTACCGCATCGGAGGGCGAGCACGAGGAGGGCGGCTACCTCCTGCGCGAGCGCCGTTCCGGCTCCTTCCGCCGCTCCGTCCGCCTGCCGGAGAGCGTGGACGTGGAGCATGCGGCGTCCTCGTACGAGCACGGCGTTGTGACCGTCCGGCTCCCGAAGGCGGAGAGCAGCAAGGCGAAGCACCTCACGCTCCGCGTCGCCGACGAGTCCCCGGCGCCCGACCCCGCGCCCACGGCATAACCTGTCTGGTCCCTCTCCTGAGGAAGAGGGTGCCGCCGTCCTGCGGCGGCGGGTGAGGGCCCTCCGAGAGCCAGGGGCAGGGAAGCCCCCGCGAATGATCGCGGGGGCTTCTCGTGTCCCGCATGTCAGCCCAAGAGCGGCTCCGGCATCCCCAGGTGCGTGACCTCAAGGCCCGGCAACCGCCGCGCCATCTCGACCGCCACGTCCATCCGGTGGCACTCCCGCGCGTCCCGCTCCAGGCACATGATGGCAACCGACCCGTGGCGCTCCAGCAGCGTGGCGAGCTCGGGGAAGCCTTCATCTGGGTCGTGGATCACTACCCTGCCGGCCCCGCTGAACTTCCCCGCGTTCCCCAGCGCCCTCAGGTAGACGTACGCGATGCCGGACGCTTCGAGCGCAACCGCCAGCCGGTTCTTGGAGAATTCCGGCTTGAACCTGCTGCTCGCCCACATCCGCACGTCAACCAGCGCCGGGACCTCGTGCTCGCGCAACATGCCGATGACCTCGTCCACGCTCCGCTTCGAGTACCCGACCGTGAACAGCCGCATACGCCCTCCCCGCACCGGACGATACCACGCCCGCACACATCCGTACTGCGCGGGCTGCGAGTGACCGGGCGCGGCCTGTATACTGGCGTCCCATGACTGACGCCCCCACGCAGGACGCCGCCGCCGTACGCGACGCGGCCCTCGAAGCGCTCGAACGCGCCGACTCTGCGGACGCGCTTGAAGCGTGGCGCGTCGAGTACCTGGGACGCTCCGGCAGGATGACGCAGGTCCTGCGGGGCGTCGCGCAACTCCCGCCGGAGGAACGCCGCGCAGCCGGCGCAGCCGCCAACGAAGCGAAGACCGTCCTGGAGCAGCGCCTCGCCGACCGCCGCGCCGGGATCGAGGCAGCGCTCGCGGAGGGACTCGGCGCGGACGCGATAGATGTCACACTCCCAGGCAGGCCCGCGCCGGACGGGCGATATCACCCGTCCACCATTGTCATGAGGGAGATCGAGGCCATCTTCCGGGGCATGGGCTTCCAGGTCGCCGAAGGGCCGGAGGTCGAGTGGGACCGCTACAACTTCGAGATGCTCAACATCCCGAAGGACCACCCCGCCCGCGACATGTTCGACACCTTCTGGCTCGACGCGAACCGCGACCCGGACGGCGGCTTCACCACCCTCTTGCGCACGCACACTTCGCCGATGCAGGCGCGCATCATGGAGGCGCACCAGCCGCCCATCCGCGTCATCGTCCCCGGTAAGTGCTACCGCTACGAGGCGACCGACGCCACCCACGAGTCCCAGTTCCACCAGATCGAGGGGCTCGCCGTGGACAGAGGCATAACGTTCGCCAACCTCAAGCACACGCTCTTCCAGTTCGCGCGGCAGATGTTCGGCCCGGACACGCGCGTCCGCTTCCGCTGCGACTACTTCCCGTTCGTCGAGCCCGGCGTCGACATGGCCATCGAGTGGCGCGGCGACTGGCTGGAGATCCTCGGCGCGGGCATGGTGCACCCCAACGTCCTGCGCGCCGCGGGCTACGACCCGGACGTCTACACGGGCTTCGCGTTCGGCATGGGGCCGGAGCGCATCGCCATGCTCAAGTACGGCATCAACGACGTCCGCCACTTCCTCGCCAACGACGTCCGCTTCCTCCGCCAGTTCCGCTGAGGGTCCGTCATTCCAGCACCAGCGGGGGTCTCGCAGCCCCATGAGCCCGCGCCGTAAACCAGACCCCACCGCTTTGCATAGGGCGTATGCTAAGGCCATGGCCGCGATAGTTCCCGAAACCGAACGCGAGCGGAGCTACTACCGTTGGTACGAGTTGAGCCTGCTCTACCATGATGCTGTACGCAGAGGAGTGGCCCCCGCCGAGGTGCAGGCGACCAAGTCGCTCGCCGACGAGGCGTGGGACGCCTACGTCGAGACGATCTCTGACCTGAAAGGCCCGCGGCAGGAGTAACGCTGTGGCCACCGACTTCCTCTCTATCGACGATGTAACGAACGACGAGCTCGCCTGGCTGCTCGACACCGGCGACGCCTACGCCGCGCAGCGCGAGGGCGGCCCACAGCCGCTGCGCGGGCGAACGGTGGCGATGCTCTTCGAGAAGCCGTCGCTCCGCACCAAGGTCTCGTTCGACATCGCCGCCTACGAGCTCGGCGGGCACGCCGTCTACCTCGGCGCGGACGAGGTCGGCCTCGACAAGCGCGAGCCGGTGGAGGACGTGGCCCGCGTGCTGGAGCGCTGGGCGTCCGTCATCGTGGCGCGTGTCATGGCCCACAGCACGCTGGAGCGCTTCGCCGCGAATGCCTCCGTGCCCGTCGTCAACGCGCTCTCGGACGTCGAGCACCCGTGCCAGGCGGCTGCCGACCTGCTCACGATCCGCCAGAGCAAGGGCGGTGTTGAGGGGCTGAAGGTCGCCTACATCGGCGACGCCAACAACTGCGCCTTCAGCCTCGGGCTCGGCGCGCTCGCGCTCGGCGCGGACTTCGCCGTCGCATCGCCGGACGGCTACGCCTTCCCCGACGCCGACGCGGCCCGACTGCGGGCGCGCTCGACCGGTGGCGCGCTCACGGTGACGACGGACCCGGACGAGGCAGCTCACGGCGCGGACGTCCTCTACACCGACGTCTGGACGAGCATGGGGCAGGAGGCCGAGACCGCGCAACGCCGGGCCGCGTTCCAGGGCTTCCAGGTGAACGAGCGCCTGCTGGCCAGAGCCAACCCCGGCGCGCTGGTCATGCACCCGATGCCCGTCCACTACGGCGAGGAGATGGAGCAGGGGATGCTGGAGCACCCGCAGTCCGTCGCCTACACCCAGGCCGAGAACCGCTTGCATGCGCAGAAGGCCGTCCTGCGCCTGCTCGTCGCCGGCGAGTAGCACCATGACGAACGCCGCCGCACCAACGGCGGGCGCCCCGCCCGCCACGACACTCGTTGCCATCGTCGGACGCCCGAACGTCGGCAAGTCCAGCCTGTTCAACGCGCTCCTCGGCAGGCGCTCCGCCATCGTTGCCGAGGAGTCCGGCACGACGCGCGACCGCATGATCGCGCCCGCCGAGTTCGAGGGGCGTCACTTCCTGCTCGCCGACACCGGCGGACTCCTGCCGGAGCCCGAGACCGAGATCGAGGCGCACATCGCCGCACAGGTCGACGCCGCCATCGTCGGCGCGGACGCCGTTATCTTTGTCACTGACGCACGCACCGGCCCCGCTTACGCCGACGAGTACGTCGCACAGCGGCTGCGACAGGCGCGCAAGCCCACCGTTGTCGCCGTCAACAAGGCCGACAACCCGGACCAGGAGCTGCTCGCGAACGACGCCTACGCGCTCGGCCTCGGCGAGCCCGTCCCGGTGAGCGCGTTGCACCGCCGGGGTCTCGGCGACCTCATGGACGCGCTCACCGCGCAGGTACCGATGGACGACGCCCCGGACGCCCCGGACCCGGAGACACCCCGCATCGCCATCATCGGCAGGCCCAACGTCGGCAAGTCCGCGCTCACGAACGCCATCCTGCAGGAGGAGCGCTCCATCGTGAGCTCCGTGCCGGGCACGACGCGCGACGCGCTCGACACGCCATTCGAGTTCGAGGGCGCGCCCGCCGTCCTCATCGACACCGCCGGCATCCGGCGGCGCGGCGCCGTCCAGCCCGGCATCGAGAAGTTCAGCGTCCTCCGCGCCGCGGCCGCCATCCATCGTTGCGACGTCGCCATGCTCGTGCTCGACGCCACCAACCCCACGACCGACCAGGACCTCCACGTCGCGGGGCAGGCGGCGGACGCCTTCAAGTCGCTCCTCGTCGTCGTCAACAAGTGGGACCTCGTAGAGCACGACGACCTCCGGCGCGAGCAGCGCCGCTTCACGCGGCTCGTCCACTCGCGGATGCGCTTCCTGCCCGGCGTGCCGGTCGCCTTCACGTCGGCTATCGACGGCGGAGGCGTCCCCGGGGCGCTGCGCATGGCGTTCGACCTCCACGCAAAGCGGATCGAGTGGGTGGACGGCCCGCTGTTGAACCGCGCGGTGATGGACGCCGTCTCGCGTCACCTCCCGCCAACGAGCGCGGCGAAGGGCTCGCTCAAGCTTTACCGAGTGAAGCAGGAGTCCGTCCGCCCGCCCACGTTCGTCTTCTTCGTGAACAACACCGCACGCGTCCACTTCTCCTACGAGCGCTACCTCGCCAACACGATCCGCGAGGAATTCGGCTTCGACGGCGTGCCGCTCAAGATCGAGTTCCGGGGTAAGGGCGGCGTGCACGTCATCGGCGACAACCGGTCGAAGGCCGCGGCCCGTGCGCGCCGCGCGGGCAACAGGCGTCCCTCGGGGGCGCGGGAGCGGAAGTAGCCATGGAGTGGCTGCTCGTCCCCGCCGCTTACCTCCTCGGCAGCGTGCAGCCCGGGCTGCTCCTTGTGCGCCTCGTGATGCGGCGCGACGTCCGGGAGGTCGGCAGCGGCAAGACGGGCATGACGAACGTGATGCGCGCCGCGGGAAAGAAGGCGGCGGCGCTCGTATTCGTGCTGGACGTGGCGAAGGGAGTCCTGCCCGTGCTGGTGGCCGCGAGCATCTCCGATGACGCATGGCTTGAGGCGGCCACGGCGACAGTAGTGGTGGTGGGGCACGTCTTCCCGGTGTTCGCCGGCTTTCGTGGCGGACGCGGCGTTGCGACCGGCGTCGGCGCGGCATCCGCGCTGCTCCCATGGGCGGGGCTGATCGGCATCGTGCTGTTCGTGCCGGTGGTGGCGCTCACCCGCTACGTCTCGCTCGGCTCCGTCCTGGGAGTTGCGGCTGTGTTCGCGGGCTTCGTCGTCGAGGCGGTCGCGTACGACCTCCCGACCCCGCACCTCGTGTTCGCCCTTATCATCGGCCCGCTCATCATCGGCATGCACCGCGACAACATCGTCCGCCTGCTGCGCGGGACCGAGCGCCGCATCGGCCAGCGCGAGGAGGAGTAGCGCCGCCGGTAGCGCCTGCACGCCTCGCAGGCAGCCGACAGCACGAGAAGACCCAGGAACACCACGGCGAAGACCGCCGTCGGTCCCGCGAGCGAGCGCACGCCGAAGACGCCCCACAGCACCATCCCCGTCACCGCGCCGATCCCCGCCACCGCCAGCATCCTGCCTCGCACGTTGTCCTCGCCGATCCGGGCCATGCAGCCATCGCGTTCTCCCCAAGCGGGCGCTCCTCAGGGCTGAATCAGACTAGGCAGCGAGGCTGCGACCGGACAACGGGCGCGTGTCACCTGTCCAGACCCCGTGCCCTGCGCATCCTGTCCATCCCTGTGAGTCTCGGGGCTGGGGTGTAGAATCCGGACATGGCGCGCGAGACCCTGCTCATCGCTACGAACAACGCCCACAAGGTCACCGAGATCCGCCGGATCCTCGGCGAAGCGGACGTGACGCTGCTCACGCCCGCCGACGCCAGCATCGACCTCGACGTGGAGGAGACCGGCGAGACGTTCGAGGAGAACGCCCGGCTCAAGGCGTGGGCGTTCTGCGCTGTCAGCGGCCTGCCCTCACTCGCGGACGACTCCGGCATCGAGGTCGATGCCCTCGACGGACGCCCCGGCGTGCGCTCGGCGCGCTACGGCGGCGACGGCCTGGACGACGCGGACCGCACGCAGTTGCTGCTCGACGAACTCGCGGATGTGCCGGACGAGCGGCGCGCCTGCCGCTACCGCGTCGTGCTCGTGCTCGCGAGGCCGGACGGCTCTGAGGAGGTCGTCGACGCTTCCTGCGAGGGCAGTGCGGCGTTCGCTCCCGCCGGAGAGAACGGCTTCGGCTACGACCCCATCTTCTACGTCCCGCGCTTCGGCAGGACGATGGCCCAGCTGGACCCCGCCGAGAAGGACGCCATCAGCCACCGGGGGCAGGCCGCCCGCCGAATGGCCGACCTGCTCCGCGAACGCGCGCTCCAGGGGGCCTCGCGATGACCGCGCAGATCACCGACACGCTCGGCAGGCCGGTGCGCGACCTCCGCATCTCCGTCACCGACCGCTGCAACTTCCGCTGCACCTACTGCATGCCCGCCGAGATCTACGGCGAGCGCTACCACTTCCTCCCCCGCGAGGCCATCCTCTCCTACGAGGAGACCGCCCGCCTCACCCGCCTGTTCGTCGACCTCGGCGTCAGCAAGGTGCGCATCACCGGCGGCGAGCCGCTCGTGCGGCAGGGGCTCGATCAGCTCGTCTCGATGCTGGCCGGCATCGACGGCATCGACGACCTCACGCTCACCACGAACGGCTACTTGCTGGCAGAGCAGGCGGACACCTTGCGGAGCGCCGGGCTGCGCCGCGTCACGGTCAGCCTCGACACGCTCGAACCGGACATATTCGGCGTGATGAACGGCAAGGGCTACAGCCCGGACGCGGTGCTGGACGGCATCGCCGCCGCCGAGCGCGCCGGGTTCGACCCCATCAAGATCAACGCAGTCGTCGAGCGCGGCGTGAACGACCACACCGTGCTGGACATGGTGCGCCACTTCAAGGGCACCGGCCACATCGTGCGCTTCATTGAGTTCATGGACGTGGGCACCCTCAATGCCTGGCAGCGCGACAAGGTCGTGCCCTCGGCGGAGCTCGTCGAGCAGGTCAACGCCGTCTTCCCCATCGAACCGCTGGCGCCCAACTACCGGGGCGAGGTCGCCGAGCGCTGGCGCTTCCTCGACGGCGACGGCGAGGTCGGCTTCATCTCATCGGTCACGCAGCCGTTCTGCGGCGACTGCAACCGCGTCCGCATCACGCCCCAGGGCGAGGTCGTGACGTGCCTCTTCGCGACCGGCGGCACCGACCTCAAATCCCCGCTCCGCTCCGGCGAGTCCGACGACGAGCTCCGCGCCCGCATCGCCAACATCTGGCGCGCCCGCACCGACCGCTACTCCGAGCTCCGCGCCTCCCTGCAGGCCACGGAGACGCGCAAGATCGAGATGTTCCAGATAGGCGGCTGACACGGATGCCTTCCACGTTCGACATCTACACGGACGGCTCCTGCTCGGGCAACCCCGGCCCCGGCGGCTGGGCCGCCATAATCGAGCACGACGGCGAGACGACCCACCTCTCCGGCGGCGAGCGCTCCACGACCAACAACCGCATGGAGATCACCGCCGCCATCAGGGGACTGGAGGCCGCGCCGCCCGGCGCAACCGCCGTCATCCACTCGGACAGCGAGTACCTCGTCAAGACGATGACGAAGGGCTGGAAGCGCAACGTGAACCGCGACCTCTGGGAGCAGTTGGACCTCGCCGCAGCGAAGCGCAACGTCGACTTCCGGTGGGTGCGCGGCCACGCCGGACACCCGCAGAACGAGGAGGCCGACCGCCTCGCAGTCCAAGCGATGCAGGTCGCCGCGAACGGAGGAGGCGCCCGGGAGGAGGCGGAGCAGGGGGTGTCTGGCCCCCTCTCCCTACAAGGGGAGAGGGCTGGGGTGAGGGTACCCCATGGGGGGCAGCAGGGGACGGCCGGGCTCACCCACATCGACCCCCACGGCAACGCCCGAATGGTGGACGTGGGCGACAAGCCGGACTCCGTCCGAACCGCCGTTGCGGCTGGAGCGGTTGCTATGCTGCCTGCAACGCTGTCGCTCATCGTGGAGGGCCACGCGGAGAAGGGCGACGTCTTCACCGTGGCGCGCATCGCGGGCATCAACGCCGCGAAGCACACGTGGGAGCTCATCCCGCTCGCCCACCAGGTCCCGCTCAGCCACGTATCGGTCGACTTCGAGGCAGAGCCGGGCGCGGACGTGGGCCGTGTCCGCATCACGGCGCAGGCCCGCACAACGGCCAAGACCGGCGTGGAGATGGAGGCGCTCACCGCCGTCTCTGTCGCAGCGCTCACGGTCTACGACATGTGCAAGGCCGTTGACCGTGGGATGACCATCGAGAGCGTCCGCCTCGTTGAGAAGACCGGCGGCACACACGGCGACTACCGCGCCTGATCCCTTCCCCCTGGACGGGAAAGGATAGGATGGGGGTGATTCCGTCCGCCTTGACGACGCACTACAACGGCAAGAGGAGGAGAGCGATGGCAGGACTGGGCGTGCAGGGTATGACTCACTGGTCGATCCCCGTGAACAATCTGGATGAATCGGAGGAGTTCTACGGTGGGCTGCTCGGCCTCGAGCACAAGGGGCGGCTCGGCAACGATACGATGTCGTGCTTCAGCACTGGCGACACCAACATCCTGCTCTGCGAGCAGAAGACGCCGGTGAACGGCTCCCCGCCGGGCGTGCATCACTCCTTCACCGTCACGCCGGAGGTGCTGGAGCAGGCGTGCAAACTCTTCCGCGAGAAGGGTGTGAAGGTGGACAGTCTCGTCTACCGGGCGCAGGGCCACTTCACCGGACGCGAGCTCTACTTCTTCGACCCCACGGGCAACCGGCTCGAACTCCGCGACCCCACCTGGAGCAAGGGGATGCCGGAGCCCCCGCTGGACGAACTCTCCCAGTAGCGGGCAGAGGACAGGCGATCTGCTCGCCCGCCTGTCCTGCGTCCCGTCATTCGGCTTCCGTCGCGCTTACTCCGGCAGTTGCGCCTTGAACTCGGTCCTGCCGGGGAAGTAGCGCCGCATGTCCGGCCTCGCTCCGCGCTTCAGGCACTCCTCCTCGAACAGGTCGAGCACCAGCGGGTTCTCGTCCTCGTACTCCACCTGCATGCCGCCCTGCTTCTGGCTCACGTCGCCCAGGCCGGAGCCTGCGAACGGGGTGTGCAGCCCCGCCGCGGTGCCGCCGGAGCCGTAGCCGAGCGCCATGTAGCGTGCCCGCCGCGTGCCGGTGTTGAAGTGCTGGTGGTAGCAGGCGTCGCTCGGCACCACGACCATCGAGCCGTACTGCCAGTCCGCCTTCACCATGTCGGACATGTCCTCCTCGTGCCAGAGGAGCGAGTAGCCCGCGTCGCCGCTGAGGATGAGCAGGTGCGCGCCCGGCCCGTGCCGGTGCCCCTTCTTGTATGTCCCCACCGGGAACTCCGAGACGTGGCCCTTCATGGCGTTGCCGGCCATCTCGAACAAGGCGTTGATGCCGCCCGCGCCCCGCTCCACCCACGAGTAGAGCGGCATGTCCGGCACGTTCGGGATGAAACTGGCGTCCCAGACACGCCCCTTGTAGAGCGTGCCGTTGCCGCTGAAGAAGTCGTCCTCGCCCTTGAACCGCCTGGAGAAGACGAAGTCGTTGTTGAAGATGAACTCGTCGTCCTTGAACAGACGCATGGTGGGCGGCGCAGTGGTGACGGAGAGGTAGCGCGCGGGCTCCGTGCCGCTGCCGTTGAATATCTGGTACCAGGCGTTCAGCGGGATGGCGAACAGGCTGCCCTGCTTCCACTCGAATGTCCGCTTCGGGCCGTCACCGACCCACACGCTCGTCGCGCCGCGTCCGCTGACGATGTAGACGATCTCCTCGTAGAGGTGGTGCTCCGGCTCCGACGAGGCGCCCGGCCTGATCTCGACGAGCTGGGCGTCGTTGATGAGCACCGGGTACGGGATATTGAGCGCCGCGCCCATGCCGCCCTTCCGCTCCCACGGCCCGAGTTCGACCTTCGCAAGGTCCTCGAACGCATACTCGTCGATGACCTTCACGCCCTCCCGCGCCAGCCAGGCGCGGTACGGGTCTTCCAGCACCAGCTGTTCAAGCGTGTCGGGGTCGGGCTCCGCCGCTCGCAGGATATCGGCATCGGGGTCTACGGTCGTCATGACAGTCCCTCCGCGTGGTGATAACGCACGCATGATAAGCAAAGGCGACAGCCTCTGCTATCTTTGACACTCGGAGGGTGCGCGGATATACTTTCTGTTCGGGCATTCAGCCCAAACCTCGGAGAGCGCAGAGACGTGCCCAAGCGTACATGGCAACCGAAGAAGCGGCGCCGCCAGCGGCGTCACGGGTTCATGGCGCGCATGCACACGCCGGGCGGCCGCAGGGTGCTGAGC
>DAOUJK010000036.1:0-25365 GCA_034422795.1 Dehalococcoidia bacterium | reverse complement strand
ATGAACGTGTTCCGCAGCAGGGAAGCGGCGGAGACCATCAACGTTCCGACGGAGCACATGGCGCTCGGCAGGGACAAGGTGCCGCGGATCAAGTTCATCCCGCTGGAGGCCGGCATCAGCGGCGCGGAGGACGACATCCGCTACGCCGTCGAGTCCTGGTACGTGGGAGAGACGGCGAAGACCTAGGCGGGGCGCACGCGGAAGAAGCGCTTGATCATGGCCCAGCGCAGGCTGCTCCATGACCATTCGGCTTGGCGCAGGTCGTTGAGCGGCACTGCGCGGGGCGCGTAGCGCCCGAGCACATACGCGCGCACGATCCGGGATATCTGTGGCTGTTGCTCCGGCATGACCGACGAAAGCATGCGCGCGTATTCCAGCGGTGTCTGCTCCGGCCGTTTCCTCAATCCGAGCGCTCCGCCGAGTCGGCACATCTTTGCGAACAGCTCGTCCGAGCGCGGCAACGAGCCCAGTTTCCACCACCACTCCCGCCAGAAGAACACCGGCGCGGCGACCGCCACCGCCCCCATGATGGCGAGCAGCGCAACGAGCCAGCCAGGGAGCTCGGTCTGCGGCGTGAAGTCCACGTCGAACGTGTCCTCTTCCTCATCTTCCAGGATCTCGCCCAGCTCTCCCAGGTCGAGCTCTTCCTCGGGGAGAGGTGAGAAGTCGAGGCCTTCACCGCCGAACTCGATGGCGTCAGGAGGAGTGGGCTCGAAGCGTATCCAGCCGTAGCTGGGGAAGTACGCCTCCACCCAGGCGTGATAGTTGAGCTCCAACACTTCGTAGACGCCCCACGCCGTATTGAAGCGCCCGGGCGCATAGCCGAGCACGTAGCGGCTGGGGATGCCCGCGGCACGCAGCAGCACCGTTGCGGCAGAGGCGTAGTAATCACAGTAGCCCTGCTGAGACTCGAAGAGGAAGTGGTCCACTCCGTCCGCTTCTTCAGGGGGGGCCTCGATGTCCAGGTTGTAGGGGATGGAGATGAGGAAGTTGCGGATATTCAACGCTTTGTCGTAGGGAGTCTCCGCTTCGGCAGTGAGGGCCTGTGCCAGCGTGCGCACGCGCTCAGGCAGCGTCTCCGGCAGTTGCAGGTAGACTTGCGTCCACTCCGGGTACTCCTCACCCGCGCGGCGAAGGTCCTGCGGAAGGGCCACGGATTCGAGGCCGGTGCTCACGTAGCTGAGGTTGACTCGAGTGGGGAAGTACTCCCGCCCCGTGGAGAAGCGCACCTGGACGGCGCCGGGGGCGGAGGTTGCGGTTGTCAAAGCCTCGGCGGGCTCGTCGAACGCCCCGGGCAACCCGCCCGTGAACAGCGTGTCGGTCGCAGCGGTGACGCGGAAATGGTTCGTCTGGGGCACACGGCGAAGGTCATCCGGCAGGTCGGTATCCTCGAACGGGATGTACTCAGGGTCCTCCCCGGTCTCCCACCCGCTGCCGGTATAGACGGCGTAGGAGCGGGCGCGCCAGTACGTCCTGGGGCCTCGCACGGTGAAGAGCAACGTGTCGGTGAGCTCCGGGTTCCCCTGGAATAGGGTCGGCTCGTTGAACGTCAACGTCTTGTATTCCTTGCGCGACGGCAAGGCGCTGAACATCCGACTGAAGTGTGCGCCTATCTGGTGCGTCGTATCGTCGAGCGCTCGGGAGACGGCCCCGAGCGGTGCGACCGGGGGCGTCGGAAGCGCTGCGACGACCGCCGTGACCAGCAGTCCAACGGCGAGTACTATGCCGGACTGCGCGAGCACTGTTCGCGCGTCGAATACGGCGTGTCTCTCCCGCCATTCCTCTATGCGACGGACCGCGTTGAGATGTATGAGGAGCATGACAGCCGACGCCATGAAGATGCCGAGGCGCCAGCCCAGACCACCGGGGAGGTTGGAGAGGGCGAAGGCGAGCATCACTCCGCCGAACAGCACCGTAGTCCATCCGTGGGCGTTGCGGAGCGCCAGCCAGACGCCGAAGAGGCACAGCAGCCAGACTGACAAGGTGAGGAACATTGCGAACTCGATCAACCCGGCCTGCGTCTCCTCCGTTGGGATGGCGGCCATCCACTGCACGATGTCCCTGGCTGCGTTGACTGTGCGGACAGTGATTGGGAACCCCTGTGCCGTGGCCGTTCCAGCGTACGCCGCCAGCAGCAAGCCAATGGTGACGGCGCCAACGATCGTTCGGCGGACCGTCCATTCCCGCTGGTGGACTGCCCATCCGGCCACACCCCCCAGCACCGCGATCAGGAGGGGCGACGGCATACCCGGCACCCAGTTCCCTTCCCTCAGCGGCATGACGACGGAGAGTAGGACGAGCCCGACGAGCGCGAGGGTGAGCCCGATGCCTCCGATGAACCGTTCCCAGAGGGATACGGCGTTGACGGTCCCGGCGTAGCGCATGCTTGTGGGGAACACGCTCATCGAGCCGCTCCCTCAAGCTCGTGTGCAGGTATCGCAAGGCCTGGTGGCGCAGCGCGGTAGTCCAGCCACCTGCCGATCTCATCTCCCATGCGGATGATGTAGGCTTCGAACCCGCTCGCAGCGCTGCGCCCGCTCGTGAAGCTGGGCGCATCTATCAACACAGGTACGACTGCCGCGCCGGTAGCGCGCAGCATCTCCACGGCAGAAGAGACGGCGGTGGGAGGGGCAGCGGTGATAAGCACGATGCTCGCGCCCGTGCTCAACTCGTTCTTGACCGCATCGGACGTCTCTTGCACGCCCCCTGCGTTGCCGGGCTCGATCAGAGCGAGCGCTTGAAAGATGCGCCCCAACTGCGTGATACCGGACGCCGCTGGGATAATGAGTTGCTCCCGACCGGAGAAGACTGCCCCCACGTTGCGTCCCGAGTCCAGGAAGCGCTTGGCGACGGAAGCGGCGGTTGTCACGCCGTACTCCACCGTGCTCTCGGTGCCTTCCCCTGCCTGCACACGCTCGTCGAGGTCGAGCACGACCCAGATGGCATCGGCAGGGCCGGACGGTTCCCGATCGAATTCCTTCACCATAAGCCTCCCGGCATGGGCGGTAGCAGGCCAGTGCACCCTGCTCACGGCGTCGTGAGAGGTGTACTCGCGCACGCCGGAGGCGATGGCGCTGGGGGTGAATGTGCGACCCTGGACGATCCCTTCCGTCCAGCCTCTGCCGGAGAGCACGAAGAAGCCGGAGAGGTCAACGGTTGCAGGGTAGATGAGCGCGCTCTGGGGGCTGCCCAGGCGCATCGTCCTGCTGAAGAGGCCGAACGGATCACGGCTCGTTATCTCCAGTTCGCCGAACCGGTAGATGCCCCGACGTTCGCAGTGGCTGGACGTTGTCCAAACGGCCGAGGCGTACGGCCAGAGCGTTGCGATGCGTCCCGCCCGTCCGAACGGCTGCGTGTCGTGCTGCACCTCCAGCAGCAGTTTCGGCCACCAATGGGTGTTCTGGAGGACGATGCGTTCCTCCAGATCGTCCCCAACCTGCAGGTAGGCCGTGAGCCGCTGCACGCCGCCCTCGATACGGCGTGCCGATAGCACACTGGCAAGGAATCCGAGCGCCGGCACGGCGAGAAGGCCCAGGAACAGACGATAGTAGAGCGCGCCTCCGGTGGACAGCGCCAGGATCAGCAGGAGCACTGCTACGCCGATCCAGACCGCACGCACGTTCATTGTCCGCATCTCCAGCGCACAACCGTGGTCCGGAGCGTTAGGCGCCGGGCAGGGCGCCCGCTACCGGCGTCTGCTCCAGCACTTCAGCGATCGCATCCGCAGCGGTCGTGCCCTGGATGCGTGCCGCTGAGCTGAGGATGATGCGATGTCCGAGCGCGGAATATGCCAGCGCTTTCACGTCGTCTGGAAGCGCGTAGTCTCGCTCCTCCAACAGCGATTTGGCCTGCGAGAGCCGGAAGAGGGCGAGCGAGCCGCGTGGCGATGCTCCCAGGTAGAGGCTCCCGTGGTTCCGAGTCGCATTCGCTATCGCAACGATGTACTCCTTCACTTCCTCCGAGACGTGGATGGTGCGCACGGCCTTCTGGAGAGCTAGCAGGTCGTCCCCGTCGACCACCGCCTCCAACTGTTCCACCGGATGGGCGTATTGCTGCGCTTCCAGCACGCGGATCTCATCTTCGGTGTCCGGGTAGCCGAGGTGCAGGCGGACGAGGAACCTGTCAAGTTCGGTTTCCGGCAGTGGGAACGTACCCTCGTACTCAATGGGGTTCTGCGTTGCCATGACGATGAATGGCTCCGGCATCGGATGCGCTACGCCGTCCACGGTCACTTGACGCTCTTCCATCGCTTCCAGGAGCGCTGCCTGCGTCTTGGGGGACGCTCGGTTAATCTCGTCCGCGAGGACCACCTGTGCAGAGATTGGCCCTTCGCGGTACTCAAACTCGCCGTTCTTCTGGTTGAACACGGAGACGCCGGTGATGTCGGCGGGGAGCAGGTCGGGTGTGAACTGGATACGGCGGAAACTGCCGCCGATCGATCTCGCGATGCTGCGCGCAAGCATGGTCTTGCCCACCCCCGGCACGTCTTCGATGAGCAGGTGGCCACGACACATCAGCGTCATCACGGCCAACTGCTCCTCGGCTCCCTTGCCAAGGATCACTTTGCCAAGGTTGTCGAGCAGCCTCCCGGCAACTTCCCGCGCCCCGCCTATGTCCAAGTCGCGTCCAGAAACCACCAATGTACTACTCCCAAGGGACGCTTCCCGCGTGCAGCGCATGTATAGAGCACAAACGCGGGCGCGTCAAACAGGCAGACGATTGGGCAGGCGTGCATGATGAACCCGTGCGTGCAGAAGTCCGGTGCTGTACGCTAATGCACTGAGAACGATTCGCAGAGGCGCTGATTGACGCAGTACTACCCTGCTTATCTGAACATCGCGGGACGGCGTGC
This sequence comes from Dehalococcoidia bacterium, assembly GCA_034422795.1. Lineage (GTDB taxonomy): Bacteria > Chloroflexota > Dehalococcoidia > Lucifugimonadales > Australimonadaceae > Bin16. Next base: position 20,513 of record DAOUJK010000036.1, on the reverse strand, counting down.
CGTCGTTGTCGGCGGTGGTGAGGTAGCCGAACGCAAGACGGCGCAGCTCCTCGCCTCTGGCGCGAACGTTACGCTCGTCAGCCCGGACGCTACCCCGGAGCTGGAGCGCCTTGCCTCTGACGGCCGCGTACGCTGGATACGCCGCGCGTACGCGTCGGGCGACCTGGCCGGGGCGTGGCTGGCCATCGCCGCGACAGATGATACTGAAGTGCATCACAGCGTCGGTGCGGAGGCTGAGCGGGAGAAGACGTTGCTGAACGTGGTGGACGTACCGGACCTGTGCGGGTTCATCGCCCCGGCCATAGTTCAACGCGGGCCCGTCACTGTTGCCGTCTCCACGGGTGGCGCGAGCCCTGCGCTGGCACGGAAGATACGGGAGTTGATCGGCGGAACACAGAACCCTCCGCACTACGACCACGACACGTTCTGCCGGTGCATAGAATGGTCGGACGCTGCTGAAGCGCTCGCTGACGTTCGCGCGGAGTTGAAGGCACAGGACAGAAGCGTGCGGCCCGAGGCCTGGCAGGACGCGATGGACGAACAGTTTCTCGAACTGGTCCGAGCCGGAAAGAGCGACGAGGCCAGGCAACGGCTGCGCGCGGCCCTTCTCTCGGGTGCGGAGGCGTAGGGGATGCGCATCGTTATGACCGGCTTGAGCCATCACACTGCGCCCCTGGAGACCCGGGAGCGGCTGAGCATCACGAGCGAGACGCTGCCCATAGCGCTCGAAACGCTCCGGCGCCACGTGGAGCACGGCGTTATAGTCGGCACCTGCAACCGGACCGAGATATACACGCTTGCGCCTTCCCTGGAACGCGGGCGGCATGCTATCGAGCGGTTCATCGAGGAGCAGTTCGATCTGGAGGTCGAAGGGGTCCGCAATCATCTGTATACGCTGGAGCAGACCGAGGCGGTAGCGCATCTCTTCCGCGTCGCATCCGGACTGGACTCCCAGATCCTCGGCGAGTCGGAAGTGCTAGGACAGGTGCGGGATGCGTTCAGCGCCGCGAGGCATCAGAGTGTCTCCGGCGGAGCGATGGCGCATCTCTTCCACAGCGCGCTGCGTACGGGCAAGCGGGCCCGCACGGAGACGGCCATCGGGCGTAACGCGCTCTCGCTGAGCCGTGCATGCGTTGCGCTGGCGCGCCGGGCTATCGGGACGCTGGAAGGCAAGCGCGTCCTCATCATCGGCGTAGGGGAAGCCTCGCGCCTCGCCGGTCTTGCTCTGCGGGACGCCGGAGCGGCGAGCATCGTCATCGCCAACCGGACTCCCGCGAACGCGGCCGAACTCGCGCACGAACTGGATGCGGAGGTTGCGTCTCTGGACAACCTCGCCTCGTTGCTCGCGCAGGCCGACCTGACCGTGACTGCCACTGCTGCGCCGGACTTCATTCTGTCTGCGTCGCTCATCGAGGAAGCAGCAACCGGGCGGGATGGGGACCCGCTCGTCGTCATGGACATGGCCGTCCCGCGTGATGTCGACCCCGCAGCCTCGACAGCACCTGGCGTTTACGTCTACACGCTGGACGACGTCGAGTCCCTGGCCGAGGCCAACCGGCAGCAGCGCGAGGCCGAGGCGCGTCATGTGGAGGCCATCGTCGCGGAAGAGACGGCGAAGTTCCGGCAGTGGTGGAAAGCACGTGGCGTCACCCCGACCATCGCGGCGATACGCCACGAGGCTGAGCAGATACGCGCAGCCGAAGTTGCCCGGGCCGTGGGACGCATGGATGGACTGTCGGAGGAAGACGCTCGCCGCATCGAGCAGATGACCAAGGCGCTGGTGAACAAGCTCCTGCACCAACCGACAGCACATCTGCGCGACCGCAACGATGAGTCCGTAACGCAGTCCGCTCGCAGGCTCTTCGGGCTGGACGAGTAGCACATCCCAGCCATGCCGCGCACCATCACCATCGGGACACGCGGGAGCAGACTGGCGCTTGCACAGACACACGTAGTTGCCGATGCGCTCGCGGCTGTCTCGCCTGATGTGGATATCCGGATCGAGACGATTGCGTCGGCAGGCGACCAACAGCCTGATAGCGCCATCGAGTCGCTGGGGCTCGGTGCGTTCACCTCCGCCCTTGAGAGGACACTGCTCGATGGACGCATAGACGTGGCCGTCCACAGCCTCAAGGACCTGCCCACGACCCAGCCGGAAGGATTGATCGCCGTTCCGGTGCTGGAACGGGAGGACTCTCGCGACGTCCTGGTAGACCGCTGGAACGTAGGCTTGCTTGATCTGCCGGAAGGGGCGCGTATCGGCACGAGCAGCCCCCGTCGCGCCGCACAGATCGCTCATGGGAGGAAGGACATCTCGTTACTCCCCATCCGCGGCAACGTGGAAACGCGTATCCGAAAGTCGGAGGGGCCGGACTACGACGGCGTTATCGTGGCGGCGGCGGGTGTGGAGCGCTTGGGCATGACGGACCGCATAGCGGAACGGCTCTCTCCACACGTCTGCACGCCCGCCCCCGGACAGGCAGCTCTTGCCGCGGAAGTGCGCGCCGAGGACCGTGAAGTGCTCGCGCTCCTGCGGCAACTCGTGCATGACCCGACTGAGGCCGCGGTCGAGGCAGAGCGCGCCCTGCTCCGCGCGGCAGGTAGTGGCTGCCGTTTGCCATTGGGGGCGTTCGCTGAGGTGCAGGGCGATCGAATGCGGCTGTTCGCGACGGTCACGCCACCGGACGGATCCACGAGCTATCGCGTGGAGGTGACGGGCAGCGCGTCCGAGCCTGAACTCTTGGGGAGAGCCGCTTACCATGCCTTCTTGGACCAGGGGGCGGCGGCTCTGCTGCAAGGGACGGGACCATGACGGTGAGCGGCATGGTCCACCTCGTTGGCGCTGGCCCCGGAGACCCCGGCCTCATCACGGTCAGGGGTGCAGAACTCCTGCGGAAGGCTGACGTGGTAGTGTACGACCGGCTCGTCTCATCCGCGTTGCTCGCGCTTGCGCCGGATGCCGAGCCCATCTACGTTGGCAAGGAGCCCGATACCCCGGGTGAGTTCCAGGCCTTCATCAACGAGCAGCTCGCAGCGCATGCGCGAGAGGGCAAGACCGTCGTCCGGTTGAAAGGCGGCGACCCGTTCGTATTCGGACGTGGCGGTGAGGAAGCGATGGCCCTCGCGGAGGCGGGCGTACCGTTCGAGGTGGTCCCCGGCGTTACGTCAGCCATCGCGGTGCCTGCTTACGCGGGTGTGCCGGTGACGCACCGGGACATCGCAGCGGCGTTCACGGTCGTTACCGGTTCGGAAGACCCCGCCAAACCGGACCTTCAGGTGGACTGGAAGGCGCTTGCTCATGTGGGTGGAACGCTCGTGGTGCTGATGGGGTGGCAGAGTCTCCCTGCCATCATCCAGGCACTGCTCGCGGAGGGGCGCTCACCGGATACACCCGCCATGGTGACCCAGTGGGGCACGCTCCCGAACCAGCGCACCGTCAGTGGTACGCTCGCAGACGTCGTGGAGAAGGGGAAGGCCGCGGGGATCACTTCCCCGGTCGTCACGGTTATCGGCGGGACCGCCGCACTGCGTCCCGCTCTGCGCTGGTTCGACCGTACTCCGCTATTCGGCAAGCGCGTGCTCGTTACACGCTCCCGTACCCAGGCGGGCACGCTCAGCGCTCTTTTGAGCGTGCAGGGGGCTGAAGCAGTGGAACTGCCGACGATAGCGGTGAAGCCGCTCTCCGATACGTCGACGCTGGACGCCGCGCTGGCGGACCTCAGCAGTTTCGACTGGGTCATCCTGACGAGCACGAACGGGGTAGACGCGGTGTTCGGCCGCTTGGATGCGGCAGGAAGAGATGCCAGGGCGTTCTCGCAGACCAAGGTGGCGGCCATCGGGCCGGCCACGGCGGCGGCCCTCCTGGACCACGGCATCATCGCAGACCTGATGCCCGCCGCGTACACAACGCGTTCGGTCGCCAACTCCTTCGCATCCCTGGACATCCGGGGCTCACGCATCCTGCTGCCGCGGGCGGATATTGCGCCACCCACGCTGCCCGACGGCCTTCGGGAGATGGGGGCGCTCGTCACGGAGATCAGCGCCTACCACACCGCGCTACCCGAGGATGCGTCAGTGGTCGCGAGGGAGACGCTCGCCTCTGGTACGATAGACGCGGTTACGTTCACAAGCTCCTCGACGGTGCGGAACCTCGTGAGCCTGCTCGAAGGACCAGCGCTCATAAACGAGAGCAAGGTGGTGTCCATCGGGCCGGTGACCAGCAGGACCGCATCCGAGATTGGGGTGCGTGTGGACAGAGAGGCTGCAGAGCATACCGTGCGCGGCGTAGCAGACGCGGTGCTGGAGGTCCTGGGCGATGAGTGAACTGCTGGAAAGACGGTCAGCCCCTGCCGGGAGTGCTGCATTCCCCACGGTTCGTCCGCGCAGGCTGCGGCGCACGCCCGCACTCCGGGAGCTGGTGCGTGAGACGTCGCTGCGCCCTGCCGATTTTGTCTATCCCGTGTTCGTGACGCACGGACAGGACGTTCGGGTACCCATCGGCCCCATGCCCGGTCAGGCGCAACTCTCCATAGACAACTTGATCCGGGAAACCGCGGAGGCGGAGGAACTCGGCATCCGCGCGGTGCTGCTGTTCGGCTTGCCGCCGGGCAAGGATGGACTCGGCTCCGGCGCCTACGACCCGGACGGCATCATCCAGGAAGCGGCGACGGCCTTGAAGCGGGCCCTTCCCAACGTGGTCGTCATCACGGACGTGTGTCTCTGCGAGTACACGGACCACGGCCACTGCGGCGTGCTGCTCGACGACGGCACGGTCGACAACGACGCGACGCTCGAACTGCTCGCTCGCACGGCGGTCTCGCAGGCCGATGCCGGGGCGGACATCGTCGCGCCGTCGGCGATGATGGACGGGCAGGTGGGAGCGATCCGTGCCGCGCTCGATGATGCAGGGCATGCGGACGTGCCGGTGATGGCGTATGCATCCAAGATGGCGTCCGCCTTCTACGGGCCGTTCCGGGTCGCCGCCGAGTCCACGCCGCAGTCCGGCGACCGCAAGGCATACCAGATGGACGGCGCCAACGCGCGGGAAGCGATGCGTGAACTGCGGCAGGACGCAGACGAGGGGGCCGATATCCTCATGGTGAAACCGGCGCTCGCATACTTGGACGTGATTGCTCGTGCCAGGGAAGCGTTCGACCTCCCTATCGCGGCTTACAACGTCTCCGGCGAGTACGCGATGCTCAAGGCCGCGGCGGCCAACGGCTGGCTGGACGAGCGCTCTGCCGTGCTGGAGATGCTCACGAGCATCAAGCGCGCCGGGGCCGACATCGTCATGACGTACTTCGCAAAAGACGCCGCACGGCTCCTGCAGGGCAACTCCTGACCCATGACCGGCACCAGCGCCAAGCAGCACGTTGTGGACAATCTCGTAGAACGGCACGCCGCCGTATTCGAGCCCGTGGGTGGCTCCGCAGACGTGGACCTCGCCGTCAGGACGGGCGACGGGCAGTACGTGGAGGTTGTCGTCACAGAGCCTGTTTCGGAGGAAGAGAACCACTCTTTCCTGATGAGGCGGTTCCGCCCTCGCCCGCATCTGTTCATCCTGTGTGTCGCTCCAGGGCCGGAGGCGTGGCTGTTGCCCTCCACTGTGTTCGAGCGCTTCGCGACGGGCGCACCCGGTGAACCCGAATGGGTGCTCCACCTTGACGCTCCGTCAGAGGAACCACTGAGCGACCGGCTCTCCGTCTACCGCGAGCGGTGGGCGCTGATCGCCAACTACTCCGAATACCGATCGACATTGAGCGATCCGCTGGCCTTGCGGGTCAGGATAGCAATGTTATAACATCTATGTATGTTAGTTACTTGAGCGAGGATCGGGATGACTGCTCTACATGACATCAACGTCAAGGTCGCAGACCAGGTTTGGATTGCCCTTGCGCTGCTCACGTCCGAAAACCCCACTCGGGACGGTTTCACCGGTAGCGAGATACGGGAGAGGGTTCGGCATGAGTTCGGAAGCGTTCCGCCGGGTGTCGTGACCCACATAGCGCAGCACTGCGTCGCAACGAAGCCAGTGAGCCCCGGCAGGAACCGCATGATTACCAAACGAGGCCCCCTCAACGCGCTGTACCGGGAGGGTGACCCGTGCCACCCGGACAGGTTGGGCGGCAAATCGTTCCCCAAGAGGCAGGAACTCCCGCACCGTTACCACGAGCTCCTTGCCTGGTATCAGAACTCGTATACCAATCAAATGAAAACGTTCAGCCCGAACGCTGCTTTGCTGCATTACGTGGCGGGTGAGGGCAGTGGGATAGGTGACATCGCAGCCCGCCATGACGAGTATCTTGCTGCCCCGGAGCACGTTCAACCGTACCAGGAGCGCACGCCCTTGCCCTATCAGGCGTATGCGGCAGAGGACCCCAAGCCCTATCGGACGTCATCGGAAGAGCAGCAGAGGGCCCAGTGACTACCCGGGCCGACAGGTTCCTGTTCGTCGATACGTCTGCTTTCTACGCGAGGCTCGACCCAAGCGATCAATGGCATCAGCGTGCGGTTACGGGATTTATGGAGTTGGCGAGAAGGAACGCCATTCTCGTGACCAGCAACCTCGTCGTCGCGGAAACCCATCATCTCACCTGGCAGCGCCTGGGCTTTCAGGCTGCTCGGGACTGGCTTGGTCTTCTTGCCGACTTCAACGTGCGGTTCCAGACGCTAGAAGAACACCAGCGTACCGAGCAGGTCCTTCGTTCCCCCATCGGGCCTCATCTCTCTTACGTCGACGCAGCATCTATCGTGGCTATGGAGGCTGTATCACTTTCAACGGTATTCTCTTTCGACAGTGACTTCGCGCTCGCAGGACTCACGCTTTTTCCCGGCCAGACCTTATCGACCGGCAGGTTGGAGTAGATCCGTGGACGGTTCGATCCAACGACACTGCGACGAATACCTCATCACAGGACGACTGTAGTATGCGGCTCGATAACTCGGAACGGCTCTTCGCCCGCGCTCGCAGGCTTATTCCCGGTGGTGTCAACAGCCCCGTCCGCTCGTTCGGAGCGGTCGGCGGTACGCCCCCGTTCATCGTAAGTGGCAGCGGCGCGCGCATCCGGGACGCCGACGGTAATGAGTACGTGGACTTCGTCGGCTCGTGGGGGCCGTTGGTCCTCGGCCATGCCCATCCGGCAGTAGTCGAGGCCGTGCAGCGCGCTGCGGCGGACGGCACGAGTTTCGGTGCGCCGACGGAGCGGGAGTTGGAACTCGCAGAACTCGTCACGCGCGCCATGCCGTCGATCGAGATGCTTCGCCTCGTGAGTTCCGGCACCGAGGCCGCTATGAGCGCCATCCGCATTGCCCGCGCTTATACGGGCCGCAGCAAGCTGCTCAAGTTCAACGGCAATTACCACGGCCACGCCGACGGACTGCTCGTGAAAGCGGGCTCGGGGGCGGCGACCTACGGCGTTCCGACCAGCGCGGGCGTGCCCGTCAGCTATGCAGCAGAGACGCTCGTTGCCGAATATAACGATCTCGCCTCAGTGGAAGCGCTCTTCGATGCGAACGTGAACCAGGTTGCCGCGGTCATCGTCGAACCGGTCGCGGGTAACATGGGCGTTGTTTCTCCCGCAGACGGCTTCCTGACTGGCCTGCGCAGGCTATGCGACGACAACGGTGCGCTGCTCATCTTCGATGAGGTTATCACCGGATTCCGTGTGGCATACGGCGGAGCGCAGGAACGCTATCGCGTCAGGCCGGATCTTACGTGCCTTGGCAAGATCATCGGCGGGGGCCTGCCCGTAGGCGCCTACGGCGGGCGCGCAGATGTGATGCAGATGGCCGCGCCGCTCGGCCCCGCGTACCAGGCAGGAACGCTCTCCGGCAATCCCCTCGCCACGGCAGCGGGTATCGCTTGCCTGCAGGAGTTGGCGCGGCCGGGCGTCTACGACACGCTGGAGGCGCTTGGCGCCGAGGCCGAGGCTGGGCTGCGCACTGCGGCGGACGCCGCCCGCGTGGCGGTTACGGTGAACCGTGTCGGCTCTGCCCTCACCGCATTCTTTACCGAGTCGCCGGTAACGACGTGGGATCAAGCCGCTTCCTCGGACACGGGCCGGTACGCTGCGTTCTTCCACAGCCTGCTGGGACGCGGAGTCTACCTTGCTCCGTCGCAGTTCGAGGCGGCATTCGTCTCCCTCGCGCACACATCCGAAGATGTTGCGTTTGCTGCGGAGCAGGCGCGTGAGGCGATGACGTCGCTGTAGAATAGACCTGTGAAGACAAGCTCCACCCTTGCCTGCTACCTCGCGGTGATCGTTCTCGCGCTGAGCGTCCTTGCCGGGTGCGGGCCCTCTGGACCCACTCCGACGCCCGCCATACCGACCGACGGCGTACTGGACGTCAACATGCGGAACTACATCTACGAACCCCGGTCCTTCGAGTTCAAGGTCGGTGAGACGGTGGAATTCCGCTTGATATCCGAGGACGAACCGCATACCTTTACCGTGAAGGAGTTGGGTATCAACTGGGTCGTGCCGAAGAACGAAGAGCCGCAGGTGGAGACCTTCACGTTCAACGAAGCCGGAACGTACAGGCTCGTGTGCACGGTGGCCGGACACGAAGGCTCAGGGATGGTTGGCAAGATTACCGTTGTGGAGTAATCTCGCCACACAACTGCCGGGAAAGGAGCAACCGATGTCAGACGCAGAACAGATTTACCTAGACCTCGTGCGTTACGGGCATATCTTCAGCGGCATACTCTGGATTGGCCTGCTGTACTTCTACAACTTCGTGCAGGCGATCGCTCTCCCACGCATGCCGGCAGAGGCCAGGCCGCACTACCAGACGACCATCCTGCCGTTCTCGCTGAACGTCTTCCGCTGGGCTTCGTTGTCGACGTTGCTCTTTGGCCTCCTCTTCATCATCAGCGCAGAGGCGGGGGTGGGGAACCTCAACCTTGACGGCGCCTATCTGCTGAGTGACCGTGGTAAGTCGATTCTCATCGGTGGCACGCTCGGCATCATCATGGCGTACAACGTCTGGATGATCATCTGGCCGAACCAGCAGAAGATCATCGCTGCCGTGAAGGACACGCTGGAGAACGGAACACCTGCTCCCGCTGAACAGCCGAAGTGGGCGCGAACCGCTCTTTTGGCTTCCCGCACGAACACCATGCTCTCCATTCCCATGCTCTTCTTCATGGTGGCTGCGGTGCACCTGACTATCCTCTGGCAGTAGGCCACGAACGAGAAAGGAGCGTCACCATGAAGAACCCACTCGACACCGTCAAAGGCACCGTGACCGCGGGCATCATCATCACGGTGGTACTGGTCCTGATAGTCGTGGTTGCTTTCTGATCCACACCTGCAAGCAAGCGCAAGAGAGCGGGGGCTACGTGCTCCCGCTCTCTTGTTAACTCCGTTGGTGTCGCGGGCTACTTCGCCAGCAGACGCTCCCGCAGCGACGGCGTCTCGGCCATGTCCAACATCGTCCACGCCATTGCGACGGCGCCGTCGTACAGTGCTTGGTCGGCGGCGGGCGTGGCGCAGGCGGCGGCGAACTCCGGCTGGTGGTTCACCGCCGGCAGCGAGTCGATCCCTATCGCTGGATGGATGGACGGCAGGGCGAGCGACACGTTGCCCATGTCGGTCGAGACGGGCGTAGCCGGGCTCTGCTCGCCGGGCGCGGGGAACCGCCGCCCGAGGCGCTCCGCGTTCCGCTGGTACGCGGCCACCATCTCCAGGTCGTGTTCGAGGTGTGCGAACGGCCTGTCGCCGCCGATGACGCTCAGCCGGGAGCCGGTGGCCAGCGCGCCCGCTTCGAAGCACCGCATGACTTTCTCGTAGACCTCAGTCAGGTCGTCCAGCGTGATGGCGCGCACGGCGTAGTCCGCGGAGGCGTGCGCCGGGATGATGTTGAACGCGTCGCCGCCGTGCGTCACGATCCCGTGTACCCGGTCCGTCGAGCGGATGTGCTGCCGCAGCAGCCCGATCGCCCCCTGCGCGATGGTCAACGCGTCGGCGGCGTTGACTCCCTGCTCCGGGAAGCCGGACGCGTGCGCCGCTTTCCCTTCGTAGTGCACCTCGAAGAACGACGCCGCAACGATGGGCCAGAGCGCGACGTCCCACGGCGCCGGGTGCGTCATCATCGCGGCGTGAGCGTCCTCGAAGGCGCCTCCTTCCAGCAGGCGTATCTTCCCGCCGGAGCGCAGCACCTCCTCGGCGGGCGTGCCCATCACCGTGATGGTCAGCCCTGCGTCGTCGGCAACCGCGCCCGCGCCGATACCTGCACCGGCGGCGCTCGCTGCGATGATGTTGTGCCCGCAAGCGTGGCCGATGCCGGGAAGCGCGTCGTACTCCGCGCAGACCACTATGTGCAGCGGCCCGGAGCCCTTCGTCGCGCGGAAGGCCGTCGGCAGACCGCAGATCCCGGCCTCGACGGTGAACCCCGCGGCGTCCAGCGTCTCCTCAAGCCAAGCGGACGCCTGCTCTTCCTCGTATCCGAGTTCCGGGTTCGAGTGGATGCGTCGGCTCAGTGCGGTCAACTCGTCGCGGGACGCGTCGACGGCGGCTCGCGCGGCCTCCTTTGCGCCCGCCATCAGTCGTCGTGTCCCTTGTAGAGCAGTTGGAGCGTGTGGCCTTCGGGGTCGTTGAAGTAGATGCACGTCGGGTCGCCGGTGCGGCCCCGCACTTCGATGCCCTCCGCTTCGATCCGCGCCTTCGTCTCCTCGTAGCTCGCGGGTTCCATGCGCAGCGCCATGTGGTTCAGTTCGCGCCCGCTGGACGCACCATCGATGCGCGTCGCGTCGAACAACGCCACCTGGTCGTGCTCGCCGCACCGGAGGAAGCACTGCCAATCGTTCTCGTGTCCGACGCTCATGCCGAGCACGTCCATGTAGAAGCGCCTGGCGCGGGGAAGGTCGTTTACCCAAAGCACGACGTGGTCTATGCCCGTCGTCTTGATCTGCAACTTCTCCGCTTGCTGCACCATGTTGGCCTCCTTGCCCTGACTTCTCCCTGGGATACCCGTCAACGCTGCTTCTGACGGCGATAGCGTAGCACCTTCACGTTTGCGCCGCGCGCACCGGTAGACGCAGGCGTATACTGCGGCCAGTTGGACGAGACACAGGAGGCGCGGCATGGTCTCTTTCACCGAACGCTACGAGCCTTGGAAACTCACGCCGTATGAGAAGTGGGTGACGGACGAAGGCCTGCAGGTGCACACCCAACAGCTTGTGGAGGACATCCACACCATCGGCGTCGAGCCGTGGGGGCGCACCGGTACGAAAGCCGCGTTACTCGACCTCACCGCTGACCCGCTCGACGGGGCGCTCGTGAACAACCAGGGGACGCTCCGGTTCGTCTGCGAGATACCGCCGGGCGGGACGTTCAACGTGGAGCGTCACATGTACGAAGAGATATTCTTCGTGCTGAAGGGGCGCGGCGCTACCGCCGTCTGGTACGAGGGCCAGCCCCGGCACACGTTCGAGTGGCAGGAAGGGAGCGTCTTCTCCATCCCGCTCAACGCCTGGCACGAGCTCTACAACGCCAGCGGCGAGGAGGCCGTTCGCCTGTACGGCGCCACCAACGCGCCCACCGCGTTCAACCTCTATGGCAGCCCGGAGTTCATCTTCGACTGCCCCATGACCTTCCCCGACCGGTTCGACCCCACCGACGAGTTGTACTTCAGCGGCAAGTCGTCCAAGATCGAGGACCGGTTCATGGAGACGAATTTCATCCCCAACGTGCACAACGTCGTGTTGGACCGGTGGACCGCCCGGGGCCCTGGCGAGAACATGATGATAAACATGGCCAACGGCCACTTCATCTGCCACCTCTCCGAGTTCCCCGCGGGGACCTACAAGAAAGCGCATACCGGCGAGGCGAACCGCAAGCGCGCGGGGCTGGTCTCCGATGTCGCATACCTCTTCCTGAGCGGGGAGGGGTACGACCTGCAATGGCCGGAAGGCGTCTATCCCTCACCGGGGACCGAGTGGGAGCAACTCGATTACAAGGCCGGCACGCTCATGTCGCCCGGCACCGGCTACCACCAGCACTTCAACTGCAGCGCGGAGCCCATCCGCTACCTCGTCCTGCGTTACGGGAACCCCCGCTACGCCGGGTACGTCGGCGCCCGCTACAAGAACACGGGCGGGCCGCAGATACAGTTCGCGGAGGAGGACCCGGCCATCCGGGCGCACTTCGAGGAGGAGTTGGCCAAGCGCGGGGCGACCTCCCAGATGGCTGGCTACCGGGACGAGCCCTAGGTATCGTAAGAGGCCTCCTCCGAGGTCCACTCCCCCAGCTCGGCGCGGGCCTCTTCGACGAGCTCCTCCACCACCGGCTTCGCCACGCCGACGTCCAACAGGGAGACGCGCGCCATCTCCAGCGCCGCTTCGAGTTCCGGCCAGACGACCGCGTCCGCGCCGACGCCCTCCAACGCGCGCACTTCCTCCTGGCGTCCGGCACGGCTGACGATGCGGATGTCCGGATTGAGCCGTCGTGCCTGCTGGACCGCAACCAGCGCCGACACGTGCTCCGGGAGTGCCGCCACGAACAGCCGCGCGTGCTGCACGCTCGCCGCTGTCAGCACCGCGTCGTTCGTGGCGTCCCCGTAGATGAATGAGGAGTCGTTGTTCGCCATCTCGCCCGCGATGATTGCAGGGTCGGACTCGATCGCTACGTAGGGCAGCCCGAGGCGGCTGACTTCCTGCACGATGAGCGCCCCGACGCGCCCGTAACCTGCGATCACGACATGTCCCCGCAATGCGGGCCCGCGCTCCAATGCCGATTCCGCCCCGGCGGCGCCCGTGAGATGCCGCTCGAAGAAAGTGGAGCGCGTCCGGAGGGATGTCAGCGCCTTTGACGCCGCAGCCACGAACCCCGGCGTGATGCCCATCGTGACCACTGCTGCTGTGATAATGAGCGGCAGCACCTCGTCCCCCGCGACCCCCAGTGCAACTGCCGTGCCTGCGACGATGAAGCTGAACTCGCCTATCTGGATCATCAGAAACCCGGTACGAGCTGCGGTGTCCGGCAGGTAGCCCAGCACGCGCACGAGCGTACTGACGAGGAAGAACTTGACCACGATCGACGCTCCGATGAAGAGCGCCACCTCGCCCAGGTGAGAGGTGAGGAACCCGATGTCGGTCAACATGCCCAGCGATACGAAGAACAGGGCTGCGAAGACGTCGCGGACGGGTATGACTTCGGACAATGCCCGGCGTCCTGCCCAGTCCGACTCGCTCAACACGAGCCCCGCCAGGAACGCCCCGAGCGGCGCGGACAGCCCGGCCCAGGACGTGAGCGCCGCTGCGCCAAGCGCGGCTGCCATCACCGTGACGACGAACGACTCCCGCGCTCCCACCAGCGCCACGCGTTTGAGCAGCCAGGGGAGGCCGAGCGAACCGACGAACCACACTCCCGCAAGGATGACCGCCGCCTTCACGGCGCTGATAGCCAGCTCCACGGCCAGCGATTCGCCTTCTCCTCCCAGCGCCGCGATCACGGCCATCATAGGCACGAACGCAAGGTCCTGCACCAGCAGCATCCCCGCAGCCAGACGCCCGTGCAGCGTACCCAGTTCGCCCCGGTCGTTCAGCGTCTTGAGCGCAACCATGGTGCTGCTGAGTGAGAGCGCCAGACCTGCGGTGAGCGACGCTTGCGCGTCCCAGCCGAGCGCCGTTCCGATGCCGTAGCCTACGGCTATAGTCAGCGTGATCTGTCCCGTGCTGGCGACCAGCACCCGCCAGCCGAGGCTTCGTAGATCGCTCAGCGATATCTCCACCCCCACGGCGAAGAGCAGCAGGATGACACCGAACTCGGCGAGCGTCTGCACGTCATCCAGTTGCGTCACCAGCGCAAGCGCGTGCGGCCCTACTATGGCGCCCGCAACGAGGTACCCGATGATCGGGGGCAGACGGAGCAGGCGTGCGCCGAGTCCGCCAGCCCCCGCTGCTACAAGGATGAAGACGATGTCGTCGAACAGCTCGGTCCCATGTTCCATCGCGCTGCGCTTACCTCACCTCTGGACGCGGATCAGGCCGTTTGCTCCAACTCCATGAGCATCACGTAGACGTGCTGCGGGTCGGTGATGAGGCTGATCCGTCCGATGTTCGGTATGGTCATGGGCTGCACCTGCATGCTGCCGCCCATCGCCTGCACCTGCTCCAGCGCGGCGTCCAGGTCCTCCACCGCGAAGTAGACCGTCCAGTTCGGGGGCACCTCGCCCCATATCGGCTGGATGGCGAGCATCCCTGCCGCGGGCGCTCCGCCGCTCGTGAACAGGTTGTACGGCACGCCGCCCGCGCCCGGCACTTCCTGCGCCTCCCACCCGAAGAGACTGGTGTAGAACCTGCTCGCTGCCCCGGTGTCGTGGGTGTAGAGCTCGGCCCAGCAGAACGCGCCCGCCTCCCCGATCAGCTCCACGCCTATGTGCGTCTTCGCCTCCCACAGGTTCAGGACGGCGCCGGTCGGGTCGATGATGCTGGTCATTCGCCCAAACTCCATCACGTCCATCGGCGGCATGATGACTGTCCCGCCCAGGCTGGCCGCCTTTGCTCCCGCTTCCTCCACGTTCGCAACCGCAACGTAGGAGTTCCAGTGGGGAGGCACCCCCTGCTCCAGCATGTCCGGCATCATCGGCGACATCCCGGCGATATTCTTGCCGTTCCGGCTGAAGAGGGTGTAGACGAAGTCGTCGCTTACCGGGTTGTCGATGGTCTCGCAGCCGAGGATCTGGGAGTAGAACGCCCTTGCGCTCTCCACGTCGGTGGTCATCAGGTCCACCCAGTTGAACATCCCGGGCTCGTGTTGGGAAACTTCAGCCATTCGCCTCTCTCCTTTCGGGCGCGCCGTCACCGGCTGCGCCGTCGTGCTCTAGGATACGCTAACTCTCCTTCTCGCCTTCGCCTGACGAGAACTCCCTTCGCGTGCTGCGCTACTTGATGATCTCCCTGTCGTGCATGCTGACGTAGCCTTTTCTGCCCACGACAACGTGGTCCGCCAGCTTGATGTCCAGCGTCTTGCCGACTGCGGCTATCTCCTTCGTCAGCGCCACGTCCGCTGCGCTCGGGGCGGGGTCTCCGGACGGGTGGTTATGCACCATCACGACGCTGGGTGCGTTTACCTGCACCGCCTGCCGGAACACCTCCACCGGGCGCACGCTCACGCTGTTCACCGTCCCCACGAATACCGTGGACATGGCCAGCAACTGGTTCCGGGAATTGAGCGACAACACGCGCAACTGCTCCTGCGGCAGGAACTCCATGAGCGGCTTCATCATCCTCGCGACGTCCACCGATGTCTGGAGCACGGGCGGACCTTCTTCGTCCTTCAGCGCGGCGATACGTCTGCCCAGCTCCAACGCGGCCAGCAGGTGCGCGGCCTTCGCCTCGCCGAAGCCGTGGAACGCGCACAACTCGCCGTGCGATACCCGTGCGAGGCGCTCCAGGCCCCCCGCTTCAGCCAGCAGGCGGTTCGCCAGTGCAATGGCGCTTTCTGCCCTCGTGCCTGTACGTAACAGGATTGCGATTAACTCCGCGTCGCCCAACGCGGCTGGCCCGGCGTTGCGCAGGCGCTCCCGGGGCCGCTGCTCGTCGGGCATGTCGCGGATCAACACGGGGCGGCGCCGCGGCTCTTGCAGTATCCGATCGCTGGTCGTCGTTGCGTACACGTCGCTCATCGCAGGTATCATCCGTGAGAAGATCGCGAACGCGCTACGGGCTGGTGTCACACGATGGCGGAACCAACGTTGGAAGAAGAGGTCGCCTACTGGCGCGCGTTCCGGCGCGAACGTCCGGCGAACGTCGAGACTCCCGGCCCCGGCCAGGAGTCCGTGTGGGACTACCCGCGTCCGCCTCGCATCGAACCTGAACCGAAACTCCTGCGTGTCGAGTTCGCGGGCGTCACTGTCGCGGAGACCACGCGCGGCATGCGCGTCTGTGAGACATCGGGTGCGCCGGTCTACTACTTCCCGCCGGAAGACGTGAAGCGGGCGTTCCTCCAGCCGATGAGTTACACGACGCTCTGCGAATGGAAGGGCGCAGCCTCCTACTGGACGCTCAGCGTACGCGGACGCGAGTCCCAGGCCGCCTCGTGGTGCTACCCGGCGCCTTTCGAGGGCTACGAGGCGATAGCCGGGTGGTTCGCCTTCCATGCGGGGCGCGCGGACGCCTGCTACGTCGGCGAGGAGCGAGTGGCCCCGCAGCCGGGCGGTTACTACGGCGGTTGGATAACGTCCAACATCGTGGGCCCGTTCAAGGGCGGGCCGGGCATGGAGCGCTGGTAAGTCTGTCGAGAGCTGGGCCTGTCAGGTTCCTTCCCCCTTGATGGGGGAATATCAGGATGGGGGTGAACCAGGACGTGGCTACCGTCGTTACGCAACGCTTAGCGCCAAGGAGGATTGCATGCCGGAACCGGGACTCTTCGAAACTATCTACTCCCAGCGGGCGATACGCCGCTTCAGGCCCGACCCTGTATCGCGAGATGTCATCGAGCGCATCATCGAGGCCGCGACGCACGCTCCGTCCGGCGGTAACCGGCAGCCGTGGGCCTTCGTCGTCGTGACCGGTCCGGCGAAGAAGGAGCGCATCGCGGAGTGGTACCACGAGGGGTGGATTTCGATGTACGCCTCCGACCCGTCGCGTCCGCGCAATGCCGTCTACCGCTCTGCCGAGTACCTCGCGGATCACATGGCCGAGACGCCCGTGCTCGTCTTCCCCTGCATCGCCGCGGGGGGAGGGCGCGCGCCCTCTTTCCAGACCGGGTCGTCCATCTACCCGGCGGCGCAGAACCTTATGCTCGCCGCTGCTGCCCTGGGCATCGGCACCGTCATCACAACGTTCCACATGAGGCGGGAAGGGGAGGTGAAGGCCCTGCTCGGCATACCGGACGACTACGCCACCGCCTGCATGATCGCGATGGGCTACCCGGCGGAAGGAGAACGTTTCGGCGGCGCGCGGCGCAGACCTGTCTCCGAGGTCACGCACTACGAATCGTGGAGCGGCTGATTCCCTCGTCATTCCCGCGAAGGCGGGAATCCAGCGTGCCCGAGAGGGCACACGGGGAAGGGGAGAGAGAGGAGGGATGTCATGTTGAGCGGAGCCGGAGGCGAAGTCGAAACATCTCTCGGGAGGCGTCCGGCTGTGCGGTGCATTCCCTGACGGGCGTCCGCGGGTGCGCTACCTGTTCAGCCAGCCCCGCCCTTGGAGCGCGCCCCGCGCATAGCAGACCTGTCCGCCGTGGTGGATGGACTCGACGATGATGGCCGGCAGCCGCTCGCGCAGCGGCACGAGCTCCGTACCCCGCACGGGCGGCACCATGCGCCCGAGGTCGGCCTCGGTCAGTGAGTCGAGGAAGGCGTCCGTGTTGGCGCGTACGGCCTTGTAGTAGTCCAGCAGCGTCTCCGCCGGAGGCGAGGCGAACGCGTCCACCTGCTCGTTGGTGTCGCCGTTGCCCCGGTAGGACGGGTCCGGCGCCATGCCGAAGCGCTGGTGCCAGCCGTCGCGCACCCAGACCGTCTCCTGCTCGCTCATGCTGGACACCGCGAAGTCCTGCACCCGCGACAGGTGCCACATCAGCCAGCCGATGGGGTTGGACTCGGGCGCCGGGCGCTGGTGCAACTCCTCGGCGGAAAGGCCCTCCACCGCAGCCAGCATGTACTCCTCGTTCCTGTTCAGCGCGTCCTTGATCACCTGCCCGAACGACGACACGGCAGTCCTCCTCCTGTGATGAGACCTCTGTATAACCCGTGCACGGCAAGGCTCGTCATTCCCGCACCGCAGGGGTCCAGGGTGCGCGGGCAGCGCATGCCGGTGGGAATGGAGGAATGCGGCGGCTTACGCTACCCGACCGTAACCGTCGCGCCGGACTCCTCCAGCTTCTTCTTCGTGTCGTCGGCCTCGTCCTTGCTGATGCTCTCCCGCACCGCAACGGGCGCGCTCTCCACGAGCTCCTTCGCCTCGCGCAGGCCCAGGTTCGTCAGCTCGCGCACCGTCTTGATGACGTTGATCTTGTTCGCGCCCACGTCCGTGAGCGTGACCGTGAACTCGAACTGCTCCTCAGCGGCTTCGGCTGCGCCGTCTCCTGCCGCGGCAGGGGCGGCTGCCACCGCTACCGGCGCGGACGCGCTCACGCCGAACTCCTCTTCCAGCGCTTTCACCAGCTCGGAGAGCTCCAGCACGGAGAGAGACTTGATCGACTCGATGAGTTCTTCCTTGGTTGCCACGTGGTCCTCCTGTTCCGTTGCGTTCGTTGGTCCTTATCCTGCGGCGCCCAGTTGCTCCGCCCGGCGCTGCAGCACGATGCCGAGCCCCCGTACGGGGCCGCTCAGTACGTTCACCAGGCCGCTGATGGGCGCGTTCATCTGCCCGAGCAACCTCGCGACCAGTTCGTCCTTGCCCGGCAGCGCGGCCAGCGCGACGACCTGTGCCTCGCTGAGCAGCGCGCCGTCCATCACGCCTTTGCGCACCTTGAGTTCCGCACGTGTCTGCCGCACGAAGTCGCTCACGGCCTTCGCTGCGGCGACAGGGTCGTCGTAGCCCAGCACCACCCCGGTGGAACCTTCCAGGATCTCCCGGAACGCCTCCACTCCCGACTCGCCCGCCGCGATGGACGCTATCCGGTTCTTGACGACCCGATACTCGACACCCTGCTCCCGCAGGCGATGCCGCAGTTCGGTCATCTGGTTGACCTTGAGCCCTGAGAAGTCCGTGGCGATGACGATCGCGGCCTTGCCCAGGCGCTCCGCCAGGTCTGTCACTGCTTCCCGTTTCGCTTCCGTTGGCACTGTTCACCTCTCACATAAAGAAAAGACCCGCTTCCGAAGACGCGGGCCCTGCGCTCCTCACGGCGTTGTGAGAGCTGTCTCGGACGCGCCTCGGTGGGCCCTTCCGGCTTAACCCCCGATGGGGGACCCACGGTCTTCGGCTCCGGCTATTCGCTTGTCGTAACCAGTCTACTCGACCCGCATCGCCATCGTCGAGCCCACGTCCAGGGGAACGCTGGGGCCCATCGTGGTCGTGAGGTGCGCGGTCTTGATGAACTGTCCCTTCACCGCTGTCGGGCGCAGACGGTTCACCGTGTCCATGACGGACGCCACGTTCTCGAGCAGCTGGTCGTCCTGGAAGCTCGTCTTCCCCACCGGCGAGTGGATGATGGCTGTGCGGTCCATCCGCAGCTCCACCCGGCCTTTCTTCGCCTCGCGTACCGCGTCGGGTATGTCCTGCGGCTGCACGACGGTGTTCGTGCGCGGGTTCGGCATCAGGCCCCGGCGGCCGAGCACCCTGCCGAGGCGTCCTATCTTCCCCATCATCTCCGGCGTGGCGATGGCCACGTCGAAATCGAGGAAGCCGCCCTCGATGCGCTCGATGAGATCGTCCGCGCCGACCACTTCCGCCCCGGCTTCCTGCGCCTCGAGAGCCCGTTCGCCGGAGACGAACACGGCGACACGCACAGGCTTGCCGAGGCCGTGCGGGAGCGAGGCAACGCCCCGCAGCTGCTGATCGGCGTGACGTGGGTCTGCATTGGTCCGCAGGTGCAACTCCACTGTCTCGTCGAACTTGCTCGTTGCGGTCTGCCGGAGCATGCCGAGCGCCGCTGTCGGCGTGTAGCGCTGCTGCCGGTCTATCGTATCCGCCGCGGCCCGGTAGCGCTTGCCGTGCTTCACCATGCCTACTCTCCCTCTACCGCTACGCCCATGCTGCGGGCCGTACCTTCGATGATCTTCATGGCCGCGTCTATGCTGGACGCGTTCAAGTCCTTCTGCTTCGTTGCCGCTATCTCCTGGAGGGCGGAGCGTGGGAGCGAGCCGGCGCGCTCATGGCGCGGGTTGCTGGAGCCCTTCTCGACACCCATGGCCTTGCGGATGAGTTCCGATGCAGGGGGCGTCTTCGTGACGAACGTGAACGAGGCGTCCTCGAACACCGTTATCTCGGCAGGGATGATCGTCCCCGCCTGGTTCGCGGTGCGGGCGTTGTACTCCTTCACGAACCCCATGATGTTGATGCCGTGCTGGCCCAGCGCCGGCCCCACCGGGGGCGCCGGCGTCGCGCTCCCTGCGGGGAGCTGTAGTTTCAGAACGGCTTTGACTCGCTTGGCCACTTATGCCCTCTCTACCTGCAGGAAGTCCAGCTCAACGGGCGTTTCGCGTCCGAAGAACGACACGAGTACCCGTACCTTGCCCTTGTCCTCGTCCACCGTGTCCACAGAACCCATGAACTCGGCGAACGGTCCGCCCGTTATGCGCACCATCTGTCCGGGGGCAAGCCCCACCTTGATGCGAGGGGTGGGCTCCTCCATCCGGTTCAGGATGTGCTCCACCTCCCGGTCCTCCAGCGGGACCGGCTTCGGACGGCGCTCCCGTTCGTCCTCCGACGAGACGAAGCCGGTTACGCCAGGCGTGTTCCGCACCACGTACCAGCTCTCGTCGTCCATCCGCATCAGGATCAGGATGTAACCGGGGAATATCTTGCGCTGGACGGACTTGCGCTTCCCCTCCTTCATCTCGATCTCTTCTTCGGTCGGCACCACCACCCTGAAGATCTTGTCCTTCACGTCCATGGACTCGAT
>DAOUJK010000035.1:0-93455 GCA_034422795.1 Dehalococcoidia bacterium | reverse complement strand
GGGGGGGGGGGGGGGGGGCAGTTTTTGTGTTGGGTCCGGTCCCTCGATGAACGTGCCTACGCCGGTGTGATGTCTGCCTCGTAGGCCTCAATGACGGGGTTCGCGAGGAGCTTGTCGCACATCTCGTGCACGTCTCGATGGGCCGCCGATTCGTCCTGCGCTTCCACGTCCAACGTCAGCATCTTGCCAACGCGCACGTCGCGCACGCCGTCGAACCCCAGCGAGTGCAGGCTGCCCAGCACGGCATTGCCCTGCGGGTCGTTGACGGCGGGTTTGAGCATCACCTGGATACGGGCTGTGAACCGCATCACGCGCCGCTTTCCGGGCCGCAGGACTCGTCGCGGTGGTCCTCGACGAAGTTGCGCATGGTGTCGGTATCGCTCGGGTTTACCGTGTGCGTCCAGCCCCAAGCCGTGAGCGTGATCTCGCCCTCGTCGACCGCGGAGTGCGGCTGCACGACGTAGCAGTCCGGGTAGCCGGAAAGCGATGCGACGAACGCCTCCAACTCGGTGCGCTGGGAGTCGCTGGCGAGTTGGTAGTTGAACGCGACGCCGCCGTTGAACAGGTTGCGGACCACGGCTTCGTCGGGCTGCTGCTCCTGGTGAACGCCCCATGCCGCGCCCTCCGCCCAACTGGGCCCCGAGGTGGGCGGCGACGTCTGGTACTCGACCGTCTCGCCCGCGTCCAGCAGGTCTCCTTCCTGGATGGCGAGCCGCGTTCCGATCGTGTCCCTCTGCTCAGGGGCAGCGGGGGTGGGATTGATGCCGAAAGAGGGAAGGGCGAGTCCCGCGATGAGCGCGAACGCTATGAGGAGGCCGCCCGCCATGAAGAAGCGGCGCTTGCGGGCGCGCTTCGCCTGAGAACGCTGGCGGCGCTCCTGCCGCGCTATCGTTCGTCGTGAGGCCCTACGCTCGAGTTGTGCGGGTGTCAAGGCTCCATCTTCCCGCACGGGACGGGCAGGTTGCGCGTCGGATTGCTGCTGGTCCTCTTCTGCCAAGTGGGTCCGTCCTTCGATGGTGGTGTTGGGAGTGTCAGGCCGCCTGGCCCGTGAGCTTCCGGTATGCCTCCCAGTAGCGCTCCGTGGTCTTCTGCACGACGTCGTCCGGCAGCGGGGGGGCAGGCGGTGTCCGGTCCCAGTCTTTCTGCGTGAGGAGCCAGTCCCGCACGAACTGCTTGTCATAGTTGGGCTGCGACTTGCCGGGGTTCCAGCCCGCCGCGTCCCAGAAGCGGCTGGAGTCGGGCGTGAGCACTTCGTCGATGAGGATCACTTCGCCGTCCCGGATACCGAACTCGAACTTCGTGTCCGCGATGATGATGCCGCGCTCCGCGGCAACGTCATGCGCGTGCTGGAAGACGGCGAACGAGAGATCGCGCAGGGTCGTCGCCATGTCCGCGCCCACAAGGTCGGCCATCTCCTGGGCGTTGAGCGGCTCGTCGTGGCCGACTTCCGCCTTCGTCGTGGGTGTGAACATGAGTTCGGGAAGCCTGCTGCCGTCCACGAGTCCGGGCGCCATCGGCACGCCGAACATGGTGCCGGTCGCGTTGTAGTCCACGAGCGCGGAGCCGGTGAGGTACGCCCGCACAACGCACTCGGCATCGATGCGCTCGGCGCGTTTCACGACCATCGCCTGCTGCGCGATCTCCGGCGCGAGGTCCTTCAGCAGCGGGTGCTCCGCGAGGTCGCCCAGCGCGTCCTTGTCTTCCGCCAGTGCGATGAAGTGGTTCGGCACGATGTGACGCGTCTGTTCGAACCAGAACTCCGACATCAGCGAGAGGACGCGGCCCTTGTCCGGTATCGCCGTGGGCAGCACGACGTCGAACGCGGAGATGCGGTCGGTGGCGACCATGAGGAAGAGGCCGTCGCCGAGGTCGTAGGTGTCGCGCACCTTGCCGCGGTAGAGGCGGTTGGGAAGTGGCGTTTCAAGCAGTGGCATGGTCTCGCTCCCGTGTGGAATCAGCAGTTGCGCCGAGGCCGGCGCGCTCGAACAGCGCGTCGACGTTCGCCGTGTAGTAGCCGTAATCGAAGAGTTCGGCAAGCGCTCCTTCCGAGAGGTGCGCGCGCACGTCGGGGTCGCCCTTGACGAGTTCGCGGAAGTCTCCACCCTCGTCCCACGTCGCGGCGGCGTGGCGCTGCATCATGCGGTAGGCGCCCTCCCGGGGCATGCCCACCTCGATGAGCGCGAGCATCACGCGCTGCGAGAAGAGCAGCCCGCGCGTGGACTCGATGTTCGCCATCATGCGCTCCGGGAAGACGCTCATCCCGCGCACGATCCCGCTGAACAGATCGAGGATGTAGTCGAGCGCCATGCAGGCGTCCGGCAGGATTATCCGCTCCGCCGACGAGTGCGAGATGTCGCGCTCGTGCCACAGAGCGACGTTCTCCAGCGCGGTCAGGGCGTTGCCCCGGATGAGGCGGGCCAGGCCGCAGACGCGCTCGGAGAGGTCCGGGTTGCGCTTGTGTGGCATCGCGGAGGAGCCGGTCTGGCCCGCGCCGAACGGCTCCTCGACCTCGTGCACTTCGGTGCGCTGCAGGCCGCGTATCTCGGTCGCGAACTTCTCCAGCGATGCCGCCGTGACCGCGAGCGCCGTCATGAAGTTGGCGTGCCGGTCGCGCTGGACGATCTGGTTGGAGAGCGGCGCGTACGGGATGCCGAGTGCCTCGCAGGCGTACGTCTCCACTTCCAGCGGAACGGTCGCGTGCGTGCCCACGACGCCCGATATCTTGCCGACCGACGCCTCCCGCGCGGCCCGCTCCAGGCGTCCGCGATTGCGCCGCATCTCGTCCCACCAGAGCGCGAGCTTCAGCCCGAACGTGGTCGGCTCCGCGTGCACGCCGTGCGTGCGGCCCATGATGAGCGTGTGCTTGTGCTCGATGGCGCGCTCGGCGATCGCGTCGATGAGCGCGTCCACGTCCGCCAGCAGTATCTCGGCGGAGTCGCGCAGCTGCAGGCCGGTTGCCGTGTCCCAAACGTCGTTGGAAGTGAGTCCGTAGTGGACCCAGCGTCCCTCCGGCCCGAGCCCTTCCGTCACCGAGTAGAGGAATGCGGTCACGTCGTGCTTCGTCTGCGCGAACTTTTCGTCCAGTTTCGCCGCATCCCACGACGCCCCGCGGATGCGCTGCATATCCTCCACCGGGATGACGCTGAGACGCGCCCATGCCTCGCAGACAGCGACCTCGACCGCGAGCCAGCGGTCGTACTTGCCTTGGTCGGACCAGATCTGTTTCATCGCCTCGCGGGCGTAGCGGTCAATCATGGCTTCGCCTGCACGCGCATTCCTGCGTGCTCCCGCACGCGCGCTTTCGCATACTCCAGCACCGGAAAGAAGTCCGGCAGTTCCCGGTAGGCGATGCCACGCTCGCGGCAGATGCTTGCCAGCGGTTCACGGGCGAAGACCACGTCGGCCCGTGCTGCGGGGCAGGCGTCCGAGACGCCGTCGCCCACATAGACGACGTGCTCGCCGTCCCTGCGGGAGCGCTCCAGCGCCATGCACTTGCAGTTGCCCGGCCACCACGCGCACGACTCGTCCGCAAACGGGTATTCGTACGTCTTGGCGTCGGCGCCGTGCGTCCGCACGGTGTGCGACTCCACGTCCACGCCGACTTCGTCGAGCAACGCCTCGACGTAGTAGTCGAGCCCGTGGCTCGCGACGGCCAGATGTATGCCGTGCTCCGCGCAGTACGCGGCGAGCTCGGAGAAACCGGGGCGCAGGTCCGCGTTCGAGCGCACGTATGCCGTCTGCTCTTCGACGGTCGCGGTCATCTGGCGGAACGCGATCTCCTGGTACTCGGCGAGCGAGATCTCGCCGTCGGCGCGCCGCTGGCTCACCTCCCGCCAGTGCACGACGCCGGGCTGCGACACGTCCGGCTGGAAGCGCTCCAGCAACATCTGGCCGACGTTCTGCACGGCGGCGGTGTCGTCGAAATCGCAGAGGATGATCATTCGGCGGGACGTTGCGGGGTCTCGTTCAGCGCTGGCGGAGCCGCTCGCGATACTGCTCCACCGCATCTCGGATATTAGCATACTTGATGCCCAGCACCTCCGCCGCGAGCAGCGCCGCGTTGCGAGCGCCCCATGCCCCGACGGCCACCGTCGCGACCGGTATGCCGGGCGGCATCTGCACGATGGAGTAGAGCGCGTCCACGCCCCCGAGTTCGCTCGACGCGATGGGCACGCCGATGACGGGCAGCGTCGTGTGCGAGGCGACGACGCCGGGCAGCGCCGCCGCGCCTCCGGCTGCCGCAACGAACACCTCGACGCCGGTCGAAGGAGCATTCTCCACATACTCCTGCACCTTCTTCGGGTTCCGATGCGCCGACGCGACGATGAGCTCCGCCTCGACGCCGAGGTCCGTGAGCGTCTTGAGCGTGTCCTCCATCACGGGCTGATCGGTTGCACTTCCAACGATGATGCCGACTTGTGGCACGGGACTTCTCCTCAACGAGTGGTTGTGTGTCAAACGGGGGAGCTATCGCACTGTGCGGCTTCGCTCCGTGGATGCGGGAGAGCGTCTTTCCTGCAGTAGCACGTCGTAGGGAATACCAAGCCGATCATGGAGCACTTGCGCTACAGCAAGTGTGATCTCCTGCTTCCCGGCGAGAATTTCAGCGATCTCGGCAGGCGTTCCAACGTCCGGAGCGAGGTTGTCAGGTGTAAGGCCCTCCTGGTCCAAGCGGAATTCGATGGCGGCAGCTGGGCTGGGGTAGTCCATCGGCACGTACTTCAATTCGTACAGTTCAACGAGGTCCACGAGGATGTCCAACTCGTCGCCTTCGGGGCTGCCCAACGGGGCATCCCACAATTGTTCGATGCGTGCAAGCGCCGCTTCGTAGTCTGCCTCTGTGCGTATCGGCGTCAAGGCGCCCACCTTACACCTCCGTCGCGTCTATCCGGTCGTATTCCGCGTGTGTGCCTACGAACCTAATGTACACAGTCTTCCGCTGGTAAGCCACCACGACAACCAGCCGGTACGAGTTGCCTTTGATATTGAAGACAACCCGGTTGTTCCTGAGGATGCTTGCATGAGGGTATCTGTTCTTCACTCCGGCGGGGGTATCCCAATCTTCATCCTCCACCTCCTTATGCCACGAGAGGAGTGGGCGCTCCGCGTCCGGATGCCGCTCCCAGAAGTCACGAAGCGTTCTCTTTGCAATCACGCGCACGCCGAATCTGACCTCACCCCGCCGCGAACGAGGCGATGTCCGTGCGGTAGTGCTTCCCCTCGAACGTTACCGCGTCCGCCGACGCATAGGCACGGGTGCGGGCTTCGGCCATCGTCCCGCCGAGTCCTACGACTGCCATGGTGCGCGAGCCACTGGTGACGAAACCCTCGCCTCCGGCAAGGGCAGTGCCCGCATGGAAGATGAGCGCTTCTTGTTCCGCCGCGGCAAGCCCTCCAATGGCCTCGCCTGTCTCATGGACGCCCGGGTAACCCACGGGCGCTATAACAACGCCGACCGTGCAACCGCTCCAGCGGAGGTCGATCGAAGGCAAAGTGCCGTCCAGCGCCGCTTCCACCACGTCCAGCAGATCGTTCTCCATACGGGGGAGGATGAGTTGCGCCTCCGGGTCGCCCAGGCGGCAGTTGAACTCGATGATGAACGGGCCGTCGTCCGTGAGCATGAGCCCGCCGTAGAGCACGCCGGTGAATGGCGAACCCTGCCGCGCCATCTCGCGTATGACCGGCTCGATGCACGTTTCGCGTATCTGCCGCTCCATCGCGGCGTCCCACCAGGGCGGCGGGCTGTATCCGCCCATCCCGCCCGTGTTCGGGCCCTCGTCGCCGTCGAATATCCGCTTGTAATCGCACGCGGGCACGAGCGGCGACACGCACTCGCCGTCCGTGAAACAGAAGACGCTCACTTCCTGCCCAACGAGGCACTGTTCGATGACGACGCGCTCGCCCGACGCCCCGAACGTCCGGTGCACCATCGTGTCGTCCACGGCGGCGAGCGCCTCGTCGACGCTCTGCGCCACCACGACGCCCTTGCCCGCGGCGAGCCCGTCCGCCTTCACCACGATGGGCGCGCCCTGCGAACGCACGTACGCTCGCGCGGCGCTGGCGTCGTCGAACACCTCGAACGCGGGGGTCGGCGCTCCGGCGTCGCGCATGATGCCCCGCGCGAACGACTTGCTGCCCTCGATACGGGCAGCGGCCTGAGTGGGCCCGAAGACGCGCAGTCCCTCCTGCCGGTAGCGGTCCACGATACCGGCGGTGAGCGGCAGCTCCGGCCCGACGATGGTCACGTCGATGCCGTGCTCGCGGACAGCAGCCACGAGAGCGTCGAAGTCGGTTACGGCGATGGACAGGTTCGTGGCGATGGCAGCGGTCCCGGCGTTCCCTGGCGCCACGAACAGCTCCGGGTTGCGCGGGCTCTGGGCGAGTTTCCAGAGGATGGCGTGCTCGCGCGCGCCACTCCCGACGACCAGCACCCTCACGAGCGGTCCCTCGGCTGCCGGAACATGGCGAAGGCGATGACGATGCAGACGACACCGACGCCCACTGCTATGAAGACCGTCGGCACGTCCCATTCACCGGCGACTCCCATGGCAAAGCCGCCCACGATGAACGTGAAACCCAGCGCGCCGAACACCGTCCGCACCGCGCGCCTGAGGTTGACGACGCCCATCCGCTTACTCCCACTCGATGGTGCCGGGCGGTTTGCTCGTGATGTCGTAGACGACCCGGTTCACGCTCGACACCTCGTTGACGATGCGGTTCGATATGCGCGCGAGTGTCTCGTAGGGCAGGCGCGCCCAGTCCGCCGTCATGGCGTCCTCGCTGGTGACCGCCCGCAACGCCACGACGTGCTGGTAGGTGCGCAGGTCGCCCATCACGCCAACCGTCCGCGTGTCGGTGAGCACGGCGAAGCTTTGCCACAGTTGGTCGTACAGGCCGTCGCCCTTGATCTCGTCCATCACGATCCAGTCCGCGGCGCGCAGCGTCTCCAGTTTGTCGTACGTCACGTCGCCGATGATGCGGATCGCAAGGCCGGGGCCGGGGAACGGCTGGCGATTGATCATCTCCGGCGGCAGGCCGAGCTCCGCGCCGACGAGACGCACCTCGTCCTTGAACAGGTAGCGCAGCGGCTCGACGAGGTCCAACTGCATCCGCTCCGGCAGCCCGCCGACGTTGTGGTGCGTCTTGATCTTGTGAGAAGCGCTGTGCTCCGCCGTCTCGCTCTCGATGACGTCCGGGTAGAGCGTGCCCTGCGCGAGGAAGTCCACCGCTCCCATGGTGCGTGCCTCTTCCTCGAACACGTTGATGAACTCCGCGCCGATGGTCTTGCGCTTCTGCTCCGGATCGGTCACGCCGGCGAGGGAGGTCAGGAATCGCTCGCTGGCGTCCACGTAGACGAGGTTGAGGCCGAGGTTTCGCTCGAACACGGCGCGGACCCGCTCCGGCTCTTCGCGGCGCAGCAGCCCGTTGTTGACGAAGATGCAGGTCAGCTGGTCGCCGATCGCCTCGTGGACGAGCCGCGCCGTGACTGCGGAGTCCACACCGCCGGAGAGTGCGCAGATGACGCGCCCGTCGCCCACCTGGTCGCGGATGCGCTGGACCGTCTCCGCGACGAAGTTGCCTGGCGTCCACGAGCCGGATGCGCCGCAGACCTTGTAGGCGAAGTTGCGGATGATCTCCGCGCCCTGCGGGGTGTGCGCGACCTCCGGATGGAACTGGATGCCGTACATGCCGGCGTCGTTCGCCATCGCCGCGATGGGCGAGTTCTCCGTGTAGGCGACCGCGCGGAAACCGGGGGGCATCGTGGCGATGCGGTCGCCGTGGCTCATCCAGACTGCGGTCTCGCCGTCGAGCCCGTCGAAGAGCGGGCTTGGGTCGTTCTTGTGCACGACGGCGAAGCCGTACTCGCGCTCCGTAGCGGGGATGACGCTCCCTCCCAACTGGTGCGCGATCAGCTGCATCCCGTAGCAGATGCCCAGCACCGGCACGCCGCTCTCGAATATCCACGGCTGGGCCAGGGGCGCGCCGTCCTCGTAGACGGACGCCGGGCCGCCCGAGAGGATGATGCCCTTCAGGTTGAGCCCGTCGACGGCTGCGCGCGGCGCGGTCGGCGAGATCAGTTCGCAGTAGACGTTCTGCTCGCGGACCCGCCGCGCGATGAGCCTGCTGTACTGCGAGCCGTAGTCGATGACGGCGATGGCTTCAGGTCGAAGGGGGTCGGGGTCGCTGCCGCCGCGGCGCGCGCCGGGCGCTTGCTCACGCTCCTGGGCGATGCCGAGGTAGGTGGAAACTTCAACGTCGCCGCTCGTCGACACCCGGTGCGTTCCGTCGGTGAGCGGCGGTGGGGCGTTGTCGTTCGGCGAGTCCATGCGCTGTACCGCAATTTAGTATGCCGCACGGCAGCCGGTCAACGCGCCGATCAGTGACACGCGCCCCTTTCGCGGTCGCGCTGCTGCCCCCTAAGCTGTCTCAGGCGGGAGACCCGTGCGTACTCCCACCCCACGGACGAGTGAGCGGTTCTGAAGGGAAATGAGCAGTCCTGCATGGTGAATGAGCAGCGGATGCGCAGGAATGAGCAGTTCGGATGTGCATGCAAAGGGTCGGACCCAGAGGTGGATCGGAGCCGATGAGCAGAAATGAACAGCGTTTCCCCCCGGAACATTCGCCTCGCCCTGGATCACTGCTGCCCGGATGGGGTGAACACGGCCGGTGCTATACTCGTGCCCGTCGTACCCCTAAGGACGGTCCCCTGATGCCCCTTGCCCCCGACAACCCCAACAACCGCTCCGTCGCGTCCATCCTGCTGCGCGAGGGCGGAGTCGTTGCGTTCCCGACGGACACGGTCTACGGGCTGGGCGCGTCGGCCTTCAACCACGCCGCGGTCTCCATGGTGTTCGTCATCAAGAACCGCAGCAGGGACCAGGGACTGCCGGTGCTCATCGCGTCGGAGTCGCAGCTGCCGGAAGTGGCGTCCGAGGTGCCGGACAGCGCATACGCGCTCGCGGAGCGCTTCTGGCCCGGCGGCCTGACGCTCGTCGTCCCGCGGAGCCCCAACATTCCCGCGCTCGTCGCAGGCGGCGGCGACACGATAGCCGTGCGCCTGCCGGACCACCCATGCCCCCAGACGCTCGTGCAGGCGCTCGGCAGACCGATCACCGGCACGAGCGCCAACCGCCACAACGGCCCGGAGCCGTCGAGCGCCGCGGAGGTGCAGCGCCAGCTCGGCAACCGGCTCAGCATGATCCTGGACGGGGGCGAGAGCCCGGTGCCGGTCCCGTCCACCATCGTCGACGCCACGCAACATCCGCCGAAGGTGCTCCGGCTCGGCGGCATCTCGCTGGAGCAGATGCGGGAGGTCTGCGACGTCGCAGGCCCCGACGCGCCCGCCTGCTGACGCCCACCTATGCCTGGCGCACCCTGGACACCGGACAGCCTGCGCGCGCATCAGCCGCTCGTCGAACGGGCGCTGCGCGCGAGTCTCGATCTGCCGAACGACCCCACGCTCCCGCTCTACCGGATGATGCGCTACCAACTGGGCTGGGTCGACGCTGCCGGCGAGGACCGCAACATGGATGCTGTGCGTACCCTCGGGGCGCTCTGCCTCGAAGCGTCGGCGTCGCTGGGCGGCGACCCGGAGCAGAGTGCCCCGAGCGCGGCTGCCATCGAACTGCTGGGCGCGTCCGCCGCCGTGCACGAGGATATGCAGACGGCCGCGCAGCAGCGGGCAGGGCAGGACGCGGTCTGGTGGATATGGGGGCCCGCGCAGGCGATCAACGCAGGCGACGGCCTCTACGCGCTCGCGCGCCTCTCGGTGCTGGACACGCTCAGCGGCGATGCGGCAGCCCGGCTGCCGGCGACGCTCACGGAACTGGACACCGCCGCGCTGGAGTACTACCAGGGGCAGTACCACGACCTCCAATTGCAGGAGCGCGTGGACGTGACCGAGCAGCAGTACATGCGCATGGCGCGCGGGAAGTACGGCGCCCTCGTGGGCGGGGCCATGGCGCTGGGCGCGGTTGCCGCGGGGGCGGACGAGGCCACGGTGCTGGCATTCCGGGAGGCCGGCGTGGAGATGGGTGTCGCCGCGCTCATCGCAAGCGAAAGGCGCGTCTTCTGGAACGAGAGCGCGGGCGAAGGGACGGGGCGTGCACTGAACAAGAGCAAGCTCTACCCGGTGGTCGCCGCACTGCAGCACGGCACGCTCGCACAGAAGCGGGCGCTCGGCGGCTACTACTTCAAGCGCGTCATGGAGCCGGAGGACCTCGCGGGCATCCGTGCGGTGCTGGAAGAGTCAGGCGCGCAGGAACGCACGCAGACCGCGCAAGACAAGGCGATGCGCGCCAGCATCGTTGCGCTCGAGCAGACCGATCTGACGATGATCCAGATCGACGGCTGGGGAGAGATCGTCAGCGCACTCGCAGGTGAGCCATGGGGATGAAGCGGACCGTCCGCGATTTCGACTGGAAGGGGAAGCGCGCGCTCGTCCGCGTTGACTTCAATGTTCCGTTCGAGCGGGGCACGACGCGCATCTCCGACGACGTCCGCATCCGCGAGGCGGTGCCCACCATCCAGCACCTGCGCGGGCAGGGCGCATCGGTCATTCTCTGCACCCACCTCGGACGCCCGGACGGCAAACGCGTGCCTGAGCTTGAGCTCGGCCCCATCGTGGAACGGCTGAGCGATCTGCTCGATGCTCCGGTCGGCTACGTGCACGACGCTCCCGGCGACGAGGCGAAAGCCGCCGCGAGTGCACTGGGCGCGGGCGGTGTGCTGATGCTGGACAACATCCGCTTCTGGCCGGGTGAGGAGGCGAACGACTCCGGGTTCGCGGCGGCGCTCGCGTCGCTGGCCGACGGCTACGTGAACGACGCGTTCGGCACGGCGCACCGCGCGCACGCATCGACGGAGGGCGTCGCCCATCGTCTTCCCGCCATGGCGGGCCTGCTCATGGAGAAAGAGATCACGTTCCTCGGCGGCGTGCTGGAGAACCCCGCGCGCCCGCTCGCGGCCTTGCTCGGCGGAGCAAAAGTCAGTGACAAACTGCAGGTGCTCGGACGGCTCATCGGCCACGCGGACGGGCTGTTCGTCGGCGGCGGCATGGCAGGCACGTTCCTCAAGGCGCAGGGCTATGAGATAGGCGCGTCGCTGCTGGAAGAGGACCTCGTCGACTTCTGCGCCGAGACGATGGAGCGCGCCGCCGCGGCATCGACGCCCATCACGCTGCCGGAGGACGTCGTCGTGGCGGAGCGCATCGAGGCGGACGTGCCAACGTCTGCCGTCGGCATCGGCGACATCCCGGCCAACGCCATGATTCTCGACATAGGGCCCCGCACGGCGGCATCCTACGCGGAGCGGCTCGCCGTTATGGGCTCGGTGGTCTGGAACGGACCGATGGGCGTCTTCGAGGTGCCGCCGTTCCACGAGGGCACGCGCGTCGTGGCCGAAGCCATAGCGTCCGGCAGCGTCGTCTCGGTTATCGGCGGCGGCTCGACGGCGGAAGCGATCGCCCACCTGGGGCTCGCGGAGCAGATGTCGCATGTCTCGACAGGCGGCGGCGCGTCGCTGGAGTTCCTGGAGGGCAAGGAGTTGCCCGGCGTCGCTGCGCTGGACGACGCATAGGCACGAGAGCAACCCGCATCGAGGAGAGAACGTGCGAACGCCATTCGTAGCAGGCAACTGGAAGATGAACCCAACGTCCGTGGCGGAGGCGGAGGCGCTCGCTGCGGCGCTCGTCAAGGAGATCGACGGTATCGGAGGCGTGACGCGCGTCGTCTGCCCGCCATTCGTGGCGCTGCCCGCCGTCGCAGGGGCACTCGCCGGATCGGGCATCGCCGTCGGCGCGCAGAACGCGCACCCCGAAGCGAAGGGTGCGTTCACCGGGGAGGTCCCGCTGGGGATGCTCTCCGGCCTCTGCGCGTACGTCATCGTCGGCCACTCGGAGCGCCGCCAGCTCTTCGGCGAGACCGACGCGTTCGTGAACGCGAAGGTCGGCGCTGTGCTCGCGGCGGGACTCACTCCCATCCTCTGCGTCGGCGAGACCCTCGATGAGCGCGACTCGCACCGGGCGGAGGCCGTCGTCCGGCGGCAGGTGTCCGCGGCGCTCGCGGGCGTGAGTGAGGAGCAGACGGGAAACATCGTGATCGCCTACGAGCCGGTATGGGCCATCGGCACGGGCAGGGCGGCGACCCCGGACATGGCGCAGGAGATGTCGGCGTTCGTGCGCTCTGAGGCCGCCGCTTCGCTGGGCGCTGATGCCGCGGACGCCCTGCCCGTGCTCTACGGCGGCAGCGTGAACCCCGGCAACGTGGAGTCGCTCGCCGCCCAGCCGGACGTCGACGGTGCGCTCGTCGGCGGAGCGAGCCTCGTTGCCGAGGACTTCGCCGCGATCGTCAGGGCGTTCGCCTCGGCCTGATCATGGCCCCGCCGCGCGTGCTCTTCATCGTCGGCCCTACGGCAAGCGGCAAGACCGCCGCGTCGCTGGCGCTCGCGTCCAAGGCGCGCGTCGAGATCGTGAACGCGGACAGCCGACAGGTGTACCG
Source organism: Dehalococcoidia bacterium (assembly GCA_034422795.1). Lineage (GTDB taxonomy): Bacteria > Chloroflexota > Dehalococcoidia > Lucifugimonadales > Australimonadaceae > Bin16. Next base: position 80,958 of record DAOUJK010000035.1, on the reverse strand, counting down.
CGGCATGTCGGTCGGCACCGGAAAACCCGCCTCAGCCGAGCTCGCTGCCGTCCCGCACCACCTCATCGACGTCGCCGCCCCGGACGAGCGCTACAACCTCGCGCGGTTCCTCGTCGAGGCGCGCGCCGCCATCGCTGACATCGCAACGCGGGGCGCCGCGCCCGTCGTCGTGGGCGGCACCGGGCAGTACGTCTGGGGGCTCGCCAAGGGCTGGCATGCGCCCGTCGTCCCACCCAACAGGCAGCTGCGCGCCGAACTCGAGGAGGAGGCGCGGCGCAACGGGCCGGAGGCGCTGCACGAGCGCCTGCGCGCCGTCGACCCCCGCTCCGCTGAGACGATTGACCCGCGCAACGTACGGCGCGTGATCCGTGCGCTGGAGGTCTGGCACGAGACCGGCGCACCGTTCTCGCGCCAGCGGCGGAAGTCGCCGCCGGACTTCGGTCCCGTCCTGCTCGGCATCGCACCGGAGCGGGTCACGCTGCGGCAACGCGCCGACGACCGCGTCGACGCGATGCTGCGCGGCGGCTGGCCGGAGGAGGTGCAGAGTCTCCTGAGCGCGGGCTATGGCCCAGACCTGCCGTCGTTCTCCAGCGTCGGCTACCGAGATGTCGTGGCGTACGTGCAGGGGAATATGACGCTCGACGAGACGGCGGAGCGTGTCAAGGCCGCAACGCACCGCCTCATCCGGCGGCAGGCGACGTGGTTCAAGGCTGGCGACGAGCGCATCTCATGGAGCCACGACGCTGCGTCTCTGGCCGAACGCGCGCTGGCGACGCTCCGCGCTTGACGGAGCACGCCCGCTCGTAGGAACCTAGCACCGCTCCTCCGCCTCTATGTGGAGAGTAATCACACGACGAGAGCAGGTGACATGGCAGGCTATCTGGACCCCAACGACCCCGTGGTGCAGGCGTTCGCGAAACTCGGCACAACGCCGGTGAGCGATGCGATGGACAGGCTCGGCCTCATAGGACAGTGCTTCGGCATCAAGCCGGTCGACCGTGACTTCACACTCTGCGGGCGCGCCCACACCGTCCGCAACGAGCCGATGACCGCCGGACACAAGGGCGAGAGCGTCGGCGACTACATCGACGAGGTCGCGCCCGGCGGCGTGGTCGTCATCGACAACGGCGGGCGGCTCGACGCCACGGTCTGGGGTGACATCCTCACCATCATGGCCGACCGGAACAACCTCGGCGGCACGGTGATCCACGGCGTCTGCCGCGACTCCAACCGCGCCCTGAAGCTCAACTACCCCATCTTCTCCCGCGGCACCTACATGCGCACCGGCAAGGACCGCGTCCGCGCCGACGCCTACCAGGAGCCGGTGTCCCTCGGCGAGGTCCGCGTGCTGCCCGGCGACCTGCTGCTCGGCGACGGCGACGGTGTGCTCGTCATCGCGCAGGAGCACGAGCAGGAAGTGCTGAAGGCCGCGCAGGAGATCGACGAGGCCGAGGAGCGCATCCGTAACGAGATCATGCTCGGCGGGCGCCTCGACGCCGCCCGCGAAAAGTTCCGCTACCACCAACTGCAGAGCAGGGTGTAGGTCCATATGACCAGTCGTGCAACTGGTTCGGCAGATAGGTGAAACTGAGGTCGTGAGTAGACGGTAGAAGCCTGGCCCTGAACGGGAGTGCAGAGGGGTGGAGCTCCTCTGCCGGGGGTGTGGGGGTATCCCCCACAGGCGTTCGGGCGGGTGGGTGGGAAGAACTACGCCTGCCAGGGCAGAGGAACAGGAGGCATGTGAGCGATGCAGACTTCCATCCCTTGCGTATTCATGCGCGGCGGCACGTCGCGGGGGCCGTACTTCCTCGCGTCCGACCTGCCGAGCGACCCTGAGACGCGCGACAAAGTGCTGCTCGCGGTTATGGGCTCGCCCGACGACCGCCAGATCGACGGCCTCGGCGGCGCGGACCCGCTCACCAGCAAGGTCGCCATCGTCAGCCCCGCGACCCGGGAGGACTGCGACGTCGACTACCTGTTCGCCCAGGTCGTCGTCAACGAAGCGGTCGTGGACGTGAGCCCCAACTGCGGCAACATGCTCGCGGGCATCGGTCCGTTCGCGATCGAGCACGGCCTCGTTCCCGCCGCGGACGGCGAGACCGAGGTGCGTATCCACATGGTCAACTCCGGCGACAGGGCCATAGCACGCATCATGACGCCGGGCGGGCAGGTGGAGTACCAGGGCCCCGCCCGCATCGACGGCGTCCCCGGAACGTCAGCGCCAATCATGATCGATGTCGAAGACACCGCAGGCTCGTTCTGCGGCGCACTCTTCCCCACGGGGAACCGCGTTGACGTGATCGACGGCATCGAGTGCTCGCTGATGGACAACGGTATGCCCGTCGTCGCGATGCGCGCCGAAGACCTGGGGCGCACCGGCTACGAGACGCGCGACGAGCTCAACGCCGACACGGAACTGAAGGAGCGCATCGAGAGCATCCGGCTGCAGGCGGGACACCTGATGAACCTCGGCGACGTGACGGACAACGTCGTACCCAAGATGTTCCTGCTATCCCCACCGGTCAACGGCGGCGCCATCTGCACGCGCTCCTACATCCCCAAGGTGGCGCACGCCTCCATCGGCGTCCTCGCCGCGGTGACGGTCGCAACCGCGGCCGTCTTCCCCGGCACCACCGCCTACGACTACGCGGTGCGGCCCGAGGGACGCCGCAAGATGCTGGAGTTGGAGCACCCGACCGGCTATTTCGCCGTCGAAGTCGAGGTCGGGGGAACTGAGGAAGAGCCCACCATCGAGCGCGCGGCGCTGTTGCGGACCGCGCGCAAGCTGATGGAAGGCGCGGTCTACATCCCCGCCGACGTATGGACGGGCACGGACGCACTGGTGGAGGCTGCAGCACGATGACCGAACGCGAGATACGCCTGATCGCCGGCCCCGACCCCAACCCCAAGAAGCCGGACCTGCAACTCCCTCCGAACGCGTGCGACGCGCACTGCCACGTCTTCGGGCCCGGCGATACGTTCCCGTACCATCCGAACCGGGCTTACACGCCGCCTGACGCTCCGAAGGAGGCGCTGAAGGCGCTCCATGACCACCTCGGCATCGCCCGCGCGGTGATCGTCCACGCCAGCTGCCACGGCGCCTACATGGACGCCACCCTCGACGCCATCGCATGGTCGAACGGCGCGTACCGGGGCACGAGCATTGTGGAGCCGGACATCAGCGACGAGGAGCTGCGCCGCTACCACGAGGGCGGCATCCGCGCCGTACGCTTCAATTTCGTGCGTCATCTGGAGAGCGTGCCGGAACCCGAAGTCGTGAAGCGCATGGCCGAGCGCATCGAGCCGATGGGCTGGCACCTCGTCGTCCACCTGGAAGCCGAGGACATCGTCGAGCTCTCGCCGCTGCTGCTCGGGCTTCCCGTACCGTTCGTGATCGACCACATGGCGCGGGTGAAGGCGAGCGACGGCCTCGAGCAGACGCCGTTCCAGGAACTGCTGCGGTTGATGGAGCGCCCGAACGCGTGGGTGAAGATATGCGGCGGCGAGCGGGTCTCCACGGACGGCCCGCCTTTCACGGACGCCGTCCCGTTCGCGCAGGCCCTCATCGCCGCCGCGCCGGAGCGGGTGCTCTGGGGCACGGACTTCCCGCACCCGAACGTGCGCCACATGCCCAACGACGGCCATCTCGTCGATATGTTCGGCATGTTCACGGACGACCCGGCCATCCAGCGGCAGATCCTCGTCGACAACCCGGACACGCTCTACTTCAACGTGAACTGACACCGACCGGCAGAACGGGAAGGGTGGAAGCCCTTACAATGGGGACGGAGGCCCTCGATGCCGCTTCTGCCTGCAGCCCGTTCCCGCTCGCATCCAACTCCCCTCACGTGGATGCGTATCGCATGGCTCGCGATGAGTGCACTGTTCATCGGCGCCGGTATGGTCGGCATGGCGCTGGCCCAGGTCCAACCGCGTGAGGCGCACGTCGTCGAGGTGGACGGCATCATCAGCCCCATCACCGACCGCTATATCACCCGCGCGCTCGAGGAGGCGGAGCGGAGCGGCGCCGAGGCCGTCGTTATCACGCTCGATACGCCCGGCGGGCTCCTGAGCGCGACACGGGACATCACGGAGTCCCTGCTGTCCGCGCCCGTGCCGGTCATCGTCTACGTCTCGCCGCAGGGAGCGCACGCCGCTTCCGCAGGAACGTTCATCACGGCTGCCGGGCACATCGCGGCGATGGCGCCGGGGACCAACATCGGCGCGGCGAGCCCGGTGAGCGGGCAGGGCGAGGACCTAGACGAGACGCTCAAGGACAAGGTGTTCGAGGACACCGCCGCCATGATCCGCGCCATCGCGGAGACGCGCGGCAGGCCGTCCGAGCCGCTGGAGGCGACGGTGCTGGAGGCGAAGTCGTACACCGCCGACGAGGCGCTCGAACTCGGTGTCATCGACGTCATCGCCGTGAATGTGAACGACCTGCTGAAGCAGGTGGACGGCCAGACCGTCGTCATCGTTGCGGCGAACGGCGAGCGTACCGTGACGCTGCATACGGCGGACGCGCCGGTGCGGAACGTCCGCATGGGAGTGTTCGACCGCATCCTCTCTTACATCGCCGACCCGAACGTCGCCTTCCTGCTCATCTCGCTCGGCGGGCTCGGGCTGTTCGTCGAGTTCTGGAACCCGGGGCTCATCTTCCCGGGAGTGGCTGGGCTCGTCGCGCTCGTGCTCGGGCTCACGGCGCTGGGAAGCCTGCCGGGCAACTGGGCGGGTGTAGCGCTGATCCTGCTGGCGTTCGTGCTGTTCAGCATTGAGTTCAACATCGACGGGTTCGGCGTGTTCGGGGCACTGGGCGTCGCGGCCATCGTGCTCGGCGGCATCCTGCTCTTCTCACATTTCGGCACGCCGTCGCCAGTGCTGCCGGACATCAGCGTGAGTTGGTGGGCCATCACTCCCGTCGCCGCTACCATGGGCGTCGGCGTGCTGCTCTTCTCACGAGAGGTGGGGCGCACGCGCCGCGAACAGTTCAGACGGGGCACGCCGGAACCCATCCTCATCGGCATGACTGGTATGGTATCGGCGGCGCTTTCACCGGAAGGCAAGGTACGGGTACGGGGCGAGACGTGGAACGCACGGGCGTTGGACGGCTCGCACGTCGAGCGTGGGGCACCCATCGTCGTGCGCTCTGAGCACGGCGCGCTGTTGGAAGTGGAACGGGCGGAGACAACACAAGCGGAAGGAACGCAGAAGGAGTAAGCGCATGGCCAACTGGGGGATCAACGTTATCAAGCAGTACCAGCGGCTCGTGGTATTCACGTTCGGTTCATACACCGGCACGCGCGGGCCGGGCATCAGGTGGCTCTGGCCGTTCGTCAACAATGGTTCGTCCACCGCGGACCTGCGGGAGATACCCGTGCCGATCCCGCGGCAGACGAGCATCACGCGTGACAACGCGCCGATAGACATTGACTTCTTCGTCTACATGCGCGTCATCGAGGACCGCCCCCAGGACACCATCCTGAACGTGAGCGACTTCGGAGCAGCCGCGCAGGCGCTCTCCATGACGACGCTCCGCGCCGTCGTCGGCGAGATGGACCTGGACGACGTGCTCTCCAAGCGCGAGCGCATCAACTCGCAGCTCCAGGTAAAGCTGGACGAGGTCACGGTGAACTGGGGCGTGAAGGTCACGCGCGTCGAGATCAAGGAGGTCGAACCGCCGCGCGACGTGCAGGATGCGATGAACCGCCAGCTCTCCGCCGAGCGCACGCGGCGCGCCGCCGTCACCGAGGCGGAGGGCGAGCGCGACGCCGAGATCAACCGCGCCGAGGGTGAGCGGCAGGCCGCCGTGCTGCGCGCGGAAGGCGCCAAGCAGGCCGCGATCCTCGAGGCGCAGGGCGACCGCGAGGCCGCCATCCTGCGAGCGGAAGGCTTCAGCCTGGGCATGCAGCGCATCAACGAAGTTGCGATGCAGGCCGACCCCCGCACGATGAGCCTCCAGTATTTCGACACCCTCAAAGACATCGGCGGCAGTCCTTCCACCAAGTGGATATTCCCGATGGAGTTCACGTCCATGCTGCAACCGTTCCTGCAGGGAGCGCAGGCCACGATGTCCGGCAACAGCGAGGAGTAGTGCGGGCGCTATCGAACAGCAGGGCAGTGGCGGTCATCCTCGCGGTGGCCGCCTTGCTGCTCGCTGTCTCCTGCGGCTCTGAGCCCACCCCTACGCCGACGCCGTCCATCACTCCGGAGGACGTGCGCGACCGGTCGGCCAGCGCCCTTCGCGACCTCTCGACTGTCCACTTCCGGGTAACGCATGAGGAGGGCGGCACGGATATCGGCTTCTCTTCGACGCTCACCGAGGCCGAGGGTGACGGCCTCTTCCCTGACAAGGCGGAGTTCGTCGCCAAGGCCACCAGCGCGCTCTTCGGCGACGCCACGCTGGAGTTGGACATCATCCAGTACGGCGATACGACGCACCTGCGCGACCGCATCAGCATGGTCTGGCAGGCGCTCCCGGCCGGAACGCTCGCCATTAACTTCGCGAACATCAATGGCAGCATCGCCGATGCGCTCGCGTCGCTGGGCGGACTCGAGCTCATGGACGGGGGCTCCATCGATGGCGCAACCGTGCATAAGCTCACCGGCACGGCGCCGTCGACTTCGATGCGTGGGCTCGTGCCCGGCGCTCCGGAGGGCGGGGAGCTGCACATGGAGGTCTGGGCCGGGCGTGACGACTATCTCGTACGGAAGGTACGGCTGACCGGCCCATTGGTGGATGCCGACCCACCCGACATCGCTCGCGTGCTCGAACTCTCCCGCTTCGACGGACCCGTCTCCATCGAACCTCCTGCATAGGCAAGGTCATGGCCTCACCGGCGTCCATCCGTCCGCCGCTCCGGCTCTCGCCCAACGCCACGCTCGCGGTCGTCTGCGCGGGCGTGTTCCTCGCTTCGCTCGATCAGACGTCGGTCGTAACCGCGCTCCCCGCCGTCATGGTGGACCTCGGGGTCAGTATCGACCGGCTGAACGACCTCGCGTGGGTCGTGACGGCATACCTGCTCGGTTTCACGGTGGCGATGCCGCTGCTGGGGCGGGCAGGGGACGTGTACGGCTACAGGCGGCTCTACTTCGGCGCGATGCTCCTCTTCGGTGCGGGCTCCGCCGCCGTCGCGCTCGCCCCGAGCCTCGGCTGGCTCATAGCGGCGCGCGTCGTGCAGGCGGTCGGCGGCGGTGCTCTCGTCCCGGCGGCGATAGCGCTCGCGGGCGACGGCCTGCCTCCGGCGCGGCGCGCCATCGTGTTCGGCATCGTCGGCGCGGCGGCGGAGGCAGGCGGCGTGCTCGGTCCGCTCTACGGCGGGCTGATCGTTGACTGGATCGGGTGGCGCTGGGTGTTCTGGAGCAACCTGCCTGTCGTGGGAGTGCTGGCAGTCGCATTGCTCGGCATGCCGGAAGCGGGCCGCTCGGGCGGACGCCTGGACCTGACCGGCGGTGTGCTGCTCGCGGGCGGGCTGTCGCTGGTGACGGGCGGGCTCGCGCAGCGCTCGCTGTTCGGCGGCGGTTCGACATTGCCTTACATCCTCATCGGTGTGGGAGTGCTGCTGCTGATAGCGTTGCCATTCGCGGAGCGCCGGGCGCTGGCCCCGGTCGTGAGCACGACGCTCTTCCGCGCCCGGAGCTTCGCCGCGGCGATGAGTGCGCAACTGCTGGCCGGAGGCGCGCTCGTACTCATCCTCGTGACCGTCCCACTCATGACAGACACCGTGCTCGGCGAGCCGCCGCTGGAAGGCGGCCTGCGGCTGATGCGCTTCACCGGAGCGATACCGTTCGGCGCACTTCTCGGCGGATACGCGGCGTCCCGCATCGGTGTCCGCATTCCTGCGTTGGTTGGCCTCGCGCTCGCGGCGGTCTGTTTCGCACTGCTGACGACGTGGGACGAGACGATAGCCGAGCCAAGCCTCTCGCTGCACCTGGCTGTGGGCGGCCTCGGTTTCGGTCTGCTCATCGCGCCGTTCACCGTCGCGGCAGTTGAGGCTGCGGAGAGCGCGTACAGGGCGACTGCTGCGGCGTGGATAACGGCGGCGCGCATGTTCGGCATGACGGCGGGGCTCGCGGCGATGTCAGCGCTGGGCGTGGACTACCTGCAGTCGCTCGCCGGCGGCCTGCCGGTGCCCATTCAACTGCCCGGTGAGAGCGCGGAGGCGTTCTCGGAGCGTGTCGCGGCGTACGAGGAAGGCATCTCCAACGCGTCGTTCGACGTCTTCCGGCTCTTCTTCAGGTCGGGGTTGGTGCTCGTCGTGCTCGCCGTGGTGCCGTCGCTGTGGATGCGTGGGACACGGCGAGGCTAGTGCGCGCCGCAGAGCGTCTGCCAGACAAAGCCGTCCTGGCCCAGCAGCCCCGCCGACCCTGACGGCCCCCACGTACCTTGTGCATAGGTCTCCAGCGCGCTGGCTTCGGGGGACTCCCAGCACTTCAGGAGCGGGTCGACGATGTTCCACGCCTCCTCGATCTGGTCGGCGCGGATGAACAGGCCTGCGTCCCCCTGCATCGCATCTTCCAGCAGTCGCTCGTACGCTTCCGGCAACTCCTGACCAAGGCGAAGCTCGTCCTTGTAGTGGAAGTTCAGGTCGACGGGATGCGAGATGAACCCCGCATCCACCGCTTTGCTGTCTATCTGGAGGTGGACCCCCTCGTCCGGTTGAACGCAGATCGAGAGTATGTTCGGCGCGAACCCGCTCCCTCCGAGACGTTGGAACATGGAGAGGGGCGGGCTTTTGAACTGGATGATGATCTCGGACACCTTCGATTCCATCGCCTTGCCGGAGCGGAGATAGAACGGAACGCCCTGCCAGCGCCAGTTGTCCACGTAGAGCCGAAGCGCGGCGTAGGTGGGCGTCACCGAACCCGGCGCAACGCCCGGTTCGTCGCGGTAACCTGCATACTGGGCCCGGATGGCATGTTCGCGGAACTCCTCCGGCGTCCACCGGCGCACCGCGCGGAGCAGAGCGACCTTTCGGTCACGCACCGAGTCGGCGGCGAGCGATTCAGGCGGTTCCATCGCCACGAGGCAGAGCAACTGCATCAGGTGGTTCTGGATCATGTCGCGCACAACGCCGGAGGCATCGTAGTAGCCCGCGCGTCCCTCCACGTCCACCGCTTCGGACACTGTCACCTGCACGTTGTCCACGTAGTTGCGGTTCCAGAGCGGCTCGAAGATGGCGTTGCCGAAGCGCAGCACCAGCAGGTTCTGCACAGTCTCTTTCCCAAGGTAGTGGTCGATCCGGTAGGTCTGGTCCTCACGGAATACGGCATGCAGTGCGCGGTTCAGTTCTCGCGCCGACTCCTCGTCCTTGCCGAACGGCTTCTCGATGATGACCCTGCACCAGCCGGCGTCCTCTGTTGTCAGTCCCGCGTCTCTCAGCCCTTCCGCTGCGACGCGGTGGAGGTTGGGCGCGATCGCGAAATAGAACAGGCGGTTCGCGCCGTACGTTCCTTCGATCTCCTTGAGCTTGTGCCCAAGCTGATCGAACGAGGCCGCGTCGCCAAGGTCGCCGCAAACGTAGTGGAGGCAGTGCGCGAACTCCGCCCACTCTTCCGGTGTCGCCTTCAGCCCGCCGAGGTCGCGTGCACCCTGGTGCAACAGGTCACGATAGGAGTGGTCGTCATGCTGGGCGCGGGCGAACCCCACGATGTTCACCGCGCCGGCGCGCGGGCGTTTGCGGCGCAGGCGATACAGGGCGGGGATGAGCTTGCGCTGTGCGAGGTCGCCCGTGCCGCCGAAGATGACGATGGTCGTGCTGGTCATGGGCGTCGGTTCAGAGTCTTCCCAGCAGGCGCAGCACTGCTGCTTCTGCGTCCCCGCCGAGGTTGAGCCGCACGACCCGCCGCCCGGTCTCCTTGAGCGCCTCGTAGTCGCCTATGGCCTGCGCAGCTGCCAGCGTACCGAAGCCGAAGCGCTCCCCGGGGATCGGGATATCTGACCGCACGTCGCCCGCCATCTGCAGGAAGAGGCCCGAGTTCGGGCCGCCCTTGTGCAACTGCCCGGTCGAGTGAAGGAAGCGCGGGCCGTACCCGAGTGTTGTCGCGATGTGGTGCCTGCGCATGGCGTACTGGCGGAGCATGTTCACGGCATTCGTCACGCCGTCCGTCTCCTCCACGTACGCCATGATGGAGAGGTAGTCGCCTTCTGTCGCCTGGCCGAGCAGGTTGACGAGCGAACCTTCCTCCGCGTCCGGCAGCGCGCCCTCGTTCACGTACGTCTCCAGCACGCGGTTCGTCACGTCCTTCGCCTGCTGCACGTTCGGCTGGTCGAACGGATGGATCGCCAGCAGGTGCCCGGCGACAGCGGTCGCCATCTCCCAGCGGAAGAACTCCGCGCCTATGTCGTACACGTCGTCCATCTCCAGCGTGACGACGGGGTGCCCCACGTCGCGCAGGCGCTCGAGCGCCACGTCCGCCGTTGCGTTGTCGCTGCCGGACAGCCGCACGTGCACGAAGAAGCGGTCGTCACCGTACGCGTCGGGTTCGAGCAGAGGCTCGTTGACGACGGGGACGATGCCTTTGCCGTCCTTGCCTGTGCTCTCGGCGATGAGCTGCTCGACCCAGAGGCCGAAACTGGCGGTCTCCGGCGACGCAGTCAGCGTCAGCTTGTCACGTCCTGCCAGCGTTAGTGCACCGAGCGCGGCGCCGAGCCAACCGCCGGGATTGTTCCGGACGCCGGGGCCGGCCTCGCAGCGAGCAGCCATCTGTGAGATGCGGTCCAGCAGCTTGCCACAGTCCATGCCGCAAAGCGCGGCAGGCACGAGTCCGAAGAACGAACCGACCGAGTAACGCCCGCCAAGGTCCGACGGGTTCTCGAATACGCGGCGGAACCCCTCCACGGCGGCAAGCGACGCCAGCGACGTGCCGGCGTCCGTGATCGCGACGAAGTGCCTTCCGGCCCGCTCGGCGCCGACCGCGCCCTCAACGATGTGGCGGAAGTGCTTGTAGAACGAGTTCGGCTCTATGGTGCCGCCGGACTTCGAGGATACGATGAAGAGCGTGTGAGCCGGGTCGATGGAACGTGTCACAGTACCCACTCGCGCGGGGACGGTGGAGTCCAGGATGGTGAGGGCAGGGAAGCCCGGGGTACTGCCGATGCACTGCCGCAGCACCTCCGGCCCGAGGCTGCTGCCGCCCATGCCGAGCAGCACCACGTCACGGATGCCCTCGTCGCGCACCTCCGCGGCGAACGACTGCAGGTCGCTCACGTGTTCCGTCATGTCACGGGATATCGTGAGCCAGCCGAGCCGGTCGGTGATCTCGGTGGGGTCGTCCTTCCAGACCGTGAAGTCCTTGTCCCAGATGCGGGCCACGACATTGGCGCGGGCCAGTTGCGTCAGCGCAGCGGTGACGTTCTTCTGATGCGGGCCGAGGGGGGACGTGGGGGGGTGGGTTCGTTGTGTCATGACTCTCGCTGATCACCGGTCTATGTGAGGAAGTGGGCGCAGTATAGAGCAAACCTGCAAGAGGCTTACGCTTGATCGCGCACGAGCGATGTCGCGGCCGCCGCCACTCGCTCTGCCGTGAGGCCGTACTCCTTGTATATGCGCTGGTACGGCGCGGATGCACCGAACGTATCTACTCCTATCGAAACGCCCTTCACGCCCACGTACCGCTCCCACCCGAGCGTCCGCCCTGCCTCGACCGAGACGCGCGCGGTGATGGCAGGCGGAAGGACGGAGTCGCGGTATTCCGGCGGCTGCGCCTCGAATAACTCCCAGGACGGCATGGAAACGACGCGCGCAGCGATACCCTCCTCTGCGAGCGCCTTACCCGCGTCGAGCGCGATCTGCACCTCGGAACCCGTCCCGATGAGGATGACCTCTGGCATTTCGGAGGACTCCCAGAGCACGTAGGCGCCCTTGAGCACGCCGTCCGCAGATGGGTAGGTGTTCCTGTCCAGCACCGGCAGCCCCTGCCGCGTGAACACGAGCACGGTGGGGCCGGTCTTGCGTTCGATCGCGGTGCGCCAGGCAACTGCCGTCTCGGTGGCCTCAGCCGGACGCAGCACCACCATGTTCGGCACGCTGCGCAGTCCGATGAGCTGTTCCACCGCCTGGTGCGTCGGGCCGTCCTCGCCGAGTCCGATGGAATCGTGCGTGAACACGTAGATGACGCGCAGACCCATCAGCGCCGCGAGGCGCATCGGCGGGCGCATGTAGTCGGAGAAGATGAGGAACGTCCCCGTGTACGGGATAACCCCCCCATGCAGCGCCATCCCGCCCGCGATGGAGCCCATCGCGTGTTCCCGCACACCGAAGTGCATGTTGTGCGGCACGATCCTGTCGCCATCTGCGTTCACGTACTCGCGAAGCATGGTGTTGTTGGACGGCGCAAGGTCGGCAGAGCCGCCGACGAGCGTGTGCAGGCGCTCCGCTATCGCGTTCATGACGCGTCCTCCCGCCTCGCGGGTCGCAAGCGGTTTCTCCTCATTCGCGAAGAGGTCGTCCAGCGCGTCGGCCCACCCGTCCGGCAGGTCGCCGTTGAGGTCGGCTTCCAACTGTGCAGCCTCATCAGGGTAGACGGCGCGGTACTCGACAAAGCGCCGCTCCCAGTCTGCCTGCGCGTCGGCGCCGCGCGGGAGCGCCAATCGCATGTGGTCGAGCGCTTCCTGCGGCACGATGAACGGCTCGTACGGCCACCCCAACGTCTCACGGGTGAGCGCGACCTCGTCCGTGCCGAGCGGCGCTCCGTGGACGCCGCCCGTATTCGCCTTGTTCGGGCTGCCATAGCCGATGGTCGTCTGCGCCACGATCAGGCTCGGGCGTTCCCGCTCATCCTGCGCTTCCCGCAGGGCAGCCTCGACCGCAGGCACGTCCATGCCGTCGATCGGGCCGACGACGTGCCAGCCGTAGGCGCGGAAGCGTGTACCCACGTCCTCCAGAAACGTGACGTCGGTATCGCCCTCTATCGAGATGCCGTTGTCGTCGTACAGGTAGATGAGTTTGCCGAGTTGATGTGTTCCCGCGAATGACGCAGCCTCCGACGCGACGCCCTCCATGAGGTCGCCGTCCGAGACGATGCCGTAGACGTAATGGTCGACTATCTCGTGGCCGGGACGGTTGTAGCGCTCGGCAAGCAGCCGTTCCGCGTAGGCCATCCCGACGCCGTGCGCGAACCCCTGGCCGAGCGGGCCGGTCGTCACCTCCACGCCGGGCGTCAGGCCGTACTCCGGGTGGCCGGGCGTCCGGCTCTCCCACTGCCGGAACTCGCGGATGTCGTCGAGCGTCACCGGGTAGCCGGTGAGGTGGAGCAGGGAGTAGATGAGCATGGATGCGTGGCCTGCGGAAAGTACGAAGCGGTCGCGGTCGGGCCAGGACGTGTCGGCGGGGTTGTGCTTCAGGAACCTGTCCCAGAGCGCATAGGCCATGGGGGCTGCGCCCATCGGCGCGCCGGGGTGTCCGCTGTTCGCCTTCTGGACGGCGTCTATGGAGAGGAAGCGGATGGAGTTGATGCAGAGTTCGTCAGGGGGAGCGCTCGTCCGGGTCGTCATGCCGCCTCCGTGGACAGGGGTGCTGCTTCCATTCTAGCGAACCTGTGGGCGGGCGGGGGAGTCTTGCATCCGGATGTTGCCCGTGCGCCTTGTGAGAATCGGCTGGGCGGAGTAGAAAGAGGGTGCCGATCTTTCAACGGGCATGACCTCATACAGGACTTCGACCCGGATCCTGACCGAACGCAAAGGAGCACAAGCGATGCTGTTCATAGACAACCAGACCGTCCAACAGATCCTGACCATAGACGATGCCATCAACTCGCAGGACGTTGCATTCCGCGGACTGGTGGACGGAGCCGCCATCCATCGCCCGCGCATCGACATGTACGTCCCCACGGGGAGAGAGGACGACTACTATCGCTGGGGCACGATGGAGGGCGCGAGCCGCGACCTCGGTGTGTTCGCCATACGCATGAAGTCGGACGTCGTCTCGTGGCCGGAGGATGAGAACGGCAACTGGACGGAAGAGAAGTACTGCGTAGAGCCGGGCACGTACTGCGGCCTCATCTTCCTGTTCAGCACGGTCAACGGCGAGCCGCTCGCCATCATCAACGACGGCGAGCTCCAGCACATGCGCGTCGGCGCGGGCGGAGGACTCGGCGTGCGCTACCTCTCGCGGCAGGACTCGCGCGTCGTGGGGATGCTCGGCTCGGGCGGCATGGCGCGCACGTACCTCAGGGCGTTCTGCAACGAGCGCCCCATCGAGAAGGTGCGCGTCTACAGCCCCACCAAGCGCAATCGCGAGGCGTATGCCGCTGAGATGATGGACCTGCTCGACATCGACATCGAACCGGTCGACGACCCCGAGTCCGCCGTACGAGGCGCGGACATCGTCTCCACCTGCACGGACGCGATGCGGCCCGTGTTCAACGGAGAATGGCTGGAGCCCGGGATGCACGTCACCAACCTGGGCGGCTATGAGCTCGACGAGGTCGTGTTTGAGAAGGCCAACGTCATCATCCGGCAGGGCATCGGGGGCGCAAGGCTGCACGAGGACCCGCGGATCCAGTACGGACGCGGCCACAGCCCCGTGGCGTTCGTTGCTGGAACAGAGGACGAGATGAAGCGTCTGCCTCCCGCCGGACGGCGGATGCAGCAGTTCGGCTCCGGCGCCACGCTCCCTTCGTTCACCGACCTCGTGAACGGCGTCGTGGATGGACGCACGTCGCGCGACGACATCACGCTCTACCTGAACGGAGGCAACCAGGGCCTGCAGTTCGCTGCAGTCGGGAAGGTGGTCTACGACAAGGCGCGGGCGATGGGCCTCGGCCACGAGATGCCGACGAGTATGTTCCTGCAGGACATCCGGGACTAACCCAGCCGCTTCTCGAAGTAGATGAGCCCAGGCATGCCCGCGCCGGAGTTGTGGCGCAGGAAGGGCTCCGTGCGAACGTAGCCCAACCGCTGGTAGAGACGGACGGCGCCCTCCATCCGTGGCGTGGTATCGAGCACCATCCGTGATACTCCGTGTTCGGTGGCCATGCGTTCCAGCCTGGCCACGAGTTCCGTGGCAATGCCCCTGCCGCGCTCGTCCGGGATGACGTACATCCGCTTGAGCTCGGCGGTTGCGGTGTCCTCCATCCGTATGCCGCCGCAGCCAACCGGCCTGCCGTCGCGGCGGACGAGCATCATCACGAGGCCCTGATGCGCAGCCGAACCGCGCCAGCCCGTCTCCTCTCTCGTGTTGAATGACAGGAATTCCTGTTCGTATTCGGCGAGAAGCGCTGCGACCTCCGGCGTGTCTGGAGTGGCTTGCTCGAACGTGATCCCGCTGGGCAGGATGCGTTTCTCGTAACAGATGGCCCACCACTTCCCGACGTGCTCGCCGTAGAGCGGTATCTGCTTGTAGCCGAGCGCCTCGTAAAAGGCGATGGCGCGGGTCTGGCGGTCGCCTGTCTCGAGGGCGATACGCGACATCCCGAGTTCCGATGCGGCGCGTTCCAGCTCAGCGATGAGGCTGCGCGCCAGTCCTGTGCCGCGCTCATCGGGAAGGGCGTATACACGCCGCAGTTCGCACATCGCCTCGTCCATCACGAGCACCCCGCCACACGCAACCGGCGCGCCGTTCCGCCGCGCGATCAGAAAGACGCCGTTGAATGCCGCCTTCAGTTCGTCGCTGAGCGCTCCCGTCTCGATGTCGCCGGTGTCCCGGTAGATATCCAGCACCTCCGCATCGAGCAGGGCCATCAAGGCTTCCGCATCCGGATGGGCCGGTGCGACTGACTCGAACGTAATCTCATCTGCCATCATGTCCTCCCTGGACAAAGAGAGAGGGGCCGGTGTACCGGCCCCTCTCGACGATTCGCTGTGCCCTTTCGGGTCAGTCCTTCTCGTTCTCGAACTTGTAGTTGGGGTCCGTGTAGCACTCGGGCGGCATTTCGCTCTTCAGCCCTCGCTTGGCGAGCTCTGCCTCGAATCGCTCTCGGATCTCCGGCGCCTCCTGGTGGTACTCGAACTGGTCGGAGGAGCGGTCCACCTTCTCGCTCATGGCCCCCGTGAACTGGGGCAGAGGATGGAACGCGAGGTAGCGCCCCGGCTGTTCACCCACGTTGAAGTGCTGGTGGAACCAGCGGTTCGGCGGCACAAAGATGCTGCCCTCGTGCCACGGGATGAACACCTTGTCCTGCCCCTCCGGCCACATGACCGAGAAGCCCTCGCCCGCGGGGATCACGATGACGTAGGCCGGACCGTGGCGATGCCCCTTCTTGTACGTCTTCGCGGGGAAGACGGACATGTGCGCCGTCAGCTCGGAGCCGGGGTACTGCACGAATACCGTCGTGCCGCCCGCGCCGCGCCCCTTGAACGGGACAAGCCTGTCCCACGCGCGCATGTCGGGGAAGAAGTTGCCCACCCAGTACTGGCGCACCATCCCGCGCCCCGACGGGTCGTTGTCCACAACGACGGCGTCGGAGTAGAACTCGTCGGAGGAGGTCAACTCCTCCTGCGGCTGGAGCGGCGTGTTGAAGAAGATGTTCGCGTCCTTCGCGGCGGACATCGCGATGGGCATGTTGTTGTAGTGCAGCAGCCGCGCAGGCTGACCGCCGGACATGCTCGCGTACTCCACCCAGTAGTTGCCGGGGATCCGGAACATCGCGTGGTCAGTCCACTCGAACGAGTGCTTCTCGCCGCCGTCCTTCCAGATGGTGGTGACGCCGCGCCCGCTGAGAACGTAGACGACGTCTTCCAGCGTCATCTTGAACGGAGGAACGGAGCCGCCCGCGGGTACCTCGGTGATGCGCGCCTCGGAGACGCCCTCCTGGCCGGCGAGCTGCAGGAACGCCGCGTTGTGGCCTCGTTCCTTCCAGTAGCCGAGCTCGATGGTGCGCCCGTCCTCGATGTAGTAGTCGCGGTAGATCGGGATGCCCTGCGCCTCCATCCACTGGTCGTAGAACTGCGGCCTGCGGACGTAGGACTGCTGTTGTGTCTGTGCGGGCGCGGTTGCCATACGTGGTCCCTCCTGTGCGTTACGCCGGTGCAACTGTACGGGAGCAGGGGAGGCATGTCAAAGCGCACGACACGCTGTTGACGTATCCTGCGCCCATGACCACCACGGTCGGATTCGTAGGACTGGGACGCATGGGGAAGCCCATGGCGCTGAACCTGCTGGGCGCCGGGTTCCGCGTGCTGGTGCTGTCGCGCTCCCGCCCGCCGGTCGAGGCGCTCCTGGAGGCGGGCGCGGAGGAAGCAGCGTCGCTCGCCGGCATGGCAGCACGCGCAGAGGTCGTCTGCACGTGCCTGCCGGACGTGGCGGCCTCGGAAGCCGTCTACCTTGGGGCTGACGGACTCGCCGCCAACGCGCGGGCTGGGCAGGTGTTCGTCGAGCACAGCACGATAGCGCCGTCGCTCGCCGTGCGCGTGAATGAGGCCGCCGCCCAGCACGGCGCGGGTTACCTCGACGCGCCGGTGTCCGGGGGCGTGGAGCGCGCCGAGAGTGGCACGCTGACCATCATGGCCGGTGGCGATGAGCGGTACTTCGAGACTGCCCGATCGGTGCTCGAGGCGATGGGCGCGAGCCTGAACCTCGTCGGGCCCGTCGGGCAGGGCAGCGTCGTCAAGCTCACGAACCAGCTGCTCGTCGGCATCCATACGATAGCGGCCTGCGAGGCGTTCCTGTTCGGCACGTCGGCGGGTGCGAACGGCAGGCAACTGCTCGACGTGCTCGAGACATCGTGGGGCGCCAGCAACATGCTCACGCGCAACGGACCGATGCTGCTCTCCGGCGACTACGGCTCGCTGGCGCCGGTGCGCCTGCTCGCCAAGGACCTCCGCCTCGTGGAGGACGCGGCAGCAGACCTCGGCGTTCCGTTGCCGCTCGTGCAGCGCACCCGCGTGCTGTTCGACGAGGGGATGGCCCAGGGGTTGAGCGAGAGCGACATCTCGTCGCTCATCACATTGCTGGCCTCGCAGGTCGAGGCGGGTTAGGCGCTCCGTTCCCGCAGCGCCGTCAAGACGCGCTCAGCGGTGAGCGGCAGGTCTTTCATGCGGACGCCTGTGGCGTCGCGGACCGCGTTGGCGATGGCTGGCGCCACGGCGAGCAGCGGCACCTCGCCGATGGCCTTGGCATTGTATGGGGCAGCCCCGGCGGTGGACGTAACGAGCGCTGTCTCGAGGATGGGGAGGTCAGCCACGTTCGGCAGTTTGAAGTCGGCCAGCGAGAGCGTCGTGACCCTGCCTGCATCCGTCAGCAGTTCCTCCTGCAATGCATAGCCGAACCCCATCACGACTGCCCCGTTGATCTGGCCCTGGTGCGCGATGGGGTTGATGATGGTGCCGACGTCATGAGCGCTCGTAAAGCGCACGACTCTGACCTGACCGGTCTCCTCGTCCACCTCCACTTCAGCCACCTGTGCCGCGAACGCCGTGTGCTCCGGCTGGCCGGTGATCTGCGAGTGTCCTCTGCCGCTGATCGACCCGTCAGTGGTTTCGATGACGCTCGTCCACGGCACCGACTCGCCCTTCTCGTTCCCTACCCATCCATCCCGGCTGGTCAGCTCCTCAGCGCTCCAGCCGGTCTGTGCCGCCGCAGCCCGCAGCAGTTCACCCAATGCAGCCTCCGCCGCCTCGTGTATAGCGGGCAGGGCCATTCGTGTCGTGCGGCTGCCCGCGACGCCGGAGTCGAAGGGAACGGCGTCGGTATCCCATACCTGCACGTCAACGCTGTCGACGTCCACGCCGAGCACCTCCGCGGCAACCTGGGCGAACATCGTGTAGGCCCCCGTTCCCGGCTCGAAGATCGGCGTTTTGACGACGACCGAGCCGTCGGTGCTGAGGACCACCTCGGCGTATGACTCGCCTCCACCCGCCGGACGCGCGCACATGGCGATGCCTACGCCCACACCCGAGCGCCTGGGTGCGTCATAGCCGCTCCGTTCGATGGCTGCACGCAACGTCTCCTCGGCGCGGACCTCGGCAAAGAGCTCGTTCATCGGCGTCCGTTGGCCCTCCCGCAGGATGTTCTTCATGCGGAACTCCAGCGGGTCTATCTCCAGTCGCCGTGCCACCTCGTCCAGGTGCGACTCCATCGCGAAGGAGCCCTGCACCTCGCCTGGGCCGCGCATGTAGCCGCCCGGCAGGTTGTTCGTGTAGACGTGGTACTGGTCGAAGCGGGCATTCGGGATATGCCAGTTGGCCGCGATGCGGTCGACCCCGGCAAGCGAACCCAGCGGCATCAGCCCTGCGTACGCGCCGCTGTCGAAGTACATCTCCAGCAGGTGCGCGGTGATCCGGCCATCGTTGGTTACGCCGGTCCTGACCCGCATGACGGCGGCATGCTTCGGGTTGCCTGCGCCCAGTTCTTCCACCTGGTCCATCACCATCTTCACCGGGCGGCCTGTCCTGACGGAAAGCAGGTAGGCGAGGGGTTCATCGAACGGCGCGGTCTTCGACCCGAAGTCACCGCCGACGTGGACCGGATGGACGACGATCGACTCTTCGTCGATGTCCACCGCGAGGGCCAGCGACTGCTTGAGCCCGAACGGCGTCTTGTTGGACGACCAGACGTGCGCGCGTCCATCGCCCTCGACCGACACCACGCAGGAGCGCGGTTCGAAGAACGCCGGATGCGTCCTGGCGCAGCGGTACTCTTCCTCGAAGATGAGGTCGGCCTCGGCGAAGCCTGCCTCCACGTCGCCGATGCCGAACGTCGCGCTGAAGAACGTGTTGGACGGTTCCGCCGGTGGACGCCGGAAGCCCTCGTAGGCGCCCATGCCGGGATGGATGAGGCGCGCTTCCGGACGCACCGCTTCGAGCGCATCCAGGAGCGGCTCCATCTCCTCGTACTCGACGACGATCATGCCTGCAGCGCGCTGCGCCGTCTCCTCGTCGGCGGCGGCGACAACGGCAACTTTCTCGCCTGCGAAGCGTACCTCGTCCTGAGCCAGCAACGGCACGTCGCGGACCTGGCGCCCTTGCAGCCGGCCTGCCACGTCGGCGCCGGTCAGCACCGCGCGGACCCCGGAGAGCGCTTCAGCGCGGGAAGTGTCGATGGTCCTGATACGTGCGGCGGGGTAGGGGCTGCGCAACGCCTTCGCCCAGAGCGTGCCCGGCGGACGCACGTCGAACGCATACAGCGCGCCGCCTGTCGTCTTGTCAGGCCCCTCTGTCCTGCCTGCCGGATGTCCGATGACCCTGTAGGTTGCCATGTCTAACCCGTGAACAGCGGAAGACCTCGAGCGCATTGTAGTGGCCCGACATGGCCTCATCCAACACCATCCGCTCGGGAACAACCGGGGTCCTGTCAGTGGAGTCAGCTCATCCTTACGAGAGGGGCGCCACGCTGAACACGACGTGGAACGGCTTGCAGTAGATGACGACCGAGTCGTAGTCGTCCGGCGACAGGCCATCGGGCAGCGGGTAGTTCTGATTGCCGATGTTGCCTTTCAGCTTGCCCAGTTCCACATAGCCCGGCCCCTGCACCTCGTCCCGCCCTTGCGGGTCGGGGTGGACTGCGAGGAGCACGCGCAGGTCGGGCCCGTTCGTCACGCGGAAGTCCTCGAAACGGAGCACGCGCGAACCGTCCGGCAGTTCGTAGAGCGTTGCGGAGCCCTCGCCCTTGTGGAAGTTGTCAGAGTCGCGGAACATCCCGCGCTTGAGGGCTACGGGAGCGGCAAGCGCCATCATCTCGGGCATCGTCGCCGCCACCTGGGCCATCATCTCCGGCGTCATGCTCTCCGTCAGCACTGCCGCCATCTCGGGCGCGATGCTCTCCATCATCCCCGCCATCGTCTCCGGCGTCATGCTCTCCATCATGCCGGCGACCATCTCTGGCGTCATCCCCGGCGCGACCTCCGCCACCCCTTCGGCGACATCGGACCGCATCTCCGGCGTCATGCTTGCGATCACGGCGGCCATCGTCTCCGGTGTCATGGAGTCCATAGCAAGCGTCATCATCTCGTCCGGTGTCAGGGAGGGCATCGCCTCGGCGATCGTCTCCGTGTCCATCATGGCCATCGTCGCCATGGTCTGGTCCACCTGGGCACGCGTCATGCCTTCCGGCACCACAGCGCCCACGCTGTAGGGGAATTCTTCATCCACCGTCTTGTTGATGAACAGCGGCGAGCCGAGCCACCACGCGAGCGCCAGCACGGGTATCGCCACGATGACGGCGGCTATGATGAGCCGCCCACGGTACGGTCGTATCCTGCTCAACACGGCTATCCTCCGAGGAGTGGTCTCTACATTAAGTCTACGCTGTCCACAGCGATCAGGAATGGCCGTGGTTGCGGATGAGGCCAGACACCCAGGGCAATGCTTCAGGGTAATGCTCCAAGTGCAGCACGAACTCCTGACCTCTTGACATGCTCCGCAGATAAGCGTAGCTGCCGGGGTAGCCCCAAGGGTTAACTTTGTTGCGTCTAGGGTCATGGTATGTCAGTGGCGTTTTACCAGCGCTCGGGTAGAACCATCTGGGAAGTCGCCAGTCCGTCAGCCCAGTCCCGTTAGGGTTCGTTAGAAGAAGGTCTTCGTGAAACTTGGGGAATAGACCTGCCCCTGGCGCCTTGAATTTGTTACCTATGTCTAACGCGTCAGACGCAATGTAGAGGGTGTTGTTCGTCCCGCCCGCCGGATATTGCATGTGCGGATGGTGGTACGCCCACTCTGGCACATTTTTTCTCCCAGGGCCGGTGAGGTCATGATTCTCTCCAATCTGGAGCCATCCCCAGAGGACATGCTGCTGAGGAGCGCCACGCACAAACCGCCAGCCGCCTTTGGTTTTCTCTACCAAGCGATATAGGCCGAAGAACAGAAACAGGTCACCTCTGTCCACGCCTTCATCACGCAGATGCGACTGGGCTTGATTAGACTGGCCGAAAGCGCCTCGCCAGTCTTCCCAGCCGCCCCGACGTTTACGGTGAACGTAGGCGGGAAAGTTGATATCCGGGTCGAAGTGGGCTTCGTGGCTCGCACTGATACGATTCTTCCGGTCACGTTTACAGGTGAGGTCTTCCACTAAGTCTCCAACGCTGACATCACCATGGCGCAAATCTCCAAAGGTCACATTGTCGTCTAGCTCAGGAATCGGCAGGGAGAACATGGTGTTGTTTTCAAAGATTGGGCTTGGGCAGCCTCCAGAGCCGCCATCAAATCCCTTCCGGCTCAAGATCAGCCGTTTCGGTTTCATGCGTACGCTCCTTCTGGATTCCAGCTTCCGCTGGAATGACGGGGGCTGGGGTGTCTACGAGATGACACTATGGGATCAGCAGCAGCTTGCCCGTTGAGAGGCGGCCCTCGATCAGGCGATGCGCCTCCGCGGCTTCCGACAGTGGGAACGTCCCGCCGATCCGGACTTGCAGAGCGCCCTCCGCGATCCAGCCGAAGAGTTCGCTGGCGCGCCACTCCAACTCCTCGCGGGTGCGGGTGTAGCGCTCCAGCGAGGGACGGGTGAGGAAAATGGAGCCCTTCGCGTTGAGCGTCTGCGGGTCCATCGGCGGCACACGTCCGCTGGACTGCCCGTACAGCGCCATATAGCCGCGGGGTGCGAGACAGTCGAGACTTCCGTCAAACGTGTCCTTCCCAACGGAGTCATACACCACGTGCAGACCGTCCCCGCCGGTGATGCGCTGCACCTCCGCGACGAAGTCCTGCTCCGTGTAGATGACCACTTCGTCCGCACCCGCCCCACGTGCCAGCTGGGCCTTCTCCTCGGTTGACACCGTCCCGATGACGCGCGCTCCCCGCATCTTCGCCATCTGGACCAACAGTAGACCCACGCCTCCCGCCGCGGCATGCACGAGACAGGTATGCCCGGGTTCCAGCGGGAAGAGGGACGTGGTCAGGTAGTGCGCTGTCATGCCCTGCACGGTCACCGCCGCCCCCATGACGTCGTCGACTCCCTCCGGCAGCTTCACGAGCCGGTGGGCGGGGATCCGAACGTACTCTGCGTACGATGCGCGGATCTGGGAGTAGCTTCCGTGCTCGCCGACCGCGACGCCCGTTACACCTTCGCCAGTCGCAACGACCTCTCCGGCCCCTTCCTGCCCGGCAACCCAGGGCAACGGAACGTTGTACGCACCGCTGCGTTCATAGGTGTCTATGAAGTTGACCCCGCAGGCGCCGAGCCGCAGCACGACCTCACCGGGGCCGGGCTCCGGCTCGGGGGTGTCCTCGTAACGCAGCACATCAGGCCCGCCGAATTCATGGAACCGGACTGCCTTCACGCTCTCCTCCTGGCGATGCGAATGCCCGATGGGCGCGCTACAGTGTGCCATCGTGCGCGGTTCTGCGCCATCGGCAAGGCACAGTCTGCTCCATATCTCCGACGAACGCGGAACTTCCGTATTGCGAGTAATTTCCTGAATGGTACGTTTCACTCATCTCAGCTGGATATCCCGCCGGATGCGGGGCTTCCATATTGCACGCGAAATATGCTGGATGGTACGTTTCACACATATCAGCCGGGCCGCGCGCCCTAAGGAGTAGTGTCATGGCTGCATCGACCGTCACTCGCCCCGCTACCAGGCTCGGAGGGCTGGCCCTGCTCGGCGGAGTCATCCTGCTGGGCTCTGCATCTTTAGCCTTTCCCGGCGGCGTGTTGCTGGACCCGGTGGACCAGACCGACTTCCCGGCAGCCCTCGATGCGATGGCCGGCAAGGCCAGCCTTGCGCACCTGGCGTCCATGCTGTCGATCGTCGGGATGTTCCTCTACGCGTACGCTGCGCTCACCTGGCTCCGCCTGCCCCAACAGGCGGGGACCGGCGGGCTACTCCTGCGGCTGGGGGTGTTCACGAGCCTGTTCGGATGGGGCCTCTACGTCATTGCGATGGGCATGAGGCACTTCAGCATCCACCTGATGCAGCGCGGCATGCAGCCCGGGGCAGATCAGGCCATGTTCGAGTCCCTTGCCCTCAACGCCTACACACCCATGGCCGGCATCGTCATTGCGCTGGTGACCGTCTACCCCATCGCCTCCATCCTCGTCGGCCTCGGCCTCGGCTCCCGCTTCGGGGCGATGAGCATCTTCAAGCTGGCTTCCTACGGCCTCGCCGTCATGGGAGTACTGGCCGGCATCAACTTCCTGGCCCTTCAGCACGCCCCGGGGATCGACCCCGTAGTGATCCTCGGGATCGACAACGGCATGCTTTCGTTCGGTTCCCTCTGCTTCATCATCATCGGGGTGGGGATGTACAGGGGCCAGAGCGAACTTTCCTCAGAGGACTAGTCCCTCGTCGTATCAGACATCGACTGAAAGAGAGGGCGCCCCTCGTGGGCGCTCTTCCTTATTCGCGTAAAAGGGTGGCCGGAGGCCGCGTGATAGCATTAACTCATGAGATTCCCCCATATCGCTCCCCTGGTCCTTGTCGCCCTTCTATCTCTCTTTGCAGCCTGCGAAACCCCAGAACCGACCTCGACTCCAACGCCAACGTCCGAACCGGCCCCCACGCCCACGCCGACCGCAACACCGGCACTCGCTCCAACTCAAACACCGACGGCAACCCCGGTACCTACTCCTGATACCCCAACTCCCGATATCCCAACTGCTGAAGACGCCTTCCGGAACGACTCATGTCCGTTCAGCAATCTGCCCGGCACCGCGTTGCGGGCTGCGGAGTGCGGCTACCTGACAGTCCCCGCCGACTACAATGACCCCGCCGCTGGCACGTTCGAGATAGCCGTCGCAGTCCTCCCCGCCGCCGGCGAACGCACCAGCGACGTTCCCATCGTCTACCTCGAGGGCGGCCCCGGCGGAAATGCGCTGGAAGGACTGGAAGTGAGCGGCGGCGCGCTCCTTGAGCCGCTCAACCAGAGCAGGGATGTGATCGTGTTCGATCAACGCGGCGCCGGCTTCTCACGGCCCTCGTTCGATTGCCCGGAGACGCGCGAACTCACACGAGACCTGATCAGCCAGGCGCTTCCGGTCGCAGAGGAAAGCAGGCTCTATCGGGATGTGCTGCGAACGTGCCGTGAACGCCTCGTGGAGGATGGCATCGATCTCTCGCTGGTCAACAGCGCCGCGAACGCCGCCGACGTGGACCGCCTCCGGATCGCGCTCGGCCACGAGCAGTGGGACATCTACGGCATATCGTACGGAACGCGGCTGGCGCAGAACGTGATGCGGGACTTCCCCGGCGGCGTGCGGCGCGTCGTGCTGGACTCCGCCTACCCCTTGGAGCTGGACCTCTACGCGAGCATCGCAGCGAGCTCACAACGGGCGTTCCGCCTGCTGCTCGATTCATGCGCGGCGGATGGCGCGTGCAACGAGCACTACCCCGACCTCGAGGAAACACTGGTACAGGCCTTCAACAGACTCACCGCGTCACCTGGACCGGGTGAGGCATCGCTCTCCCTGGACGGCGACCGGGTGGATACCCTGATGACCGGCGAACGCCTCGCCTGGCTGATCTTCGAAGCGCTCTACCAGACGGACGTCATCCCCTGGTTGCCGGAGGTCATCACCGAGGCTGCACGAGGGAACGTGGAACCTGCAAACCTCTTGCTCTCTGTCAGCCTCGTCAACGAGGCGTTCTCATCCACCGGTATGCACTACTCGACACAGTGCGCGGGCGAGGCCGCGTTCACAACAGAGGAGGCAATCACCGCCAGCGTCGAGGCCAGTCCGTTGTTCGCCCGTCTGCAGGACCCGGAGGGGACGTATGCCCGGGACACCATCGACACGTGCGCCCTCTGGGACGTGCAGCCGTCCCCGCCGGTGGAGAACGAGCCGGTGCGAAGCGACATTCCGACGTTAGTGCTCGCCGGTGAGTTCGATCCGATCACACCGCCATCCCTGGGGGTAGCGGTCGCGGCGAACCTCTCCAACGCGACCTTCGTCGAGTTCCCCGCAGCGGGACACGGAGTACTGTTCGACAGCGAGTGTGCAGAGTCGATCGTCCTCGCGTTCCTCGATGGAGAAGATACCCCGGATGCATCCTGTGTACCGGAGCGTTCAACACCGGCGTGGGTGGCGCCCCTGGCAGACGTGACGCTCACACCGGCAGACTCCCCGCTTGGCGTGCGAATCATGGAACCAGAGGGCTGGGAACCGCTGTCCGAGTTCGCGCCCGGCCAGTTCTACAGGCACGAGATCGCGGGACCTCTGCTCATCCAGACGGTCATCCCCGGCTTCACCGTGGACCGGTTCATGGAGCAGCAGCTCAGCAGCGTACCCGGTATCGAACCGGAAGACCTGGGAGCCGTCTCCGTCGGCGGCCTGACGTGGCGCCGGGTAGTGGTGGAAGTGGACGGGAGGTTGCAGGCGATAGCGGCAGCGCAGGCGCCGCCCGGTTCCGGCGTCACCGGCGTTCTGCTCGCAGCGGTGATCGGTTTCCCGTATCAACGAGAGACGCTGCTCGATGGTCTGCTACACCCGACACTGGAAGTCTTCGGTTCGTAGCAGCCTGTCAGACCAGCAACTGGTAGATCGGCGGAGTCAGCAGGCCCGCGACGATGGGGAAGGGCAGATTCACCAGCATGCGGCTCGTCGTGAACGCCCCGCCGAGGAACGGGAGCTCCCACATGACCGTGCGCGTGAACGGGATGGTGTTCCATGCCGTGATCAGCGCGGCAACCGGACCGACCCCCGCGCCCGCGAGGAAGATCGACGCCGCCAGCGGGATGACGACGTACGGCCCCCCGGGGATTAACATCCCCACCGCCGCGCCGATGAGGATGCCCGTGAACCCGGACTCGTCGCCGATCCAGAGGGTGATGACCTCCTGCGGCAGGATGACCTGGGTCATTCCGGCGAGCAGCATGCCCAGCACCAGCATGCGGGCCACGCCGCGGAACAGGAGGGCGCTCGTCTCCCCGCCGGAGCGTACGCCCGAGAGGCCTTCCTTGCGCAAAACAAGGAGCAGCGTGAAGGCTACGATCCCGGCCAGCAGGTAGAGCGTCATTCCGTCTTCTCCTGCTCCGCGCGGCCGATGCGGGACCGCGCGGCCTCCTGCGCCCCGCGCGGCATGAGACGGAAGACAACTGGCACCAGCAACGTTCCGACGGCGATCATCCAGAGCGTCGCGAGGGTCTTCGCGAGCGCGAGCGGCACACCGAGGAACGGCAGTTCAAACACGAAAAAGCGGTTGGCGGTGAAGATGTTCCTTGCGACGGAGAACGCGGAGATGGAGGCGATGCCGGCGCCGCCGTGCATGAGCGCCGCGGCTATGGGATACATGACATAGGGGCCACCGGGAGAGAGCATGCCCGCAGCCGCACCGATGAGCACGCCCTTCGTTCCCGCATCGTCCCCCATCCAACGTCCAACCACTCTGGGCGGGAAGAGGACAGTGATAAGCCCGGCCAGGAGGAAGCCGAGGAGGAGCGCGGGCGCAGCCTGCCGGACGATGGATACAGAGTTCTCACCACCCTGGCGCAGACCGTCTGCCCCGTGCTGCAGGAAGGCGACCAACGAGGCCGCAGCGAGCAGGCTCACCATCGTGATGAGCGTCGTATCGCGCCACCACGGCTTGGGCTTTCGTGGTTCGCCCATGTGCACTCCACCCTGACACGTATGGGGCCGAACGATTCTACTCCCTCGGTGCGCGTTCCATGAGCGTCCTGCCATTCAGAGGGAGGCGTGGATGAGTGAGGAGTCTCTCGGGGACCCCGGCGCCTACTGGATGTCCATGCGGCTCAGGCGCCGCGTGGTGAGCAGGAAGAACCCCACGGTGACGAGAGCCGCGCCGACGAGGGCAGGGACCATCGCGATGGTCAGGTCCTCGCCGAACGCCCGGTCGTTGAGCCCGTGCGCAGTGCCGAAGATGTAGCTGCGGATGCTCAGGTAGCGCGTGCCGCTCAGGAAGCTCGTGATGAGCGCTTCCCAAAGGAGCACGTAGACCAGGCCGAAGCCCAGTGCTCGCGTGGTGAGCAACCCCAGCCAGGTGAACGCCGAGGAGTAGGCCACCACGCCGACGATCACTCCGACGGCAGCTGCGAGCGGAGCGTTCCCGGTCCCGTCGGCGTCCATCGTCGTGATGACCGCGGCGACGACCGCCATCAGCGGAGCGGCGACCACGACGCTGGCCGCAAACTTCGAGAGCACTATCGTCCAGCGTTGTACGGGTTTCGTGGTCAGCAGGCTCAGCGTGCGGTCTTCAACCTCGTTTCCGAACGCACCGGTCGCGAGCACCATGACGGTGATCGGGAGCGTGACGGAGATGACGAGCCCACCCAGTACAGGTCCGATAAGCGAGCCCGCCTCCGCGACGGTGGAATCAAGGATGACAGCCAGACCAAGAGGGAGCAGGGAGAGGATGATGAGCAGCGCGATCTTGCGCCTCGTGACCGCTTGGCGCAGCGCAAGCATGAAGAGCGCTCCTGTCACCGCTGCACCACGTACGAGAAGACGCTCTCCAGTGAGTCGTCCAGCGGTTCGATGCGGTAGAGGCGACTGTCGATCTCCTGGGCGAGTTTCGGGGCCATGCGCTGTAACTCGGCGATGTTGCGGGTCAGTACCTCGATGCTCCCCCCTTCGGCCAGCGAGACCGATTCCACTGCATCCAATCCCACGAGCGCCGCGGCCATCTCACGCTGTCTGGACGCGCCGATGCGCACCTGAAAGGGGCGCTCGTCCAGCTTCTCGCGTATCGCGTGGAAGTCACCGGAGGCCGCCAGCTTTCCGCTCACGACGAGCAGGATGCGATCCGCCAGCGCCTCGACCTCTTCGAGGATGTGTGAGGAGATGAGGATAGCCTTGCCCTGGGCCGACAGCCGCGCTACGAAGTCCGCGAATTCCACCCGCTGGCGCGGGTCGGTGCCGTTCAGCGGCTCGTCGAGTATCAGTACCTCGGGCTCGTGCACGATCGCCGCTGCAAGCCTGATGCGCTGCCGCATCCCGCGCGAGTACGTGCCGGTAGCGCGGTGCTGTGCGTCCTCCAGGTTCGCCGCATGGATGGCGCGGTCTATCGCCGACTCATCGTTCATGCCCTGCAGCCGGGCGGCAAGCCGCACGAAGTCGCGCCCGGTCATGAACGGGTAGAGCACGTCGTGCTCCAGCATCACGCCGATGCGCCGGTAGAGTTCTATGTTGCCCTGTACCTCCTGACCGAGCATGCGCACGCTGCCGCGCGACGGTTTGACGAGGCCGCACATCATGCTGAGCAGCGTCGTCTTCCCCGCGCCGTTCGGCCCGAGGATGCCCGTGACGCCCGGATAGACGTCGAACGATGCGTCGTTCACCGCCACGACGCTGCCGTACCACTTGGAGACGGCCTGCACCTCGACCGCCGGAGTGAACGCGGTGGTCATAGCCGTATCCTCCGGTAACGGCTCCACAGCAGCAGGGCAGGGATGCCGGTCCACAGCACGTACGCAACGACGGGGAACGCGTCGTGCAGCTCGGCGACGGCCATCGAGGAAGGAGAGCCCTGCCCCGGTTCGAGGTCTACGTCGAACACCAGGTTATTGATGTTGTCCGTAGCGCCGCCCAGGTTGAGCAGGCCAACGTAGGGCGCAAGAGCGCCGGCAGGGCGCGTGCAGTCCTCGGAGCTCGATATGAACTGGCCGTCCTCAGTGACCGTCTCGAACGTGCATTCCTGGAACGTGAGGCCGTCGCTGATGGAATTCAGCAGCAGCCATGCGGCGATGATGAAGGCGGCGGCATAGGCGCGTCGCGTCGTGAACGCGGCCACGGCCAGCGGCCCCACTGAGATGAACGCGGCGATGACCACGCCCATGAGCAGGATGCGGGGCATGTCCAACCAGTTCTCGCGGATGTACTCCACCTGGTCGTTCGCCGTGAGGATGAGTCCCGCTTGCAGGATGATCTGCCCCGCATAGACCAGCGCCAGAACGATGACGAAGAACGCCAGGAAGCGCGAGAGGAGGTAGTCGGTCGAGGTGAGCGGGCGGACGAGGTAGAGGGGCAGCACGTTGTCGCGACGGTCCGGGCAGAGCAGTTCCGGCGCCATGATCGCGCCGAAGATTATGAGGACCACGCTCACGATCGAGTAGTAGTCGGCAGGGCCCGGGATGAAGTCTGCTGCATCGTCGCCGGCGAGCGGATCAAGGAACGCGAGGATGGTGACGAACACCACCGCGGGTGTTATTACCGCGAGGAACAAGCCGACCGGCAGTATCTTGGCGCGTCCTCCGCGTCCGATGCCGAGGACGGTACGCACCCCGTTGTCGAACAGCGCCAGGCGCGCGCGGCTGCGACCTTCGCGCGGTCCCGTGTACCGCTGGTACCCGAGGTCGAAGACCTCCGCTTCTCCGGCCCTCACTCCGGTCTGCTCCTGAAGATATCGGTGAGCGTTCGGCGCTCCGGTGAGAGCCGCCGGATACGTGCGCCGGACTCGACCGCTGCGTCGCGGATCAGGTCGTAGTCGGACTCGCGCGCTTGCTCGATGACGAGCAACTGGCCATCGTCCGAAGTCTGCACGCCCTTCGCGGCGAGCGCAGTGACGAACTCCTCATGCCGGTCCGCGACTTCGATCAGGAGCGTCTCGGTCTCCTCGGTGAGTTTCGCGACCGCGCCCTCCTGCGAAAGCACGCCGGACTCGAGCACGATGACGGAGTCGGCGGTGCGCTCCACGTCGCCCATCAGGTGCGTCGAGAGCATGACGCTGATGCCGAACGTGTTGGCCGTGCGGTGGATGAGGCGCAGCATCTCCTGCCGTCCGTCGGGATCGAGCCCCGCAGTCGGCTCATCGAGGAGCACCAGCACCGGGTCGTGCACGATGGCCTGCGCCAGTTTCACGCGCTGCTTCATGCCGGTGGAGTACTCGCCGATGGGCCGGTATCTCTCTTCATCCAGCCCCACGTGGCGGAGCACGTCGGCGGCGCGCGTGCGGGCCTGGCCCGGCGGGATGCCGCTCACCTGCGCCATGTGCATCAGGAACTCGGAGGCGGTCATGCTCTTCGGCAGGCACTCGTTCTCCGGCATGTAGCCGATGCGGGCGCGGCCTTCGGTCGAGCGGTAGGGCTCATCGCCGAGGAGCATCGCCGAGCCGGAGGTTGGCTGGATGAGGCCGAGGAAGAGCTTCATGGCCGTGCTCTTCCCCGCGCCGTTGGGGCCGAGGAGCCCGGTCACGCCCTCGTTGACATCGAACGACACGCCATCCAGGGCAACAGTGGAGCCGTAGTGCTTGGTGAGGTTCCGGGCTTCGAGAAGAGCAGGCACGAGGGGAGTATACAGGATGGCTGGCGGGAGCGCCGATCAAGCTGCTACCAGATGGACTGCACCTGCGGCGATGCCGCGATGACCGGGTCCCGCGTCACCACTGGTACTCCGAGCGCCAACGCCTCCGCCGCGATGAGGCGGTCGTGCATCTCGGGGACCTCCGGCAGGCGGTCGAGCATCTCCAACTGCGCTACACCCAGATCCGTGAGGTACATGCCGTGGACACTGGTGAGATCGTCCAGAAAGATCGGAAGCGTGAGGGGCTGGCCGAGCTTGACCGAGAGGTAATAGACCTCAGCGGCTACGATCGCAGGAACTACGAGTGCTGCATTGCCTGCTTCGGCCTGCCTGAAGATTGCTTCCGCTGAAGAAGACAGCCGCTGCGGAAGCTTGAGGTACCACCACAAGGCATGGGAGTCCAACACGAACAGAGGTAGCTCAGACCGAGAGCCTTGCGTCATAGGTCATCCGGGATACGGGGCTCCCATATCTTCTTTGCCTCCATGAAGTCTTCCCAGGTCACTTCCGGCAGGCGGTCGCGGTAGGCTCCCCTGAGTGAGCGGAGAGGGCGCTTTGCATCTGGTAGCAACTGTGTCAACATGGCGCACGGTTTCCCGCGGCGAGTGATGATGACCTCCTCGCCTTCTTCGAGATCGCGCAGTATCTCGCTGACCTTCGCCTTGAATTCGCGTATCCCGTATGTAGTCACTTCAATGCGCTCCTTGTGACTACATTGTACATCGTACCGAGCACGGAACAAGCCGCCTGTATCCCGCGCGCTATACTCTCCTCCATGCACCGCCCGCCGCGATTCGTCATCGCCACTCCCATCTGCGACGGCCACGATGTCGCCGCCGCGGCCATCACCCGCATCCTGCGTGCGCAGGGCACGGAGGCCGTGTACATCGGCTTCAACAAGAGCGCCTACCAGATCGTCAAGGCCGCGTCGGAGGAGGACGCCACCGGCATCGCAGTGAGCACCTACAACGGCGGGCACATGTCGTTTCTGCGCGAGGTGCTCGCGGAGCAGGCACGGCAAGGCATCACGCGCGTCCCACTGTTCGCGGGGGGCGGCGGCACCATCCTCGAACGAGAGGTCGCTCCGCTCCTCCGCATGGGTGTGGCGAAGGTCTACCGACCTCCGCTCGACCTCGCCGACGCCGTGCGCGACATGACCTTCCTTGCGAACGACGCCGCGAAGAAGCAGCCAGCCATATCCGCAAACGGCACAGCCCCGTTCCGTGCGCTCGCGCAGCGGCTGTCCGCGATCGAGTGGGACGGCGCGCAGCCTGCGGGGTCGCACACCAACGGCAGACCAGTCGTATGGGGCATCGGTGGACGGGGCGGGGCAGGGAAGAGCACGCTCATCGACGAACTGCTGCTGCGCTTCCTGCGCTCCACTGAAGGCCGCGTCGCAGTCCTCACCGCCGACCCCACGCTCGGCGACCGTCTCCGCATGGTGCATTGCTACTCCCCGCGCGTCTTCGTCCGCTCCGTGAGCGTCGGACCGGGCGACTCAACCGAGGCAAAGACCGCGCCCCTCGTCGCTGAACTCCGAGCGCACGGCTTCGACCTCATCC
This sequence comes from Dehalococcoidia bacterium, assembly GCA_034422795.1. Lineage (GTDB taxonomy): Bacteria > Chloroflexota > Dehalococcoidia > Lucifugimonadales > Australimonadaceae > Bin16. Next base: position 48,335 of record DAOUJK010000035.1, on the reverse strand, counting down.
TCGTCGAGTCCGTCGGCCTCGGCCAGAACGAGCTTGGCGTCGCGCCCGTCGCCGACGCCTCTGTCTTCTGCATGACGCCCGAGTACGGCAGCGACGTGCAGTTGGAGAAGGAGGCCCTTCTGAGAAGGGCCGACCTCGTCGTGATGAACAAGCGCGACTTCCCGCAGGCCGAGGCGCGCTACGCCCGGGTCCGCCGGTTCGTCGGCGACGACGAGCGCGTCTTTCTGACCGAGGCGAAGCGCTTCGGCGACGCCGGCGTCACCGCACTCTTCGCGGAGATCGCCCGCCGCTCCGGCCTGCTTGCCCTCTCTCCCTCGTCTGGTCCCCTCTCCCTACAAGGGGAGAGGGTCAGAGTGAGGGCGCCTCGGGGTGGTGAGAGTGGAAGGCCCGTCGGCTGGGTCGAGAGCCCCCCGCCCGTGCCGTTCAGCCGTCGGGGCTACCTCGGCGCGGTCGTCGATACACACGAGGCGTACTACGCCGAAGCAGAAGAAGAGGCGGCGCTCGCCTCGAACGGCGGCGCATCGCGCGACTATCAGGCCGAGTACGACCACATCTGGCAGACGTACGGCTTCGACGGCGACCTCTCCGGCACGGTCGTCGAGGACGGCGTCGCCTACCGCGAGACGCCCGGCGGGCGGGTGCCCGTCGCCCGCGAGACGACCACCGGCATCTGGACCCCGGTGCTCGGACTGCCGGACCGCGACGCGAGCCCGCGCCAGATCGTGCGCTACCTCTACACGCAGAACCTCCCCGGCGCATTCCCGTTCACGGAGGGAGCGTACCGGTTCCGACGCCGCGACGAGGACCCCATCCGCATGTTCGCCGGACTCGGCATGCCGGAGACGACCAACGCCCGCTTCCACCTGCTCGCCGCGGGACACGGAGCGCCGCGCCTCTCCACCGCGTTCGACTCGCTCACACTCTACGGCCTCGACTCCGATGAACCCGGCGCGCTCGCCAAGGTGGGGGAGGGCGGCGTCGCCGTCGACACGCTCGACGACATGCTGCGGCTCTACGACGGGTTCGACCTGTCGCACACCTCCGTCTCAATGACCATCAACGGCCCCGCGCCGACGCTGATGGCGATGTTCCTCGCTGCGGCGCGCAGGCGTGGCTTCGACTGGACGTCGCTGCGCGGCACCGTGCAGGCCGACATCCTCAAGGAAGTGCAGGCGCAGAACGAGGCGCTCTTCCCGCTGGAGCCGTCGCTCCGGCTCATCGCCGACATGACCGAATACATGATGCGGGAGGCGCCGGGCTGGTACCCGCTCTCCATATCCGGCTACCACATCGGCGAGGCGGGCGCGAACCCGGTGCAGGAGCTGGCGTTCACGCTTGCGAACGGCCTCACGTACGTCGAGACGCTGCGGGCGCGCGGCCTGCCCATCGAGGAGTTCACCCGTCGCTTCTCGTTCTTCTTCACGTCCGGCTCGGAGCTGGAGTTCAACGTGCTGGGACGCGTCGCGCGGCGCGTGTGGGCGGTCGCGCTCAAACGCTGCTACGGCGTCGAGGGCCCCGGCCTCGCACTGCGCTTCCACAGCCAGACGTCTGGGCGCTCGCTGCAGGACTCGGAGCCGCTGCACAACCTCACCCGAGTCGCGCTGCAGGCGGAGCACGCCCTCCACAACAACACCAACTCGCTCCACACCAACTCCTACAAGGAGACGTACACCACGCCGCAGGAGGACGACGTCCTGCTCGCGATGGGCAGCCAGCAGATCCCGCTGGTGGAGAGCGGCGACTTCGGCTACATCGAGAACCTCAACCAGGGCGCGTACGGCCTTACCTATCTCGAGGCCGAGGTGGAGCGCGCCGTGCACCGCATCTTCCGCGAGATCGACCAGCAAGGCGGCGTGCTGCCCGCCATCGAGAACGAGTACTTCCGCACCGCGATCCAGGAGGAAGTGCAGCGTGAGCGCGGGGCGATGCGCGACGGCAAGCGCCGCGTCGTGGGCGTGAACTACCTCACGAGCAGGGACAGGGCAAGGCCGCGCGGCGAGCTCGTGCACATCCCCATGAAGGCGAAGCGCGCCCAGGCCGCCCGCACCCGCGCGTTCAAGCGCGAGCACGCCGCCGAGGCCGAGGCCGCGCTCGAACGCTTGCAGGCCTCCGCCGTCTCCGACGCCAACGTTTTCGAGGCCCTGCTCGACGCCGTGGAGCACGCGACCGTCGGCCAGATCACCCACGCGCTCTGGGAGGTCTGGGGCCGCTTCAGGCCGAGCATGTAAGAGGAACAAATTCCAATCCCCTTGGGTAGCCATAAGCAAGGAGCAAACTGATGAATGACCACCCCGTTACGTCCACTAATCTCTCATTGGTCTATCAGGGCGGTGCCGCGTCAAACCATATGATGGATATTCGTGAAGTGGCACCTGCTCTGAGCGCAATAAGATCAGTTTTCGAAAGGGCAAACGCAGTTGTGAATGGAAATACTGCCATCATTGAACTGCAGATGTCAACACCTCGCAGCAGTTCTTTTGAAATCCCATTGCTCCTTTCACTATATCAATCCGGCGTATCTGTTTTTGGCGGTGAGCTTGTGAATTCACTCTTCAACATCAAGGCGATAGTAGTAGGTCTAATATCAATGCTAAAGATTATTCAGCCTAATGACTCTGATGATTCAGAGTCTGTTGACGATTCAGTCAGTTTATCGATTGGTGAACTTCGCAGTGGCCATATATTGCTACGCAACGTTGAAGTGGATGCCAAGCCCGGAGCATTACGCCAGGTCGGTGCTATGCTTGCTACGCTCATGGAAGACCGCACGGCTCGTAAGGGTGTCTACGACTTGGTCGCTCCAGTTCGAAATTACTGCGTTGACCAAATGCTCCTCAGAGACGAAACCGGGGAATTGGAGTCTGTGTCAATCGGAGACATTCCTCGGTTTGAATTGCCTACAACCAGAGGACTTATCTCTGATTCGATTTCACGGCAATTTCTCAAGATAACTTCAATCAATTTTGGAAGCCGTCCCCGACACTGGAAATTGAATGACGGCAGCAAAGACAGCCAATACACCATACAAGATGATGTATTCCTAGCCGATGTCAAGAACGGGTTATACCATTTTGCGGATGGCGATATGCTCGAATGTGACGTCAGGAGCATTCAACACTTTACTCATCGTTTCACAGGCAATATTCGAAAAGAATACGAGATTACAAAGGTCTGGAAGCACATCTCTGTGAGTGCATCGGGACCCTAGCCACAGTAGTTACGTCTCTGCCCCCCCTCTAACTCAGCGCGTGGTTGACGACCGGCACCATGGCCGAGAGGTCGACGTGCGACTGGAGCGCCTCGTTCACCTGCGCCAGCGGGTACTGGTGCGTGATCATCTTCTCCACCGGCACGTCGATGCGGGTGCGCATCAGGCGCATGGAACGAATGATGTTCTCCACCTTCGAGCCGACGACTCCCGCGACCGTGAGGTCCTTGGCGGCGATGCGCGACGGGTCCATCTCCACGGAGGTCGGCAGGATGAGGCCGATGACGAGGTACTTGCCGCCGTAGCGCACCATCTGGAAGCCCTCGTGCACGGACGTGCGCGCGCCCGACGCCTCGACGACGAGGTCAGGACCGCCGCCGGTCAGCTCGCGGACGCGCTCGATGCGCGACTCCGGCGTGGGGTAGTCGGCGAGGTCGATCGTCTCGTCCGCGCCGAGCTCGCGGGCGAGCGCCAGCCGGTGCGCCGGCGCACCGATCATGATGGCACGCGCCGCGCCTCGGGCCTTCGCCTGCACCATCGCGCCCATGCCGATGGGGCCGGAGCCCTGGATGACGACCGTGTCGCCGGGATCGGGCGCATTCAGCTTGCGCAAGCCGCTCATCGTCGTGTGGTTGCCGATGACGGACATCAGCGCGCGCTCCGTGCTCATGTCGTCCGGCACGCGCATGATGGCGGGGTCCGGCTCCAGCAGCAGGTACTGGCCGAAGCCGCCGCGCAGCATCGTCCCGGTGGAAGGGTCGACGTGCGAGTTGCCATAGTGGATAGCGTTCGTGCAACGCAGCCCCATCAGGCAGTTGTAGCAGTGGCCGCACGGCGCGGAGTGGAAGAGCACGCGGTCGCCCTCGCGGAGGGTCTCGCCGAGGATGTCCGTGCGGACGTTCGACCCGAGCGCCGCGACGACGCCGATGTTCTCGTGCCCCCAGATGATGGGGTGAGGCGCATTGGGGTTGTACCAGTTGTGCGCGTCCGTCCCGCAGACCGCGGCCATGCTCATCCGCACGAGCACGTTGTCCGGTCCGATGTCCGGCACCGGGAACTCCTGCAACTCCAGCGGACGCTCGGCCCCCACGAACACCGCCGCCAGGCAACTCTCCGCCATGTCGCACACTCCTTGTTCAGGCTGGCGCGAGTCTAGAAGCGGGCAGGGGGAGCGTCAAACGGGCCCGGTGGCCAACGTCCATGCACAGGGTGGACTGGGCGCCCCGTCCGGAGCGGGACAAGAGAGGTTCTCTTGTTTCCAGCTCATCAAGGCTCATCATCTTCAATCTCACTCCTGATCAGTCCCTGCCGGGAGGGCTCACCCAGGGCTCAGAAAGGCTCACGTTACCTCTGCGCGCGGGCTCATCCAGAGGCTCAGAAAGGCTCAAAAGGGCTCATCCCTCGCCACTCCCGCCTGCGAAGCACAAGACGTGGGGCCGTTTCCGTCGCGCTGAGAACCAGCGTACGCGTACGCAGGGCGAATGGGGAAGGGGCGCGTGTCACCAATCAAAGGGCGGGGCAGGCTCCAACCCTCTTCCCTCAAGGGAGAGAGGGACTTGCAGCGTTACGGTGAACCCTCGACCCGGACAGTGACGACGTCGATGCCGTAGTACTGCCGGTGCTGCACGCCGGATGCGTAGTGCCGCAGCAGCCGGAATGACAGTTCGCCCGGGTCTGCGACCGCAGGCTGCTCTTCCAGGTACGTGAGCCGGTCCTGCAGGTTCTCCCGGCCGATAACCGAGGCAACGAGTTCCAATTCGACCATGCCTGGGGCTGGACGCGCTGAGACACGCAACCACGGCGCTCTGCCTGCACCCTCACTCCCTCTCAGCGGCATGAGACTCGCCACAGCCTCCTCTCCCGCCGAGCGCAGGCGCATCGTGGAAGACTCGTTCCATCGCATGCCGGACGCAAGGTCAACCAGGAACGCGTCGATAGCGGGAAGCGCCGAGTCGTCGAGCGCCATCTCGAGCCGTTCGCCCCGGCGGCCACTGAGCTCGATGAACGCCGTGAGCAGGACCGCAACTATCAGCCCCGACACTATCGGGTTCCCGAGCAGTGAACCCCACGACGGGCCGAGCACCAGTTCGACGACGTTCAGATGCTGCATGCCGATGCCGACGGCGAACGAGAGGCCGATGACGAGCACCTTCCCCTGGTCGAGGCCGTCCTGCATGGCCGTCTGCAGGCCCCCAACGAAGAACAGCCCGAGCAGCAGGAGCAGGTATGCGCCCATGACGGGGTCGGGAACGGTGAGCAAGAGGGCGGTGAACTTCGGCAGCAGCGCAAGGACGACGAAGACGGCGGCAATGGCGAAGCCGACCCTGCGCGCGGCAACGCCCGTCAGGCTCGTCAGCGCGGAGCCGAACGACGAAAAGGCCATGGTAGGAGGCGTCCCCGCTACGCCCGCCAGCAACATGCCGACGCTGTTGGCGCCCACCGCACCCTGTACCTGCCGGAAGTCGATCGCTCGCTGCCGGCGCTGGGAGGCGCTCTGAATGATGACACTATCGCTGATGCCCTTTATGGCGAGCACCAGCGTGAGCACGATGAAGGTCGGCAGCAGCGTCCAGAACTCCAGCCCGAACGCCAGGTCGAGCCCGGGGGACCTCACATCGGGAATGCCCCACCAGGGCGCGTCGATCACCCGCTGATAGTCGTAGATGCCGAAGAACGCCGCCACGGCGCAGCCGACCCCGATACTGATGAGCGCAGACCAGACCCGCCACATGCCGGACGCACGCAGGGTGAGCGCCGTAGACACCGCCAGCGTCACCGCGGCCACCACGGGGCCCGACGCCGGGGATTCCCCTTCCGACACGTCCGCCAGCCGTTCGAAAACGACAGGGGCAATGGTGACTGCGACCAGCATGAGCACCGTCCCGGACACTACGGGCGTGATGATCCGTCTCATAAGGGGGAGCCACGCGGCCACCGCGAACTGGAAGAGCGATGAGGCAACCAGGAGGGTCGCCAACAGGGCAGGTCCGCCCTGCGACACCGCCGCCGCGGTGATGGCCACGAACTGGATCGTCGGCCCGGTGACCACCGTCAACCCGCATCCGAGATGCCACAACCGGACCGCCTGGATGGTCGTAACGACCGCGTTGATGATGAACGCCGCGAAGACCGCCCACGTCAGGTAGGCGTCGTCCTGGCCGGACGCCCGCACGGTGAGGATGACGACCAGCACGGTCGGCGGCAGGGCGAGCACGACGTACTGAACGGCGACCCCGAGCGCCAGGGGCAGGGGACACGGTTCGTCAGGCCCGTACCGGATATGTTCGTTGACGCGCATCTGATCATCCCGTCAGGGCGGCATGGTACGCGGTCGCGGTTCCATGGAGAAAGGTGAATCGGCACGCGCTCCCGACAGGATGCTGCGCGCTGAAGCGCGGGCTCCGCTCAGCATGACGAGGCTCCCCACACACCACACCGCCGCAAGGCCCTCACCGACGCATCGGAGATGCGCACCCTCTCCCTCAGGAGAGGGGAGTAACGCCGCGCGTTGCCGGAACACACGCGCTCCCATAACATCGCGCCGCACGACGCACGGAGGAGACCCCAATGGACATCGTCAACCCCATCGTCAGGAACCGGATGCGCGCAGGACTGGAGGACACGGAAGCGTTCTGGGACAGCGCCGCGCGGGAGCTGCCCTGGCTGAAAACGTGGGACGCCGTCTACGAGGCCGACTACCCCTCGTTCCGCTGGTTCGTCGGCGCGCAGACCAACCTCTCCTACATGTGCGTGGACCACCAGAACGCCTCCGGACGCGGCGGGCACGCGGCGTTCATCTACGCCAGCGAGCGCGGCGTCCGGCAGACGCTCACCTACGCCCAGCTGCAGCGGCGCGTCGAGCAGACGGCAGCCGCGCTGCGGGGCATGGGCCTCCGCAAGGGCGACCGGCTCACCATCTACATGCCGAACGCGCTGGAGACGACGGTCCTCATGCTGGCGACCGTCCGCATCGGCGCGATCCACTCCATCGTGTTCGCGGGGTTCAGCGCGCCCGCACTGGCCGACCGCATCCGCGCCAGCGGCTCGAGGCTCGTGTTCTCCGCGGACGTAGCGTACCGGCGCGGCGGCGAGGTGAACCTCAAGAGCATCGTCGACGACGCCCTTGCCCTCGGCTGCGACACCGTCGAGCACCAGGTCGTGCTGCTCCGCAACGAGGACGTGCCGATGACGAGCGGGCGCGACCTCTCCTGGGACGAGTTCATCGAGCGCGGGAAGGGGCAGAGCGGGGAGATAGAGCCGATGGAGGCGAACGAGCCCGCCTACATCCTCGCTACGTCCGGCACTACCGCCACGCCGAAGCTCGCCGTCCACACGCACGGCGGCTACCCGGTCGGCGTCTACAACCAGGGGCGCTGGTGCTTCGGCCTCAACGGCAACGACGTCTGGTGGGCGACCTCCGACCTCGGCTGGGCGGTCGGCCACTCGTACATCGTCTACGGTCCGCTGCTGTTCGGCGCGACGTCCATCCTGTACGAGGGCGCGCTCGACTACCCCGGCCCGGACGTCTTCTGGCGGCTCATCGAGGAGTTCGGCATCACCGGCGTCTTCACGTCGCCCACCGCCGTCCGCCTGCTGATGCGGTTCGGCGAGGAGCCCGCCAGGGGCTTCGACCTCTCGGCGCTCCAGCGCATCGTATGCGCCGGCGAGGTGCTGAACCCGCCTGCGTGGGAGTGGCTGCAGAAGCGCGTGCTGGACGACCGCATCCCCGTCATCGACAACTGGTGGCAGACGGAGACCGGCGCGCCGGTCGTCGGCAACCCGTACGGCATCGCGATGCTGCCGCAGAAGCCCGGCTCCGCGGGCGTGCCGCTGCCCGGCATGGATCTCGCGGTGATGACGCCGGAGGGGCAGATGTGCGAGCCGGGCGAGAAGGGCATCCTCGTGCTGCGGCGTCCGTTCCCCAACCTGACGCCGACGCTCTGGGGCGACCCGGAGCGGTACGGTACCGACTACTGGGAGCGCGTGCACGGCGTCTACTTCACCGGCGACCTCGCGGAGATAGACCAGGACGGCTACGTCTGGTTCTCGGGACGCGCGGACGAGGTGATCAAGATCGCGGCGCACCGGCTCGGCACCATCGAGGTCGAGTCCGCGTTCCTGCGCCACGACGACGTCGCGGAGGCGGGCGTCACCGGACGTCCGGACGAGCTGCGCGGGGAGGTCATCTCGTCGTTCATCGTCCTTAAAGAGGGGCGCACCGCCAGCGACAATCTGCGCAAGGAGCTCATCGAGACCGTCCGGCGGGAGCTCGGCCCGTTCGCAGTCATCGGCGAGGTCAACTTCGTGAAGATGCTGCCGAAGACACGCAGCGGGAAGATCATGCGCCGCGTGCTGAAGGCGGTCACGCTCGACACGGACCCCGGCGACATCACGACGATAGAGGACGAGGGCTCCGTCGACGAGGCGCGCGCCGCCTGGCAGGAGATGAAGAGCGAGGTCGGCGGGTAGGGCGCGATGAGCACAGCGGACGACCGCGAACGCGGGCTGATGGTGGGCATCGCGGCGGGCAACCTTCTCGGCATCACCGTCGAAGGCCGCCCGCAATCGTCGATACGCGAGCGTTTCCCGAACGGGCTACGCGATATCGTTGCCAAGCCGGGATACCCGGATGACGACGACCTGGCGCAGTCGCTCATCATCGCGGAGGCGGCGGAGGAAGGGCCGCTCGACGTGGAAGACCTCGGCCACCGCTTCTGGGAGTGGGGCGAGGTCAACGGGCTCGGCATGGGTAACCTCACGAGCCAGGTGCTCGCGCTCTTCGGCGGCAGCTATCCACGGCGCCTGCACGGGGGCGCACTGGAGGACGTGCGGCAGCCCAGGGGCATGGCGATCGAGGGCGCCTCCCACGAGGCGTGGGGCAGGAAGAACGCAGGGAACGGGGCCCTGATGCGCTGCGCGCCCATCGCCATCCGGTGGCGCGACGACCCCACGGCACTCGCGCGAAACAGCATCGTCAGCGCGGTGCCGACGCACTGGGACCGGCGGTGCGGCTGGTCGTGCGTCGCGTTGAACGTCGGCATCGCTGCGGCCCTGCGAGGCGAAACGATCGAGGCCGATGCCCTCATCGCGGCAGCGGAGGAGGCGGTGCAGCCGTCGCTAGCCGAGTTGTCCCGGTTCGGCTACGAGGACGGAATGCCGCACGGTGTGCGTATCGCGGTAGAGCAGGCCGCCAGCCTGGAGATACGCGAAGTCGAGTTCGACGGTTGGGACATGGGCTTCACACTCCTGGCGCTTCGGGCAGGGCTCACGTCGCTCTGGCGCGCGGAAGACTTCGAACACGGTTTACGCGCCGTCATCGAGGCGGGCGGTGACACCGACACGAACGGCGCGGTCGTGGGCGCGGTGCTGGGGGCACGGTTCGGCATCGACGCCATCCCGCAACGCTGGCGCGAGCGCATCGCGGAGCTGCGCGAGGGGCGCACGCCGGTGGAGGAGTACGCGGACATGCTGGCCACAGCCCGAGGGTAGAGGCGCTCACCCTTGACACTCCATCAGAGCCTGCATACTGTCCCGCACACATAGCGGAGGTGTGAGATGGCGACAGCGGTCGGCAGCGTAACGCGGTACAAGATGCTCATCGGCGGGGAGTGGGTGGACGCCTCGTCGGGGCAGACCTACGACTCGATGAACCCGTACACCGGCCAGACGTGGGCGCAGATGCCAGACGCGCACGCGGAGGACGTCGACCGCGCGGTGCAGGCGGCGCGCAAGGCGGTGAAAGACCCGGCGTGGCGCGGCATGGTGCCCGCGCAGCGAGGAGCGCTCCTGCGCAGGCTGGGCGACATCGTCGCTGACAACGCGGAGCACCTCGGCCAGGTCGAGACGCGCGACAACGGCAAGCTGATCCGCGAGATGTCCGCCCAGTGCAAGGCGGTGCCGAGCTACTTCTACTTCTACGCCGGCCTCGCGGACAAGATACAGGGCGCGACTATCCCGCTGGAGAAGACGTCCGTCTTCAACTACACGCTCCGCGAGCCGATCGGCGTGGTGGGCATCATCATCCCGTGGAACTCGCCGTTGCTGCTGCTCTCGTTCAGCCTCGCCGCGGCGCTCGCCGCAGGGAACGCGGTGGTCGTGAAGCCGTCCGAGCACGCGTCGGCGTCCACGCTGGAGTTCGCCAAGCTCGTGGAGCAGGCGGGGTTCCCGCCGGGCATCTTCAACGTGGTCACGGGGTACGGGGCCGTGACCGGCTCCGCGATGGCGAGTCACCCCGGCATCGGGAAGCTGTCGTTCACGGGCGGGCCGGAGACGGCGCGCAAGATAGCCGAGCAGGCGGCGCTGAACCTCACACCCACGCTGCTCGAGCTCGGCGGGAAGTCGCCCAACATCGTCTTCCCGGACGCCGACCTGCAGAACGCGGTGAACGGCACCATCGCGGGGATATTCGCCGCGGGAGGCCAGACGTGCATCGCGGGGTCGCGCCTGCTGCTGCACGAGGACATACACGACGAGTTCATGGAGCGGCTCGTGGCACGCACCCGCGACATCAGGATGGGCGACCCCGCCGCGATGGAGTCGGAGCTCGGCCCGCTCGCGACGACGGCCCAGCTCGCGAAGGTCGAGTCGTTCGTCGAGAGCGCACGCGGGGAGGGGGCGGAACTCGTCTACGGCGGCTGCCGGCCGGACTCGCCCGACCTTGCGTCGGGCTGGTTCTACATGCCCACCATCTTCGGCAACGTCCGCAACGACATGTACGTTGCCCAGGAAGAAGTCTTCGGGCCGGTGCTCGGCGTGCAGCGCTTCCGCGAGGAAGAAGAGGCGGTCGCGCTGGCCAACGACACGCGGTACGGCCTCGCGGCGGGGATCTGGACGGACGACATCAAGCGCGCGCACCGGCTCGCCCGCGACCTGGACGCGGGCACGGTCTGGATCAACATGTACCGGGCGCTGTCGTATGCGTCGCCGTTCGGGGGCTACAAGGGCTCCGGGCACGGCCGCGAGCTGGGCGTCGAGGCCATCAACGAGTTCACGCAGGTCAAGAGCGTCTGGGTCGAGCTCGCCGAGACCACGCCGGACCCGTTCGTGCTGCGGATCTAGTTGGCGACGAACAGTTCCTCCAGCGTCCAGCGCCTGCGGATGATCTCCGTCTCGTAGAGGTAGTCCACGACCGCGCGGACAGACGCGCCGTGCACGTCGAGGCCCTGTGCCCGGGGGAAGAGGCCGATGCGCCGCAGGTCGCCCGCGAGCAAGCCCTGGTGGACGGAGTCGTCCGGCTCCTCGTCCATGTAGATGGCCGTCGCCTCGTCCATCGCCTTGCAGACGGCATCGGCGAGGCCGGGGTGCTCCGTGACGGACTCCTCCTTCATCACCAGCAGCGTGTTGATGGGGAAGACGCCCGTCTCCTCGTGGTACTGCTGCAGCAGCGGGTAGGGGTCGTCGACCAGCAGATGGACGTTGTCGGCCTGCGCCGCGTTGCCGCCCGCGACCACGAGCGCGTCGAGGTCGCCTGCCGCAAGCCTCGCGTCGAGGTCCGACATCTGCTCGCGAGCGAAACGCTCCGGCTTGGGGTAGGGGACGCCGCGCAGCGAGTCGTTCTCGCCCTCGACCCACGTGATGCTGTCGGGGGCAACGCCGTGATGGTGCGCGAGGATGCCGCGCAGCCACACCGCCGGGTTCGACGCGAACCCGAGCGGCACGCCGACGCGTTTGCCCGCGAGGTCGCCGATCTCGGCGATGCCCGCGCCGTCGTTCACCGTCACGCCCGTGAGCGGGAAGAAGAGGTTGGGGAAGATGGGCAGCGCAACGAGGCCAACGCCGTTGTCCTTCGCCACGATGAAGTTGCCGATGGTCAGCTCGCCGACGTCGTAGGGGCGCGTCGTGACCATCGCGGGGAAGATGGGCGCGGGCGCAGGGCCCGCGTCCACGAGTTCGACGTCAGGAAAGTCGACGGAGACGCGGCCGCTGAGCAGGTGTCGTGTGATGAGGCGGTTCCCGACCGCTACGGAGACCGCCATTACGGTGTCGGCGTCGTGGCGGATGAGAAGATGGCGCTGCGTCCGCTCTCGACGTCGTAGCGATGGCGCTGCACGTTATCCAGGTCCATGCTCGTGATGCGGCAGTAGACCGTGTCGTCGGTGGGCGAGCCCTGCACGCTGTGGATCTCACCGGGCAGGATGTAGTGGACGTCGCCCGCGCCCTGCTCCATGACCTCCACCACCTGGAACGCGGGCATCTCAGCGTCGCTGCTGTCATGCCGGTAGGCGTAGCGCGTCTGGGTGTTGCCGCCGCTCTTGACGCCGTAGGCGACCCAGCAGACGCCGTGGTCGTGCGGCGCGGGGCGCTTGATCTCCTGCGGGCCCTGACGGTATGCGAGGACGACAAAGCCCGGGCCGGGGTGGCCGTACTCGGCGTCGCGGTAGATCTCGTAGGTACCGTTACCGTCGCCGAAATTCTCGCTGTTCTCCGGCCAGCCGTTCTCGAACGCCCGACGCATCAGCCTGGCGACGCTGTGCGCCTGCTGAACGGAGTCGCGGTGCGTCGCGAACACCTCGCGGAGGTCGGCGATGAACTGTTGCTCGGTATAGACCGCGGTCTGTGTCATATCTGCACTCCTTTCCCGGATGTTCTCGTCGATGCGGTAGTCTACGTCTCCAGCGTCGTTTCGAAGAAGAGGTCCTCGACGGCGAGCGGGCCCGGGATGAGGCCTTGCTCGACCTCGTAACGTATGAACCGTTCGAGGTTCGCGCGGTTCGCCGCGACGCCGGTCGGCCACGGGTCGGGGCCGAGCACGCGGCGCTCCTCCTCCAGGTAGTGGCGGCCCCACGTGAGCCTGCTCCAGTTGGGGTCGTCCATGTAGTGCGACCACTGCCGCTTCGCCTGCTCGAAGCCGTCCAGCAGGCTCACGGGCGCCCACGGGTGTTCCTCGGCGACCTCGGACTTCATCGCCACGACGTGCATGATGGGGTAGAAGCCGTTGCGCTGGAAGTAGCTGACCTCCTCCGCGCGCGGGTCGTCGAACAGCCTGCCGACCTCCGGCGCGCCGTCCAGGTACGGCTGGGGAGGACGCGGCGACAGGAACGCCGACACCTCGCCCTCCACGAGCGCGTCGCCGAGCCTGCGGCCCCGGTCCATGCGCTCGAGCGTCACGCCCGGCGGCGGGTCGAACTGCACAGGCTCGTCGGCGGTCGTCACCCAGGTGACGCCATCCAGCGGTACGCCGTACTCGCTGCCGAGGTCGCCCTTCGCGAGCACGGAGAGCGTCGTCTGGAACGAGCGCAGGGCGACGCGCTTACCGATGAGGTCCTGCGGGCCCTGGATGCCGGACTGCGTGTTGACGTACATCTGCGACTGGCTGAACAGCCGCCGCGGGAAGACGGGGATGGCCGTAAGCGCAGCGCCGCGCGCCTTCGCCATGACGTACGAGCCGAGCGACAGTTCGCACACGTCGAACTCGCGGTGCAGCAACATCCGCTCGTGGCGCCTGCCGCCGGCGCCGTCCTGCCCGACGATGAGCACGGTGGGTTCGATGCCCTTGGGGCGCACGGTCCCTTCCACCCACGGCACGTGCCTGTCGTAGTGTTCCAGCGCGATGCTCAGGGGAACGTCAGCCATCTAGATCTCCTCTCCGTACTCGCGCGCCATCTCCCGGATGTGCGTCTCCTGCAGCAGGGTGGAGCGTCCGCTCTCCCAGAACAGCTCGCCGTCCAGCTCAATCGTCTGGTCAGAGACGTAGGCGGAGAGCGGCGACGGCGTCCTGCCGACGTGGAAGTGCATGACATCCTGGTTGCTCTGCTGTCCGGGGCGCTTCGTGGCCTTGGGGTGAAACCCGCCGTGGAACGAGTCGAGCGCATACGCGGCCTCGGTCCCGTAGCGGGCTTCGCTCACGTCCAGCAGGTGCTGGAGCTGCGCGCTCGTCCAGACCGTATTGCCGGTCGGGTCGTCCTTCTGGTTCTCGCGTGCGGGTTCCTCACGCCACTCGATCCCCTTGAGCGTGTTGTCGCGTATCTCCAGGAGCATCGGGTTGTGGAACTGCTCGCGGTCCGCCATGCCGGGATGGTCGAACGCGACGACGCCGTTGCCGTCCGCGCTGCCGATGGGTGCGTACACCTCGCCGGGGAAGACGCGCTCCGTACGGCTCATCTCCGCGTCCTGCACGAAGAAGGCGTCCGCAACCTCGCTCGCGTGCGCAACACGCCCCGTCACCTCGGTGCCGCGCGGGCTCGTGACGCGGTACGTCGACGCCTGCCCCGTGCGCTCCTCGATGCTATGCGCCAGCGCCATGACGAGGCGCCAGTCGAAGTGGGCGTGGGGTGTGGTCATGCCCTCGGGGGCGCGGATGCGGTTGTTGATGCGCACCAGCCCCGCCGCACCGTTCGCGCGGAGGTGGTCCAGCAGCACGGCGCGGTTCAGGTTGCAGTTCATCAGCAGCTTGTCGGCGCCCACGACCGCGCCGGCAACAGGGGCGGGGAGCTCTTCAGCTCGGGCGAGGGAGTCCACCCAGAGCGAGTAGGGCGCGCCGCCCGCTTCAGCGATGGCCTGCTCCAGCAACGCCGCAAGTTCCGGGTCGAACGCACCGCGCTCGTTCAGCAGCAGGACCGCCTCGCCCGGTTCGACAGTGGCGCAGTGCCTGATCAGATTGGTGACGCCCGCCTGGACGGCAGTGGTATCGGCCATCGGGTCCCTCCTTTCGGCTAGTTGAGCCCGTAGAAGCGCTCCGCGTTGCCGTGCAGGATCGCGGCCTTGTCCGCGTCGGTGAGCGCCGGGTTCTCGCGCAGCTCGGCGATCTCCTCCTTACACGTCTCGTGGTTGACCTCGTGCGGGAAGTCGGACGAGAAAATGAACGCCTTGTTGCCGGCCACCTTCACCGCGAAGGGGAGCGTCAGCTCGCCGCCCTCCACGCCGACGTACACGCGGCCTTCGTCCACGTGCTTCAGGATGTAGTCCGTTACGGACTCGCCGTCCTTCAGCTGCATGAAGCGCTGGTTCGGGTCGTACTGGATGTGGCTGTCCCACGAGCGCTGGAAGCGCTCCAGGCAGCCCACGAACCAGGCGCAGCCCGCCTCCAGGAAGCCGAACCTGGCGTTCGGGTAGCGCTCGAGCACGCCGTTAAAGACGATGCCGGCGAAGTTCACCATCTGGCCGAACGGGTGGCCGAGCGCGTTCACCGGCGCGTAAGGACTCATGTCATCGAGCCCCATGTGGTCGTGCACGCCCCCGTGGATGCCTATGGCGCACCCGAGGCGGTCGGCCTCCTCGTAGATGGGCCAGTACTTCGGGTCGCCGAGGTGGTTCTGCAACTGGAGCGCGCCCGTGCCGGGGAGCATCGCGCCGGAGAAGCCGAGCTCCTTCACGATGCGCCGCAGCTCGACGACGGCCTCAGCCGGCTCCTGCAGCGGGACCAGGCCCATCGCCTGGAAGCGCGAGTCCTTGCTGACGTACTCGTCGTACACCCAGTTGTTGTACGCCCGGGCGAGCTCGATAGCCCAATCGCGGCTGACGACGCGTCCGAACGCGAGGCCGTTGGACGTGTAGAGCACAGTCTTGTCGACGCCGACGTCGTTCAGGAAGTCGACCCAGCCCTCGCGGCCCACGCGTGCGAACGCGCCTTCCGGCAGGAAGTGCCGGTTCGCTGCATGCAGATGGTCGTTGGGCGGGAAGGGACCGCGCGTCGTCACGAAACTGCGGTCCTGGTAGTCCTCCGGCATGCGCGCCCAGATGGCGGCGTGGTCCTCAACGAGGTGGCCGTCGCCGTCAACGATGCGCTCGAGGTTTTCCGTAACCATGGCTATTCTCCTGCAGATGGTTCTGATGCGGGCCTAGTTCGCCGCCAGCCGGTAGAAGCGGGCCGCGTTGCGGAACATCACCGCCTCCTTGTCGTCCGCGGACATGTCCGCGTTCTCGCGCAGTTCGTCCAGCTCCGCCTTGCAGGTGTTGGCGTCCACCTCATGCGGATAGTCGGACGAGAAGATGTACGGCTTGTTGCCGGTGAGGCGCACCGCCTCCGGCAACGCGAGCTCGTCGCCCTCGACGCCGACGAAGATGCGGTCCTCGTCGATGTGGCGGCAGATGTAGTCGGACACCCGCTCGCCCTCGCGTATCTGGAGGAAACGGCCGCGCGGGTCGTACTGGACGTGGGATGCCCAGGAGCCGTTGAAGCGTTCCATGCAGGTGAGCAGCCACGCAGCGCCCGCCTCCAGGAAGCCGATGCGGACGCCCGGGTACTTGTCGAACACGCCGTTGAAGATGATGCCGGCGAACGCCACCATCTGCCCCATCGGGTGGCCGAGCGCGTTGATCGGCGCGTATGGGCTCATGTCGTCCATCAGGAAGCCCTCGTGCGCGCCGCCGTGGATGCCCAGGGCGCAGCCCAGCCGCTCGGCCTCCGCGTAGACAGGCCAGAACTTGCTGTCGCCCAGGTGCGACTGCTGCGCGCCGGTGGACGGCAGCATCGCGCCCACGAAGCCCAACTCCTGCACGATGCGCCGCAACTCCTCGACCGCCGCGTCCGGCTCCTGCAGCGGGAGCAGGCCCATCGCCTGGAAGCGGTCTCCGCGCTTGAGGTAGTTGTCGTAGACCCAGTTGTTGTACGCCTGGGCGAGCACGACGGCCCAGTCGCGGCTCACGATCTTGCCGAAGCCGAGCCCGCTCGTGGTGTAGAGCACCGTCGAATCCACGCCGACCTCGTCGAGGAACTCCATCCAGCCGTCCGGCCCCACGTTAGCGAACGCGCCGGGAGGCGTGATGTGGCGGTTCGCCGAGTGGAGGTGGTCGATGGGCGGGAAGGGGTTACGCTGCGATCGCGCCTCGCCGAAGCTCTTGCCCTTGTACTCGTCCGGCATGTAGGAAACGATGCCGGCGATGTCCTCCATGATGTGGCCGTCGCCGTCGATGATGCGTTCGAGGTTTGCCGTAGCCATTCCTGCCTCCTGAGATGCGTACGCGTCGCGCGGATTGTACGGCGAGCGAGCGCGGGCGGCAAACGCCCCCTGCGTGGACGGCGCACGCGTTCCCGCGCATAATAGGGCGCATCCCGCGCACCTTGCGCGACGTCACGGAGGGACAACGATGGTAACGAGAACCGCCGACCTCGCCGATTGGCAGGAACCGGAAGGCATGAACAAGGCCGGCTTCGGCTTCTGGAAGACGCCGAAGTCCGCCTACGACCTCTTCATGGAGTCCCAGGGCATCGACATCCACCGGGACATCGGCGTGCGCCGCATCCAGGACCTGCCGCTCAAGCCGTGGAAGCGGCTCGGCGGCAACGGCATCGCCATCCAGCTGCTCGGCACGGAGCATCTCTGGGGCATGTACGTCGTCGAGGTCCCCGGGGCAGGGGCCCTCAACCCCGAGAAGCACATGTACGAGGAGATCTACTACGTCGCGGAGGGCAGGGGCTCCACGGAGGTGTGGCAGGAGAGCAACCCGAACAAGAAGCAGGTGTTCGAGTGGAGCGCGGGGTCGCTGTTCGGCATCCCCATGAACGCCATGCACAGGCTCGTCAATGCGACGTCCAGCCCGGCGCTCCTCCTCGCGGCCACCACCGCGCCGAACATCGTCAACCTCGTCCGCGACCCCCGGTTCGTTCTCAACAACCCCTACGAGTTCACCAACCTCTTCGACGCCGAAGACGACTACTTCAAGCCCGTCGAGGACATCTTCGCCGACCCTGTGCGCGGGCTCGCCATGCGCCGCACAAACGTCATCCCGGACATCGTCAACTGCCACCTGCCGCGGGACAACCGGCGCTCGTTCAGCTACCGACGCGTGGAGCCGCACATGGCGGGCGCCAACTTCTACATGAAGATCGGCCAGTACGAGACCGGCCAGTACTCGAAGGCGCACCGGCACTCGTCCGGCGCCATCCTCGTCTGCATACGGGGCAAGGGCTACAGCATCACCTGGCCGGACAAGCTCGGCGAGCAGCCGTTCGAGTCCGGGCTCGGCGACCAGGTCAAGCGGCAGGACTACGAGCCTGTCGGCATGATCAGCGCCGCGCCGATGACGGGCGACTGGTTCCACCAGCACTTCGGCACGTCGCCGAACGGCATCCGATTCCTCGTCTTCGACGGCCCCTATGGCCCGGGGATGCGGAGCGGCATGGCGCCGGGCTCGGACGCCCGCGACGGCGGCGCTCAGGACATCCGCGACGGCGGCAACGCCATCGCGTACCCGGACCAGGACCCCGCCATCCGCGCCGAGTTCGAGCGCATGATCGGCCTCGAGGGGCTGGAGAGCACCATGCCGGAGTGGGCCTACACGGACTACACCCCACCCCCCGGCGCCGCGGACGTCGGCGGCTTCTAGGGACGATGTAACAGAGAGGGCGGCCATCAGGCCGCTCTCTTCTTGCCACGCCTATCGAACGCGCTCCCGCCACATCGGGTAGGGGCGCGTGTCACCCGGACGCCTGGATCAGCCTGAGGCCGTCGACGCCACTGAAGTCGCGGTCGTGCGAGGCCAGGGGACATCCGAGCCAGAGGGCGGTCGCGGCTATCCAGGCGTCGGGGTGGCTGAGCGGTCGGCCTATGCGCTCCTGCGTCGCCCGCAGCCGGGCAGTTTCCGCGATCAGCGTGTCGTCCGGCCAAACGACGGTGTAGTTATCGAGGTGCCTGCTCAACTCGTTTCGCCTGCGTTCGCCCCAGTCTGCCTTGAACGCTCCGAACCACGCTTCTTCCAGGGTCTGGAACGAGACCACTCTCTGTCGACCTTCGATGTTGCCCCGGTAGAACAGGTACAGGGAATCGTCCCGCGCTCTGTTGAACAGCACCGACACCACGCTCGTATCAAGCACTACGGCAGCAGGGGCCTGGGTCATGGTATATCCCGCGCCTCGTGGATCACGCGTATGAACTCCTCGACGTCGAAAGGCTCGCTGGCAGTGATGTCGCTCTCAGGGTCGTAGGGCTTCGCTTTCGCCAGTGCTTCTTCCAGCTCCCCGCGCGAGAACGGCTTGTTGCCCCTGGGAGGGATGACCTCCTCGACGTGGAAGACCTCGTATTCGTCGTTCTCGTTGAAGCGGGCCTTGCCCCTCACGGTAACGAACCGCGTCGCGCTGCGAAGCATGTCCGCGCCGAGGGCGGCGGGAAAGCGCAGAGGAACGTAGCGCTCACCCGGGAACGGGCGCGTGGGATGGAGTTGCGCCGTGCCCTCGCGCCAGTTGACCTCCATGAGCATCCCGTGCGTGCGCGCGGGCTCCAGCGTCTCGTCGCCGGGCTCGGAGAAAGAGTCGGGTTGTTCTCGTGCGTTCGTGGCCACGTCGTACCTCCGTACCGTTGCCACGCCTATCGTAACGCGCCCTCGCCGCATCGGGTAGGGGCGCGTGTCACAGATCTATCCTGTGCATCCTGTCCATCCCTGTGAGTGAGCCGGGGGCTCCCCCTAGTCCCGGATGTCCTGCAGGAACCACTCCGTCGGGATCTCGCGGGCGAGGCCCTGTTCCTTCGCCTTCCGGTAGACGACCGAGCCGACCGCTGCGAACTGCAACCCCTGGTTGCCGGAGTTCAGGTAGAGCGTGATCTGGTCCCGCGAAGTGCGGTTCACCCTGCCGCTCGCGAGATCGTTGAACGTGGGCGTCTGGTCGGTCCCCCCGGCGTTCACCCGCGCCTCGCGCAGCCGGGCAGGGAGGCGTTGCTTCTGCTCCTCCGTCCCGCCGATGTAGTCGCCGCGGTTGTAGCCGTCGCCCATGCTTCGCACGTCCTCGTTGCTGGGCCGCGAGTGCGCAACGCCCTGCTTGACGGTGACGTCCGCGCGCTCGAACACGCGAGCATCCAGTTCGCCGCGCACGTCGGTCACGTGCTGGCCGGGCGAAAGCCAGTCGCCCTTGAGCGCCGGTTCCATCGCGTTCGTGCACGCGGATACGATGTCCGCCCCCGTCACCGCCGCCTCAGGAGTGTCGACAGCCTGCACGTCGATCTCCAGCTTGGCCGACATCTCCTCGGCGTAGCGCTCGCGGTTCGCCTTCGTGGGGCTGAACACCTTGACGCTGCGGATGTCGCGCACTGCCGCGAACGCTTCCAGGTACGTCCGCGCCATGCCTCCGGAGCCGAGCATCCCCACGGTGTGCGAGTCAGGGCGCGAGAGGTACCTGGCGCCGAGCCCGGCGCCGCCGCCTACGCGCATGTGCTGCAGGATGCCGTCGTTGATCATCGCCAGCGGCTCGCCGTCGCGCGTGCTGAACAGCATGATCAGCCCGCAGTACGTCCCCGGCTCCATGCAGTACTTCTCCTCCTTCCAGTAGCCGTGCTCGTCGCGCGGCCAGTAGAGGATGTCCGACTTCATGCGGATGGCGAACACGCCCAGGGCGTCGCTCGCGCCCTCCATAGTGCCCCAGCGGTAGTAGCCGTCCGGGCGCTCCGCCGGCATGTACAGGTCGATGCGCGGCCTGTGGACGGACTCTCCGGTCGGCAGCCCGCGGAACGCGTAGTCCTGCGCGTCTATGCACTCGTCCATCGGCAGCAGCCGCTCCACTGTCGCGTTGTCTATGAACAGCATCTCGTCTCTCCTTTGTCTATTCGTCATTCCCGCGAAGGCGGGAATCCAGGGCGACCGTCAGGTCGCGCGGTGGGGGGTTGTGAGGGTGTCAGACTGAGCGAAGCCCGCGCTTCAGCCGCGCGGCATCTTCTCGGGGAACGCTGGCTCACGATGCGGCCCGCCCCGAGAGATTCCTCGGTTCCGCTGCGCTTCACTCGGAATGACAATGCCTGCCTTTCTCGTCGCCTCTCCCTTGGGATAGGACGCGCATCTCGATGCGCGGGTGAGGGTATCTCAGTCCACCGTCGGGACCTGGTGCTCGAGGAACATCTCCTTGCGCTGCTCGCCCGACTGCTCGATCGCCAGCAGCAGTTCGATCGTGGCGTTGCCCCAGCGCGCGTGGGCGGGCAGGGGGCGTCCGGTCGTGATGGCGTCGTAGAACGTGTTGAGCCGCCCATCGCGGCCGTCCTCTACCGTCACGAGCGGTATCTCGCTGCGTTCCTTATTGCCATAGACGGTAAGCCCGCCCGGCGAGAGCCGCACGTCGGCGTCGTCGAAGCTCACCATGAGCGGCCCGCCGAGCAGCCAGCCCGCGCTCGATGGCCCGGTCGGCGGCTCCGGGGGGCCGGCCCTGCCGAGACCGTACCGCTCCGCCCGCGCCGCGGCCTCTTCCCAGTCCGGGTCGGCGGCCTCGGCCAGTTCCCTGCGCGCCGCGGCGTGCTTCTCCGGGTCGGGGAAGATGCCTTCTTTCCCGACGCCGTGCATGAACTCGCGCGAGTCCCAGTGGTCGTAGCCGCTGTAGACGGCGGTGCAGAACACGCCGTTCTCGAACTCCAGGTATGCGGCGTGGGCGCCAGGCACGCGGCGGGCGGGGTCCCACGCGGTAGCAGTGCCGCGCACGCTGCGCACCATGCCGCCGCCTATCGTGCGGATGATGTCGAACTGGTGCGGCCCCTGCCGCCAGAGGATGCCGCCGCCGGGTCCCGGCGTGAGCTCCTCTCCCGAGCGCGGACGGTACAGCCAGTCCTGGTAGCGCCAGTGGTGCATCATCCGCAGCTCGCCGAACTCGCCCGTACGCACCATCTCACGGATGCGGAGCACACGGGGCTCGAAGCTGTGCTTCACGTTCACCCCCAGCAGCACGCCCTGCCGCTCCGCCGACTCCGCGAGCGCCGTGCCCTCCTCCACGTTGATCGTCATCGGCTTCTCGATGAGCACGTTCTTGCCGTACGACATCGCGAGTTCGCAGTGCTGGGAGTGCAGTATCGTCGGCGTCGCGATGTAGACGAGGTCGATGCGCGGGTCCCTGCACATCTCCTCCGCGCTCGTGTGGGTCGCCGCGTCCGGGAAGTCCTGCGCGAAGCGGCCAAGTATCTCCGTGTCGAGGTCCGCCGCCGCGATGATCTTGAAACGCGGGTTGAACGCCATCCGCGGGATCATGGCGACAGCCGCGCCGCCCAACCCGATGATGCCGATGCCGAGCACGGTCGAGTTTTCAGTGGTCATGCGCCCTCCTCCAGCGAGGCTCGGATGCGGCGCAGGATAGCATCTGCCTTTGCCTTGCGCCGCCCGCGTCCTATGCATCGCCTGCCCCTTGCTCCGTCATGCGCTGCCGTCTACGATGCGGCTGCTATAACGGAGGCGCCCACCACCATGGTCGACCAAGAGCACCCGGACGACGCGTTGTCTTCCCAGGGTGAACAAGAGGCACGCACCGGAAGGCCTGAGCAAGATGATCGACTCGCGCGAGCTCGTGAACTCATCGCTGAGGCCAGACGCATCGCTGAACATCTGGGCGGTGCATGAGACAACCATCGGGTGTGCAGAGGGGGGCCTCTGCCGGGGGTATGGGGGTGTCCCCCATCAGCGTCCGGGCGGGTGGGTGGGAAAACCAACGCTCGCCGGGCAAACAGATGACGCACGCGGCGCGTAGCCGCACAGGAGGCGCACATGGCAAGCATCGTCCTCGGCATCGGCAGTTCGCACGGCCCCTCGATCCAGACCGACCCTGTCGGCTGGCCGCGGCTCGGCGACGCCGACACCCGTGACCCGCGCTTCGACTACCAGTCGCTGCTCGCCAAGGCGCCGCCCGACATCGAGGCGCAACTGACGCCCGAGAAGCAGCGCGAGCGCTACGACGCCGCGCACGCCGCCATCGGCAAGCTCCGCGGTGCGCTCGACGAAGCGAAGCCTGACGTGCTCGTCGTCATCAGCAACCCCCACCGCGTCTGGTCGGATGAGACGCGCGCCGTCTTCGCCGTCATGCGCGCCGGGTCGTTGCCCGTCGCCGAGCGGCAGGACTTCGACCCCGATGCACGCTTCCGCTCGAACGAGGAGCGTCGCGCGCCCGTCATCAACGACCGCCCCGGCCAGCCGCACCTCGCGGAGCACCTCATCACCGCGCTGAATGACGACGGCTTCGACGTCGGCTGCGGGGACGGCGTTCGCGACGGCCACGCGCTTGACGACGCGTTCGCCTACGCCCACCACTTCGTGATGCCGGACGAGAACCTGCCGGTCGTACCGTTCATGGTGAGCCGTTACCTCCCGTACCAGGCGAGCGCGGCCCGCTGCTACGCGCTCGGCGGTGCGCTGCGCCGCGCCATCGAGTCGTGGGACGCCGACGCCCGCGTCGCGCTGATGGCGTCCGGCGGCCTGAGCCACCAGGTCATCGATGAAGAGCTGGACCGGGGCGTCATCGCGGCCTTGGAGAGCGGCGACGAACAGGCGCTCTCCTCGCTGCAGCGCGACCGCCTGAACGGCGCGCCCGGCACCCCGGAGATACTCAACTGGGTGACCGTCGCGGGCGCGATGTCCCCCGGCGCCATGACGCTGCTCGACTACCTCCCGTGCTACCGCTCGCTCGCCGGCACCGGCCACGGCCTTACCTTCGGGGTCTGGTGATCCTCAGCTATCCGTAGGCACGCCCAATAGGAGACACCCGTGGAACTCACCGAGGCACTTCCATTCATCGAAGCCAACCATTTCGCGCTCGTCAGCACCGTCGGCGCGTCCGGGCGCACACAGACCACCGTGGTCAGCGCCGGGTTTGTGGACGGGCAGGCGGGGTTCGTCTCGCGCGCCGATACGGTCAAGGTCCGGAACGTGCGCCGGAGCGGTCACTGCTCGGTCACGTTCATCAACCCGGACAACCGGCGCTACGTGACGGTGCAGGGGGCAGCCTCGGCGCACGGCTGGGACGACACCGACGAGGCCACGCTGCTGGACCTGCTGCGGCAGGTGTACAGCGCAGCGGGGCGTCCTCCGGAGCAGTGGGACGACTTCGATGCCGCCATGCGCAAGGAGCAGCGGACCGTCGTGCTCGTCACGCCGGAGCGCGTCTACGGCAGTCTCCGCGTGCGAGGCTAGTCCGCCATCACCTCCATGTTGGCGCCCGCCTCGGTGTAGACCACCTCCGGCATCGTGGAGGCCACCCCGTTCTGCCGCAGCTTCTCCTCGAAGTGCTGCCGGACGTACGGGTCCTCCAGGTGGTAGGGGATAGCGTTCCCGCCGTCCGTGATGTCGGCGTGTTGCCGGATCAGCGTGCCCTCCTCCGCGAAGTCGTTGGCCCGGTTTCTGCTCGATTCGGGATTGCCGGGCATCGGCCCCGTGTAGTTGAAGACGCGGAACGGGTCTTTGCCGACTGCAAAATGCTGGTGGAACCAGTTGGCCGGACCGGGTGCCGCGCTGATGAGACCGCCGGGTACGTACTCCTGTATCTTCACGAGGTCGCCCTTACCGTCCTTCCACGGCGTCAGGCCGCCCTCGTTGCTCGGCCACGTCCATGAGAAGCCCTCGCCCTTGCAGCAGACGAGCACCGCCCCTGATGCGTGAGCGTGCGCCTTCGCGTACCGGCCGCTGGGGTACTCCGCGAGCCATCCCTGGATCATCGTGTTGCCCACCTGGTTCGGAGCGACCCAACGGAAGCCGGGGCCTCGATTGTTATCGAGTGGCAGGTATGCGTTCTGGATGTCCGGCAGCATGTTGGACGTCACCATTGCGCGCCCGCGCACCGGCTGCGGTTCGATCTCGTCGTTCGGGTTCCAGAAGTCCTCGAGGTTCCCGCCGAGCCGGTCGTCGAAGTTGAACTCGCAGTTGAAGATGAAGTTCATGTTCTGGAACGCGTTGATCGTCCGGGGCGCGGTGTTGACCGCGAGCAACAGGGCAGGGGCCGAGGAGGCGTTGATGATGCGGAAGTTCGCGTTCAGCGGTATCGCGAACAGGCTCCACGGCTGCCACTCGAATGCGGTCATCGCCGTGTCGCCGTTCCGCCATACCTCCGTACTGCCTCTGCCTTCCAGCACGATGTAGCGCTCCTCGTACATCTGGCGCTGGGGAAGGAGTGCGCCGCGCGGCGGCACCTCCACCACGAACATGCCGGTCTGGTTGTTCGTGCCGGTCACCTGGATGTAGGTGCCCTTGCCGCCGACGCGCTTCCACTCGGCACGCGGCAGCTCACGGGAATCGCGCACGCCCACGCCCTTGAAGACCGGGATACCCTCCGCGCGCTGGAACTTCTCCCAGGCCGTCGCCAGCCGCACCGTGTAGCTGGTGCTGCCGCCTTCGCCTTCCTTGTGCCACCCGGCGCGCTGGTTCCCGGTCGGCTCCACGTACCTCGGTTCTGTCATCGCGTCTCTCCTCCTGGCTGGCTATGCCTGGTTCGCTGTCATTCCGGGCGCAGCGAGGGACCTCTCGGGGAGGCGCCTGTCACGTACTACAGAACATTCCGAGAGATGCTTCGACTCCGCTACGCTACGCTCAGCATGACAAGGGCAGGCCTGCGGCGGCCCTATCGCTGCGCGCCCACCGTCACGTCGTGTATCTGCTTGAGGATGTCGTCGTCACCCTGCGTGACGTCTATCTCGGCGCGGAACGGCTGCTTCCAGTCGACAGGCAGGCTGTAGTAGACCTCCAACCGGTTGTCCTCCGGATCCCGGAAGTAGACGCTCGCCGTGTTGCCGTGCGTGACGACCGAGTCGATCTTCACGCCATCCTCGACGAACCGGTTGTGGAACTCCCGCACCTCCCCAACGCTGTCCACGTGGAACGACATCTGCTGCACGACCTTCACGTCGCTGTCACCCGTCCTGCCGGGCATGAGCAGCAACTCGTGATGTTCCTCTCCAGGCCTCGCCGAGAGGAACACCATCCCTCGCTCCGGACTCTCATCCGTAACCGTCATGCCGAGCACCCGCGTGTAGAAATCGCGCATCGTCGCGAGGTCGTTCACGAAGAGCCCGACGTGTCCAAGTGACGTCACCTTCGCCATGGCGAAACCTCCTGAGGTCATCATGCGTGAGGGTACCCGGCGGTGTGCCCGCTGTGCAACGCTAACGCCCGTCCACCCGGCGTCCCATGAAGACGACGTCACGCTCCACCTCATCCAGCTCTGTCACGCCCGGCATGAAGGCCCACCGCTCGAAGCCGGACCGCCTGAACAAGGCGAGGCTCGGCTCGTTGTGACCGAAGATGATGCCGATGAGCACGCGCAGCCCCAGCGCGGGCGACGCCGCGATGGCCGTCTCCAGCAACCCGCTGGCGATGCCCTGCCTCCGGTGAGCAGGCGCGACATAGACACTGACCTCTGCAGTCATATCCCATGCCGGACGGTT
Source organism: Dehalococcoidia bacterium (assembly GCA_034422795.1). GTDB lineage: Bacteria > Chloroflexota > Dehalococcoidia > Lucifugimonadales > Australimonadaceae > Bin16. Next base: position 22,085 of record DAOUJK010000035.1, on the reverse strand, counting down.
GTAGAACGTGCCCAGGCTGAGCCAGCCCGCGATCTCACCGATGCGCTCGTCGACCCACAGCGGATGACGGTTGGGCGTGTGCTCCGTGAACCATCCGCGCCGCGATTCCAATGACACCGGCTCAGTGTCCGCCGTCGCCATGCGCCCCGGCACGGCCGCGTTGTAGATGGCGACGATGGCGGGCAGGTCTGCCTCAACCGCGGTGCGAATCATCCGCCGACCATCACCTCTCCCCCCTGGGAGAGGTCGCCGCGTAGCGGCGGGTGAGGGTGAACCGGCGGGGGCTGCTACGCACAGCTTCCCGCCTCACTCGGAGGCCGTTTCCGCAAGCAGATCGCGGGAGTCGAAGCCGCCCTCCAGTATCCCGAAGATGATCTCCCACGTGCCGCCCCGGTTCACGAGGCAGGGCACCTGGTGGTTCTGGTCCGGGCTCTGCCAGATGGTCCCCGGAAACACGAGCGCGTACCGCTCCAACTCCTCCGGTATCCCGTCTGGATGGTCCACCAGGTATTCGGCCTGGCGCTGTCCCAGCAGGCCCTCGATGCCCAGGATCAACTCCACCATAGGCTCGCCGATCAGGTCCTCCGTCCCCTGGGCGAAGGAGCCGCCCCGGATGTTCGCGCCCTTGACAACCGGCATCTCCGGGTCGTCCCGAACGAGTGTCCAGCCGTCGTTCGTCTTGTCCAGGCGCAGGCGGGCGGGGCCGGCGGCGACAGCCGAGCCGCCCAGCGCCGTTGCAAGCGCCTCGCGCAACCCCTCCGGGTCGTCTGTCCAGTTGCGCGCGGTCTCCTCGTCTATGTCCGGCGGGAGTGCTGCGGTCACTGCCCCCGCAAACTCCAGGTACCAGCCGGGAACCTCTGTCATGCGATCTACCTCCATCGTTCCGGCGCCCCGTGCGTCCCTTCTTCCTCTGGGAGAGGGTTGGGGTGAGGGCCGTCGTCCGGCTCGTGAGTATCGGTCAGCGGCCACTCGCAGGGCAAGCCAGGGCGACGCGACCGACGTCACGCGAGGCAGAACGCAGCGGTGGCGCGTCCTTCCGAGTGGAAAGGACCGGGATGCTTACTCAACCGGGCCAAACGGGAGTATTATTTCCTGGGACAAATCTGCAATCTCATACAGGGCAGGAGGCGGCATGACCCAGAGGCGCTACTACGATGTGATCGTTATCGGCGGGGGCTCAGCAGGCTGTGTCGCCGCGTCCCGTCTCTCCGAGGACCCGAACCGGCAGGTTCTCCTGCTGGAGGCCGGTCCCGACCCACAGCCGCTGCCGGACATCATCGCCAACGGGCGCAGCAATAACCGCCCCATACTCGAGTCCGAATACGTCGTCATGTACCCCACCAAGCGCAAGATCGACGGCAGTGAGTACTACCCCCTCAGCGGGCGCATCCTCGGTGGCGGCTCTTCTGTCAACATGATGGGGGTCGCGCGCCCCATGCAACACGACCTCGACCGCTGGGAGTCGCTGGGCAACCCCGGATGGTCGTACGAAGACTGCCTGCCTGTCCTCAAGCGGATCGAGACCGACGAGGACTTCGGCGACCAGCCGCATCATGGCAACGACGGCCCGCTCACCGTGAAGCGCCGCATCGACTTCCAGGAAGAACTGGCCCCGCCGATGCAGGCATTCGTGGATCGTGCCAGGGGGCTGGGTTACCCGGTCATGCCGGACGGCAACGTTCCTGAGCGTGCCGGCATCGTCGCCTCTGCCAGCAACGTGAAGGACGGCATCCGCCAGTCCACCGCGGTGGCGTACATCGGCCCGGCACGCAACAGGAAGAACCTGCACATCATCGCGGATGCGCCGGTCGTATCGCTCAAGCTCAACGGGCGCAGGGTGGAGGAGGTGCTTTACGAGCAGGGAGACGAAGTCTACTCCGCCTCGGCAGACACCTTCATCCTCAGCGCGGGCACCTACCATAGCCCCCAGGTCCTCATGCTCTCCGGCATCGGTCCCATCAGCGAACTTGAGCGACTCGACATCCGCGTAGTGCATCCTCTGGAAGGGATCGGGCGCAACTATCAGGACCACGCGGCCATCAACATGACGTTTGAGGGCAAGACCGACTTCGCACCTGATTGGGTCGTCGCTGGCTTCCAACTCGTTTACAAGAGCGACCCCAGCCTGCCCACCGGCAACTTCCATATCTACATGCGGGCGCCCGTCGGCGTCGAGGGACTCAAGCCCATGATGCCCGTGGCGATGAACCTCGTCGAGCAGCGCTCACGAGGACGCCTCCACCTCGCCTCAACCGATCCGCACGAACTCCCCATCGTCGACGACGGCATGCTGCAGCACCCGGACGACCAGGCGGCGGTGCGCTCCGTGATGAACTTCGTCTACGAGTTCATGCAGGACGACCTCATGCGCCCCTTCTACGGCGACCTCATCCTGCCGACGGAAGACGAGGACTGGGTGGAGTTCGCGCAGTCCACCTACGACAGTCACCACCACGGCTCCGGCACCTGCAAGATGGGCCCCGCTGGGGACCCCATGGCCGTCGTGGACAGCCGCCTGAAGATGCACGGTATCGACAACCTCTACGTAGCGGACGCCTCCATCATCCCGGTCGTCCCGCACTCCGCCACGAACGTCTCCTGCATCATGATCGGCGAGCGCGTGGCAGACTTCGTGCGCGAGGCGGGCAGGTAGGCGACGACCCATGACGGACACAACCGGGCCCACGGGCTACGTCATACCGGGCATGACCTACCGGGACGCGCCGGCCGCGATCGACTGGCTGTGCGACGTCCTGGGCTTCGAGCGGCGCCTCGTCGTGCCCGGCGAGAACGGCGCCATCGCCCATGCGCAGCTGGCGTTCGGCAACGGTATGGTCATGCTCGGCTCCTCACGGGAGAACGACCCCGGCGCCATCGTCTTTCCCGCCGAACCCGGCGGCAGGCTCACGCAGGCGAACCTCGTGGTCGTCAGCGACATCGAGGCCCATTACGAGCGCGTGAAAGCCGCCGGCGCGAACGTCGTCATGGAACTCGAGGAGCAGTTCTACGGCGGCAGCCTCTTCGCCGTCCGCGACCCGGAGGGCCATCTCTGGCACGTCGGCTCCTACGACCCCTGGGCCTGATGAGCGTGAGCTATAGTTGAGACATGACGACAACTGCACCCAAGATACGAGTGCCTAAGGCCAAACTCGCCGCATTCTGCCAGCGCTGGCAGATCACGAAACTCGCCCTGTTCGGCCCCGTAGTGAGCGACGACGGCGACTTCGGGCCCGAGAGCGCAGTGGACGTGATTGCGCGCTTCGGGCCGGAAGCGCTTCACAGCCTGTTCGACCTGGGACATATGGAAGAGGAGCTCACCGACCTCTTGCACAGGGAAGTTAACCTGATCTCATGGAGAGGTCTGGAGCAAAGCGGCAGCCGTCTCCACCAAGAGAGGATCCTCGGATCCGCGCTGGTAGTCTATGCCGCGTGAGGACGAAGACTACTTGGCCGACATGCGGTCGTACGCCCACGCGGCGCTCCATCTCACGGACGGGCTGTCGCTTGCGGACTTCAACGAGAGCACTCTCCACCAGTACGCCACGTTCAACGCGATAGCGACCATTGGAGAGGCAGCCTCGCGCGTCAGCGGGAGCGTTCGGCAGGACAACCCTTCTATCCCCTGGAACCGCATCATCGGGATGCGAAACCGCCTCGTCCACGCCTATTACGCCATTGATCTGGACACAGTCTGGAAGACCGTCCAGCAAGAATTGCCCACTCTCATCGCCCAAGTCGAGTTGCTGGTCCCGGAACAGGGGTAGCCTACGTCTCCAGCAGCCCCCGCTCGGACGGGAAGAGCGCCAGCAGCCCGCCGTCCACATTGATGTTCTCGCCCGTAACGAACGCCGACATCGGCGACGCGAGGAAGAGCACCGCCCCGGCCTGGTCGGACGGCTGGCCCCACCTGCCGAGCGGTATGTTCTTCGGCTTCTCGGCGCGAGGCTCGTTGCTGCCGCCCGGCGTCGTGCCGCGGCTCGTGCCGGTCTGCGTCGGCGTGATGGAGTTCACGCGGATGCCGTACGGCGCGAGCTGTATCGCCATCGTGCGCGTCATCTGCAGCACGGCGCCCTTCGACGCCGAGTACGCGATGAACCCCGCCTTGCCCCGGTGACCCGTCGTCGACGCCGTGTTCACGATCGCGCCGCCCTCGCCCTGCGCCACCATGCGGCGCGCGGCCTGCTGGCTGCAGAGCATCGTCCCGTCCATGATGACGGACTGCACCCACTTCCATTTCTCGTATTCGATGTCCAGCAGCCCCGCCTCATTGTTCACGGCCGCATTGTTGACGAGGACGTCCACGCGCCCATACTCCTCGTCGACACGCTGGAACAAGTCCTCCACCTGCTCCGGCGACGAGATGTCCGCGCTGATGCCTATCGCGTCGCCGCCTTCCTCGCGGACGGACGCAGCGGCCACGTCGGCACGGTCGTCGAGGAAGTCCACGCACACGACCTTCGCGCCCTCGCGCCCAAGCGTCCGCGCGATCTCGCCGCCGATGTTCGGGCCGCTGCCTGTCACCACCGCAACCTTGCCTTCCAACAGCATCGCCGCCCTCCTGTGCCTTATGAGTGCATCTGCGCCCTGCGAGCGCGAGTCGCATCCTACCATCGGCGCACGCGGCGCGCGCCATGCGCCTTCTCGTGCTAGCATCGCGCCGCAATCACACCACACGGACCGCAGGAGGAGTACGCCAGATGATCGTAGACATGCACGGACACCTGAACGCGCCACCCGACCTGTACGCCTACAAGGCAGGGCTGCTGGCCAGCCGTGGCGCCTACCAGCACTGGGGCGGCATACCGGACGAGAAGCTGAAGCCCGTCGTGGACCACCACGTCACAACGGTGCTGGACGCCGTCGGGACGGACATGCAGTTCCTCTCGCCGAGGCCCTTCCAACTCATGCATTCGGAGAAGCCCGGGAAGCTCGTCGAGGCGTTCTGCCGCGCCAACAACGACCTCATCGCAAAGACTGTCGAGTTCTACCCGGACCGCTACCAGGGCGTGGCCGGACTGCCACAACTGCACGGCGAGCCCGTGGACGTCGTCCTGGAGGAGGTCGACCGCTGCGTCAACGACCTCGGCTTCATCGGCATCATGATCAACCCCGACCCGTCCGAGGGGCTCGACAACGACACGCCCCCGCTGGGAGACGAGTACTGGTACCCGCTCTACGAGCGCATGGTGAAGTACGACGTTCCCGCCATGATCCACTCCGCCTCGTGCAAGAACGTCCGCGAGTCGTACACCGGTCACTTCATCACGGAGGAGAGCATCCAGACCGTCTCGCTGTGCGACTCCACCGTGTTCGAGGACTTCCCCAGCCTGAAGATCATCATGTGCCACGGCGGCGGCTCCATCCCATACCAGATAGGGCGGTGGCGCGCGCTCCGCTGGCGTCAGCCCAACGTCAAGCCGTTCGACGAGAGTCTCCGGGAGCTCTACTTCGACTCCGTCCTCTACAACAAGGAGGGTCTGGAACTGCTCTTCAAGATCGTGGGGACAGACCGCTGCATGTTCGGCACGGAGCGGCCCGGCACCGGCTCCTCGAAGGACCCCAACACTGGCATGTGGCTCGACGACCTCAAGCCCGTCATCGAGGACATCGACTGGCTCACGGACGAGGACCGCGCCAACGTCTTCGAGAACGTCACCCGCGAGGCGTTTCCACGCTTCGGGGCGTCGTAGACGGGCAGGGGACGACGTTCCCCCGACCGCACCTGACAGAAAACGGAGGGCGCCTGTAGCGGCGCCTTCCGTTCACGCCACAAAACCGACCGCAAAATTGGGGGCGATAACATCTCGCGCGTTTCCCTCACTGGTCTTACAATTCATACTGTAGTTGAACGGAGGTGGCGCATGGTCGCACCGCGGGAGTGGAAGTCTCAGGCAGCCGAACAGATCCAGTTGATGGGGGCCAATGGCAGCAGTGAGGTACTGTTCGGCGCAGGCAAGCGACTCATGCCCGCCGACGAGATGCTGCCCCGCCAGATGCGCCAGGAGGCGCTGCGCCGCGCGGCAAGATCGCAGGCGCCCCGGAGGCCGCGCTCGATCGGGTTCCGGACCTGGCTGCACCGCTAGCCCTTCCGTAGCTTTCACCCCTGCGTCCGCACGTCTGGGCGTCTCCAGAAAGAGGGGGCATCGATAGGCGCTCACGTGCCGGTGCTACACTGGTCCGCGGTACGCGGAGGTCCCCATGTACGGACGCGAGTGGAAGTCCCAGGCCGCCGAGCAGATCAAACTCAACGGCAACGAAGGCAGCGACGAGTTCCTGTTCGGGCCTGGCAAGAAGCAGCGGCCGATGGACGAGATGACGCCGTCCCAGTTGCGCGAGGAATCGAGGCGCCGTGCTGCCAGGCCCAGGGCTACGCGCCCGAAATCGCTCCTTGCACGGTTCAGGGCCAGGCTGGGCCTCTGACTCCGTCCACCCCCTAGTGCGTGTCGAATATCTCCTGGTAGCGCGCGATGGCCGCGAGCGCTGCTTCGCGCTCCTGTGCCGTCGGGTTGCGTGGATCGCGCGCCTTCGGCAGACGTCCCAGGCGCAACATCGCCGCGCGCAGCAGCACCCGGGCCTTGGTTGCGTTCAGGTTGCTGCCCTCTATCGTCAGATCATGCGGGTTGGCGGGCAGCGCACCCTCCGGGTCGCCCCGGCTCACGCGCGCGACCGGCATGCCGCTGTAGGCCGCGACGGCAAGTGCAGCCGCCTGGCTCGGCAGCGCGGAACCCGTGCCCGCCGCAGCCTCCAGCACGAACCCGTGGAGGCGCGGAGCGCCCGGCTCATCGGACGCTTCCTGCTCCAGGCCCCGCTGGATGCGCGCGATGATGTCGACCTCAACGTCCGGGTCCGCCGTGTCCCCCTCCGCCATGTAGTGCCCGTACATCACCATGTGGACCGGCGCGATGGCGTCGCCCCGCAGGGAGCCGTCGTCGTCCTTGATGCGGACGCTCGCCGTGGCCGGGCTGTCGCCGTACTCCTGGAAGACGACCTCCGCGGGAAGGTCCTTCACCGCGACCGCTGACGAACCCGTCGTGCGGTACGCGGGACGGAACCAGACCCGCACCTCCGCGCCCGCGCTGCCGAGCACGCCGCCGTGCCCTCCGATCGACCGATAGCCGCCCGGACGCGCGTCGCCCTTCTTGAACGTGCGCGCCGCGAATATCTGCTCGTCCACGATACCCACGGCGCCGAGCCCCGCGCCCTGGCCGGAGGCGATGTAGCGCGCCGCGTCCAGGATGTTCCGGTCGCCGTCGTTGGCCAGCGTCCCGTGCGCCCGCTGCGACGATATCCCAACGAAGGGCAGGGCGGTGTCCAACACGAGGCTCAGCCAGTAGATCGTCTCCTCGACGTGCGGGCTGCCCTCGAGCCAGATGAAGCCGTCATACTTCCCGGAGTCGATCGTCTGCTGCACGATGTTCACGGCCCGCGCCATCGCGGCGTTGGAGAGGAACTTGCCCATGGCTCGCGGGCTGTACGGGAAGAAGTCCTGGCCTGCCACTTCGCCCTGCTTCGTGTAGCCCGCCGGGGGCAGCACGCGCACGAAGTCGTAGTCCGCGATGTGGTCCAGTTCGCTCACCGCGCCGTCGTGGCCGCGCCCGGCCAGCCCCCGGTCGATCTCCTCGAACAGCCGGGACGCGTCCGGGAAGAACGTCTGTCTTCCGCCGAATTCGACGGCCGCGTTCGCCAGGTCAGCGTCCTCGAACGGCGCGCCGTCGGCCGAACCGTCGGCGCGCCGCGCCATGTAGGGGAGAAGGTACAGTCCGTCGTCCGGACGCAACTCCACCTCGTAGTAGTCCTTGCCGTTGTCGTGGTAGACCTCGGCGGCGTCGGACTCCAGGGGGTGCGCGCTGAGCTTCTCGATGCGCACGCGCACCGGTTCGTGCAACCGCTGGGGCACTAGATGGTCGAACCGCCCCTCGATCTGCGGCTCGTCCGCCTTCCGTCCCTTGTTGCTCGTCACGAGCGTCGGTGTGTTCGCTATCGTCGACCGCGGTCCCGAGAACACTGCTATGCGTGGCTTGGCCATCAGATCATCCTCCTGTTTGGTCCCCTCTCCCTCAGGAGAGGGAGAATCTTCCTACCCCCGCTTCGCCTTGCTGCGCGCCGACTCGTAGAACGAGAGGAAGTCGTCGACGCTCGTGCGGGCGATGGTCTGGCCGATCACGTCGAGGGGCAGGTCGTCCAGTCGCTTGAAGCGCACGCACGACTTCCCCATGTCCAGCCGCTTGCCGGCCGCCGCGTAGGCGGACGTGAACCACTCCAGCGTCTCCGGGTCCCCGTAGACGTTGTTCAGGTAGAGCGCCATGTACCGCTTCTGCGACGCGAGCGCCGCCAGTTGCAACGCCTGCTTGTTGTACGTCACCGGATAGCGGCTCAAGGGCACCACGTAGCCGATCATCCCGAACTGCATGCACTCCTCGTAGCCGTCCGGCAGGTGTTCCAGCACCACGCGGCGCACCGCCTCCATAGCCTCGCGCCGCTCCTCCGGCAGACCGGCGAGGTACTCGTCCACTGTTGACGCGTCGCTCTTCACCATCCGTCGCTCCTCTCCACGCGCGCCTGCGGGATGTTGCCATGGCGCGAAAGGTGTAATCTTCTGCCATCCGTCTGCGGGAGGGACAGCCATGCCCATCATAGACGCTGACTGCCACGTTATCGAAAGCGAACAGACCTGGGAGTACCTGGACCCTGCCGACCTGCAGTACAAACCCGCCTCCGTGTTCGACCCCAACCGGCCCGACAGGCCCATCTGGATCATAGACGGCAAGGAGCGCCAGCGGCCCTTCGCCGCGGGAGGCACCGGCGCGGTGGCCGAGCAGCTCTCCGGCTTCTCCGAAACGTCGCAGGCGACGCGGACGCTCGCCGACATCACGGCGCGCCTCGCGCACATGGACGAGCTCGGCGTCGACGTGCAGGTGCTCTTCCCCACCATCTTCCTCACCCGCATCTCGGAGAACCCCGTCGTAGAGTTGGCCCTCACCAAGAGCTACAACCGCTGGCTCGCCGACATCTGGTCGGAAGGCGGCGGACGCCTCCGCTGGGCCGTCGTCCCGCCGCTGGACTCGATGGACGAGGTGGAGGGGCAGTTGCGGTACGGCAAGGAGAATGGCGCGTGCGCCATCTTCATGCGCGGGTTCGAGGGCGACCGGCGCCTCGTGGACCCGTACTTCGATCCCCTCTACGAGGCGGCGCAGGAGTATGACATGCCGGTGTGCATCCACGCAGGGTGCGGCAACCCCGATTTCGTCGACCTCACCGAGGCCGACGCCTACTCCCGGAACAAGCTGCCCATCATCAGCGCGTTCCACTCCATGCTCTACCGGGGCCTGTGGCAACGCTTCCCCCGCCTGCGCGCCGGCTTCGTGGAGGGCGCGGCCAACTGGGTGCCCTACATCCTCAACGAGGTGCAGCACCGCGCGCGCCGCGACGGCAATGCGTTCGACTCCGACAACCTCATGGCCGAAAGCCGCATGTACGTCACGTGCCAGACGAACGACGACCTGCCGTACATCTTCGCCAACGCCTCGGAGGACAACTTCGTGATCGGCTCTGACTACGGCCACTCCGACACCTCCAGTGAGCTGGAGGCGCTCAAGTCCCTGAAGACGAGCGGCCTGCTGGAGCCCCGCGTCGTCGACAAGGTCCTCTCCGACAACCCCGCGCGCCTCTACGCGATCGAGTAGGGGATACGGGACTGTCTCTGAGCCGAGCCGGGAGACATCTCAGGACTGTCCTGTGCAGGGGCATCCCTCGTGGGAGCCCTTCGCCTCACCTGCAACCGCCCCGACTCCCACGGCGTGATCCCGGGTCGTTGCTGATCAGATCAGGTTCGCAAACTCTTCCGGTGATATGCCGATACCCTTCAGGAGTTGTACGAGCGTAGCACGCTTGACCGGGTTCTGCCTGGGTATCACCGCCAGAACGTTTCGTTCCTCGCTGTACATGGAGATGTGCTTACCTTGTCGCTTGATGACAAATCCTGCCTTGCTGAGAGCGCGCACCACGCGCTGGTGAGAAATGTCGGGAACCCGGTTCACCGATTGACTACGACCGTGCGGCGTTGACCGTGGCCCGCTCGTTCCCGGTCGATCTGCTCCCATGAGTCGAGCCAGCACTCGATGGCGTCCCTGATGTTCTCCAGCGCCTCCTCCTCGGTTTCGCCCTGAGAAACGCAGCCGTTCATGCCCGGAACGTAGACGGCGAAGCCGCCTTCCTCAGCCGGTTCCAGTACCACTTCATAGGTGCGCTCCATGCTCATCCTCCCAGGCAGCGGGGTTTCGCAGCTTCTGCATGGATTGTAGCAAGCGGATCGAGACGCCGGGCCTAGAGCCTCCCGGACTCACGCGGAGCGGGTTTCGGGTCGTTGAACGCGGGGACGGCGACGCCCAGCCGCTGCAGCATCGTGAAGTCGTCGCGGTCGCCCCACTGCTCAACGACGCGCCCCAACTGGATGCGGTAGACGTCGATGCGCCGCCACCAGGAAAGGTTCGCCCGCGGCGACGTGCCCATGCCGACGCCCTGGAACCCGCCGGTGAATGAGACGCACGCGGCCACGCGGTCTTCCGCCGCGATGAGGTCGTCCACCGTGACGTGTATGGAGGGGAACGCCGTCCGCGTCATCGTTACGAGTTGCTTGATGGGCTCCGGCCCGAACGGGTCCTCGAGGATGCCGTCGATGTGGAGCTCCACGTCAGGCGCGTAGAGCTCGTCGATCAGTTCGATGCGGCCCTTGTTGTAGACCTCCGCGTACAGGCGGCGGACGAACGCCTTGTTCCCCTCTGACATCGCGTCATGCTCCTCCGGTGGGCTGGGGCGCATTGTTGAGGAGTGGGAGGGGAGCGTCAAGGGCGGGGAACGACGATTGACCGGGGGTGCTATAGTCCATTCAGTCTGCAGGCAGGAGGGAGCCCCCCATGCTCATAGGCACGAACGACGGCATCGTCACGCTGGAGGAGAAGAACGGCGCGTGGGAGATCGTTCGGCACGACTTGAAGGGCATCCGCGTCGAAGGTATCTGTGCTGACAACCCACCCGGAAATGTCTGCGTCTACGGACTTTCGGTGATAGCCGCAACCGAGCAGGGAATCTTCGAAACTTCCGCGCTGCCCGAGGCGTGGGAATGGAGCAGTACCCTGCCGGGCGTAGACGCCCGCTGCCTCACCGTGACGCTGGACGGCACGGTATTCGTCGGCGCGGACAATGCGGTGCTCTACCGCCGCCGCGCGGCCGAGGAGCTGTTCTCAGAGGTCGAGAGCCTCAGGGACCTGCCGACCTATGCAACGTGGACGTTCCCCGTATCGCCGCACATGCCGAACATCCGCGCCCTCGCGGCGTCGCCGACCGCCCCCGGTCGCGTGTACGTCGGCGTCGAGGTCGGCGGGGTCATGCTCACCGAGGACGACGGCGAGACGTGGCAGGAGGCCCGGGAGAGCATCCACCCGGACGTCCACGGACTCGCGGTCGCGCCGGACGACGGCGATCATGTCTTCGCGGTGACGGGCGTTGGCTTCTACCGTTCGCAGGATGCGGCGCGCTCGTGGCAGTCCCGATGCGAGGGGCTCGAGACGATGTACGCCGTCACGATCGCGAACGACCCCGCCGAGCCGCAGCGGCTCTACGCCGCGGCCACGCTCGGCCGGCCACGCAGCTGGAGGACGCGCCCCGAGGGCGCCGTGGCGAAGGTGTACCGCAGCGACGACGGCGGCTCCCAGTGGCGTCCACTGATGGACGACGGCCTCGTTGAAGCCGTCGATGCCCTTGCTGTGGACCCGGACGGGGTCGTCTACGCCGGCACGCACGGCGGGCAGGTGTTCGCCCGGGCAGCCGATGCTGACGGGTGGAGCGTCGTCGCGGACGGCCTCGCTCCCGTCAACTGCATCTCGGCGTAACCGGCACGTTACCCGTCATTCCCGCGAAAGCGGAAAGCCGGGAGCGGCGCAGCGAGCCGCTCGTGGTGGAGTGGCGGGTAGAAAGAAGAGCGTCCGTGGTCGGGATTATCCCCGGCTGCCGCCCGTCGACGGGTACAGCTGCAGGTTGATGCCATTGGGGTCCTCGAAGTAGATCGTCTTCTGACCCTCGCGCTGCGTGACCCGGACCTCGACACCGCGCGCCTGCAGCCGCGTCTCCGCCTCGTCGATGAAGTCCGGGGTCGCAGTCACGGCGAGGTGGTTCAGCGCGCCGATGGTGTCGCGTGTCGTTCCGCTCACGCCCGGCTTCCCCTCGAAGAAGTCGAGCGTTCCCTCGCCGCCGAGGTCGAACGAGTAGTGCTTGTGGCCCGGCTCGTCATTCACGATCCTCCGGACCTGCACGTCCAGCACTTCGCCATAGAAGCTGGCCGTCTCCGCCATGTCCTTCGCTATCGCCGCCACGTGGTTCACGCCGCTGATGCCGCCCATGCCGTACCTCCTGCGCTCCGTCTGCTGCCCACATGGTACGCCCGCGCGCAAGCCCCGTCACAGGGTTGTCATGCTGAGCGAAGCGCAGCGGAGTCGAAGCATCTCTCGGGAGCGCAGTGCCCGGACAAGGTGCGCTATGATGCGCACGCAACGTCGCGAACGCACACACCAACCGGGAGGTACACCATGGCGCGCATCCGACACATCGCCATCGGGACGGACGACCCTGAGGCAACGGCAAAGTTCTACGTTGAAGGGCTGGGACTACAGCAGGTCGGGAGGGTCGACTCGCCGACCGCAGAGGGCTACTACCTGAGCGACGGTCACGTAAACATGGCCATCCTCAAGTGGCGCCAGGAGTGGGCGTCCGTCACGGAGGGCGCGCCCAAGCGCACCGGCGTCCACCACATCGGGTTCGGCGTCGAGGACATGGACTCGGCACAGGCGCAGGTGCTCTCCGCAGGGGCGGTCGAGCACGTCGAGCCGAAGATCCGCGAGGAGTACAACCAGCGCAGGCCGGACGAGACAGGCGGCGGCAACGTCGAGGTCAAGTTCACGGGGCCCGACGGCGTCACGTTCGACCTCTCCGTGCATGGCTGGGCAGGCACTGACCAGGCCGCAGGGTAGGGCGCAGCCCGTCATCCCTGCGGAGTCAGGGACTTCGCGGCCCCTGCGCGACGCCTTTCGCTAACGTGCGAACCACGGGTCGTACTTGCGCACCGTCTCTATGAAGCTGCGCGTGCCCGGCGGCCACACCACGCGCCAGTGCGTACCCTCGCGGACCAGCTCTTCGGTGCGTGAACGGAGGTCTCCGTCCGTGTGCTCCACCACCACGCCGACGACGGCGTTCTCGCCATAGAGGCGCTGCGAGCCGATCTCCATCTTCTCGATCGTCCGCCCCCTGGAGAGTCCGTCCACCAGTTCACGCCACGCCACCGGGCCGATGGCGCGCGCCCGCTCCTGCCCGTGGCGGTCCAGCAGCTCGAACGCGGTCTCGTAATCGCCGTCCTGCGACGCCTGGTACAGCGCCTCGAACGTGCCGCGCGGCGACTTCGCCACCGAGGTCACACCGAAACCGATGCCGATCAGCTGCCCGACGAGCACCGCAACGACCGCAAACAGCACCAGCGCCGTCCAATGCTCGACCGCGCACACCCAGCGCAGGCCGCTGCGAATGCTGGTCATCTGCTTCACGCCTCCGCCGCGGCCCGGAGCCGCCTTGGCACAGGAGGCTTTCGCGATCCGAGGAAGAGCAGTGAACCCAATCCCACGACAACGCCGACCACGAGGAACGCACCGGTGTAATCGCCGTACGTATCACTCATCTTTGCTGCGAATGCCGGGCCGATGAGCGGGCCCAGCATCACCAGTACATTCGAGTAGCCCGCGATCTGGCCAAAGTACCGACGCCCGTAGAAATCGGCTCGGATGGCCATCATCAGCGGCCCGCGCGTCCCCCAGGCCAGGCCGTGCAGCAGCGCAGCCGCCACGATGACCACCCCGCTCGTGGCGAAAGCCAGCATCACCATCGCCGCCGCGTGCATGAGCATGCAGGCGGCCGCGAGGCGTGACTTGTTGGTGTGGTCACCGATGTAGCCCCCCGCCACCTGTCCAACCGTGCTCGTGACCGTCACGACCATCAACATGGACTGCGCGGATGTCCTGCTCCAACCCACTCCTTCCACGAGGTGCGGAACGAGGTGGACGAGCACGGCGAACACCGCTATGAGCGCGACCCCGTGCCCGAGCGAGACGTACCAGAAGGAGCGGTCACGCATCGCCTCCCTCACCGTGAAGTGGACCTCGGCGGTTTCGGCGGCGGGTGCGGCGTCAGGCACGGAGCGGGCAGGGGGCGGCGCGCCGTCAGGCAACAGCCCGTGCTCTTCCGGGTAGCCGCGCAGCAACTGGCAGAGCGGCAGCCCGATGGCGATAACCGCGATGCCGGTGCCGATAGCCGTCGCCTCCCACCCGTGCAGCACGAGCGACCACGCGACGATAGTCGAGAGTACGCCCGCGAGTCCGATGCCCGTTGAGCTCAACCCTAAGGCGAACGCGCGCTTCCGGCGGAACCAGCGCGCTGTCACGGTCGTGAGCGTCAGCCAGCCCGAGAGGTTCGCCCCGAGCGACATGACCATGATGACCGCGAAGAATGCGATGAACGTGTCCGCGAAGGGGAGGGCGATGAAACCCAGTCCGAAGGTAAGCGTCCCGGCCTGCATGATGGAGCGCGGGCTGAACCGGTCCAGCAGCCAGCCGTGCGCCGGGCTCAGGACGCCCGCTGCCAGCAGCGACGCAGAGTAGGTGGTTGCGATGGAGAACTTGGTCCAGCCGTACTGTTCCTCGATGCTCAACAGGTACTGGCCGAACGTGAACCCGAATGCCGATCCGGAGAGCCCGTGGAAGAGCACCGACGATAGCACGATCCACCAGCCGTAGAACGGCATGCGGAGTCTCAGGTGTCTGCTCGCCGCGGCCAATGCTGGTCAGTCGCTCCGTCCGGGTTCACGCGCCATCGCGGTCAGTCCCCATGAATCCCATCCCGCCGCCCGGCTGCGCGCGAACAATTCTATCTTCCGCTGGTGAGGGAACATCCGCTCGATACGATTACGGACTTCTTCCGGTTTCGCGGAGTGGGGGCCGCGCGGTGCGCTCACGAACTGGCGGACGTTCCTCGCGCCGCGTGGCTGAGGGATCGCGCCGCGCTTGAACACGAGGCACAGCTCACACTGGCTGAGCGTGTAGAAGCCGGGGTTGACACGCTCCTTGTCCCAGACGAAGGCGACAGTCGCCCAGGCGAACCCCCACGCCTTCCCCAGGTCGATCGCCTGGTCCAGGTGCGGACTCGTCGCCCACATGAAGAGCAGGCTGTCGTCCGCCGCGATGCCCGGCACGTCCAGCTTCCTGAGGTCGTCCAGCGTCACGGTGGGGTAGTGGCGCACGGCGCCGCCGGTATCGCCGCTGCCGGGCCCTGCGTGCTGCAACTGCCCCCTGTAGTCCCATGGCGGGTCCGCGTAGATGATGTCGAAGACGCCGGTGGGCAGCGGCGGGAACCTTCCTGCTGCGGCATCGTGCGCAGGCGGAGCATTCGGAGCGGACGCTCCCATGGATCGCCCCTGTCCGGCCTCCGCGATGGTCATGCCGACCGCCTGCCGCACACCGGTTGCTGTAAGTCGCGTGAGGAGAGCGGCGGCATGCGGGCCGCTATCCCTCGAACACGAGCGACTTCACCACCACCGGGATCGCCTCCACCGACTCCAACTGCTCGCCGAGGTCGATGAAGTTGAACTCGCCGACGTTGATGCCGTCCACGACGATGACTTCCTGCTCCACCTTGAACTCGTTCTTGAGCATGGCGCCGACGAGGCCCGCCACGTCCGCGCTCAGCACGATGGTCCAGATGTGGTCGTGGAACGGCGCCAGGGCGCTCGCTATCCCCCCGCACATCGCCTTGATCGAGTCGTAGGTGGGGATCACGGGCCCCAGAACAGCCAGCGCGATGTGCTTCCCGATATCGTCTTGGGCGATGTCCAGCCGCTCGAAACTCTGCGCTATCGCCCGGTCCACCGCCTCGCGCGTCAGGTCGTTGGGGTCGTCCGGGAGGTACGCGGGGACGACCTGGAGGTCGAGGTAGGGCAGTAGCTCCGGCTTGGACACGAACACTGTGCTGGACGAGACCTGCACCGTGTATTGCGACGCGCCGATGACGGTCGCGCGGATGCGCTCGGCGCTTCCGGCCAGCGGGATGCCGAGCGACGGCAACCGTCGGCGCACCGCGGCGCCCAGCAACGGCCCCATGTCGCCGTAGTCCTGCTGGTCGTAGTCGTAGACGTACTCCGCGACGCCGCCGGAGAAACCGATCTCGTCTATCGGTTCGTCGAAGGCGATCGGCCCCGAGATGAGCAGGTCCGTCGCGAGTTGCGAGTATTCGCTTCGGGTGAGCGCCTCGAAGAGGAGCTCGGCCAGCTTCTCGGCGACCTTCTCCTTGTCCTCCTCCTCCATGCGCTTGCCGACCTCGACCTCCACGCCGACGCTGCGGGCGATCGTGCGCCCCGCCTCCTCGATGCGTTCGACGACGCTATCGGCGTCCCAGGCGATGAGACGCGCGCCGACGTTGATGGCCATCGTCTCCGCGACCTTCCCGTTCTGGACGATGGCGATCTTCGTGGTGCCGCCGCCCATGTCCACGTTCATGCCCGCCCCGATCTTGAGGGAGCGCGCCGCTGCGCCGGAGCCGTGCGCGCCGAGGATGCCCTCCAGGTTCGGCCCCGCCGTCGCGCAGACGAAACGGCCGCCCGCTGCGGCCAGCATCCGGATGATCGCCTCGGAGTTGTGCTTCCGCACGGCCTCGCCGGTGCAGATGACCGCACCGGTGTCGATGTCGTCCGCTTCCAACTCGGCCTCCGCGTAGCTCTGCTTCACGAATTCCCCGAGCGAATCGGTATCTATCGTGTCGGGGTCGGAGTAAGGGGTCAGGAGGATGGGCGAGCGGTAGAGCACTTGCCGGAACACCACCTCGAACTCGCTGGACATCTCCGTGCTCCGCCGCCGCATCACGAGCTTGGAGAACATGAGGTGTGACGTGGAGGAGCCGATATCGATGCCCACGCTCGTGAGCCGCAGCCAGTCCGGGTTTATGGGGAAACCGTCTTCCGCGATGGAACCGAAGATGACCTCGTCTTCCGCTCCGTAATGTCCGTGCTCCCAGGGATCGTCGTGCATGAGCCGCCTTTCGAATATCGGAGAGCGCGGGCGTCCGCATGTGCCCGAACGGGGCACAACCCGCCGTCAACCGCCGCGCATCCGGAGATGTGCTCAATCTTATGCCCGCAGGCGTCCGTCGGCAAGGCGACGAAGCGCTCAGCCCTTGGCCAGTGGTCTGGTAGACTCTTGCACAATCGACTACCAGAGGAGCACAGCCATATGGGAGTGCCTGCCTCACAAGCGTGGGCCGTGGCGTCTCACGTCGTCAGGCAACGGCTGGCAGGGCGCAAGCGCTACCCGCTGGTGCTCATGCTGGAGCCGTTGCTGCGCTGCAATCTCGCCTGCGCCGGGTGCGGAAAGATCCAGTACCCCCCGCACGTGCTCAAGCGCGCCCTGACGGTCGAGCAGTGCCTCGCTGCCGTGGAGGAGTGCGGCGCGCCTATCGTCAGCATCCCCGGCGGAGAACCGCTGCTGTACCCACACATCGGCGAGTTGGTGGAAGAGTTGACCCGTCGTGGGAAGTACGTCTACCTCTGCACCAACGCATTGCTGCTCAGGGAGAAGCTGGAGCAGAACGTATTCACGCCATCGAAGCGCCTCAGCTTCAGCGTCCATATGGACGGCCTCCGCGAGGAGCACGACGCTTCCGTCTGCCGCGGCGGCGTCTACGACATCGCTGTCGATGCGATACGGGAAGCCGTCCGGCGCGGCTTCCGCGTGACCACCAACACGACGTTGTTCAACACGTCCGAGCCGATGCGCGTCCGCGATTTCTTCGACGCGATGATGGACCTGGACGTCGAGGGCATGATGGTGTCGCCAGGGTATAGCTACGAGAAGGCCCCGGACCAGGACTCGTTCCTGGAGCGCGAACGGACGCAGGAGCTCTTCTCCGGGGTGCTCGCAGGCAGGAAGAAGCGCTGGAGGTTCAACCAGTCGCCGCTGTTCCTCCAGTTCCTCATGGGGAAACGCGATTTCGAGTGCACGCCGTGGGGCAATCCGCTCTACACGATATTCGGATGGCAGCGCCCCTGCTACCTGCTGCAGGACGGCTATGCAGCCACCTTCCGGGAGCTGATGGACGAAACGCCCTGGGAGGAGTACGGCAGGGCCAGTGGCAACCCTCACTGCCGGGACTGCATGGTGCACTCCGGCTACGAACCCACAGCCGTCCATGCGACGTTCACCACGTGGCGGGGTCTGCGCGACTCCGCCGTTGCCACACTCACCGGCAAGCTGTGAGCCATGAACGAGCACGAGACACCGGCCGGTACTGCACACGAGGCGGGCGCTGACAGCGTCGCCGGACTCGTCGAGCGCGCCTTCCACTACCGCGGCGACGTTACCGTCCATGCCGACGACGGCAGCGTCGTTACCGGTTATCTCTTCAACCGGGATTCCCGCGCGGGCGAACCGTTCGCCCAGTTGTTCGAGACGCAGAGCGGGCGCGAGGTCTCGCTCCTCTACCGCAGTATCACGGAGGTGCTCTTCACCGGACGCGACGCTGCCGCGGCAGCGGACCAGCGCTTCGAGGCGTTCCAGGACCGGCAGGAAGGACGCCATGGCAACTGAGACCGTGGCGGCCCCTCTGCTCACCATAGCCCCCACCCAGCGGGAGCTGGGCGGACTCGGCTACGGCAATGCCCGCACCCGTACGAGCATCGTCGGCATCGGACCCGTTGCGGGAGAGCAGGTCGCAGCCCTCCTCGATGCCGCCCCGTGCCGGTTGCTGGTCTCCCTGGGGTACGCGGGCGCACTCGACCCCCATCTCCACCCCGGTGACATCGTCGTGGCGAACGCCTACCTGCATGGAGCGAGCGCCCCGGTTCCCGGCGCTCTGCACACGACCCGCGCGGCCATGCTGCTGCGACAGGCCGGCATCTCCGCCCTCGAAGGACCGGTGCTGACCGTCGACGAACCGCTCCTTTCGCCCCGGGCCAAGCGCAGGGCGTACTACGGCAGCGGCGCGCTGGTGGTTGACATGGAAGGCCGCTGGATCGCGGAAGAGGCAACATCGCGAGGCGTCCCGCTCATCGGGATCCGTGCGGTGCTCGACGAAGCCCACTACCCGCTGCCTTCCTTCATCGCAACCATCATCGCGGATGCGGGACGGCGGGAGTGGACTCACGCCGTTCGGGCGATGTCGCATCCTTCAGCGGTCAGAAGCTTCCTTCCGCTTGCGTTGAAATCGCGTGGAGCGTCGCGCGCCTTGCGGACGGCCGTGCAGAGCATCCTTCCTGAGCTCTCCCGCCAGCTCTGAGTCGGACCGATGACGAACTTGGTCGAACAGGGCATGGAGAGTCGCATCCGCGAGGCGCTGGAGCGCACGCAGGAGTACTTCTTCCGCACGCAGCATGAGGACGGCTACTGGTGGGGAGAGTTGGAGTCCAACCCTACCATGGAGGCGGAGTACATCATGCTCACGCACTTCATGGGGTCGGACGAAGGCGATCGCATCTCTCGCGTCGCTGAGGACATCCGGCGCAGGCAATCGGCGGACGGCTCCTGGCGCATGTACTACGGCGCGCCGGGAGACCTGAGCACCTCAATCGAGTGCTACTTCGCGCTCAAACTCGCCGGCGACCCGGCGGACGCTCCTCACATGGCGCGAGCCCGCACCTTCATCCTCGCCCAGGGCGGAGTGCCCCAGGCGCGCGTATTCACCAAGATATGGCTCGCTCTCTTCGGCCAGTGGGACTGGAAGGGAACGCCGGCCATGCCTCCGGACATGATGCTGCTGCCGAAGTGGGCGCCCTTCAACATCTACCGGTTCGCGAGCTGGGCGCGCGCGACCATAGTGCCGATGACCATCATCCTCACGGTCCACCCCACGCGCCCTCCGCACGAGAGCGCATGGGTCATGGAGCTCTACCCGGAGGGCCCGACCACGTTCACGCTGTCGCGCTGGAAGGCGAAGCCCTTCTCCCTCAAGGGAGGGTTCCTGCTCCTGGACAAGGCGCTCCGGGTCTATCGTAATCTGCCCTTCATGCCGGGGCGGGAGCGGGCGCTCAGGGCAGCCGTCGACTGGATCGTCAGCCACCAGGAAGCGGACGGCTCGTGGGGCGGCATACAGCCCCCCTGGGTCTACTCGCTCATCGCGTTGAGCGCGCTCGGCTACCGGCTGGACCACCCGGTCGTCGCGAATGGGCTGGAGGGCTTCAGGCAGCACTGGAGCCTTCCATCGGAAGATGGGGAAGCGCTCAGGGTGCAGGCGTGTCTCTCTCCGGTGTGGGATACGTGCCTGGCGATGCGCGGACTCCTCGACTCAGGCGTGCCGCCCGACCACCCGGGCATCCAGCGCGCCGCGGCCTGGCTTATCGGCGAGGAGATACGCGTGAAGGGCGACTGGGCCGTTTACAGGCCTCATCTCGAACCCAGCGGCTGGGCGTTCGAGTTCGACAACGTCAACTACCCCGACATCGACGACTCCGCCATCATCGTGGCCGACCTCGCGCTGGCGCGGATGAGCGACGGAGCGGGAGAGCAGGCCCGGAAGGCTTCCATCAACCGGGCTGCCGCCTGGTTGACGGGCATGCAGTCCTCGAGCGGGGGATGGGCCGCGTTCGATTGGAACAACGAGTCCCGCGAGCTGGCGAACATCCCGTTCGCTGACTTCGGCGAACTGCTGGACCCGCCCAGCGTGGACGTGACTGCGCACGTCCTCGAGATGTACGGGATGCTGGGATATGGAACGGATCACCCGCCCGTACGCCGGGGGCTCGCCTACATATGGGACCAGCAGGAGCACGATGGAGCCTGGTTCGGACGCTGGGGCGTCAACTACGTCTACGGCACGGGCGCGGTGCTGCCCGCTCTGCAAGCGTTGGGAGTGGACATGACCCAGCCTCGCGTGCGCCGTGCGGTGGAGTGGCTCCTCGCGCACCAGAACCCGGACGGCGGTTGGGGGGAGACGTGCGTCAGCTACCCGGACCCCTCGCTGCGTGGACAGGGCGAGAGCACGCCCTCACAGACCTCGTGGGCGCTCGTCGCGCTCATCGCAGCAGGCGAAGCGCGCAGCGAGCCCGTGGTGCGGGGCGTCGAGTTCCTCCTGCAACGTCAGCAGGACGATGGAACGTGGGACGAACCACAGTTCACGGGTTGCGGCTTCCCCGGCTACGGGCCCGGCGACCAGCCTGAGACGTATGAACCGCTGGACGGGCCGAACTCCCAGGGCCCTGAACTGAGCGCGGCCTTCATGATCAACTACCACCTCTACCGCAACTACTTCCCGCTATGGGCGCTGGGAAGGTATGCCGGCGCAGCGCCGCGGCACTGTTAGCCCCGGTTCTCCTGGCGCAGCGTTCCTTGACGCCTCGCACGCCTGATAGTACAAAGCAGAACAGCGATGCCGCCCGACGCAGCATCCCACAGGAGGGACGACACATGACGCAGCTCAGCCCCAAGCCGGAAGTCACGGCCGACCAGCCACGGCTCACCAAGATCAGCGCCTACGAGGCCTTCGTCGAGAGCGAGGGGATCCCCAACATCACCGGGTTCGCCGTGGACGACCTCCGCACCGTCGAGGTCGCGCCCTGGGCCCGCCTCGACTGCCTCGGCGCGTACATCAACCTGGACGGCAACGGCGGCACCAACGACGCCTACGTCGCCGAGATCCCGCCCGGCGGCAAGATGGCCCCGGAGAAGCACCTGTTCGAGAAGAACATCTACGTCCTGCAGGGCAGGGGCGCGACGCTCGTCGGCGACGACCCCAACAGCCGTACGTCGTTCGAGTGGAAGGAGGGCAGCATCTTCTCCGTTCCGATCAACGTCTGGCACCAGCACCTCAACGGCTCCGGCGCGGAGCCCGCGCGTTTCCTCGCGGTTACCACCGCCCCCATCACCATGAACCTCTTCCACAACCCGGACTTCATCTTCGGCAACCCGTTCGTGTTCGAGGACCGCATCGGCGACTCCCGCCAGTTCCAGGGCGAGGGCTACATGTTCACCGGCAACACCGGCCGCGTGAACGTCTGGGAGACCAACTTCATC
>DAOUJK010000034.1:0-2407 GCA_034422795.1 Dehalococcoidia bacterium | reverse complement strand
GTCCGTTTCCGGGCCAGAGACGGCGAGACCGGCCCTCTAGAGAGGAGTTCAACCCCGCTGAAGCGGATTTCGGGTGCAGGGCACCGCTAGCTCCCCGTCTAGCACGGCCACAGTCATGCTATGCGCGCAGGGACGGCAGGTCAACGTAGCTGCTCTCCCTCAACGACCTGTCGCCTGCTATCCTTTCCCTGTCATGCCAGTCCGCACCGCCGTCATCACCGCCGCCGGAGTCGGCACGCGCTTCCTCCCCATCTCCAAGTCCGTTCCCAAGGAGATGCTCCCCCTCGTCGACCGCCCCGTACTCCAGTACGCCGTCGAGCAGGCGGCCGAAGCCGGCATCGAGCGCGTCGTCCTCGTCACCTCGCGCGGCAAGACCGCGATGGAGGACTACTTCGACGTCGCTCCTGAACTGGAGCGCACGCTCCGCGAGCGCGGCAACGCCAAGCTGGAACCGGTCGAGCGCGTCGGGCGGATGACCCGCATCATCGCGGTGCGCCAGCCGGAACCGCTCGGGCTCGGACACGCCGTGCTCATGGCGAAGGAGGCCGTCGGCAACGAGCCGTTCATCGTCTACCTGCCGGACGAGATACTCCTCGGCGACCCCTCCGTCACCCGCCAGATGCTCGACGCCTACGAGCGGCGCGGCAACGCCATCGGCGTCGTCGAGGTGCCGTGGGACGACGTATCGCGCTACGGCGTCGTGGAAGGTGAGCCGCTATCCGACCGGGAGACCCGGCTCACGCGCAGCGTGGAGAAACCCCCGCGAGGCGAGGCCCCCTCGAACCTCGCCATCGTTGGACCCTACGTCTTCTCGCCCGCCATCTTCGACTGCTTGGAAGAGATAACCACGGGCGCGATAGGCGAGCTGCAGCTCACCGACGCCATAGCCCTCCTCGCACAGCGCGAACCCGTCCACTCCTACCGCTTCGAGGGCGAGCGCTTCGATGCCGGCACGCCGCTCGGCCTCATGCAGACCGCGGTGGAGATCGCCCTGCGCCGCCCGGACTACACCGACGCCATGCGGGTGTGGCTCAAGGAACTGGCAACGCGCCTGTAACGGGACTCGCTAGCGGTCCATCTTGATGACCGCGAGGAACGCTTCCTGCGGCACCTCGACCCGACCGATGCGCTTCATGCGCTTCTTGCCCTCGGCCTGCTTCTCCAGCAGCTTCCGCTTCCGCGTCACGTCCCCGCCGTAGCACTTCGCCAGCACGTTCTTCCGCATCGCTGTCACCGTCTCGCGGGCGATGACCTTGCTCCCGATCGCCGCCTGGATCGGCACGTCGAACAATTGCCGCGGGATGAGCTTCCGCAGGCGTTCGACCAGCATCCGACCCTGGTGATAGGCGCGGTCGCGGTGCGTGATGAGCGACAGCGCGTCGACCGGCGACTGGTTCACGAGGATGTCCAGCCGCACGAGCGGCGCTGAGCGGTAGCCGTTGAACGAGTAGTCCAGCGACGCATAGCCGCGGCTGCGCGTCTTCACCTGGTCGTAGAAGTCCACCAATACCTCCGCCATCGGCGCCGACGCTTCGAGCAGCACGCGCGGGTCGGACGACGGCGAAGCGTCCGGTCCTCCTGCGCCGCCGGTGGCAGAGTCCAGGTACTCCGTGCGCTTGAACTCGCCTCGGCGCGAGTTGATGAGCTCCATCATCGGCCCAACGAAACGCGACGGCGTGAGGATGGACAGGTCGAGCCACGGCTCCTCCACCTGCTGCGACTCGCCGCCCGTCGGCAGGTCCGTGGGGCGCGACACTTCCCGGACCGAATCGTCGTTCATCGTCACCCGGTAGACGACGCTCGGCGCGGTGACGACGAGGTCCATGCCGTACTCGCGCTCCAGCCGCTCCTGCACGATCTCCATGTGCAGCAGGCCCAGGAATCCGCACCGGAACCCCGGTCCCAGTGCCGGCGAGCTCTCAGGCTCGTAGGCAAGCGCCGCGTCGTTCATCTGCAGGCGCTCCAGCGCCTCGCGCAGGTTGTGGAACTCGTTGCCGTCGGTCGGGTACAGCCCCGCGAACACCATCGGCTTCTGCTCGCCGTAGCCGGGCAGCGGTTCGGCTGCGCCCGCGCGGGCATGGGTGATGGTGTCCCCAACGCGGCAGTCGCCCACGCTCTTCAGCCCCGTCGCGAGATAGCCCACCTCGCCCGCCGACAGGTCCGGCGCCTTCGCCATCGCCGGACGGAATGCTCCGACCTCCAGCAGGTCCGCCTCCGTGCCCGTCGCCATCATCCGAACGCGGTCCGTGCCCTTCACCGACCCGTCCACCACCCGCACGTAGGCCATCACCCCTTTGTACGAGTCGTACTTCGAGTCGAACACCAGCGCGCGCAGCGGCTTCTCCTCGTGCGCCTCGGGCGGCGGCACCCGTTCCACGACCGCCTCCAGCAGTGCGCGCACGCCCGT
>DAOUJK010000033.1:0-24265 GCA_034422795.1 Dehalococcoidia bacterium | reverse complement strand
TCCCTCAGCCTCACCGGAACCCTGCTCGGCGGCTACGCCTCGACCATCTTCCACCTGCTCTATCGGTTCTCGCCGGAGATTCGCTCGGAGTTCGGGCGCTCCGACGAGCACCGCTGGATTCAGCGCTACGGCTTCGAGGAGGTCACCGTCGGCAAGCCCGACGACGACGCCCTGGAGGACGGGCGCAACAGCAGAAGGCGCAAGTACCGCAGGACCGTGCGGGAGAGGCCGGGCCTCGTGCCCTCGGCCCTCTTCCACATCATCCACAACACGGTGTTCCTGCGCCTGTCCGACGTTGCCTCGGGGCTGCCGGACTACGAGGAGAAGATCCTCCTGTCCTCGATGGACACGGAGGAGGACGGAACGGGCTACAGCCAGCGCAGCGCCTACAACACGGTGTTCGAGGAGCTGAAGAAGGAGCTGGCGGCGGCCCTCAAGGCGGGGTCCAAGAGGCTGCTGGCGACCTACCTGCAAAGCCTGTTGGCGTACCCGGACGGCTGCACCAGGGGCGAGACGGTCTTCGACCCCCGCAAGGGCGACGTCATCGTCCAGGTCCCGCCCCTGTCGGAAGAGAAGCTCTACCCGAAGGAGAAGGCCCTCATCGACCTGGTTGCCGCTGAGCGGCTGGAGGGCCGCCGGGTGCTGGTCTACGTCACCCATACGGGGACGCGGGACATCACCGGGCGGATGGACGACATCCTGACCCGGCACGGGTTCAGGGTGGCGGTGATGAAGGCCGACGCCGTTGCCCCCAACAAGCGAGAGGCGTGGGTCGCCGATAGGGTCAAGCAGGGCATCGACGTGCTGATATGCCACCCCCGGCTGGTGCAGACCGGCCTCGACCTGATCGACTTCCCGACGATAGCGTGGTTCGAAACGGATTACAGCGTCTACACGATGCGGCAGGCGTCGCGCCGCTCGTGGCGCATCGGCCAGACGCGGCCGGTGCGGGTGGTGTTCATGGCCTACAGGAACAGCCTGCAGGCCGACGCCCTGAAGCTGGTGGCGAAGAAACTCCAGTCTTCGCTGGCGGTGGAGGGCGAACTGCCGGAGGACGGACTCGCCGCCTACGGCGACGACGGAGACGACCTCATGCTCGCGCTGGCACGGAAGATCGTGAACGGCGAAGAGGATGAGGCGGAGACGGTGGAGGCGGTGTTCGCGGCAGCGCGGGACGCCGAGACCGAGGCCGAGGAGTACCTGGTCGACGACGGCTGGCAGGCTGTGGAGACCGAACCGGAGACGGTTGCGGTGGACGGTACGGCCTCCGGTATCGAGCCGGTGCTCGACAACGGCCAGCACGACGAAACCCCGGGGTCAGCGCAGACGCTGTTCTCCTGGGCGGAGTTCATGGCCGATGGGCCGGTGAGGCCGAAGAGCCGAAGCCGCAAGCCCCAGCCCGCGAGCCTGTCCATGTTCGAGTGGGCGCTCGGCATGGAGCGGGAGCGCGAGGCAGAACTCGTTGGTGTGGGACACTGATGAGTTCAGGATGGAGAGGCCGCTGCTACGGGACGGCCTCTCCATCCCAGCCAGAAGGCGGGTCCAAGCTGACCTCAAGGAAGGGGAGGACGTCGAAGCCGACGCCTTCCCCCTTGGGCCATCTGTGCGGCCTTTCCTGCGTTAACTGCTTCTTGGGAACGTTGCCCGGCAGCAGCTCGGCTAGCCTTGCACTCAAGAACTGTGCTCAGCGTGAGGAGGGAGGGAAAGGTGCAACCCGCTATCCCCTTAGCCGATTCCACGAAGCAAGCCCGTTTGACATTCCCCATGCGTTGAGATTACCTGCAAGAATAGACTACTGTTGCGGTGCTTGTCTGAAGGCACTACCATTACATAACAGTGGAAAAGCACAAAGCGACCCTGCGAAGTCGGATGATGTCCAACGTCAAGCCGCGGGACACGAAGCCTGAGCTCATCGTCAGGTCCACACTACATGGATTAGGCTTCAGGTTCCGGCTGCATAGGGTTGATTTACCTGGAAGACCTGACATCGTCTTGCCGCGCCTCCGTACGGTAATTTTTGTGCACGGCTGCTTTTGGCATCAGCACCAAGGATGCTCAAAGGTTCAGAGACCGCACACGAATCTTGCATTCTGGAACAAGAAGTTAGACAGAAACATTGCGAGAGACCTAGAGAACTACGCGGGTATCGAATCCCACAATTGGTGCTACCTTGTCATTTGGGAGTGCGAAACAAGTCAGCCCGAGAGACTAGCTCGTCGACTTATGGGATTCCTCAGCGAGAGCCAGTCGCCATCCGGATAACAACTTCTATAACTAGGTGCATACTATCGCTTGTTTCCAGATCTTCTCACCCATTCCGATTCGTTGACACCAACACGCGAGAAACCACCCCCAATGTCGTTGGCGATGCGCTGAGCGTGTTCGTCCTTTAGCTGAGCCACCCATTCGAAGGACCGACCTTCAATGGAACTGATCGTCCAAACTGATTCATCGTCTTGAATTGCAGTCACCTGCTTCTTGGAAGCGTCATTGGATTCAAACGTGAACATCCTTATCTCGGCCGGCTTGTGTGGTACACTAAGCAAAGCCCATGATTCGCCGTGAGGCACCACGATCTCGATATCCTTCCTCTGGTCTGCTTCTCGCGACAATGGCATCATCGGGAATGCAGTAGGCCCGTCGAGTCTCACCGAGTCGCACTTAGGTTGCAAGCAAATCCAGTAAGCGGATTCTGAGCGGAGAATTGTCCCTAACGTAAGGGTTGGTGGAGGATCGCCGTATTGCGTCTTTATATGCATCATTTTCGCAAACTGCCGATTTGCCTCATCAGCTTTTGCGTCGTCCGACGTAAAAGCGTGAGTAGCCTTCTCCCATTTCCATCCACCGAGTTGAAGCCCTTTGGTATTATCTACACCGTTTTCCAATAATCCCAGCAAGTCGTCCTTCGACGTCACTGAAAGCAAATCTGTTCTCAGCCCATCGTTCTCTGCTATCTCATCGACCCAAGCGCGTATCGACTCTATGCCAACCTGCTTGGCCACACCACCATATTCAAGAACAGACAAGAGTTCAGCGGCGAACATTCCCACTACCTGGTCTTCCGCTTCGGATGGATTTGCAAGCAATACCCGGTGACCCAAGTAGGCCGGGTCCAACGAACGGGAAAACATGGTCAATAGTCTGTGTGATTGGGCTCGAACCTCACTAAGTCCGGCGATGGCTACACTAGGCAGCAGCCCAGTCATCAAATGTGCGAATTCAAGGATCAAGCGGTCAGGGAGTTCCGGTATGCTGACTATGCGTTCGACAAGAGCTGTGTCATCAGGAGACACTGGTGTACCTTCCTTACCGAACACGACCACCCGTACAGACCCTTTCCACAACACAAAATCCGAACTCCAATCGGGGGGTTCCCCAAAACGTTCAAGCAGCACGTCAGCCGCCTTGCGCGCTACCTCGCGAAGATCACGTTCCCCCGTGTAGATTGCGATTAGACGGGTCCGGTCGGTACCATTCCTGTCCTCTATCATCTTCCGCATCAAGCCCGAGATTCTTTTGCCGTTGTCGTCGTCGAGAATCCAGTCGAGAACTGCGATGTCCGCTATCGCAGCAATCTTGGCCGCTTGGCTAACCACGTCATCCTCCTTGGCCGGACGCAGAACTGTGCATACAATACCCTCTTGGGCGAATCCATCTATTAGAGATTTGGCATCCAAGTCTTCAGGATCGGTCAACCGATCCCCAGTATCCGACGAAGGAGGAATCAGATTGGCGTGAGGACCGGCAGAGTCCTTTTCGTCTGACCGGACTAAATCCAACGGTGAGCTACTGTCGTTGCTTTCGCTCAGTGGCCTGAGGTGAGCCTTATCGTCTACAACCACCACTGTTTGGAGAAACGCGGCTACGTTGCTGACCGACAGCTCGGTTAGAGTCATGGGGTTGATGCTACTCATCAGTTCTTGTCTTCTCTCAAGGGTCTGATCCCGAAACACGCACCATTCAAGGGTCCATTCGCTTGAACATCGATGCTGTAACCAGCCCGTCGCAACACCTCGCGTGCGATGTATAGTCCCAAGCCACGCCCAGTTGGTTTGCGAGTGAAGCCAAGTTCAAAGACCGACTCCCAGTCTCGCTGATGAATCCCTGGGCCCGAATCGGATACCATCATTGAACCATCAATGACGTCCAACAGTACTTGCCTCGGTTGTGGCTGGTCGCTCAGCCAGAACAGCGAGTTGTCCACGAGATTGACAAAGACGGGATAAAATGTGGAGGGATAACCAGTGAACGTGTGCCGGTCAAATCGTGATGTAGACGCAAGGTGAACTTCGTGACGCCGCAAACGCTCCCGGAATAGGTCAGTCAAGAATCTGATGATAGCACTGCCACGTATCTCCACCTCTTGGCGATAGAGCCTCCTCTGTAAGGGAGTGAAGAGAGTCAGATAGCCGTCTAGGTGTTCGAAGCTGGTTCGAATGTCGTCGTGCAGTCCACGAAGGCCAGGATTTAAATCGGCCCATGACTTGAGTCGCCGCAGGCTCGACCTGACGGACTTTATGGAGGCGTCGAATTCGTGGTTGATCACCTCGATTGCAGCCCCGAGCTGTGTCATTTCCAAGTCGAGGTCAGCCCTTTCCCTTGCATCCAGCAGTTCGGATTCTGTTGCCTCAAGGACATCCAAATGAGTCACAATGCTTCCATCCGCTTCGCCTTCCAATCTAATTGCTTTAAGTTGATCTTTTGTGCTTGCCAATACACTTAGTGCATCTCCGGTGGCCTGGTTTAGAGTGTCCTCAAAGCCAGCCCTGAGTTCGACCAATTCCGATTCCTCCTTGTCCGCCACGTCGAGCCGAGCAATATCCGACAATACTTTCCGAATACTACTATCCACATCTACCATGACCTGTCGAGTGAGTTGAACGACCCTCTCCGAAACCTCCTTACCTTCTTGTCGGGTGTCGGTAAATTCTCTTCGAGTACGGCGGCGTACATCGCGGACAGTCTCTGTGACTGCGGCTTCCAGACGCCGGCGTTGGTCGATCGAAATGTTGATTCGGTGCGCATAGCTTCGGACAATATCATCGATTTCAGCCTCTGCAGGGTCAAAACAGTTCTCGTCGAGTTTCAGAAGTTCGCTTCTGTATGCATCCCAACTTTGCCTAGTACTCTTCGACAAACCAACACCCCGCGGTCGTGTGAGGTGAAGGTCATCCTTAGCTTTCTTGATTGCGCGCCGTGCACGGACCTCAGCCGTGAGCATCTCTGAGGACTGGTGACTTGGATCGGGTATTTCATCGATTCTTCGCATTCCGTCCTGCAGGGCTTGCATTATCTCAGCTACTCTCTTTTGTGGCATGCCTTGATCCAGTTTTGAGAAAAAGTCTTCGAGCCCGTCCTGTAGTTCCTTTCTCCTTACTGATACTAGATGCTCTCTTCGACGCTTGATGAGTTCGAGTCGTTCTAGTTCAGCCCTCTCCTCCTCGAAGAGTTCGACGTGAACCCCACCCTGTCTGAAGAAATCTGCCGCTATCTGTACGAAGAAGTTCATCAAAATGTCGCGGAATTGTCTATATGCCCTATTCTGACGGAAGCCCTCCCTGCCGGCTTTCTCAACGAGGTTGGCATTACGGGTTTGGTCGATGTCAATGGTTCCGAAGATTCTGCGATAGGAGAAGTAATAGTACCCGGCGCTCTTTGTGCGGTTCTTCTCGATGTCCAAGAAGTCATAGTCTGTATCGCCATATGGGAGGATTCTAATGCCGTCCTTGTATATGTACAGCCCACCTATGCGATTCAGCTTACTAACAATCAGAGCCCACTCGTCCCGAGGTAGCCGGCTATTGCGTTGCTCTCCCTGCACAACGGCCACGTTGAGTCGGAAGGGACCGCATTCGGTCTTCTTCCCCTGCGCTCCTGACCAAGGCAATACATGATGGATGGGATCTTGACCGTACACCTTGACCGTGCCTTGAAATTGGCCGTATTCATCGAATTGACCCAATAGATGGTGGTCCGCTGCTTCGAATTCTTCTGGTGTGAAGAAGTGTTGTTCATCGATCATGTCTTCAACGAGGTCGGGGGTCTTGTGATCGCGGAAGGCTGTCCTAATGACTGGCTCCTCAAAACCCGGGGTCATAGTGTTAGCAAACCCTATGAGCATCTTTAGTAGCGGAGAAGCGGCATCACCGGCGCCTGTACCATCGATGTCGAGTTCGAGTGCGTCGTCGGTAGGCTGAATATAGAAGTGAGTGCCGTGAAGTTGCCCACTGGGGTTCTGTTCATTGTGATGCGTCCAGAGGCGCTCGCCGAGGTCAAATTGGTCGAGCTGCTCTCGTATGGCGACTAACATAACCGGATTCGTTCTAGACTCGAAGTTCTGTAGAGATTCCCTGACCAGACGAATCATGCCATCCAGGTCGTGTTTGGTCGGAAGAACACCGGGCGGAAATGTACGAACCGGTACCTTGATGTCATCAATGTCTATTCCTGGTAGACCGAACAACCCCCAGTTGATGAACGCGGCCACCATTTCACTTTCGCTAGCGTTCTGCGCGGAACGTGTTAATACCAAGACCTGTGGCCCGATTGAGGCTATGGCGAGCCTCCCTATTCCCTTCTCACCGAGAATAGTTCGCGGTTCCTTATCATGTGGCACCCACATCGGTTTGACCTGATGTGGACCACCACCCTTGATATCTGTTGCCAGAGTCAACCAGTTATTGACGAATTCGTCGTAAGTCATGCCTATGCCGTCGTCACGAACAACAAAGAGTCGTTGGTATCTGAAGAAGTCCGCTTCAACGGTGTCGGCATAGGCATCGTGAGCGTTCTTGAATAACTCGCTGATAGCAGTAGGTATCCCAGCGATTTGTTGGCGACCGAGCATATCTACTGCTCTCGCTCGAGTCCTGAAACTGACAGTCGATTCTGTGCCAATCATGATGTGGTGCTGCGAGCCTTCACGTGGGTTACGAAGTTTTGACCGAAACGTTGCGACACAAGTACGGGTACGGCGTTGCCGACCTGCCTAGCAACGGAGTTCAAGCTGCCTGAGAACCTGAACGATCTAGGAAAAGTCTGTAGAGACGCTGCTTCCCTTGCGCTGATGGCCCTGTCCTGACTGGGGTGGCCGAATCGACCGTTTGAGTAACTGATACACCTGGTCGTCAGTGCACTTGCAGGTGCATCCCAACGCATTCGACCATAGACGTCTGAGTAACCCTTGAAATTCCCACTGTGACAGTCCAGTGTCAAGGAATCTGGCCAATCTCGCCGACTTCCACCCTCTGGGGTAGCTCGAATGCGCTTGAGATTCAAATCTGATAGGTCCGCAGCTTGGTGGTTAGGGACAGACTGGTGTTGTTGTCCCGCATTGATTCCCGGCATATCGCTGATCCACTGCCGAACCGTAGAATACTCTGGGTTAGGTGTACCTGGTCCATGGGTCTTGCTGGGGAATGAAATGGGACCAAGGCGGCTTCCGACCAGCGCGAACCGCCGCCTTTTTTGTGGGACGCCGAAGTCCCAACAGTTGAATTCGTCGTAGTCGATCCAATACTCCAGCGTGCCAAGGGCTTCTAGTAACTCACGGAACGGCCCAAATGACTCGGAACCTGAGGCTAGTCCTGGAACGTTTTCGATGAAGAGCAGATCTGGAACGAACGCGTCAAGAAATCTCAAGAACTCTAGCAGCAAGTCCGCCCGGTCATCTTGCGATTCATTGCTTAGACGGTGCCGAGTAAAGGGCTGGCACGGTGCACAAGCGCTGAAGAGCCAGACGTCGTCCTCGTTGTCACCCAGGTGAGACTCGAGGTCGGTCTCGGTCAACTCCCTGATATCCGATTCCAATAGAGAGGCTCTTGGGAAGTTGGACCTAAATGTTGCGGCAGCATCTGAATCATTGTCGATACCTACGACAATCTGGATACCGGCTCGCATAAGTCCGGCGCTGGTGCCCCCCGCACCGCAGAAGAAATCGATACACTTAATCAGGGGAACTGTTGGCAACGTGGTTGTCACGGGCGTGCTCCTACATCGCCTTCGTCTGTGATCACAATCGTTGCGCGTTCAAGTGACATCCCGAACTTCGTGCAGTCAAACGGATCGGGATAGACGATCGCTTTATCAGGCTCCTCCGGGAAATTGACTCGTAGCCACTCTTCCATTTCTGCGTTCTCTTCCCGGAAGCGAGACAATATTGCCAACACCCTCCTTGCCTCAGCCACTGCCCTGTCGTAGGTGGGGTGCTCTGATCGGTAGTGTGGGAAGGGCAGGCCGTGCCCCCATCCCATGAATCCCACCCTGTAACGTACCGCCTCGCTTGCGAGGCGTCTCATGTCGGCGTCGCTGAGATCGTAGTGCTCCTGAATCGCCTCTCCGCTGATACGGTACTCACGGGCGATACCTTTCACTCTCACCTTGGAGGCCTGCAGCCTACCCTCTACGATTCTCTGTCGGACTGCTTGGGGTGTGATTCCAAGAAAGCGCGCCACCTCCGGCACCGTGAACATTCTTTCGTCGGTCATGCAGTTCAACCTTTGTTGCTCAGCCCTCGTTGCTCGATTCTCGAGCCAAATGATTCTTCCAGCATACGCCAATGCAGCAAAGCAACACAAGCAACACAACCTTGGGGTAGTGTCTCAGTTTGTACCGCGTCCAGTTGACGACGGACGGCTACCGGGCGTATCTCGAGGCCGTTGAGCACTCGTTCGGTTCTGAGATTGACTACGCGCAGCTGGTGAAGCTGTACGGACAGCCCGGCGCAGGAGGAGCAGCGGCGGTACTCTCCGGCGGTCTGCGCGGCGGCGCGCAAGGAAGTGGTGATGGGGAATCCCCCACTGAAGGACGTGAGCACGTCGTACGTGGAGCGGCACAACCTGACGATGCGGATGAGCATGCGGCGGTTCACGCGGCTGACCAACGCGTTCAGCAAGAAGTGGGAGAACCACGTTCACATGGTCGCGCTGCCGGGTCCACAAGAGTCTAGGCGAGACTCCGGCGATGTCGGCGGGGCTGGCGATGGAGCCACACAGCCTGGAATGGCTGGCGAAGCTCGCCCTCTGAATGCATACAGCATGGTACAATATCCGCCTAACGAAGGAGGACGACGATGGCCACAGTGATGTTGACGTCCAACTACGAATACCGACCGTTCGGCAACGGCTACTCCGTGCGCGTCGTGCAACTGCCGATCTACACGTACGTCAAAGACTTGGACGATGTGGAGCTACGGCTGCAGGAGGCGATTGAGCTGTTCCGCAGCGGGTTCTCTGACGACGCCGCGTTTCTGGAATACCTACGGGCAAACGGCATCGAGCCCATAGTCGTTCCGGCAGAGGTACCAGCGCGTGTGTGGACTCGTGCCAGCAACGAGATTAGGTGCTTGGTGGCCGTCGCGTGAACAAGCAGGAGGCCCCTGATCCTGGGGACATAAGCCTGGACCACATGTATCTGCTGCTTGAAGTGGCAGAATGCATCATGGCTGACTACGACCTGGAGCAGATGGACCGCAGTGCCGGTCATGTCCTCTACTGGGAGGCCAAGACAGTCCGGCGCCCAGCGCTGGTGTTGCCTCTGTACGAAGAGAGGGTCAACGCTGGGGATGTGGTCGAGGCTTTAGAGGAGCGGGGTGTGCCCGAGGAAAAGGCGATGGACTCTCTGGCTCGTTGCTGCATCGGGAAAGAGATACTGCTGAGAACCAGCCCGCCATGACGCCCTTTCAAACTGAGACACTACCAACCTTGGGCGGTGGTACAGGTACCTCGATTGGCTTGTGCTCGCTCAGGAAGTCCTCGGTCCGATCCGCGGCTCCCTTCCGGCGACGCTCTCATCTAGGCCGACGGGGCTTGGCTAGTGGCATGGGCCAAGGGCTCTGAGACTAGAGAGCGACCTCTAGCTCAAAGGTTCGTAGTACAGTACCGCTTGGCCCACCACGCGCTGTCCTGCTTCGCGACGCCGGCCCGGGTCGCCGGTAGATCGAGGGAGACCATGGAACTGACCCTGCTCGGCACAGGCACGCCCCAGCCCAGCCCGCAGCGCGCGGGACCCAGCAACCACCTGCGCATCGGCGGGGACTCTGTCCTGGTGGACACCGGCAACGGCTGCGTGCGCCGGATGGTGGAAGCGGGGGAGGACACCACGGACCTGGACTACATCTTCATCACCCACATGCACTCGGACCACACCATCGACCTGGCTCACGTGCTCATCACCGGCTGGATCCGCTACCGCAAGCGCCCGTTCACCATCATCGGACCGGCGCGCACGCGGGACTTCGTCGAGCGGCTCGTCCACGCCTTCGAGGAAGACATCCGCATCAGGCGCCTCCACGAGCGCGTGGGCGAGGACGTCATGAACGTGCGGGTCGTCGAGGTAGGCCACGGCGACCGCTTCGAGGGCAACGGCTGGCGCGCAACGGCGCTCGAGGTCGAACACGGCTACGTGAAACCTGCGCTGGGGTTCGTGTTCGAGGAGGACAGCAGCAAGCTGGTCATCTCAGGCGACACGGCGGTGAGCGATGCCATCATCGACGCCGCTGCCGGCTCGGACTTGCTGGTGCACGAGCTGATGGACACACAGCCGCACCGTGGCGGGTTTGCGCCGGACGGCCGCGACTACCACGAGGTCGACCGGGAGAACCTCACCGAGTTCAGGAGGCGCATCGCCAACTCCCACACGTGCCCGCACGGGCTGGCCGAGGTCGCAGCAAGGTCGGACGTCCCGCACCTCGTCGCTACCCACATGAGCGACGTTGACGAGCCGTGGTCGCGAGAGATCATCTGCGCCAGCTACAGGAACACGTTGACCTTCGGCGAAGACCTGATGCGGTTCACGGTATAACTGCGCGCCGACGGCGGCGGTGAACGTCCGCAACCCCGTTCCATGACGCGACACGAGGGCCCGGAGGACCGGTCCGACCCGATTGTGGTTTCACGCCGGAGGTGGCCGCCGTGCTCGTGCTCGCGGGCTCTACGGGAGGCTGATATTCCTGCAAAATTGGTACAGAGTCCCGAATTTGGCGGATATGGGCGCTGTATCGAGGATGTCAGGGCGAAATACGGCGTTTGGATGGGGCGAAGGCGGAACGGCCGCGGTCTTGGGGATTCAGCAGTCCTGCAGTGGGGAGTGGCTAGTTCAGGGTATGCTTGGGCGCTCCGCCCATGGTCTGGCCTCACGCCATAGCTCGGCCTGACCCTGCCTTAATGTGGCCACGGCCTTGTCCACGTCCTTCGTAGCCAGGGCTCGGCCGCCTCGTCGATTTGTGACGTTATCGGGCGCCATCGATGACGGAATCAGCAGGTTGACACCCTCGGATAACCCTGCCTATGGTTGGCTTTGACCGCCGCCGATCGGCTGGCTGCAAGCTAACCAGAGGTAAAACGAACCGGTCCCTGCAGCCACGGCGCAAGGCCGACATCAGGCGAGTCACCCCCCTTCGGTAATACCGAACCAGAGATCTCTCTCCGCTACGCCCCTGACCTCCCCCAAAAGGAGAACCCCTCAGCAGGCGTGACGCGGGAGTTCTGCGCGCTCCGAAAGAGCGTTCAGGGATCTCAACCACAGAATCCCCCCAGGAGGAAGAGACCTCCGCATTGGGTATGAGAGAGGTATACGGATGATAGAGACCATGGGTATCTGGACCGCCAGGGTTCGACGGTTGCGCTTCACGGCGCTCGCCGCCCTGGCTTTTGCTCTGCTGCTCGTCCTCGGCGCGTGCGGCGACGACGGTGAAGGCGATGGAGGCTCAGGCTCCGGCGACGTAAAGACCGGCGGAACGCTCACCGTTACGCTGGTGTCGGAGAACAACACGCTCGACCCGCCTGTCACGCTTGGCACGGCGGACACCCTCATCACCCAGCAGATGTACGACAACCTGCTGATGATCCAGCCTGACCTCTCCATGAAGCCTGAGTTGGCCACGTCGTGGGAGCCCAACGAGGAGCTGTCGTCCTGGACCTTCAAACTGCGGGAGGGGGTGACGTTCCACAACGGCAAGGAGTTCAAGGCTGAGGACGTCGTGTTCTCGTTCGACCGCCTGCTGGACCCGGTGATCGACTCGCCCGCCCGGTCGACGTTCGAGGTCATCGATCACATGGAGATCATCGATGACTACACCATCCGGTTCGACCTGGTCAGCGCCAGCGCCTTCTTCCCGGAGGTGCTCTCCATCTACCAGGCGAGGATCATCCCGTCCAACGTCGACCTCGACACACTGACGCTGGGAGGCGTCGGGACGGGCCCCTTCATCCTGGAAGAGTACCTGCCCGGCCAGCGGACCGTGCTCAACAGGAACCCCGACTACTGGGACGAGGGTAAGCCCTACCTGGACAGGGTCGTGTTCCAGTTGATCCCGGACCCGTCGACCAGGGCGGAAGCGCTCAAGAGCGGGGACGTGGACGTCATCTACCAGCTCGAGCCGCCCACCGCTCCCAGCATCGAGGCCAACCCCGGCACCATCGTGCTGGAAACGGCCAGCTCCTCGCACATCGGGCTGGACCTCGGCAACTGGGAGGCCCCGTTCGACAACAAGCTGGTCCGGCAGGCCTTCCAGGCCGCGACCGACCGCGAAGCCATACGTCAGGCTGCGCTCTTCGGGCGAGGCAGCATCGCCTACGACCACCCGATAGCGCCCAACGACCCGGTCTTCACCGACGAGTGCAAGCCGCCGGACTACGATCCCGAACTCGCGAAGCAGCTGTTGGCGGAAGCCGGCTACCCGGACGGTATAGAGGTGACGCTGTACACCGGCAACGTTGGTCCGGGCATGCTGGAACAGTCGGTTGCGTTCGCGGAACGGGCTGCGCCTGCCGGCATCACCGTGAACCTCGTGCAGAGGCCGGAGGACCAGTTCTGGGCGGACACCTGGCTGATAGAGAACTTCACCGTGGTGTACTGGTTCGGCCGGACGCCCGACCAGGCGCTCAGCATCCAGTACATGAGCGACTCTACCTGGAACGCTCCGCGTTACCTCAACGACGAGCTCGACGCGCTGATCGTCAAAGCCCGCGGGCAGGTGAACGAGGCCGACCGCGCGGAGACGTACAAGCAGATCCAGTGCATCCTGGTCGAAGACGTGCCTCGCCTGGTAACCGCCTTCCAGCCGGTGCTCTACGGCGTGCGGGACGACGTCAACAACGTGAACCCGCACCCGCTCGGCTGGCTCATCCTGAACGAGGCGTGGGTCGACAGGTAGAGAAAGGCAGGCAAACGGCAAATGACGCGGTTCCTGGTAAGGCGCATCAGCCTGATCGTCGTGACCCTCCTTGTGGTCTCGGTGGCTATCTTCGCCATCACCGAGATCCTGCCCGGCGACGTCGCCCAGATGATCATGGGGCAGGGGGCAACCGAACAGAACCTGAAGCACATCCGGGAGACGCTTGGCTTGGACCGTCCCGCCCCGGTCCGTTACCTGGACTGGATCGGCGGGGTGGTCCGGGGCGACATGGGCGACTCTTTCGTCCAGAAGATCCCCGTGACGGAGGTGATCGAACCCAGGCTGGCGAACTCGCTGATCCTTGCGGCCTTCGCCTTCCTCGTGGCGGTGCCTTCCGCTGTCGCCATAGGTGTATGGATGGGCGTGCGGCAGGGATCGAAGACGGACCACGCCGTGTCGGTGGGGAGCCTCGTCGCGATCTCGCTTCCCGAGTTCGTGACGGGAGTCCTCCTGATCGTCGTGTTCTCGTCGTTCCTCGGTTGGTTCCCGTCCTCGAGCGCGATCCTGCCGGGGACGAGCCCGCTGACGAGGCCCTTGATCCTCGTGCTCCCCACGCTGACGCTGACCGGCGTGCTGTTCGCGTACATCATGCGGATGACGCGGGCCAACGTCATCGAGGTACTGAACACGCAATACGTCCGCACGGCGGTGCTGAAGGGACTGCCCATGCGGCGCGTACTGCTCCGTCACGTCGTGCCGAATGCCATGCTCCCGACGATCAGCGTGATCGCCGTGAACATGGGATGGATGCTCGGCGGGCTCATCATCGTGGAGAACGTCTTCGCTTACCCCGGGCTGGGGCAGCTGCTGCTGACCGCCATCAACACGCGTGACGTTCCCCTGTTGCAGACTCTCGCACTCATCATCGCCGGGACCTACGCGCTCAGTAATCTCGTTGCGGACCTCAGCTACGGCGCCCTCGATCCGCGGATAAGGCTGACGTGATGGCAGCTCCGACGACCTCCCCCAGGATGCAGTTGGGCCCGCTCGATGCGGCAACATCGGTAGCGATGGCGCTGCTGCGGGCGCTCGCTTCACTGGTGCGGCTTGCGCTGCGGACGCCGGCTGGCAGGATCGGCTTGCCGCTGGTGGTCCTGCACGTGGTCCTTGCGCTGTTCGGTCAGGCCCTGGCGCCGTACCCGCCGACGGAGTTCCACATCGAGGAACACCAGCTGGAAGGGCCGTCGCTCCAGTTCCTGCTCGGCACCGACCAGTTCGGCAGGGACGTGCTCAGCAGGGTGATGTCGGGCGCCACGTCGCTGATCTCAGTGGCAGCGGCGGGCGCGTTGCTCGGCATCGTCCTGGGCACCGTCGTGGGCATGAGCAGCGGGTACAAGGGAGGGCGCACGGACGAGGTGGTGATGCGCGTCATGGACGCCTTGATGTCGTTCCCCTCGCTCCTGATAGCGCTTCTGGTGCTCACGAGCCTCGGGCCGAACCCCATCAACATCGCCGGCACCATCGGCATCGTGTTCATCGCGCCTGTTGCAAGGGTGATGCGCTCCTCCACGCTGGCGATAAAGAGCCTCGAGTTCGTCGACGCCGCGCGGCTGCGCGGCGAGCCGAACATCTACATCATCTTCCGGGAGATCCTGCCGAACACGCTGCCGGTCCTCGCCGTTGAGGCGTCGGTGCGGTTCAGCTACTCGATCCTGCTGGTGGCGTCGCTCGGGTTCCTCGGACTCGGCGTACAGCCGCCGTCCTCGGACTGGGGCCTCATGATCAGCGAGAGCCGCATCTACATCGTCGTTGCGCCTTGGGTTGCGCTTGCGCCCGGAGTGGCCGTCGCGTCGCTGGTGATCGGCGTAAACCTGCTTGCGGATGGCATCAAGCAGGCAAGGGAGTTGCCAAAGAGGGAGGCGTAATGGCTACTACAACCACCGCCGTGCTCGAGACCACCATCCCTGCCGACGGCGCGGAACAGCCGCTGCTGAAGGTGGACGGACTCTCGGTCACCTTCTTCACGCCGACCGGAGCGGTGCACGCCGTGCGCGACGCCTCGTTCCAGATCAAGCGCGGCGAGGTTGTCGGCCTCGTGGGCGAATCGGGCTGCGGCAAGTCCACCATGGCCTATGCCATCATGGGCTATCTGCCGGGCGAGCCGGAAGTGGGTGGAGCGGTCTACCTCGATGGCCAGGACATGGCCGAGCTTGGGCCTGCCGAGCTCCGCGCGCTCCGCGGGAACCGCATAGCGATGGTCTACCAGGACCCGGCCCTCGCGCTCAACCCGACGATGAAACTCGGCCCCCAGATCGAGGAAGTCATCCGGGAGCATCTGGACCTTGACGCCGCGCAGGTTACGGAGCGGGCGACGGACCTCATTGAGAGCGTCGGTCTGCCCGACCCTGAACGGATCGCCCAGAGCTATCCCCACCAGCTCAGCGGAGGCCAGCAGCAGCGCATCGTCATCGCCATGGCCCTCGCGTGCGACCCCGACCTCCTCCTGATGGACGAGCCAACCACCGGACTGGACGTCACCACCGAGGCCACCATCCTTGACCTCGTCGCGGACCTCAAGGGCCGGGTCAACGCCGGCATCCTCTACGTGAGTCACAACCTGGGCGTCGTCGCCCGCATCGCGGACCGTGTCGTGGTGATGTACGC
This sequence comes from Dehalococcoidia bacterium, assembly GCA_034422795.1. Taxonomy (GTDB): domain Bacteria; phylum Chloroflexota; class Dehalococcoidia; order Lucifugimonadales; family Australimonadaceae; genus Bin16. Next base: position 8,487 of record DAOUJK010000033.1, on the reverse strand, counting down.
CGGCCAGACCGTGGAGGAAGCGCCGGTGCGTGACCTGTTCAAGGACCCCCGGCACCCGTACACCGTGGGCCTGCTCAGTTGCGTCCCCAAGCCGGTGGTCGATACCGGAGCAGTCACCAGGCTCCAGAGCATCCAGGGCTCGGTTTTCCCCAGTGCCCAGTCCGACCCGGGCATGTGCCTGTTCGCCGACCGCTGCCCCATGGCGACCGATCGCTGCACCAGCGAGGCCCCGCACCCGGCCTCGGTGAGCGACTCTCACGAGTCGCGCTGTTTCTACCCCGACGACGTCAGCACTGACCTCTGGGACGAGTCGGTGGAGCGGGAGGCCCCGCACGAGAACGGCAAGGAGCCGACGCTGACCGTGAAAGGGCTGCACCGCGTCTACGGCAAGTGGCAGCGGAAGTACCTCTTCTTCGGCCCGAAGGTGAAGCCCCCCGTTCGTGCGGTGGAGAACGTCGACTTCGAGGTTGGCGCCGGACGCACTGTCGGCATCGTCGGTGAGAGTGGCTCCGGCAAGAGCACCGTCGCCCGCAGCATCGTGGGCCTCGTCCCGCGGGACAGGGGCGACCTCGAGCTGCGTGGAGAGGACCTGCCGGCGGAGGCCGACGAGCGGAACCCGGACCAGAAGGCCTCGCTCAGGATGGTCTTCCAGAACCCGACCTCCTCGCTCAACCCGAAACTGCCGGTGCGCCACAACATCCTGCGCCCGCTGCAGAAGTTCACCGATATGACCGCCAGCGAGCGCGAAGAGCGGGCCTGCGAGCTGCTGGAGTCCGTGGGACTCGACGCCTCCTACATGGACCGCCAGCCGCTGCAGCTCAGCGGCGGCCAGCAGCAGCGCGTGGCGCTCGCGGCCGCGTTCGCCGGCGACCCCGAGCTCATCGTCGCCGACGAGCCTGTCTCCGCGCTCGACGTGTCGGTCCAGGCGCAGGTGCTCAACCTGCTGGAGGACCACCAGCGCGAGAAGGGGACGTCCTACGTCTTCATCTCCCACGACCTGGGCGTCGTGCGCTACGTCTCCGACGAGATCGTCGTGCTCTACGCGGGCCACGTCGCCGAGTCCGGCCCTGCGGGGGACGTGCTCTCCACGCCGTCGCACCCGTATACGGAGGCGTTGCTGTCGGCGGCGCCGGTGCCTGACCCGGACGCCATCCCGACGCCGATACGCCTGGGCGGCTCCGTGCCGAAGCAGCACGAGCAGTTCAAGGGATGCTTCTTCGCCTCCCGCTGCCCGCGCAAGATTGGGAACATCTGCGACAACACCCCGCCGCCGGTGCAGACCTCGCCCGGCTCGCCGACGCACGAGGTCCACTGCCACATCCCGCTCGAGGAGTTGGCCCGCCTGCAGAGCAGTCCGGTCGCCAGCAACGCCTGACCTGCGTCGCCTGGTCTCTCTCCTGAGGGAAAGGGTTAGGGCCTGCTCACACTTGATGCGGGGGTGAGGCCCGGTGGGGAGGGGCGGCGCAGGGTTGTCTTCTCCTTCTCTTGATGGGACCTTTGCATAACTGTGTGAGGCGCCATTGGGAGGGGTGCGGGTGTCTGATCCCCTCTCCTGAGGGAGAGGGTTAGGGTGAGGGCCCTCGGTGGGGTGGACGGGTTATGCAAAGGCCTCTTGATGGGGGAAGGTTGGGATGGGGGTGAGCCGGAAGGCTCGTTAGACCGTTCCTAGTACGGGGTGTTCACTCCGACTTCGTTGCGGAGTTCATCGCCGTTCAGGTAGCGGCGCAGGTTCTCGATGAAGACGCCGCGCTGGAGGAACCACTTGTCCGGATCGCTGGCGGCGAGTCCCGGGCTGACGATCATGTGGGGGAGGTCCCACGCAGGCGAATCTTCCGGCAGAGGCTCGAACGGTGAGAAGTTGATCGCCGCGCCGGCGATCGCTCCTTCCCGGAGCGCGTCCCCCAGCGCGTCGAGGTCGACCACGTGATCGCCGCCGACGAGCACCACCAGTATGGCGTCCCGGCGCATCAACCCCAGCTCTTTCGCCGTGATCCATGGGCCGCTCCCACGCCCCGGAGGCCTAGCGACAACCACGTAGTCGGACGCCGCCAGCAGATCGAGCGTTCCGTCCGGCCCCGCGATCCAGTCCACGTACTCCGGCTTGCGTTCCGGGTGCATACGCGTTGCCATCACGCGCATCCCGAATGCCTTGGCTTTCTCCGCGACCGCCGAACCGATGACGCCGAGACCCACGATGCCCAGCGTGCCGCCTTCCAGCTTCCCCAGTTGCATCTCCGCGGCCCAGCGGTGCGCTCGCTGGGCTTCCGCGATCTGCGGCACCTGCTTGATGAACGTGAAGATCGAGGCGAAGGTGAACTCGGAGAACGGCGGTCCGTGGATGCCGGTGCACGTCGTCACCCGGATGGAGCGCTCGCGCATGGAGGGCGTGATGAACCCTCCTCCGCCTCCCCGCGTCACCTGCACCCACCGCAGCGAGGGCATCGCCTGCACGAGCCCGTCATCGAACGGCTGGCTCGTGAACAGGACCTCCGTGCTCTCCTGTTCGGAGGGGCCGAGCTCCTGCCCTGAGTGGAAGGTCAGGGTAGGGAACTCCTGCGCGAACAGGTCGCGGTCCTCCCCCGACAATGGCAGTTGGACCCACACGCTCCCCGGCATCAGCAGTTGCCGGTACTGTCTGTCGAGACCACTCTGAGTTCGATGATCTCGGGCAGTTCGACCTCGACCCTCGACCAGGACTCCCCGGCGTCGCGGCTGGTGAACACCCCTCCGCCCTTCGTGCCGATGTAGATGTGATCGGGCGCGGACTCGTCGAAGGTGATCGTCTCGACGTAGTCGCGTTCGACCTCCTCGAACCCCGTATCGGCCGCGTGCCAGGACGCGCCCCCGTCGTTGGAACGTACAAGGGTGCTCCTGGCGCCGCCCTCGCGGTTCCACAGGGGAGGTGGTCCGAACGCGAGCGCGGAGTACAGCACGTCGGGGTCGCGCGGGTGCAGCGCCAGCGGGACCGAGTACTCCTGATCGAACTCCATCGCCATCGGCCTCCAGGACTCTCCTCCGTCGAGCGTCTCGTACAGGGCTCTCCCCGGAGAGGTCCCGAGACGATTGTCATGGCCGCCCGTCGATACGTACACGTGCCTCGGGTCGTCGGGACGAGCGACGACAACGTGGATGTCGGCGTCGATGTTGTCGTTCACCATCGCCCACGTCCTGCCCCCGTCCGTAGTCTTCGCCATGTAGCCGACCTGGAGCGACGCGTAGATGGTGTTGGCGTCGGAGGGGTCGACCACGATGTCGCGTACGTGGGGCTCGACGGACGGCACCGGGTAGTCGATCTCCGCGATGGAGGGGATATCCCAGAGCGATTCGAGGTTCTCCCAGTGCTCGCCGGAGTCCCGCGTGACCCAGACCCCGATCGGCTCTGTTCCTGCGTACCATGTCGCGGGGTCGTGCGGCGAGACCGTCACGCACTTGACCTTGCCGGGGCCCACCCGGCCGCGGTTCGGCTTGTGCCAGGAACGGCCTCCGTCCTCGCTGACGAGGACTCCGTCTCCTCGGGTGCCCGCGATGATCGTGCCGGGCGAGCCGGGAACGAGAGCGATGTCGTTCACCTGCCACTGGCTGAGGCCCTTCGATTGGACCTCCCACGTGCCGTTGTTCCCCTTGATGGTGAAGACGCCATCGGTGGTCCCTGCGTACATGATCGTGCTCATGGACTGTCCTCCTTCTGCCGGGGTTGGGACTCACGCTCCTCTTGCGGGACCGGGCAGGTCGATGCCTCCGGCCCGATCTGTATGCCGCGGAACGCTGCGGGTTGACCTCTATGCCTGGCGGATGTACAGGATGGTAGCAGCCTAAGCAGCGCAGCCTCTGTCGTCAACGTTCTGAGGCCCGGCGCGGAGGCGTGATGAAAGCTATCGTGGCCAGAGCGTTCGGCGGGCCGGAGCAACTCCGCGTTGAGGAGGTCCCTGACCCGGTCCCCGGCAGGGGGGAAGTGCTGGTGCGCGTGCACGCCGTTTCGGTCAACACGACGCTGGACGTGCACCTTGTGGCAGGCGCTGCGGGTATCCCCGTGTCCCCGCCGTTCACGCCGGGGGTGGACCCGTCCGGCATCGTTGAGGCAGTGGGCGAGGACGTGACGTCGCTGCGGGTCGGAGACCGGGTCGCGGGAACGACCGCGCCTCCCGCATTCGGCGGCTACGCAGAGCTGGCTGTCGTGCGCGCGTCGCGGGCTCATCTCGTCCCGGACGAGATCGACTTTCCCACTGCTACCGTCGTGTGCCGTCATTTCGGCATGGCCCACTCCCTGGTCGCTGAGGCGGAGGTCCGCTCCGGGGAGAGCGCGCTGGTGATGGGGGCCGCCGGTGCGCTCTCCACTTGCATCATCCAACTGGTCAGGGAGGCGGGGGCCTCGGTGATCGCGGGGGCAGGCTCCGCCGACCGCGTGGCGGCGGCGGTTCGGATGGGCGCGGACCATGGCGTCAACTACCGTGAGAGCGACCTCGTGGAAAGCGTGATGGAGGCCACGGACGGGCGGGGCGTCGAGGTCGTTTTCGAGAACGTCGGTGACCCGCGCCTCTGGCCGAAGGCTATCGAAAGCATGGCGGTCGGCGGTCGCCTGCTGACGGTGGGGACGCACGCGGGGGACGGCGCCTTGCCGGTAGACGTCCGCCGCCTGTACCGGAACCGGCTGAAGATCATCGGCGCCCTTCCGCCGAGCGGTCAGTCCGACGCATTCGTCGACGCGGCCCTTCGGGGCGTCGCTGAGGGTCGTTACCGCGTGCTGATCGACCGGGTCCTGCCGCTCTTCGAGGCCCGTGATGCGTTCAGGCGGGTCATCGACAACGAGGCCATCGGCAAGGTCATCCTCGATCCCACACGGGCGTAGCCCGGATTGCGCCCGCACAACTGGCGGAGGGGCCGGACGAGGCCTGCTCGGGGCTATACTACCCTCACTGAAGCCCCCGAGCGGTTGCGGTCAGCGACCCCGTGACTCTCCGGTTTGGGACTGCTGAGGGACAGGAGGTTGAGCCTTGTCATTCAAGAACGAGGAAGGAGACCTGATTTTCAAGCTCGGTCCCGGAACGCCCTCGGGAGAGCTGTTCAGGCGCTACTGGCTGCCCGTCGAGACCTCCGCTAACCTCGATGGCGGGCGCGGGCGTGTTGTCCCGAGCGCCGGGAACCCGGTGAAGCTCAAGGTGCTCGGAGAGAGTCTGGTGCTGTTCCGCGACGCGACGGGCGAGCCCGGCCTGCTGGCCGACCACTGCTCCCACCGCGGCGCCTCCCTCTCCTACGGTCGTGTCGAAGAGAACGGCCTGCGGTGCCTCTACCACGGATGGCTGTACGACCGGGACGGTAGCTGCCTGGAGATGCCGGCGGAGACGAACGACCGTTTCCGGGCGTCCGTCAAGCACCCCGCGTACCCCTGCGTCGAGGTAGGGGGACTGGTCTTCGCCTACATGGGTCCGCCCGAGCTGCAACCGCCGTTCCCCCGGTACCCCATCCTCTTCCGCAGGGACGGCATCCGTGTCGCGGGTAAGGGCAACCGTATCCAGAAGTCGAATGCGCTCCTCCAGACGCTCGACAACGTCCTGGACGTCTGGCACCGGGAGATCGCCCACGGCTGGTTCAAGGGCGTCGACCCCGTCCACGGCTTCCATCACGGCCGCGACGGCGACCCGCCGACCCCCATCAAGTTCGAGGAGACCCCTTGGGGCGCCTGCTACGTCACTCTTCAGAATACGCGGGCCAGGGGGCTCTACGAGTACCACGAGACGCACGCGGTGCTCCCGTGCCAGCGCGCCCGGACCGACACCATGAACTGGGCGGTGCCCATCGACGACTTCTCCACCCGCTGGTTCGGTGTGCACTTCGAGCCGTTCGACGAGAATGGCCAGGTCAGCGAGGCTGCGCTGCGCCGGTTCCAGGCGGACAGGCCGCTCGACTCGGGCGGACCGTTCTACGAAGGCTGGGTCGAGGACGTCGGCTACTGGTGGAACCTTGGCCACCCGCTGCGCCAGGGCCCTATCTGGGAAGACGAGGTCACTATGAGCAGCCAGGGCCGCGAGGAGCGTGGCGGGCTGCCGGACTTCGAGAAGATGACGTTCGGCTCCTCCGACAGGGGAGTCCTGCTCATGCACAGGCTCTGGAAGGAGCAGATAGCGAGGGTGCAGGACGGTATCGATCCCGTGGGTATCATCCGGGGGCCTGAGGCGGAGGAGATGGTCCCGCTGCCGGGCGTGGTCGCCGTCGTCGACCGCCAGGAGGGCGAACGGCTCTTCAACATGACCGTGGGAGAGAGGATCGAGCGGCAGGCCGGGAGTCTGCGGAACGCGTAGGCCGTCGCCGGGGAGGTATGACGTGTCCGTAGAAGGCAAGGTCGTTATCGTTACGGGTGGAGCGTCGGGCATCGGCCGCTATGTCGCCGGCACGTTCGCAGTGGCAGGCGCCCGGCTTGCCATCGCCGACGTGGCGCCGATGGATGCGGTTGCGGAGGAGGTCGCGTCCGCCGGCGCGGAGGTCCTCACCGTGCCCACCGACGTCCGCATCGACGACGACGTTGAGTCGCTCATGGAGCAGGTCCACGACCGCTACGGGCGGATCGACGTTCTGGTGAACAACGCCGCCATCGTTACCCACTTCCCCGGTGGGGGGAAGACACCCTGGCCTCGCATCCGGGATATGGAGGAGGACTTCATCGACAACGTGGTCAGGACCAACGTCATCGGTGTCATCCTCTGCACGAAGCATGCCATTCCCTACATGGAGGCGCAGGGCTCGGGGCACATCATCAACATCGGCCAGGGAGTGCTGAAGGCTTCGACGCGCACGGACAACATCGGAAGCGCCATGTACTCCATGAGCAAGGTGGCGGTGCGCTCCTTCACCAACTGGGTGGCGGCCGAGGAGGCCGAGCACAACGTCTGTATCCTCAGCATGGGCCCGGGGAGCGGCGGCGGTGGTCGCTACCGCGGGATATGGACCGAGGACATCGAGGAGCAGTACCGCTCCGGCATGGCGCCCATCGGATCGGTCGGGGACCGCTACGTCCTTGCCGCCGAGGCCCCCATGGAGTTCTCGGGTCACCAGGTCGTCGTGACCGGCGGCGTGCTCGCTATCGACCCGAACGAATAGTCCTCGACGAGCGGGCCTACGCCGGGCTCGGCACGCCTGCGACCGAGTAGAAGCGCGCGCAGTTGTCCCAGAGGATCTTGCGCCGGTCTTCGTCCGTCAGCGGCAGCTCGAAGAAGCTGTCGACCGCCGCCGGGTACTTCGAGTCCCCGTGCGGGTAGTCCGTCGAGAACACGATGTTGTCGTTGCCGAACGCGTCGATGGTGTACTTCGCCGGCAGTTCGTCCGGCTCGACTGACACGTAGCACTGCCGCCTGAAGTACTCGCTGGGCGGCATCGTGAGGTCTTCCATGAAGATGTCCGCCTCGCGCTCGTACCCTTCGTCCATGCGCCAGAGCATCCACGGGAGCCATGCGCAGTTCGCTTCCAGGAATGCCACGTTCAGTTGCGGGTGATGCTCCAGGACGCCTCCGGCCGCGAAGCTGCCGATGGCCAGCATCTGCTCGAATGGCTGAGCGTAGATGCGGCGCAGCCCGAAGTTCGGGTCGTAGTTCTGCGCGCTCTGGCTGGAGCGGGAGCCGGACGCCTCGTGGAATCCCAGCGGGATCCCCAGCTGCTCCAGCGCGTTCCACAGCGGCTCGTAGTAGGGGTCGTGCCAGTTCTTCCCGTTCACGATGTTGGAGCGTACGAACACGGCCTTGAACTTCAGGTCCTCGACGACGCGGTGCGTCTCCTCGACCGCGTCGTTGATGTCGTAGACCGAGATCATCCCCGCGCCGAGCAGGCGCGTAGTGTCCCCCTGGCAGAAGTCGTACAGCCAGTCGTTGTATGCGCGGGCTATGGCCGCGGCGAACCGGGGGTCCAGGTCCGGCACCGTCAGTACGCTGAGGCCCCTGCTGGGGAACAGCACCGCCACGTCCAGCCCTTCTGCGTCCATCGCCTCCAGTTGGACCTCCGGCGACCATCCGCGTGCCGAGTGGTCCCGGTACAGTTCCTGGTTGCGCGCGTAGTTGTGCCCGCGGTGCGGCGTGCCCGTCGTGCGCCGCCCGGACTCGTTGTTCGGGTAGTACACGCCGAGGTCCCGGACGTTCTCGGACGTCATTCCGCGCGGCGCCGCCGACTTGAACTCGGCGTCGATGTACCGCTCCCACAGGTCGGGCGGCTCCATGATGTGCATGTCGCTGTCCAGGATGCTGAACCCGTTCTTTGCCATCGTCGTCCTCCGTCTCGTTTCGCTGTCAGCGGGGGCGCTGAACGAGCGCGCCCACCGCCTTTCCCTGTGCCGCAATCATGCGCCTGGGCGGGCGGATGTGCAAGTGAGCCGCGGCGATGGCTGAAGTCCGCGGGGACCCATCGCGGTGTCTGGTCCCTTCCCCTTGATGGGGGAAGGCCAGGATGGGGGGGGGGGGGACCAGCGGGGGGGGGGGGAGGGTTGCACGGGGGGGGGGGTGATGGCCC
>DAOUJK010000032.1:0-17249 GCA_034422795.1 Dehalococcoidia bacterium | reverse complement strand
TCTTCAACGTTGTGCTGCTGCCGCCGCTGGCCTGGTTTGTCCTCACGCTTCCGGGTGCTTTTGTGCGGGGGCGTGCAGGTCCGACCCAGTACGGTCCTGCCCCAGGGGAGTGGCCCCCATGACGCCCGACAACCGAGGAGTTGCCCGCGTGGTGGTCAAGCCTGACCATGCCCCCTATGGCGGTGGCTGTATCCAGTACATCGATAGGGGCTGGGCACATGAGAGGGCAGAGGCGCCGACTCGTGGCGGGGCGTTATTCCTGGCAGCCCTGCTGTGTGTAGCCTCCTTTTCAGCTTGCGAGAGCAGCGACCTGCCAGACCCCGCCGCCACTCCCACGCTCTCCGCGCAACTGGTACTTGTTGATGACGCTTCGGATCAGGAGAGTGAGCCGCCCGTACTGCCTCTCAGTTGGCCTCCTTTCGTCGCTACCTATGAAACCAACATCAGGCCGTTGTCCATCAACGGTGTTCGCCAAGTGGGCCGAGAGGTGCGGCGGATTGAGTGGAATTCCACCTACGACTGGAAGGTCACCGTACTGAGTTCTCCCAATCTTGGAGGCAACGATGCCACGGGTACCTATTGGGAGCAGCGCGGGAACGTCTACAGTCATTACGATACTTGGGACCGTGAACCTGAGGTGGAAACACAGGTACTCTCTGAGCACCATTACTTCCTACCGCCTTCAGGCGTTTTCTGGCCGCACCTGTACTCCAATGACAACTTTGATGCCCGTACTGATGGCGAACTCGTTATCCTGAACGTGGAGTACTGCGATGGCCCGCTCACCTCTTGCGAGTCATCAGGTACCGGAGCTGCCCTGTTGCAAGGGCGCCGGTTCGAAGAATCACCAGCGGTGCTCTCAGACGATACCAACCGCATTCCCTTGGAGTCCGGCCACCTGCGCGTTACCAAACTGCACACGAACCCTCCTCCCACACCCACACCGACGGCACGCCCACGCCGACGCCCGGTTCCGTTGCCATCGTGGAGCCTCCCGGGCCAGGCGGTCTGCCCTTGGTGGGTCCTCGCACTGATCATCGCAGGTGTCGTGGCCGCGCTCGCCGCGCTCATCGCCTTCATACGGCACCGACGGTAGAGGGGCGCATGAACACGCCAAGCAGCCTGTTCGGAGTTGTTGGATTCGTAGGATTGGCATGTGCGCTGGTCCCCTGTGTCACCAAGGACGACGCGAAATGCGGATGACCAGCTTTGCCGTAGCTGCATGCGTCTTCGTGGTCGCTGTGGTCGTTGTCGCAGGCGCGGTCTGGCTGCTGTTGCCCCGGGGTGCCCTCACACCCACCGAAATCGTGCGCGCCGCCGCCTGCGGCCACGGAGTCCCCAACGCCGTTGACGCTGTTGTTTCGGTGGTAGACGTCAAATCTCCGGACGAAACATATGACCTCGCGCAGCCTGACGCCCAACACAACGTGCGCATGGACGGCGATAGCCTTCACTCGCACGGCAGTAGAGAGGCCCAGGACGGCTACCCGCCCGCCAGTCTCGCAACCATCGTCGAAGGCGACTTCGAGTACCTGCGCGAAGATGATGGGCCGTGGCGGGTTTACTACAGGCCCGGTCTGATTACTCCCCCGACATGCCCTGATGCGAAGCAGGCGTCCAGGGCAGCGGAATCAGAACCCTCGGCCACGGATACCGTTCTGCACGCGCTGGGAGGTCCCACGGAAGGAGAATATGAGTACAGGGGCGAAGTGACGCTGAACGGCGTGCGCGCGAAGCACTACGTCCGGGTGGGACCCGGCCCCGCGTCCGACATGGCAAATGCAGGCGTGGCGGACCCCTCGGACCCCACGCCGACGCCGCTCTATGCCTACCTCGACAGAAGCTACGATGCTGTCTGGATCAACGAAGTCGGACAGTTCGTCCGGGTGGAGGGGACAGTCCCCAGGGAGGGGATCTACAGGCAACTCAAGTTCAGGGTGGACTACTCCGGGCACGGGGAGCCGAACGCCATCACCGCGCCGTTCGCGATCCCCGTTATCACCGGGAGAGAAGCCTTCGTCGACCGACCCGCGAACGTACAACTCCCGGCCGCCCTCAACGCGCCCGGCGCCGTCACGTACTCGCTCTCGCCCGCGCTGCCTGAGGGGCTGACGTTCAACCCCTCGCCCCGGACGATTACGGGAACGCCGGTGGCAACAGCAGAACTCACCGAGTACACGCTCACCGCAGCGGCCGGCGGCCTGACCACCGCCCAGCCGTTCACTCTGGTTATATCGGCAAAGCCTTCAACTCTCACCCTCTATGTCGGAGAATCGCTGAATGCCGTAATCGATATGCATCATTCCGGAACTTTCACGATTGCGCCTCCGATTCCGGGGCTGAGCCTCGACGTTTCGGGGCGAGCAGTGCGGCTCTCGGGGACCCCGACTGTTGCGGCGCCTGCCGCTGAGCATACGATCACGGTGACAAGCCCCGTTGAGACTGTTCAGGAGATAATCTCCATCACCGTAGAGCAACTCACAGAACCCTCACCTACGCCTACACCCACACCTTCCCCGATGGCAACGGCGACGCCCACTGCCGCACCCCTGACCGCCGAGGCAGCCTCGCTGCTGCGAACCGCTGAGGATGTCCGCAACGGGATCATCGCCGCCATGGAAGGAGGTTGCGCTCTTGTACACACGGAGGGCAGGTACAGTGTCTTCCGCCGCCTACCGTCTGGCGAGGTGTGGGGTGACCCGTCCGGAGGTGTCAGGACGCTCATCATCGAGCGTACTCCCGATGGCCGGACGCAGGTGGTGGCGAGTTCGATAAGCACCACCATCGGAGGCAGCGCAGTGGGTGGGAGTTTCAGCGACGATCTTGACCTGGAGGTCTACCTGGGGTTGGACCAGATAGCGGGGATGCTGCGCGGAGCCGCCTACGTGGGAGAGGCGCACTTCTTGGGTCAGTCCGCCCTCCGCTACGAGGTCCGCACGGAGCGCCCCGAACTGGATGCCGGCCAAGCCGAGACGCTGCTCGTTCGGCACTTCGCCAAGGCCAACCCGTTCATCCGGGGCGAGGACCAGTACCTCGTGCTTCCCGACGGCTCTACGCACCTGGAACGCCAACGGTACGTGAGTGGATTCGAGAGCGGGATGTGTGCGCCGGACGACGGCGGAGACGAAGCCGACGTGGTGACGCGTGGAATCGCAGCGAAGACCGAAGCCATATGGAACGAGTTTCGGGCGCAGGTCGAATCCGGGTGCGCCTTGGAGCTGTCACTCGAAAGGCGTGACGGGCGGGAGATGGGGATGAGGACGGAGCGCGTGGAGGGGAGAGTCGCTCTGGGAAGGCTTGACGATTTCGCATACCTCGCCGGGCTCGGCGCCTATACGGAAAGGCTCACTCCTTCACCCTTCCCTGAAGGTGTGGTCAACGCTCTCTTCTATCAGGGAAAGACGGAACTGAACGGCCTGCCCGCGGTACGGTATGAACGGCGTGATCTGCATGCCGAGCAGGAAGGGCTGCGCGATGGGCTCACCGTCGTCGAATCCGTGTTGGCGAACCCCCTCCTCTCACGCCTTACTCAGTACACACTCCGACACGACGGGGAGCGCACAGTGGAAGGAAGATCGGCGCTTATTGCCATCAGGGCAGTGTATTGTCCCGCCTAGCGAAAGGTCGTGGGTCGGCAGGCTGGTTCACGCCGTACTCCCCTCCGAGGATCGACCGCTTACGCATGTTCGTCCTCCTCCTCGCCAGCGTGCGCTTGGCTGTAGCTGGTGAGCATGTTGTCTATAGACCACCCCGCTACGATAAGGCCGGCGACGGCGAGAAAGACCAACCCGACCGAGAGATTCCTACAGAGTGGCCCCAAGCTGAACTCGTCGTGCCGAGGATCGACCGGGTTCAGCAGGTAGAACACGCCTGCCGCAGCGCATGATGCCGAGAATATGACCAACAGAACTACGCAGATGAGGCCGTCGCACTTTTCGCGCAGGAAGTCCACCCGCGAACCCATGTCGGTCCTCCTACCCCTCATCCCTAAACACGATGACCCACGGCCCGGGGCCACTGAACGTGACGCTCATCGGCTGTTCGTAGTATTCCCCAGCCCATGGTACCTTGTCCTGAGGGGTGCTACGAACGCCGTGCACGGGTGTCTCTCACTGTGATTGAGATTGTCGAGGAGAACCCGCTTCTCGGCCGGGAGAGCCACTACTTGATACTGGACGACGGCGAACTCGTCCTCGACTATCAGAAGACCGTCATGTCTGTGAGCACGGGGGAGTAGGCCGTCTGTAGCGCGAGTCGGCTTCAAGAATTAGTGCGTCGTATACCCGATCATCGCGTCGCGGCTATTGTGCCCGCAGGTCTGCCGGCGGTTGAGGCGTGGAGACGGGGTGTCGTACGCGGACGAGATAGACAGCCCAGAACAACGCGAACCACGCGAGCAGGGTGACGCTCAGCATCAACAGAATGGTGCCGTCGCTTTCGAGCATGGGCCGCTGGCTCCACAGCAACAGGGACAGCATCGAGAGCGCGAACGCACCGAGCGTGCGCAGCGCGATGAGGGTGAGCACTGCGCGGCTACGGTATAGGGTTCCCCATGCGTCGAAGTTATGGAGAAGCCACGCGATAAGGACCGCGATGCCTAGGTGGATGGCCTGCAACACCGTGTTCCCGCCCGCAATCAGGAGTTGTTCTACCGTGGTTTCTGGCGACCCTCCGCCGAAGGCGAAGAAGCCGCCCCACGAGAAGCTGAAGACCAGCGCCACCATGAAGATCGCGTGCGCGACGCTGGACTGCGATGCCCGTCGGGTGAATCCGATCAGCAGGACCATCGCCAGCGGGCCAGACAGCAGGGCGTTGAGGGGCCGCGGGTCCCAGGTCTCCGTCAGGATTGCAATGGGCACTTCGCGCAGCCACATCGCGGCGAACAGGCCGTCCATGACAACCCCGATGACTTCAAACGCCAGAATGAACTGCCACGTGAGGAAGAGGAAATCCCTCCCCCTCTGGCGGACCGCAGGGTAGAGCGCGGCGAGCAAAACGACCGCGACTGACTGCGTGGGGACGCCCCAGTCAGGAAGGATCAGCCAGAAGCTGCTCAAGCCCCCGGACGTGAACCACGGGAAGCGAAAGATCACCGCAACGTAGGCGGCTCCTGCTATCGAAGCCCAGTGGGGAACGGCGACGAGCAACAGGCTTTCGTACCCGTAGCCCCGGCGGCGCAGGCGGAGGTAGAGCGCCCACATCAGCAGGGTTGGAAGCACGGCGTAGGCGCTCCACCATACGAGGTCGTACGCCAGGCCATGGAGGTCTACCGCGCCCTTATACCAAAGCGCCCACCAGCCCCAGCCCAGGGCGGGTATGGCCACGACCAGCGCTATCTCCCAGCGATAGGCGACGATGAGGCGTCGCACGTCAGCGCTCCACGCTCGGTGGAATGGGGTGGCGTACGCGGAGGAGGTAGACTGCTGCGAGGATGGCGGCCCAACAGGCCACGGTCACCCAGGAGGCGCGCAGCGAACCATATTTCAGGTCTTCGGGAACAGTCGCAATGGCTGCCGCGATGATGGCGCTCACGAGGACGTAGCTCCACACCACCGAGAGCAGACCGCGCCCCAAACTTCGGACGCGACTATACGAAACGCCCAGCACGGCAGCCGCCAGCCCGACGAAACGACCGAGTCCCCGGCTACTGCGCCGACGCAGGGTATACCGACAAGCAACAGCTCCCAGCGGTAGGTGACGATGAAGCAGACTATCTGCGTGGCTGCCCCCTGTCGGCAAGGCCCAACCAAGCCTAGGGTAGCAGCACAGGGATTCCCCTACGCCCTGCGCCGCCTCACTCGGAGCAAGAGGTGACCGCACCGACAACGTTGAGCAGCGCGAGGCTACTCCGAGACCGGGTTCTTGCGCGGCCTCCCTCTCCGTTGCCCGTCTATACGTCACCGCTGATGCAAGGTCCTCACGTAGTGGCCTGCAGAGAGGGTGCCGCCTGCTAGTCCAGCCGCGATTCCCGCCACTGCGGCGACCATGATCGAGGACAGCGTCGTGGTGGCATCCAGCAGGCCGGATTCGTCGAGTTGCCGCGTCGTAAGCACAGGGCCGACCAGCCAGAAGACCGCACCCGCACAGCCCCAGGCCTTCACCAGCGGCCACGTCCACTCTTGCGACCACTCCCTCGGGCCCATGCGGAGCAACGTCCCCATGATGCTGCCCGTCACGACCCCGGCTGCTCCTCCGGCCGCAGGGAACGTGAGGAAGAAGAATCCTGATCCGCAGGCTTCAAGGGAAGCAGCCTCACAGCCGACGCCCAACTGCAGCATCACCACCCCAGCACCTATACCCACGAAACCTCCGACCCCTGCGCCGATCAGCAGACCCAGAGTCGTGGCTGCCATCCATCGGAGCGCTCCCGGCAGGAAGGCCCGCAGGGCGAAGTACTGCATGAGGAGCGCGGGGACGCCGAAGCAGAACCCCACGGCTATCTGCCAGCACGGCGAGAACAGCACGTGATAGCCACTCTCGCTGGCGACCGCGCTGCTGACCAACTCGGCCAACCCTGCTCCGGTTCCCAGCCCCAGTGCTGTGATGGCAAGCCAGAGGAACCACAGGGTCCGCCGGGTGTCGGAGTGTTGTGCCATGAGATTGGGCTCCGCTTCCGTAACCACCCACCGCGATTGACGGGCCGATGCGTCAGATTGTACGCGTCGCGCGGAGACTCTCCAACTTCGTCACTACGTTCTATCCGCCGGGTATCCCCAGCACGCTCCAGAGGTGCCCCACCGCTACACCGCGGATCGAGCCAGCTGATCCCGCGCGGTACCAGCCCTGCCTTTGGTTCCTCAGGTAACGTCAGCGATGCAGCGGGCCCGCAGGCACCCCACCGGCGTGATCCGGTCAACGTATACTGCTGGCATGGCGTTGTTGAGAGCGACCTGTCATGCCTCCCTCGTGGCGCTTCTCCCGGCATTGATCGCCTGCTCATCGCCCACACCAACGCCTGCTCCGCCCACGCCGACACCGACCGCAACCCCCACAGAACTGCTCCCCACGGCAACCGCGACGCCTACTTCGACCTCCGCACCCCTGACCGCCCAGGGGACGCTGGAGGAGTTGAAGAAGGACATCAGCCCAGAGAGGCCGCTGGTCACCGTGTTCGAAACCTTCCAGAGAGGCGGGCACAGGAGGGGCTATGAAAACTACGGCCCCGGTGAGATCGGCGACTACATCGTCATCTGGCCGGAGTGGGTGATAGACAAGACGGTCATCACGCCTGACAGCAACGGACTGGCGGTGAGCATGACCGGAGAGACATGGAGCGTCGACGGGACGCCTCCCGTCGTGCGGTCGCTCTTCGACGACTCCGTGGTCACCGGCCTGCCGGACCCGGACCCCAGCGTGCCGATTGAGGAACCGTGGGACCTCATCGGATGGATGGACGCCCAGTTGAGGCTTCCTCAGGCGTTGGAGGCGGACGGAGCCGAGTACGTGGGCCGGTTCGAGCTGAACGGCCGTCCGAGCATCCGCTACGAACGCCTAACACGGGTTTCTCTCTATGTGTTCGAGTTCGTTGAGGCGAACCCGCTTCTCTTCCGGCAAAGCAGCTATTCGATACTGGACGACGGCGAACTCGTCCTCGACTATCAGGAGACTGTCATCTCGGTGAGCGCGGGGGAGTAGGCCGCGCTGACACCGGTACTTGTCATGAGGGAGGGAAGAGGCAGAAGCCTGACATTACTCTACCGGGCTCTTGCGCGGGCCTGCCGCGCCGCCGTGCCTAGGCCGGACAGAACTAGACTGCGTCCACCGTGCGACGGACCTACAGCCGCCTCCGGGAGCACCTGCTGCCGCATCAACCTGCGCCCGATCGTCAGCATAGTCTCGCCCTCTCCGGCCTCGAGCAAGCAGCCCCGGACGAATCGGGCGGGAAAGTCACCGCTACGTTATAGAACTGTGGGGCGACTTTACCCACAAGTGATTTTGCGAATCGTCATACTGGCTTCTTGGGAGGTTCTGATCGGCAGAGCCTGCCCCGTGCATCAATCGAGCGCAGGGAGGTGGTGTAGCTTGCGAAGCAAGGTGATGACGGTGCGGCGTTACGTTCCTGTGCTCGCGGCATTGACGGTGTTCGGAATCTTCGGCTGTGCGGCGCCTGCCCCGACACCGACTCCGTGCAGCTCCTTCACCGACTATGATGCGGTGTTCACGACAAGTGGGACCGGTGAGGGTTATGGGAGGGCGGAGATCCGCTATTCGGGCAGGGGATACTACGGGCAGGAAACAGGAACCGCCTTAGATGGCACATTATTGAGGAAGGCAGAGATGGTCGTGTGGGATGGCACGATGTACCGGCGGTCCAGCACGGCTGATGATCCGGCGGTCTACGGCGAATGGCGGGTGGCCGGCAAGGACTTGGGCGCTCCCGAGCGCTTGTACTGCGCTGAGCCGCGCCGCCTGCCGAAGGCTCCCACCGCCGCGCATAGCACGCACACCATCGACCGGGGAGACGGACCCGAGAAGTATGAGTGGTGGTATGACTCGAGAGGGCGTCCCGTCCGGGAACGGCGAACATTCCAGCCTCAGAACGGCGTGGTCTACATGGTGAACGTCACCTACTCGGGTCACGGGGAGCCGAATGTGTTCGAGCTGCCGGTCCCGACCCCTACGCCTTGGACACCTCCGCCCGGCCCTGACACGCTCACAGTCGAGGAGTACGCGGCATACTGCAGCAGGGTGGCTTCTGTGATGCCGGACATCGGTGCTGGCTTGGAGAGAGGCGATAGGGATGGGGTGGTCGAGGTCTTCGAGCAGGCGAAATCTGTCCTGCTGGAAGCGCGGGAGATCAGCCCCCCCGCCGAACTCTGGGACTATCACCAGCAATACACGGAACTGTTGGAGCTCATGGCCTATTCCGCAGTGGTTTTCCTGGCGGCGATGGACAGCGAGCAAACGGACGACCCGGAGATCGAGGATGCGCTTGAGCGTACGCTGGGTGCCCTGGGAGAGGTCTCGTGGGAGTTGGAGCGGGTCAACCGTGCACTTGACCCGGCGGTCAAACGGGTGCTCGAGGAGCACGGGTGCTAAAGGTTGTGAAGTTGGGCGACCAGAGGGACAAGGCGTGAGCCTCTTCTTTCCTGTCATCCCTGCGCTGCGTCTCCTGACAGACGGGGGCTGACATGGACATCGGACACCAGCCCCTTGACGCCCGCTAGCGATGGACCAGACCATCAACTCATACCCCCACGTCCGCGCCACAATGGCACAAAGACACGCAGACTCAGAAGGAGCACCCCCCATGACCGACAGACAGAACCCGACCACCGCAGCCGTCTACGCGCGCGTCTCCAGCGACAGGCAGGACGTCGACCTCTCCGTCGCAGCACAGCTCCGCGCGCTCCGGGAGTACGCCGAGCGCAACGGCTTCGTCATCGTCCGCCAGTACGTCGACGAGGCCGAGAGCGGACGCGTCGCAGACAGGCCCCAGTTCCGCCGCATGATCGACGAGGGCGGCAGGCCCACCTCACCCTTCGAGGTCATCCTGGTCTGGAAGTTCTCCCGGTTCACGCGCAAGCGCGAGCACGCCGTCGCCTTCAAGTCCATGCTGAGGAAGAAGGGCATCCGCGTTGTCTCCATCACCGAACACGCCGACGACACCCCCACCGGCAAGCTGATGGAGGCCATCATCGAGTCCGTCGACGAGTTCTACTCCGAGAACCTCGCCCAGGAGGTCTTGCGGGGGATGCGGGAGTCCGCCTCGCGCGGGTTCTGGATGCCCATGCTCGCTCCCTACGGCTACAGGAAGGTGCATGTCCAGGACGGAGCGAAGAAACGGCCCAAGCTGGAGCTGGACCCGCCCGCCGATGCGGTCGTGCGCCGCATGTTCGACATGGCCCTGCACGGCTCCTCGACCCTCGACATCGCCAAGGCCCTCAACGCCGAAGGCATACCGAGCCCGTTCGGCGCGAAGTGGCTGAAGGCCACCATCTTCCGGATGCTCTCCAACGAGGTGTACACAGGCACGTTGGTGTGGGGCAAGAGGGCGAAGGACAACGTGCCTCCGGTCCGCGTGGAGGACGCCTTCCCTGCCATTGTCAGCAAGCAGGAGTTCAAGCGGGTTGCGCGGTCGCTGGGCTCCCGCGCACCGGGGAGCGTGCATCCGAGGCGCATCTCCAGCCCGTACCTGCTGAGCGGGCTGCTGAAGTGCGAGAGGTGCGGGAGGGCGCTGTCGGCGTCCGAATCCGGCAGGGGCCGGTACACGTACTACGTCTGCCACTCGCTGCTGAACCGGGGGAAGGGGACATGCACGACGCCGCGACTGAGCGCGAAGCGGTTCGAGCGCCTGATCGTGGAGCAGATACGCGAGCACATCCTCACCGAGAGCAACATGCGCGACCTTGTGCGGATGGTGAACGAGGAGATGGACAGTGTGATCGCGGGGGAGCGTGAGCGGTTGGAGGCTGCCGAGCTGGAACTGCGGGAGGTCCGCCAGCGGATGAACCGCCTCTGGGAACTGGTGGAGAAGACGGAGATGACGGTAGAGGACATCCTGCCGCGCATCCGTCATCACCAGGAGAACCAGGAGCGGCTTGAGCGTGCTGCGGATGAGGCTCGGGTGGAGTTGGATGCGCGCTTGACGGGGGTGCAGGACGCGGAGGTGGTTGCCGCCTATGCGCGGGAGATGGGCGAGTGGCTGCTGGAGAGCGGGCTTGCGGAGACGAAAGCGTTCCTGCGGACGTTCGTGAGGGAGATCGTGGTGAGGCCGGGACACGCGACGATCCACTACACGGTCCCGACGCCGGATGACAGTCCGATAGGGGGAGCGGACGTGGCGGAGGTTGCTCTGGGGCGTCGATTTATGAAATCAGTATCGCGTAGGGAGCCTGTCGAACCACGGTTTTCGCTTGGCATAGGGAGTGCAGAGGGGCGGAGCCCTCTGCCGGGGGCGCGGAGGTGTCCCCCGCAAGCACTCCGGGCGGGTGGGTGGGAGGGACTACGCTGCGCTGAGCGCGGTTGCGCAAAGTATACTGGATGCGTCAAGAGGGCCGGGCGGCCGCTCCGGCGTCGCCGGGGAGGAAAGTCCGGACTCCGCCGGGCAGGGTGCTGGGTAACGCCCAGGCGCAGCGATGCGACGGAAAGTGCCACAGAGACCATAGCGCCGATGGCCTCGCGGCAACGCGAGGGACAGGCAAGGGTGAAACGGTGCGGTAAGAGCGCACCAGGTCCCGGCGAAAGCCGGGATGCTGGCAAACCCCACCCGGAGCAAGGCCAAATAGAGGGACTCCTCCCATCGCGGAGGGCAGCGCCCGGCTGTTCGTCCCCGGGTAGGCCGCACGATCCTTCCGGCAACGGGGGGACCAGATAGATGGCCGCCGCCTCGCAAGCGAGGTACAGAATCCGGCTTACAGGCCCTCTTGACGCTTGCCTGTTGCGGGGGTAGAAGACTACGTCAGGAAGTTGATCCCGACGGTGGTAAGCATGAGCGCGAGCCACGAGGTGCTCAGCAGAACGTAGGTCGTCCGGGCGTTCTTGCTCATCTCGACGCGCATGCCCTGGAGCGGCTGGTTGACTTCGGTGCGCAGGCCCTCGGTGCGCTGGTTGGTCTCGGCGCGCAGGCTCTCGAACTGTGCATTCATGTCCGTGCGGAAGGCGCTCATCTCCGTGTGGAGAGCAGTGACTAACTGCACGAGGTCGCCGATGCGGTCATAGCCGCCTTCGAGTCTGCTCAGGCGCTCTTCAACGCTTGGGGGCTGGTTGGTCGTAGGCTGCGTGGTCATACGCGGAATCTCTCCTCTGCGAGCCTAGCATCGCCGTCAAGGCTAGGAAACGCGGAGAGACCCGGCGCAGCGAACGCGGACGCCTGTGTCCACCTAGCGACATTGCATAGTTGCGCGAGCAACACTCCATCGGTTATCATGTACACAGACATAGCAGCCGCCAGATGCGGTTGGCGCGCAGTAGCAACGGGGAAGAGCCCCGGCCTCTCTAAGGCCGGGGCTCCTTTGGTTAACTCCGCCGTTCCCGTGCTCTACGGCGCCGGGGTCGGGAACCTCAGAGCCCGCCGCGCCGACGGTAGGTGAAGGCTGATGAAGCAAGGAAGGGAAGGTGAGGGCGTCTCAGGCAGAGCGCTCGATACCGCCTAGCGAACGAGCAGCTGGAGGAGTGCAGTGAGGACAGCGATGTTGAGGACGCACAGCATGCCCATGCCCCACTTGAGCATGCGCATCTCGGCATTGAGCGCGGCGACGCTGCCCCGCACTTCGGCAACGTCGCCCTTGAGGTCGACGCGCAACTCGGCGAGATCAGCCTTGGTGGCGGCGTGCAACTCGGCGAGATCGGCCTTGGTGGCGGCGTGGTTCTGCGCGCCTTCCAGTCGGCTCACACGAGTCTCGATGGTCTGCGGTTCGGTAGTCATGATCGTGGGGGATGGCAGTCGGGCTCGTCAGTATCGTAGCGGACCGACTGTCTCCTGTGGTCAGGATTGTAGCACGTCTGGATAAGCAATGGTACTCATTCTGTTCAACACAACAGGATTACGCAACAACCGCCCGAGCGGTGGGCACGTTCTCCTGCTCCTTCTCCTGATGACGGGAGAGAAAGTCCGGCCCCTTCTCCCTTGAGGGGAGAGGGTTGGGATGAGGGTGAGCCGGTGGGCGTGGGGTGGAAGAAACCGTCTCTGGCGACACCGACGAATAGCAGCATCACGAAGGACTGGCATCGAACGGAAGGCACGCCGTGAACAACGAGGTCCGCTATCCAGAATACCGGGACGACCCCGCCGGGTTCGTCGAGAACGTCCTTGGCGCGGCGGGCAAACCCTACTCCAAACAGCGCGACATGCTGAACGCTGTCGCCGCCTCCCGCCGCGTCTCCGTCGTCGGCGCGAACGGCTGCGGCAAAGGCTGGGTGCTCGCCCGCCTCATCCTCTGGTGGGTCGAGACGCGCGCCCAGGCCAAGGTCGTCGTCCTCTCGTCCACCAACCGCCAGGTGTGCGAGGTCCTCTGGCAGGAGCTCGCCGCCGTCCGCGACGCCGTGGGAGACGCCCTCAGCGGCAAGATCACCAAGGGCCGTTACTCCATCTCTCCCGACCGGTTCGCCATCGGCTTCGCCACCAACAACCCGGACAACATCCACGGCTTCCACTCCCCGGAGCTCCTCCTCATCGTCGACGAGGCCCACGCCGTCAAGGAGTCCCACTTCGACGCCGCCGTCCGCCTCAACGCGGTGAAGACGCTGCTCGCGGGCAATGCCTTCTCCACCTCCGGCACGTTCTACGAGTCCCACCACGCGAAGCGACATCACTACCACCACATGCGCATCTCCGCCTACGAGACGCCCAACCTCACCGGCGAGGAGCCCGCCGCCCCCGGCCTGATCAACGCCGACGACATCGCCGACAAGGCGCTGCAATGGGGCAACGACCACCCCAAGTTCATCGCTGCCGTCTACGCGCAGTTCCCCGACGCTCTGGAGGACTCGCTCGTCGGGCGCGCCGCCGTCGAGGACGCCATGCATGAGGACGCCCCCTCCGGCGAGGGCGCCCCCACCGGGGAGGAGGACGCGCAGCAGCCCGTCTACATCGGCGTGGACGTCGGCCGCTTCGGCACCGACAAGTCGGTGCTCTGCGCTCGCCGCGGGCAGCGCGTCATCGCGCTCAAGTCGTTCGGGCGCATCGACACCATGCGCCTCGCAGGAGGGGCCGAGCTCATGGCGCGCGAGCTTCGCGCGGAGGCGATCTTCGTGGACGAGGGCGGCCTCGGGGCGGGCGTCGTCGACCGCCTGCGCGAGCTGCAGGCGCCCGTCCACGGCGTACAGTTCGGGCGGAGGGCGCCGCACCCGACGCGCTTCGCCAACCACCGCTCCGAGATCTTCTGGGAACTGCGCCGCCTGCTCAACGACCGGCTCATCGCGCTGCCGGACGACGAGGAGCTGGCAGCCCAACTCCTCTCCCTGCGCTACGACGTCTCCAGCTCCGGCCAGGTGTGGATGGAGAGCAAGCGCGAGCTGCGCAAGAAGAACCTCCCCTCGCCCGACCGCGCCGACGCACTCGCGCTCGCCTTCATGACCCCGCCGTCGCTGCAGATATGGACCGGCTACGAACCGTTCCTCCTGCAGCCCCGCCCGCCGGTCGGCGTCCCTGTCGTTCCTGCGGAGGCAGAACGCGCTCTAGCGCGCCCTCGCCAGCTTGGGGAAGGGGAGCACACGGACGATGGCGTGGACCCCGCCACCCGGCCACCGCCTAACTTCGGCGTGTGGTGATCGGGGTGATTGTCATTCCGAGCGGAGCCGTCGGCGATAGCCGAGGGCGGAGTCGAGGAATCTCTCGGGGGAGGAACAGCGGCTTGACCGGTGATTGCAGTAGTGCCACCATCAACAACTGGAGGAGAGGGAATGACTGTAGAGACGGACCACTACACCTACCGGGTCTCCTGGTCTGAGGAGGACGGGGAATACGTCGGGACGTGTGCCGAGTTCGGACTGCTCAGCCATCTGGACGACACCCCCGACAAGGCGTTTGCGGGCATCCGCGACCTGGTTGCCTTCTCTGTGGACGACCTGCGCAGGGAGGGAGCTCCTGTCCCTGAACCGCTTTCCACTCGTCGCTACAGTGGGACGCTCACGCTTCGCATTCCGCCTGAGACCCATCGCGCCCTTGCGATGGACGCTGCCGAAGCCGGCGTCAGCATGAACCGTCTGGTTGCCGAACGGCTGGCATTGCGCCGTTAGATGACGATGGCCTCCAGGGATGCAGAGCGTGCCCTTGTCATGCGGAGCGAAGCACAGCGCGTTGTCAAAGGTGCTATCGTGACGGCATCGTCGCCTCGCTTCGACAGGGCAGGGCGCGAGGACGGAACGCAGAGGGATCAGGAGGCAGCGAGATGGCGATAGCGAACATGTCCGAGTTGCGCACGGCCTACCGCGAGCCGAACGAGCGGGCGCAGCAGAAGGTGCTCGGTCACCTGGACGAGCACTCCCGGAACTTCATCGCGCTCTCGCCGTTCTGCATACTCACGTCCGTTGGGGCCGACGGCCTCATGGACACTTCGCCGAGGGGCGACCCTCCCGGGTTCGTGGCCGTGCTGGACGAGCGGACGCTGCTGGTCCCCGACCGCCCGGGGAACAACCAGGTGGACTCCCTGCAGAACGTCCTTACGAACCCGCAAGTGGGCCTGCTCTTCCTCGTGCCGGGGATGAACGAAACGCTCCGCGTGAGCGGTACGGTGGAGATCGTGACGGACGAAGAGTTGCTTGCGCCGCTGTCCATCAAGGGCAAGGCCCCGCTCTCCGGCCTGCGGGTGACGGTGGAGGAGGCCTTTCTGCACTGCGGGAGGTCGCTGATCCGCTCCCGCCTGTGGGAGCCGGACGCCCGGATCGAGCGTTCCTCCTTCCCCACGTACGGTCAGGTCCTCGCCGATCAGATCGCTGGAGCGAACGCCGAGGAGATAGACGCCGACGAGGACGAGGCCAACCGTGAACGGCTCTACTGAGCGGGAGGGTTCCAGAGCTAGGTTCCTGCCTCCTCAGGAGCGACGGGATGGAGCAAAGGAGGCATCCGGTGGCGCGGACGTATAACGGCCCGATCTACGACGGCGACGGCCACGTGCTGGAGAACAAGGAGGCCATCATCGCGAGGATGCCCGGCGACCTCCAGGCCAGCCGCGCGGTGGACCGGATGCGCCGCAGGAACATCTTCCCGGAGCTGGACAACTACCACAATCTGCTCAGCATCTCGCCGGAGGGTTCGTTCTCCAATCCTGAGGAGGCGCGCGGGTGGACGCGCTTCATGGACGAGCTGTCCATCGGCGGGGCCGTGCTCTACCCGACCGACGCCCTCGCGGTGGGCCGCATGGTGGACCTCGACCAGATAGAGATGGCTACCAGGGCCTACAACGACTGGATGCACCAGGAGTACCTGCGGAAGGACGACCGCCTGAAGGCCGTTGCGCTGCTGCCGATGCAGGAGCCGGAGCTCGCTGCGCAAGAGCTGCGGCGGGCGGTCGAGGAGCTGGGGATGTGCGGCGGGATGCTGCCCGCCAGCGGACTGCGGGGCCACCTGGGCGCGAAGCTGTACTGGCCCGTCTACGAGGAGGCGGAGCGGCTCGGCTGCTGCCTCTCGGTGCACGGCGGCTCGTACCCGGACCTGGGGTTCACCGACCTCAACATCTTCGCGGCGATACACGCGATGGGACACCCGTTCGGCATCACCATCGCGTTCATGAGCATGCTGTTCAACGGCATCTTCGACAGGTTCCCCAACGTGCGCTACGGCTTCATGGAAGGCGGCGTAGCGTGGTTCCTCATGGCCCTGGAGCGCAGCGACGGCTCCTACAAGGCGTTCACGCCGCTCGACCCGAACCGCCGCTTCCTCCAGCTGCGCGACGGCGAAGACGTGCGGGAGCACGTCCTGCGCCACGTCCGCGAGGGGCGCATCTTCGTCGGCGTCGAGGGCGACGAGCCCGACCTCGCGCACGCGGTGCGGACGGTCGGCAGCGACCCGTTCATCTGGTCCAGCGACTTCCCGCACGAGGTGACGGTGGAGACCTGCGCGCTGGAGATACGGGAGCTCGTCGAGAACGAGGAGGTGCCGGACGCCGCCCTGGAGGCGATCCTCTGGAAGAACGCGCAGCGGCTGTACGGCCTGCGCGCCCCCGCCGCGACGTAGGCACTCCGCCGACGGTTCGTTGTGCTAGCATGTGAAGCGAGGCAAGTGGAATGGACAAGCAACCGAAAGGAGCGTCCGGGCCGCTCAAAGGGAAAGCGCTCGTTCAGGCGGCCCTGGCCAACGAGCAACTAGTGGCTGCTACTGAAGAGTCTTACCGGCGCGCCGAGCGCGGGGAGCCTGCCCTGTTCTTTAGAGGAAAGGACTTCCTACGCCGTCGGACATCGTAATCGAGGACGCGGTCTGGGACGTTCTTAACGCCCTGCCTCCCCGACGGCGCGGGCAAGTCATGACTGCGATCCACGGTCTTCTGGCCGACCCTCACCCTGATAGTAAGACGAAGGCGGCCCTTCCTTTTCCATTCCGGTACGGCACGCTTGTTCTCGCCGCCGCCGGGTTCCTGATCACCTACAGCATCGAGAACGCCGAAGTCATCTGGGTCCGAGGCATCGAGCTCCAGAGAAGGGTGTAGAAGGGCGAGGTTCCTGCCTCCGCAGGAACGACGGGGCTAGAGCTGGCGGAGTCTGGGGTCGAGGTAGTCGCGGAGCCAGTCGCCGAGCAGGTTCATGGAGAGCACCGTGAGCATGATGGCGAGACCCGGTATGACTGAAAGCCACCACGACGTGACGATGAAGTC
>DAOUJK010000031.1:0-61696 GCA_034422795.1 Dehalococcoidia bacterium | reverse complement strand
CCCTCTGGCCGGTCGTGCTCTCACACCGGCTACCCGTCGTAGGCTTGGTGGGCCGTTACCTCACCAACTACCTGATGGGACGCAAGCCCATCCACTGGTGGCCGAAGCCTTTGGTTACCCGCTATCGGCAGGCAACCACATGCGGTATTAGCTCGGATTTCTCCGGGTTGTCCCCCGCCAGTGGGTAGGTTGCTTACGCGTTACTCAGCCGTCTGCCACTAGCTCGCCCCCGAAGGGGTCCGCTCGTTCGACTTGCATGCATTAGGCGCGCCGCCAGCGTTCGTCCTGAGCCAGGATCAAACTCTCAATCAAGTTTCAGGTCTCTCAGAGACCCGTTTTTTCCTTGACAGGGTGCGTACCCCCAGAGGGGCACGCGGCGCTTTCCTTCCACTATTCACTTGTTAAGGTGCCGCCTCACGAATCCCTCACGAGAGGGAACCTGACTAGCCTAGACGACGGCCGGGTTGCCTGTCAAGCGAGATCGCTCACGCCCCCAGCACCCTCTGCACACGCTCCCACACCTGCGCGTGAACAGTCTCAACGGGCTCCCGGGCATCCAGCACCACCCAACGCCTGGGCTCGGCTTTCGCCAGCCGCAGATAACCGTCGCGTACCTTCCGGTGGAACAGCGCGCCGAGCTCCTCGAAGCGACGCTTGCCGGAGTCCTCCACGCGTGGGATGGGCTCCACCCGCCCTTCCACGTCGAACGACGTCTGGACTCTCACGCGGCGTAAGCCGGTGTCCGGCGGGGTATCGAGCAGGAACGTCAGGGCCGGCCATGTCCCGGCGGTCGCGATGGCATTGGCCGCTTCCACCTGGTCCATCGGAAGCCCGCGGGCGTTGCCCTGGTACACAGTCGTCGAGTCCGCGTACCGGTCCGCGATGATGACCGAGCCTTCGTCAAGTTCGGGTCGGATGACGCGCTGTACAAGTTCCGCGCGCGATGCCGCGAACAGCAGAAGTTCGGCCTGCGGCGTCAGGGGTGCGCTCTGTGCTTTCACCCAGTTGCGGATGTATTCGCCCAGCGGTGTGCCCCCCGGTTCGTGCAGGCGCACTACGCGGCGGCCTTCGGCTTCCAGGCGCGCCACGAGCAGGTCGGACTGGGTGGTCTTGCCTGACCCTTCACCACCCTCGAACGATATGAACAAGCCGCTCAAACGAGTCTCCTGCGGGACGGGGATGATAGCACGCGCTTCTGTTACTTCGTACGCCGGATGGTGACGCGACGCCGGGGCTCCCGCCCCACGCTGTGCGAGCGCAGTTGCGCCTGCTCGGCGATGCGGTGCTGGATACGCCTGACGAACGAAGACTGTGGCCGCAGCTCGACGGTGCTCGCCTCGCCGGCGAGGATGCGCTGGACACCCTCTTCCGCCTCCGTCGCTCCGTTGTGACGGGTCTCCCCGTCGTCCACTGTCTCGCTGAGCTGCTCGATGAAGCCGACGATCTGGCCAGGCGTGTTGCGGCGCAGCACGTACACGGGCACGCCCTGCTCTTCCGCGGCGACAAGCACGCTGGCGCGTCGGCGATAGTGCGCCTTGGTCGTGAGCACGACGTCCGCGTCGCTCAGGCTGTCTGCTACACGGACCGCGAGCCCCGCGCCGCCCGCCGACTGCTGAAGGCGTTCGCGGCTGACTCCGAAGGGATGGACTCGCATGGCCGGCTTGGCGGGAGTGGGCACAGACTCCTGCTCATAGACCACTCGTTCCTGTCTCCGGGGACGGTACTCCCGCTCCTGGCTGTAGATGAATGGCGCGACCTCGAACTCGGGGGGCGCGGCTACCCGCTGGTAGCTCTTCCGTACCGTGCCCGTCTCGTCCAGTTCCCGTGTCTCGGGCGTAACGCTCCTCCCGCGCAGCACTGCGTCCACGGTCTTCGCAACGTCCGCGTGGACGGCCACGCTGTTCCAACTCTGTATCTCTACGAGCACGTCGAAAGTGGGCGGGGCCTTGCGTTCGAGGATCGTCTTCTGGGTGCGGCGCCGACGCGCCTCCTCGTCACCCAGTGTCACGGTCTGCACACCCCCGACCAGGTCGGAGAGCGTCGGGTTGACGAGCAGGTTCTCCAGCGTGTTGCCGTGGGCAGTCGCGACCAGCTGCACTCCCCGTTCGGCGATGGTCCTCGCGGCGATGGCCTCCAGCTCGGTGCCCATCTCGTCCACGATGATGACCTGCGGCATGTGGTTCTCCACGGCCTCGATCATGACGGCGTGCTGGCGTGACGGGGTGGCTACCTGCATACGCCGCGCCTTGCCGATGGCAGGGTGGGGGATGTCCCCGTCGCCGGCGATCTCGTTGGACGTGTCCACGATGACGACGCGCTTCCTGGCGTCTGCCAGAACGCGGGCCAGTTCCCGCAGGATGGTGGTCTTACCGACTCCCGGCCTTCCGACGAGCAGGATGCTCCTGCCGGAGAGCGCGAGGTCCTCGATGACGCGGGCGCTTCCGTGCACGGCGCGTCCCACCCGGCACGTCAGGCCCACTACTTCGCCGCGCCGGTTGCGGATGGCCGATATCCGGTGCAGCGTGCGCTCGATGCCCGCGCGGTTGTCGTCACCGAAATCACCAACCCGCGCGGTGACGTGGTCCAGGTCCCCCCGTGAGACGTCTGCGCACCCCAGGTGTACGTCCCTGCTGGCGAACCGCGCCTCCGGGGGCCTGCCGAGGTCGAGCACGACTTCGAGCAGGTCCTCGGGGTCGGGTTGCTCTTCAACGGCCTTGCGGATGGCGGGCGGCAGTACGGCGTAGAGGTCACGTCTTTCGCTGTCGGTCGTTGGTCCGGGCGTTGTGCGTGGGGATGTTGTCATAGGGAGTTGCTTATGCCTGCACGGGTGTCATGTACGGTTGGCGTACGCGCTGCGCAATGGGCTTGACAGAGACTTCGTAAGTGCTCTCCGATCGCCAGCCGCGGTCCGTGAGCGCCTGGGCGAGGTATGGCTGGTACGTGGGGACGATCCATCGGGCGTGCTCGCGACGGGCGACTCGGGCCACGCCTTCCACCAGCATCGGGGCCAACTTGGGGAAGTCCGGGTGCAGGGCTGCCTCCACGAGGAGAGCGTCGCCGGTGCGGTCCAATCGCGCCCACGCGCTGACTCCGTGTTCAGTATCGCATACGAATTCCCTGCTCCTCCCTGGTGCAGGCTCCTTCCCCGCCAGCCATTCGTTGATGGTCAGACCTACGGCGGGCCTCGCGGCGATGGGTGCGGTAGCTATCTGCAGCCGGAACACGTCGTGTGCATCACGGTCGCGGAAGGGGCGGAAATGCATCGGGGTGTCGTGAGCAGGCCACAGCCTCCCGGTGAACAACTCCTCCGAGAACGCGTGGTTGAAGCCTGCGCGTTGCGCCGGGCCGGACGCGGGGCCTTCCGTTGCGGAACGAAGGTAGAGGCGTTCCGCGCCCGCACTGCCCACTGCTGCCGCTGCGGCAAGAAGCAGTTCGTCTACCTGGGTATAGCCCTGAGTAGAGGCGAAGAAGCCGCAGACCTCCCACGCGGACGCAGCTTTCCGCACCTGCACGATAACGAGCGACTCCACCTGTCCCTGGTCGAAGGAGCCGAGCACCTTCCGGCCGGGCCCGCCGGACATGCCGAGACACGCCGCGGTTGTCCGGGTGAGCTTCCGGCTACCGTGGCCCAGCGAAGCGCGCGTGTGAACGAGGTCCCTGCTGCTGGGACCGCCCTGCAGGAGCAGGCATGGTGCGTCCGTCATGCGGAACGGGCGGATCACGGGACCGCTCCTACGGGAATCATGTCCAGGAAGTAGCGGTGCATCCGCGCATCTCCTGTCAACTCCGGGTGGAAGGCGGAAGCGAGGAGATGCCCCTGCCGTACAACGACCGCTGTGTCGTCCGCTAGCGATGCGAGCGTCTGCACGTCCTGCCCTGTCTCCAGGATGAGCGGTGCGCGGATGAAGACCGCGTGCACGGCGCCTCCGGGCACCCCCACTATATCCAGCTCCGTCTCGAACGAGTCCACCTGTCTGCCGAACCCGTTCCGCTGCACGGCGATGTCCATGAGGCCAAGCGGTTCGGGGCGGTCTTCTGCCAGACGGGAAGCGAGGAGGATGAGCCCTGCACAGGTGCCCCAGACGGGACGTCCGCTCGCGGCGAATGACTGCAAGGGAACGCGCATCTCATATGCGTCCATGAGCTTCGCCATCGAGGTGCTCTCGCCGCCGGGGATGATGAGTGCGTCTATCGCGTCGAGTTGGTCGGCCCTGCGGACCTCGGCGACGGACGCGCCCAGACCCCGGAGCGCCGTGCAGTGCTCCTGGAAATCGCCTTGGAGCGCAAGTACGCCGATGGTTGCCGTCGCGGTCACCTCGTATAGGGGGTCTGTCCGACCTCACCAGCCTCGGGTAGCGAGCTCCTGCCCGGGGGCGAGGGAGCGCGCGCTGATGCCGACCATCGGCTCACCCAGGCCCTTGGACGCCTCCGCGATGGCTTCAGGGTCGTCGTAGTGGGTAACGGCCTTGACGATGGCCTTGCCGCGCTCCGATGGGTCGCCGGACTTGAAGATGCCGGACCCGACGAACACGCCGTCTGCGCCCAGGTGCATCATCAGTGCAGCGTCCGCGGGAGTGGCAACGCCCCCGGCTGCGAAGTTCACGACCGGCAGGCGTCCGAGTTGCTTCGTTTCGCGCAGCAGACCGAGCGATGCGCCGATCTCCTTCGCGTAGGCGGTCAGTTCGTCGTCGCCCATCAGTTGCACGCGGCGTATCTGCTTCATCACCGTCCGCATGTGGCGGACGGCCTCGACCACGTCGCCGGTCCCGGCCTCGCCCTTCGTGCGGATCATCGCGGCGCCTTCGCCGATGCGGCGCAGTGCCTCGCCCAGATCACGGCAACCACAGACGAAAGGCACCTTGAAGTCGTGTTTCCAGACGTGGTGCTCTTCGTCCGCGGGCGTGAGCACCTCGGACTCGTCTATGTAGTCGATGCCGATGGCTTCGAGGATCTTCGCCTCGATGAAGTGGCCGATGCGCACCTTCGCCATGACGGGGATCGTCACGGCGCGCATGATCGCCTCGATCATCGCGGGGTCGGACATGCGGGCGACGCCACCGTCAGCCCGGATGTCGGCGGGGACGCGCTCCAGCGCCATCACGGAGCACGCGCCGGCGTCTTCGGCTATCTTGGCCTGCTCCGCTGTCACCACGTCCATGATGACGCCGCCCTTGAGCATCTGGGCGAGGCCTGCCTTCACCAGGAACGTGCCGGTCTCTTTGCCGTTGTCAGTGCCGTTGGTGCTCATGCCGTCCCTCCCGCCTCAGTATACGGCGTACGAGTGAGCCGCTCAAATCGGAGAGCGGCGCGGGGCGAAGCGAGGGCCTACAACTCGTCCAGCGCAAGCAGGTCGCGCACAGCAGCGACGACGCCGTCCGCAGGGACCTGTGACGCCTCATCCGCGCGGCGGCGCTTGATCTCGACTACGCCCTGCTTCAGGTTGCGCGGGCTCATGACGATGCGCACCGGCAGGCCGAGGAGGTCCGCGTCGTTGAACTTCACGCCCGCCGACTCGGCGCGGTCGTCGTACAGCACCTCGCAGCCGGCCGACGTGAGTTCGTCGTACAGCGCGTCCGCAGCCGCGATGACGTCCGGGTCGGAGGCGTTGAGCGCGAGCAGGTGCGCCTGGAACGGCGCGATGGGCGCCGGGAAGATGATGCCTTTGTCGTCGTGGTTCTGTTCGATTGCGGCGGCGAGCACCCGCGTGACGCCGATGCCGTAGCACCCCATCACCGGAGGCAGAAGCGTGCCATTCTCGTCCAGGAAGTCGACGCCGAGCGTCGTGGTGAAGAACGTGCCGAGTTTGAAGACGTGCCCCACTTCGATGCCGCGCACCGCCTTCAGCGTGCCTTGCCCGTCCGGGCTGCCGTCCCCCTCGCGTGCGGTCGCGATGTCCAACGTCTCGTCGATCTGGAAGTCGCGCGGATGGTTCACATTCCGGTAGTGCTTGTCCGGCTGGTTGGCGCCCGCCGCAAAGTTATTGCCCTGCAGTATGGAGTTATCCGCGATGCGCCGGATGCCGGAGAGGCCGATGGGCGAGGTCGAGCCCGGCGTCAGCCCGGCCGCCGCCACTTCTTCCGCGTTGGCGAGTCGCAGGTCCAGGCAGTGGAGGTGGTTCTTCAGCTTCACCTCGTTGACCTCGATGTCGCCCCGTATCGTGACGAGCACGGTCTCATTGTCCGCCTGGTAGAAGACGGCCTTGAGCGTCTGCGACTCCGCGATGCCCAGGTACATAGCCAGATCTGCGATGGCGGTGATGCCGGGCGTGTCCACCAGCTCCAGCGGGAGCGGGTCGCCTTCCGGCGCGGGGTCGATGACCGACGTTGCGCGCTCCACGTTGGCGGCGTAGCCGGACTCCTCGCAGTAGAGGATCACGTCCTCGCCGCTCGGTGCGGGCATGATGAACTCGTGCGAGTCCTTGCCGCCGATCGCGCCGCTGTCCGCCTCTACCTCGATGGTGGGCAGTCCGCAGCGGCGGAAGATGTTGCGGTACGCCACGCGCATCCGCTGGTAGGTGACGTCCAGCCCCTCCTGGTCGGTGTCGAAGGAGTAGGCGTCCTTCATGACGAACTCGCGTCCGCGGAGCAACCCGGCGCGGGGGCGCGGCTCGTCCCGGAACTTGGTCTGTATCTGGTAGATGTTGAGCGGCAGGTCCCGGTAGGACTCGATGTGCGCGCCCGCGATGGCGGTCACGACCTCCTCGTGCGTAGGCGCCAGCACCATGCCGCGCTCGCGCCGGTCGAAGAGGCGGAAGAGGTTGCCGCCGAACGCGGCTGCGCGGCCCGACTGCTCCCACGTTTCGATCGGCTGGAGCGTGGGCATGAGCACTTCCTGCCCGCCCGCGGCGTTCATCTCTTCTCTTACGATGCGTTCGATCTTCTGGATGGAGCGCAGCGCCAGCGGCAGGTAGGAGTACACCCCGGCTGCGGCCTGCAGCATCATGCCGGCGCGGAGCATGAGCCGGTGGCTCACTGTCTCCGCCTCGTTCGGGTCCTGTCTTAAGGTGCGTGAGAGGAACTCTGTCGCGCGCATCGAGACTGCCCTATGCGCTCGTTCCCTGCGGCGTGTACAGCCCCAGTTCGAGCGGCTGGAGGTCGTCGCCCACGTGGGCCTTGATGGCGTCGAAGAAGTCCAGGTCCCATTCGCTTACGAATGTAAGAGCCGCGCCCTCACGCCCCATGCGCGCCGTGCGCCCGATGCGGTGCACGTACTCCTCGACGCTCTCCGGGATGTCGTAGTTGATGACGCTCGCGACCGTCGGCACGTCGATGCCGCGGGATGTGAGATTGGTGGAGACGAGCAGCCTGAGCGCACCGCTGCGGAAGCGCTGCATGACCGCGTTGCGCTCGCCCTGCGGCAGGCCGCCGTGGATGGCCGCCGCCTTGACTCCGCGACGGGTCAGCGTCTTCACGAGCCAGTCCACGTCGTCCTGGGTGCGACGGAACACGAGTGTCTGCTCGTCCTCGTCAAGCACATTCAGAAGTGCGGTCAACTTGTCCCGCTTGGCGACCTCGCAGTAGCGCTGCGTCACCTGCTCCACGGGCTCCGCCTCCTCGCCGACGCGGAACGTCCGCGGCTCCTTCAGATAGGAGTAGATGAGCCGTTTGATCATCGTGGGGATGGTCGCGGTGAAGAGTGCCGTCTGCCGCGAGCGCGGCGTGGAGCGCAGGATACGGCGCACGTCCGGCAGGAAGCCGATGTCCAGCATCTGGTCAGCCTCGTCCAGCACCACCAGCCGGACCTTGTCCAGGCGCAGCACGCCCCGGTCCAGCAGGTCGATCACGCGGCCCGGCGTGCCGACCACCACCTGCGCGCCGTCCTGCAGCGCGCTGATCTGGGGTCCCAGGCGCGCCCCACCGTAGACCGGCACGACCTGTGTGCCGCGGAACCGGCAGAGTTCCGTAACCTCGTCGGTGACCTGCCGCGCGAGCTCCCGCGTCGGCACGAGCACGATCGCCTGCACGAACGGTTCACGGGCGTCTACGAGTTCGGCGATGGGGATCCCGAACCCGGCGGTCTTGCCCGTGCCGGTCTGCGCCTGCCCCACGACGTCTTCGCCGTTCAGCAGAGGGTCAATGACGAGCTCCTGGATAGGCGTCGGCGACTCGTAGCGCATCTCGTCCAACGCGCGCTTGACCGGCGCGGAGACGAGCACGGGCCCGAACGGCAACTCACGGGGCGACGGCCCGTGCGGGGCAGGGGCGGGTCCGCGCTTGCGCCTGTTGCGCGGGGCGTCGTTCGCGGGGCGTTCCGGCGCGTTCGCGCCGCTCTCGCTGCGCTGTCCTCTGCCCCCACGGCGGCGGGACCTGCCTGATGGCGCGTCCGGCGGCTCGGCGAGCGCTGCGGCGCGCTGCGGCGTCCGCGCTTCGGTACGCTGTTCAGGGGCGTCAGCCGCCTTCGGCGGTCTGCGCCGTCGAGGTCTGCGTCCGCTGACCTCATCTGATGGTAGTGCGGAGGGCTCGCTGACCGGAGATGCAGCCGGCTTCTTGAGGAAGCGTGATACGAGACTTCGGAACATGTGCTTGTCCATTCTACCAGAGTATTGCTCGGAACCCGCCCGCTTAGGCGTGCGTGGTTCGATGTGCGCGGTTACCCGAAGAACCCCGCCTGCAGCCGTTCCAGCCAGGCCTGCAACGCCGCCCTCCATGCTTGCAGCCAGGCGGAGAGGTCCGGGCTGAGCCCCGGTGTGGGCGTTGGCTCCGGCGTGGGAGTGGGCGTCGCCGTTGGAGCAGGCGTGGGTGTTGCCGTCGGTTCGGGTGTGGGAAGCGGTATGGGAGTGGGGGTCGAGGTGCTGCTGTCCGGCGTCGGAGTAGGAGTGGGGCCCGGAGGAGGAACGGCAGCGTCTGCGGAATCCACGACCGTCGTGTTGCCGGTGCGGTCGGTGGCCTCAAACTCGAGGTCGAACGTCCCGCTCCCGCCGAGGTTCACGTCGACGGAGAGGGCATAGGCGGCGCCTGTCTCGATAACCCGCCAGCGGCTCGTTCCGTACGGTGTGATGTCGGCGGCGGCAGCGCCTTCCCGGCTGAGGTAGGCGTGGATGTCGGCTGCTCCGCCGTCCGGGGTGGAGCGCGGCTCCTGCGACGTCAACTGGTCGCCGTCCACGTTGGCCGGGCGCGGGTCGCCGTCGTCCGAAGTCTCGAACTCACCGTCGTGCCGCAGCCCCGCTCCGTCGTCGCGCACGTCGAACGAGAAGTTGACGACCACCGAGGGGAGGTAGCTGTCCGGCTGAGGGCTGAACACCCGGAGTTCCGGCCCTTCGCCGTCCACGACCAGCTCGATCGCCGACGACACGCCCCTGACAGTGACGGAGAGCCTGTCGCCGTCGCGGGCGCGCAGCGCTGCGAGAGCGTCCGTGCCTGCGCTGTAGGCGCCGCAGGCGGGGCCGTCGACGCTCTCCGTGTCGGGGCCGGCAATGTTCAGCATCGCCTGGTAGGTGCGCGCTCCACTGACCGGGGCCTCGCTCGTGGGCGCGAGTGAGACGGGCAGGGACTCGCCGGAGCGCCGGTTGTGGACGGTCGCTTCCGCGCACTCGCCGTCGGCCACGCCCCCGGCTGTGGCGGTGATGAGCACGGCGTTGTAGGCGTCCTGCTGGTTGGAGACGTACAGGTCGTTGTTGAAGAACGTGTTACGGGGGTCGGCGCCGTTGCCGACGTAAGCGGCATCGCCCGCGGTTATCGAGCCGCTCGACGCGACGCCCTGCGACGGCACGCCGTCCTGCGCGTCCGTGATGTCGGCGAAGACGGCGACGGTGAGCGCGCTGTTGCCTGAGCCGGTGCTGAGCCTGCCCTCGGTGAAGTTGGCCGGAGCGGGCGACGGCATGAGCAGGATGAGCGCAGCTGCGGCGAGCAAGGCGAAGAATAGCACCCCCGCGGACCGCTGCCGGTGGGCGGCATGCAGCACGGCGAACGTTCTGACGCTCCGGCGCAGGCGTGGCTGCGGGTTGCCGGGAGAGGCGCTATCGAAAGACGGTCTCATTTGGTCTCATTCGGTACCACGCGGGAGGAGGAGGTCAGTGTGAGTATCTTCGTGCCAATCCCTTGAGCCGCACGGCGGGCAGCCGCTTCAGCTGCTGGTTAAGGGGGTCCACCTCGATGCCGACGGACTCCAGTGCCGTAACGCCCAGCAGCGGCTCAGTGTCAGGCTCGCCGAAGATCACCGTCCCGCCGACGAACTCGCCCATGAACTCGATCTTGGCAACGGCGATATCCACCCCGTCCTCGCTGCCGTCGGCCAGTTCGTACACGCGCTTCCCCTCCGGCTCGAGCCCTATGGCCTCCAGGTGAGGTCTGGGCACGAGAGAGTCGGTGGCTCCGGTATCGACCAGGAACAGACCCTCCCAATGCCTGTCCGGCTGTGCGGGATTCGTGATCCTGACCGTTACGTGTGTGGCGCCCATGCGTTCCGCTCCTCGTCGGCTATCTGTCTCCATTATAGGCGCGCGGGCGTCTCCCCCAAAGGAGCGGCTGTCGCAACGAGACCTTCCCGACGGGCTTACGTGTCAAGGATGTTCTTCGAGAAGACCTCGTCGAACCCGTAGCGTTTGGCCATGATGCCCTGCTCGTGGCTGATGTCTATGTACCAGTCCAGCATCCGCCGGTTCGCCTCGATGCCGTACACGAACGGGTCGCCCCACTTCTTGAACTGCTCCTCCACGTACTCCCGCAGGTAGATGACGGAGAAGCTGCCCCGGTCGCGCAGGAGGTCGAAGTACGCCTGCGCCTTGGAGCGCTCGAACGCCTCGTAGATGCGCGGCGCGAGCGTCGGGTCCTCGCGGTCCAGCTTGCCGCTCAGCACCATCATGTGCACGGGCGTGAAGATGCTCTCGTCCCGCCACAGGCGGAGGTCCTCCTCCATGTAGTCCGGGAAGAGGCGGCGGATGCGCGAGTCGCTGGCGACCCAGCCGAACAGCTCCGGGTCCGAGATGTCGCCGAGGAACGCGTCGACCTCCCCGTCGAGCAGCCGCTGCAGGTGGTCCTTCACGCTCACCTTGCCATCCTGCACCGTCTCGACCACGGCGGACTTGTCGTAGATGGGGAAGTAGTCCTCGGCATCTGTGACGAGCCACCGGAACGTGGAGGTGTCGACGCCGTGGCGGTTCTTGAGCAGGCCCCGGCACCAGGTGACGATGGCAGAGCGGAACGACCGCGTGGCGATGCGCTTCCCTTCCAGGTCCTTCGGCCCGCCGATGCCGCGGTCGTTCCGGACCACCATGTACCAGTGCGCGCTCTTGCGCTTCACGAAGATGGGCAGCCCGGTGATGTCCCAGCCCTGGTCTATGGCCGCGAGCCAGTAGCCCATGTTCAGGTCGCACAGGCCGAAGTCGCCGGTCTTCATCCGGGAGTCGCCCGTGGGCGTGGGCCCCAGCTCCTCCACCGGAACGAGGTCGATCCCCTCTATCTGCACGCGCCCTTCCATCAGGGGCCGCACGATCTCGTACGTCATCGAGGCGTAGCCGACGGATATCTCCAGTTGCATCTTCTCAGCGGTGGTCATGGCGCCTTCTCCTTCCTCCGCATAGGACGCGGCAAAGGTACGGGCGCCCCGCCTTGCGGTCAAGAGACGCGCAGGTGGACAGCGGGTTTACACTGGTGCAAACGTGAAGGTCGCAGAGGAGGGTGACATGGCAGGGATAGCACGAGTTGGCCACGTGGTCCTTCGTGTAACGGATGTCGATGCTGCGGAGGCGTTCTACCGCGACGCGCTCGGCATGGAAACGGTCCGGCGGTCCGAGGGCGCAGCGTTCATGTCGTTCGGCACCCAGCACCACGACATCGGACTGTTCAGCGTGAACGGGGATCCGACGCGCGGGAACGCGGGGCTGGGGCATGTCGCGCTGGTCGTGAACGGCGGCATGCAGGAGTTGCAGGAGTTGCACCAGCGGCTGCTGGACAACAACGTCGAGATAGCGAGTCTGACCGACCACGGCATGACGAAGAGCGTCTACTTCAACGACCCTGACGGGAACCGGTTGGAGATCTACGTGGACCTGATGACTCCGGAGGAGGGCAAGCGCTTCCTCTCGGAACGCGTGGGCGCCGGCAACGCCCGGTTCACGTTCGAGGAAGCCGCCGCCCGCTAGGGTTCAGCCGCTCCACAGCGTGCGGAGGATGTGCCCGACGCGGGGCCGCTGGCCGTACATGAGCAGGTAGGCGCGGAAGAGGCGTGCCGTGAGCAGCACGGCCAGCGCAGTGAACGCCGCGAGCACGCCCAGGCTCAGCGCGACCTCCCCCAGGCTCGTTCCACCCGCTCCGAACCTGACCAGTCCGGTCAGCGGAGCGGTGAACGGTGCGTAGTTCAGCACCTGCGCGAGCACACCGTCCGGGTGCTCAATCAGCACCGTGAGGAACCACATCGGCGACACGGCGGGCAGCACGACGAACACGGCGATGTTGTTCGCCTCCTTCTGGTTCGTGGTGACCACGCCGAGCGCGGCCTGGATGGTGCCGAGGAAGGCATAGCCGAGCAGGAAGTACCCCAGCGCCACGCCGAGCGTCTCAACGGACGGGGCGCTCAACTCCACCGGCAGGTCCACGATACGGCCCACCGCCAGCAGGAAGGCGACGAGCGTTGCCGTCCAGACGGCCATCTGCAGCAGCCCCGCCGCGCCGAGCCCCAGCAGCTTGCCGAACATCAGCTGCTCCGGCTTCAGGGAGGAGAGCAGCACCTCCATGATGCGGTTCTCCTTCTCCTCGCTGAGCCCCTGCAGCAGGTAGCCGGCGGCGGTCAGGACGGACACTATCAGCAGCATCCCTGCTCCGAACGAGAACAGGAACTCCGCGCCGTCGAACCCCTCTTCCTCCACGGCTGCTCCGGACTCGGAGAGCTCAACCGTGGTCAGCAGGTACGGCGTGACGAGGCGCTCCAACTCCTGTTCGTCGACCTTCCCCGCGACGAGGTTGCTCAGCACGAACCGGCGCAGCGATGCGCTCCCGGCACCCTCACCGCTGCCCGCCATGCGCACCCGCACGACGTTCCCTGTCTCCAGGAAGTCGCGAGGGAACACGTAGAAGGCGTCTATCTCCTCCGCCTGCAGCGCCGCGCTGGCCGTGTCCTCGTTCTCGTACGGAGCGAACACGACGCCGTCCTGCTCGCGGAACGACGTGAACAGGGGGCGGCCGTCCTCGCCAACGGCGCCGTCGACGTAGCCCACGCGCGTGACCTCGGCGGTCGGCTCCCCCGCGCTGCCGGACGGCTCATCACCGCCGCGCACCGCGTCGAAGATGCCGATCCCGATGAGCGCGAGCAGGCCGAGCACCGGCACCGCGGCGGCGAAGACGCGGAAACCGAGGCGCCCCGTGGTAACGGCGAACTCGTGCCGCGCGACGAGCCACGTCTTACTCCGCATCGCCCGCCCCTTCCATCCGGTCGCGCTCCACAACGCGCAGGAATATCTCCTCCAGGCTGGGCGTCGCCAACTCGAAGCGGTCTATCTTCGCCCCGCGTTCCAGGAGCGACCGCAGCACGTCTTCCGGAGCACGACCCTCGGCGAGCCGCAGCGTGTAGCCCGCACCGTCGCGGCGCGCCGAAAGCACACCGTCCGCGCCCTGTGGGTCCAGGTCGGTCGCGACGAACAGGTCGTTCCCTGCGAATCGGCGCTTGATGTCGGCGAGCGGACCGTCCAGCACGACGGTCCCGCGGTCGATCATGACGACGCGGTCGCACAGCTCCTCCACGTCCGTCATCTGGTGCGTGGAGAACATGATGGTGGCGCCTTCGCGCCGCAGCAGGGAGACCGCATCCTTCATCACGCGGACGTTCACGGGGTCCAGACCGGAGAACGGCTCGTCCAGAACGATGAAGTCCGGCTCATGCAGGATGGTAGCCGCGAACTGCACCAACTGACCGAGGCCGCGGCTCAGCTCGCTGATCTTCTTCCCCCTGTGCGGCTCCAGGCCGAGGAGCGCGAACAGCTCGTCCGCGCGCCGGAGCGCGTGCTCCCGCTGCATCCCTTTCAGCTCGGCGAGATAGAGCATGTTGGGGACCACGCGGAGACTGCGATAGAGGCCGCGCTCCTCCGGCAGGTAGCCGATGCGGGACTGGGCTTCCGTGCTGACCGGAGCGCCGAAGACTGAGACAGAACCGCGGTCGGGACGGAGGATGTCCAGCAACATGCGGATCGTCGTGGTCTTCCCCGAGCCGTTCGGCCCGACGAGTCCGACGACCTCGCCCGGGCTGAGCGAGAGGCTCACGTCCCGCACGGCAACGTGGCTGCCGAAACGCTTCCAGAGCCCGTTGGCGCGCACGGTGGGCGGGGCTGTTGAAGGGGCGGTCATCCGGCTCCTGTCGTGATGCGCAGCGGAATGCCTCCGCTTAATCAGTATAATGCGGGGGAAGGCCCACCCCGCGCTCACGGTGCGCCCTGGAGGATGTGATGCTGGGAATACTGCTGCGTCCCGTCGTGTTCTTGCTCAAGTTGCCCTTCCTGCTGGGGAAGGCGTCCAAACCCGCGTTGGAACGCGTCGCCAACAGGGAGGGCTTCACCTACGGCGAGACTCGTAAGGAAGGGGACAGGACGATCGTCCCGTTGGGGTATCACCCGGCGAGAGGCGCGTTCGAGTTGATCGCGGACCTGGAAGTGACACCGGAGTACATCTGCCTGCGCCCGGTGAATGGCTGGACGCAGGGCGCATTGGCGATCCTGGGCGCTCTCGTGCCCGACGCCGCGCGCTTCCTCCCGGGCCGCGAGCGTGAAGAGAGACCTGTGTTGCAGGACACGGAAGAGCCGTCTCAGTCCTGACGGAGGGAGGGGTTGACCTGCACGGAAGGAGCCGTCCTGCGGCAACGCAGCGATGGGACCGTCGAATAGTGGGGCCAGCCACGTACGCGGCAACCCTTCTCACCGCTTGTCGTTCGGTTCCTGCGGGGCGTGCCTTCAATCTCTGCCGGTTTCCTGAGTACCGGTGGCCGGAATCCGCGGAATACGGCAAGAGGATAGCGGAACCCAAGCGTTGACAACCCTTTGCGCGAGTGGCTAGGGTAAGCCTTGGACAGTGACAAGAGGGCGCCCGCTCCGTGTGGCGCGCGGGTATATAGCCGCCCAGCCCTCTGAATCATCCGAGCGCACGCGTCTGACTCGCGTCTCTCGTTATTCACTTGTTCCTCCCCCACCGAGCGAATCAGAGCGAAGCGTGCGCCCTTTGCGGTATGGAGCGGAGGTTGGCGTATGGCGGTAAGCAGGAACGGAACAGCAGACGGCACACAGCCGAAAGTGAGCGTCAGGGGATTGTGGAAGATCTTCGGCTCCGGCGTGCCCGTGCGACTGACGGACGAGGTGCTCGGGAAGAGCAAGGCGGAACTGCGCGAAGAGTCGGGCTGGGTCGTCGGCCTGCGCGACGTGAACTTCGAGGTGCAGACGGGGGAGACGTTCGTCGTCATGGGCCTGTCGGGCAGCGGCAAGTCCACCCTTGTACGGACTCTGCTGCGCCTCATCGAGCCGACCTTCGGCGCCATCGAGGTGGATGGGGAGAACATCCTTCGGTTCTCCGAGGAACAGTTGATCGAATACCGCCGCACCAAGACCGCGATGGTCTTCCAGCACTTCGGACTGCTCCCGCACCGGACGGTCGAAGAGAACGCCGCCTGGGGGCTGGAAGTGCGCGGCATCGAGAGGGAACAGCGCATGGACCGCGCTCATGAGGTGCTGGAGCTCGTCGGGCTCATGGGGTGGGAGCGGTACCGCCCCAACGCCCTGAGCGGCGGTATGCAGCAGCGCGTCGGGCTCGCCCGGGCGCTCGCCGCCGACCCGGACGTCCTGCTCATGGACGAGCCCTTCAGCGGTCTGGACCCGCTGATCCGGCGTGACATGCAGAACGAGCTGCTCCGTCTGCAGCAGCAGATGCACAAGACCATCATCTTCATCACGCATGACCTGAGCGAGGCGCTGAAACTGGGGGACCATATCGTCATCATGCGCGACGGCGCGGTCATCCAGATGGGCACCGGCGAGGAGATACTCGACCGCCCCGCGGACGACTATGTTGCCGAGTTCGTCCGGGACGTGCGGAAGTCCTCGGTGGTCACCTTGCGGACGATCATGGAGCCGGTGCAGGTGAAACTGCGCGCGGACATGTCTCCGAAAGAGGCCATGGACGCTCTCGGTGAGATGGGGGAAGTGGCCGGTTTCGTCGCGGACAGGCACGAGACATACGTCGGCGCTGTGAGCTTCGCGAAGCTTGTCGAGGCGAAACAGAGCGACCGCGCCGATTGCACTGACGTGCTCCTGGACGACGTGACCCCGCTGTCGGAGGACATGTCGGTCTCGGCGGCGCTGCCGCTGGTGCGGCACATGTCCGGCCCCCAGCCCCTCATCGATACGGACGGCAGGTTGATCGGTCAGGTATCGCCTCGTGCTGTTATCGAGATGATGGAGCGCGAGAGTTTGGCCGAAGCGGAGGAGAACGCAGCAACCAGTGCCATCGGCATCGGGGCCGACGCGAACTAGGAGAGCGGCGATGGCGGTAGCAGCACCAACCGGAAACGGCAATAACGAGAGCCTCTGGAAACGGTTCGTCGCGCTGCCGGACCGCTACGTCTACGGCGGAGGGTTCGCTGTCCTCCTGATCGTGACGCTCATCTTCGTGGGGGTCTGGGGGACCGGCGTCGCGTTTCCGGAGAACTTCTTCGGGATCAGCGAGCGCCTCGGTTCCGTCTGCTCGGACGGCGCCACTCCTGACAACCTGGGCCGGGCGACCTCCGAGTGCGTGGACACCGCGATCTTCTGGACCACGCGGGAGGGCGCCTTCCTGTTCGACGCGGTCTCCAATGCGGTGCTGAGGTTCCTGCTCGCCGTGGAGAAGGTATTCCTCTGGGTCCCGTGGCCGGTCCTGATCGTGGGCGTCATGCTGCTCGGCTTCCGCCTGGCCGGGTCGAGGATCGGCATATTCTCGGCCGCAACCCTTGCAGGGCTTGGCGTCCTCGGGCTCTGGCCCAGCGCCATGGAGACGCTCGCGCTCATCGTTGTGGCGGTGACCATATCGATCGCCATAGCGATACCGATGGGCATCGTCATCGCCCGGAGCGACACGCTGGACGCGATGCTCCGCCCCCTGCTCGACGCGATGCAGACGATGCCGAGCTTCGTCTACCTCGTGCCGGCGGTGATGTTCTTCGGCATCGGCAACGTGCCCGCTATCTTCGCCACGGTCATCTACGCCGTCCCCCCCGCGATACGTCTGACGAGCCTCGGCATCCGCCAGGTCTCGCCCGGAGTCGTGGAGGCGGCGCGTTCGTTCGGAACGACCCCGCGGCAGTTGCTCTGGAAGGTGCAGATACCCATGGCGGTGCCGACCATCATGGCGGGCATCAACCAGACGACCATGATGGCGCTGGCGATGGTGGTGATAGCATCGCTCGTGGGCGCCGGCGGACTCGGCGAGGACGTCAACCGGGCGCTGGGACGTCTGGAGCCCGGCAAAGCGCTCTTCGGCGGCATCGGCATCGTGGTGCTCGCCATCATTATCGACCGCCTCACGCAGGCCGCCGCCAGGGAGCGGCAGCAGGCGCTCACCGGCGGTCACTAGGCAGAGGTCATGCAGGAGCCGACGGCGCAATGGCGCACGAGCGGCCCGACAACAAACGGAGGAGGTAACTGCATGAAGACAATGAGATACCTGTTGGTGCTGGGGCTCATGGCCCTGATGATGATGGCGTTAGGGGCTTGCAGCAGCGACGACCCGACCCCGACGCCCACTTCGCGTCCGGCGGCGGAACCTACCGCCGCGCCTGACGACTCCATGATGGAGGGCGAGAAGCCGACTCTGGTCTTCGCTGACCTGAACTGGAGTTCCGCGGTCCTGCAGAACTGGGTGGCCCGCGTCATCCTGGAAGAAGGCTACGGATACGAGACCGACGCGGTCGCCGGCGGCACCCTTCCGCTCATGCAGGCGCTCGTTGGCGGCGACCTGAACGTCAACATGGAGATATGGCTGCCTAACCAGCAGGAGGCCTGGGACAAGGCCGTTGCGGAGGGAACGATCGAAGGCATCGGCGACAGCCTCACCTCGGTCGCCTGGCAGTCGGCCTTCCTGATCCCGCAGTACACGGCGGATGCCAACCCCGGCCTGCGTTCCGTGGAAGACCTGAAGGACCCCGAATACAAGGCGCTCTTCGCCCGTCCTACCACGGGAGGCAAGGCTGCGCTCATCACCTGTATCCCCGGCTGGGAATGTGAGATACGGAATGAGCAGCAGGTCATCGGGTATGGGCTCTCGGACCACGTGGAGCTCATCAACCCCGGGTCGTTCGAGGGACTCAACTCGGAGATCCTCAGCGCGTTCGAGCGTGGGGAAGACATCCTCTTCTACTACTGGGGCCCCACCGCGCTGATCGGCACGCTGGTGAGCGAGTACGGCGGCTACGTCCGCCTGGAGGAACCGGCCTCGACTCCGGAGTGCGAGGAGCACATCGGGGCAACGCATGACAACCCTGCAGACACGGAGTTCGCGTGCGAGTACGCGGACGCGCAGGTCGTCATCGCGATGAGGACGGACCTCATGGAGAAGGCCCCTGACGTCGTCGAGTTCTTCAAAGCCTACGAGTTGAGCGACGACGGCATATTCTCCCTGCTCGGCAGGTACGCGGACACCGGCGAAGACGCCGTCGATGTCGCCAAGTACTGGCTCCGCACCTCGGATGAGTGGCATGGATGGGTCTCCTCGGACGTGGCCGGCGCGGTGCTGAACGCCCTCGGCGGCCCGATCGCCATGGAGGATAAGCCAGCCTACTGGGAGCTCTTCGTCCGGTCGGACAGCGACGGCAAGGCCGGTCTGGTCACGTGCATCCCCGGTTGGGAGTGCGAGGTCGTCAACGAGAAGCAGGTGCACGGATACGGCCTGCAGGACGTGATCACGCTCATCAACCCCGGTTCCTACGAAGGGCTGAACGCCGAGATCCTGGGAGCGTTCGAGAGGGGCGAGAACATCCTCTTCTACTACTGGGGTCCTGAGACGCTTCCGGCGAAGCTGACGAATGAGTACGGCGGCTTCGTGCGTCTGGAGGAGCCGGCCTACTCGGCGGAGTGCTGGGACCACATGACCGCTGCGGCAGAGGCTGAAGATGTGACGCAGGCGTGTGAATACTCGGACGCGGACGTGCTGATCGCAGTGCGCACCGAACTGCAGGAGACTGCGCCCGACGTGGTCGAGTTCCTCAGCAAGTGGACGCTGAGCGACGCCGCCGTGAATGCACTGCTCGGTCG
This sequence comes from Dehalococcoidia bacterium, assembly GCA_034422795.1. Lineage (GTDB taxonomy): Bacteria > Chloroflexota > Dehalococcoidia > Lucifugimonadales > Australimonadaceae > Bin16. The sequence continues at coordinate 42,501 of DAOUJK010000031.1, read as the reverse complement.
CCTGGACGAGACAGGCGACGACTATCAGGACGTGGCGATCTGGTGGATGGCGCAGTCCCAGGAGTGGGTGCCCTGGGTCTCGCCCGAAGCCCTGCAGAGGCTGGGGGCGGTCGCCGGCGGCGCTTCCGTCGAGATCGATGGCAGCAAGCCCACCATCATCTTCTCCGACCTCAACTGGAGCACGGCGCTGCTGCAGAACGCAGTTGCGCGGCTCATCATCGAAGCCGGTTACGGTTACCCGACCGACGCGGTGGCCGGCGGAACGATCCCGCTGATGCAGGCGCTGGCCGCCGGTGACACCAACGTCACCATGGAGATCTGGCTGCCGAACCAGCAGGCTGCGTGGACTGAGGCCTCGGAGGCGGGCACGGTCGTCGAGATCGGCGACAGCCTGGCGAGCGTGGCCTGGCAGAGCGCGTTCCTGATCCCGCAGTACGTGGCGGACGCCCACCCCGGTCTGCGCTCGGTAGAGGACCTGCTCAAGCCGCAACAGTAAGGGGCAGGCTCCGGTTAGACTGTCTCTTGTAGACGGGGCGCTCCATACGGAGCGCCCCGTTCTTTGTCATGTTGAGCGGAGTCGAAACATTTCTCGGGGCGGCCCGCTCATGGTGATCCTGTCGAATCATCCTGCGAAGGCCCGCGCTTCAGCGCGCGGAATCCTCACGGGGAGGGTTTGGTGCTGGACCAGGCACTGCTGATGTGGGGAAGGGCGCGGACGGAGTACCATGGAAGGCGTGAGCACGTTCTTCCCCAAGCCGCGTATCGGCGTGAGCGCCTGCCTGCTCGGCGAGCCTCTGCGCTACGACGGCGGCCACCTCCGCAACGCATTCCTCACGCAGACGCTCGCCCCGCACGTCGAGTGGACCCCCGTCTGCCCGGAGTCGGAGGCGGGGATGGGAACGCCCCGTGAACCCGTGCGCCTCGTCGACGACGACAAAGGCGCGCTCCGCATGAAAGGGGCGCACTCCGATACGGACCACACCGATGCGATGCGCTCGTGGGCGGCGCGCCGCGTCGAGGAGCTTGCACACCTGCGGCTGCATGGCTACGTCTTCACCAAGGACTCGCCGAGCTGCGGCCTCTTCCGGGTGAAGGTCTATCCCGGCGCCGGTGGCCCTGCCGCCCGCACCGGGCGCGGCCTCTTCGCCGAGATACTGACGGAACGCTTCCCGCTGCTGCCCGTGGAAGAACAAGGACGCTTGAACGATCCCCGCCTGCGCGCGAACTTCATCGAGCAGGTCTTCGTTTACCGGCGCTGGACGACGCTGCTGGATGGGCAGCGCGACCCGTCCGCGCTCGTTGCCTTTCACACTGCCCACAAGCTCACGCTCATGGCGCATGCCCCGGCGCTCTACCGAGAGGCGGGGCGTATCGCCGCACAGGCGGGCAGCGCTCCCTGGGACGAGACCGCTGATACGTACGGACGTGTGCTGATGCGCGCTGTGGAGCGCTTGACCACCGCTCGCAAGCACGCGAACGCGCTGCAACACGCTGCCGGGTTCCTGAAAGGTCTGCTCGACGGCGGCGACCGCGAGGAGTTGGCCGGAGCCATCGAGCGTTACCGCGTCGGCGGGGCGGCGCTCGTCGTACCCCTCACGCTGCTGCGCCACCACGTGCGGAAGGCCGGCGGGCCGGAGTGGCTCGCCGGACAGACATACCTCCATCCCTATCCGGACGAGTTGATGCAGGGGAGCGGGGTGTAGCCATGCGCGTGTTGCTGACCGGAGCAACGGGTTTCGTAGGGCGTGCGCTGGTCCGCGCGTTGTTGGAGCGCGGCGATCAGCGAGTGGCGCTCACCCGCGACCCCGCGCGCGCTCGCATGGCGCTGCCGGGGCTGGTGCACACGTTCCCCTGGGCCCCGCTGGAGGGGCCCCCGCCTGCCGAGGCGTTGGAGGGCGTGGACGCGGTCGTCAACCTCATGGGCGAGAGCGTTGTGGGTCGCTGGACGGCGCAGAAGAGGAGCGCCATCCTCGAGTCTCGTGAGGCTGCCACCCGCAACCTCGTGCTGGGGATGCGGGATACCGGCATACCTGTCCTCGTGAGCGCGAGCGCCGTCGGCTTCTACGGCGACCGCGGCGACGAGGAACTGACGGAGGATGCGCCTCGCGGCCGGGATTTCCTCGCCGACGTCTGCGTCCGGTGGGAGGAGGCTGCATCGGAGGCGTCGTCGTCCGGCGCGCGCTTCGTCCTCCTGCGTACCGGCATGGTGGCCGGACGCGACGGCGGCTTCCTCGCGCCCTTGTCGCGTCTCACGCGCCTCGGTCTCTCCGGCCCCGCTGGGTCGGGACGGCAGTGGTGGCCGTGGGTGCACCTGGACGACGTCGTCGGCCTTATCCTGCACGCCCTGGACAATGAGGCCGTGCACGGGCCGCTGAACGTCTGCTCGCCTGCCCCTGCGCGCCAGCGGGACATCGCGAGAGCGCTGGGCCGAGTCCTGCGCAGGCCCGCGCTCGTCCCCGCGCCTGCGCTCGGGCTGCGCCTCGCGTTGGGCGACTTTGCGTCCGAGCTGCTGAACAGCCGCCGCGCGCTCCCTGCTGCCGCCATCGCCTCCGGCTACGCCTTCCGCCACCTCGACCTGGACGCCGCCCTCCGCGACATCTACGCCTGATCAGGAGCGGCACGCCTGTTATTTCGAGCGGAGCCGAGAAATCTCTCGGGTGCTGCCTGGAAGGGTGGACTGTGGGCCCAACGCTTGCCCCGAACGCCTCAGTCAGCGAAATTAGGAAGATGAGGAACCCGGCAGCATGACCACGCTCCACCCAACCGAGACCGGAACGCCCTTCCGTGTCGTCGCAGACTTCGAGCCGCGCGGCGACCAGCCGCAGGCCATCGACCGGCTCGCGGACGGCATCCGCAAGGGCATGCGTCACCAGACACTCCTCGGCGTCACCGGATCAGGCAAGACCTACACCATGGCCAAGACCGTCGAGGCCGTCCAGAAGCCAACGCTCGTCATCGCCCCCAACAAGACGCTCGCCGCCCAGCTCGCCCAGGAGTTCCGAGACTTCTTCCCCGAGAACGCTGTCGAGTACTTCGTCTCCTACTACGACTACTACCAGCCGGAGGCCTACGTCCCCTCCACCGACACGTACATCGAGAAGGAAGCGGACATCAACGACGAGATAGATAAGCTCCGCCACGCCGCGACGCGCTCGCTGATGACCCGGCGGGACGTGCTCATAGTCGCCTCCGTCTCCTGCATCTACGGCCTCGGCTCGCCCGCCGAGTACTTCGCCTTCGTGGAGCGCATCACGCGCGGCGAGCGTCTCAACCGGCAGAAGCTGGCGCGCCGCCTCATCGAGATGCAGTACGAGCGCAACGACTACGACCTCGCCCGCGCGCGCTTCCGCGTCCGCGGCGACACGCTGGAAATCATGCCGGCGTACGAGGACGTCGCCGTGCGCGTCGAGTTCTTCGGCGACGACGTGGAACGCATCGTGGAGGTCGATTCACTGACCGGTGAGCTGCTCGCTGAGCGTGCGCAGATAGACATCTACCCCGCCAAGCACTTCGTCACCTCCCGCGAGAAGCTGGATGAAGCGGTCGTCGAGATAGAGGAGGAGATGGAGGAGCGTCTCGCGCTTCTGCGGGAAGAAGGGAAGGTGCTGGAAGCGCAGCGGCTGGAGCACCGCACCCGCTACGACCTGGAGATGCTGCGCGAGACGGGCTACTGCGCGGGCGTCGAGAACTACTCGCAGCCGCTCGGCAGGCGTCCGCGCGGCAGCACGCCCTGGACGCTCATGGACTACCTCCCGGACGACCATCTGCTCATCATCGACGAGTCCCACATGGCCATCCCCCAGCTGCGCGGCATGTTCCACGGCGAGATGTCGCGCAAGGACGCGCTCATCGACTTCGGCTTCCGCCTCCCCTCGGCGCGCGACAACCGACCCCTCAACTTCGAGGAGTTCGAGCGCATCGTCAACCAGGTGGTCTATGTCTCCGCGACCCCTGCCGCCTACGAGCTGCAGCACAGTTCGCAGGTCGTGGAGCAGGTGATCAGGCCCACCGGGCTGCTCGATCCCACCCTCGAAGTGAAGCCCACCAGGGGACAGATAGACGACCTGCTGGAGCAGATAGGCCGTCGCACGGCGAAGGGCGAGCGGGCGCTCGTCACAACGCTCACCAAGCGCATGGCGGAGGAGCTCACCGACTATCTGCGCGAGATGAACGTGAAGGTGCACTATCTGCATTCGGAGGTGGACACGCTCAAACGTACGGAGATCCTGCGCGACCTTCGCCTGGGCGTGCACGACGTGGTCGTCGGCATCAACCTGCTGCGCGAGGGGCTGGACCTACCGGAGGTGAGCCTCGTCGCCGTGCTGGACGCGGACAAGGAGGGCTACCTGCGCTCGTCGCCGTCGCTCATCCAGACGATAGGCCGCGCCGCGCGTCACCTGGACGGCCACGTCATCATGTACGCGGACCGCATCACCGATTCCATGCGGCAGGCGATCGACGAGACGGAGCGCCGCCGCGCGTTGCAGACGGCCTTCAACGAGCGCGAGGGCATCCAGCCGGAGGGCATCCGCAAGGCGATACGCGACATCACGGAGTCCATCCGTGAACTGGCCGAGCCGCGCGCTGCCTACGGCGTGCGCCAGGACATGCCGAAGGACGACCTCGCCCGCGTGGTGAAGCAGCTGGAAGCGGACATGAAGGAAGCGGCGCGCCAATTAGAGTTCGAGAAAGCGGCGCTGCTCCGAGACGAGATGGTGGACCTCAAGCGCCTGCTCGTCGCCCAGGAGGTCGCCGAACGTGGCGTGGGTGGCGAATCAGCGCCTGTGCGCAGGGCCGAACCCGCGCCGAGGCCCTACGAAAAGGCAGGAGGCAGGCGGAGGCGCAAGCGTTAGGGATGCGCCGAAGGCTCTGCTTCCTGTTCGGCATACTGCTCGTTGCGGCGGTTGCCCTCGCCATCCTCAACTGGAGCGATGCCGCCGTGCCGGGCAAGGCCCTCCCTCCGCCGTTCGACGGATGGGCCGCGCTGGACGTCCCCATGAACGCGGCGGTCTATGTCGCTCCCCGGCCTCCCGCGGCGGTATCGGTGCGCGCCGACGGGCGTGAGGCAACGGGGCACGTCGTCCGTTTCGAGGGCGTGGCGCTCGACCCGGTTGAAGAGTACGCGGCGGGGGCGGAGTTCGTGGATGCCGCGGAGGCGTCCGTGGCGGCGCTGGTGCTGGACGCGGATATCTGGACGCAGACGCCTAGGCAGACGTTGCGGTTCGGGAAGCCGGACAACCCCTGGGCGGAGGCGGTCCGCGCCGCATGGGGAGATGAGGACCGCGTGCCGTGGGCGGAGCGTGAGCCTGCCGCGTGGCGGGGGTGGCTTCTGCTCCCCGACGATCCGCCGTCGCCGCTGCTGGCGCTCGGCTTCGTACGGAACCGCGGAAACCTGTTGGACGGGACGCTGCGCGCCTTGGGGATCGATGTGGGCGGGCTCGGCTCGGGGTTGCGGCTCGCCCGCATGGACCGGGTGTCGTTCGGGCTGTACGGTGAGTTCGGCGAGGCGCCGTCCGAGATCAACGCAGACGTGTTGCGGGGCACGGGGACAGGCATGATCGTGGTCGCGGAGTCGAGCTATCCCGCGTTCGTCGTGGGGTTGCTGTGGGGGCGCATCGTCTCGGCGGCAGGCCTTGAAGCGGTAACGCTGGGCGGCGAAGAGGCGCACTACCGCTCGCTGGGCGACGGGTGGCGCATGACGGTGAAACGCTACGGGCGGACGCTCTACTTCGCCGTTGCCCCGTCCCGTGACGAGGCGGAAGAGCTGGCGCTCGCGGTGATCGAGAGCCAGCGCGTCAGGCGCGGCGGGTGAGCGGGCCTCAGTCCTGCGGCGGCTTCCGCTGCTCGAGTATCTCCCGCAGTTCCTTGCGCAGTTGCGCGTTGGGCTTCGGGGGCGCGGTGAACTTCTTGCGGTTGTGCTTGCCCGGCTTGTGCTTGTGGGCGTAAGGCCGGTCAGCGAGGCTCATCGCCTGCTCCTTCCGCGACAGCCTGCTGCTCCGGCATCGCCTCGAGGGCGGTGAGCCGTCCCTCGAGCGCGGCCCAGATGGCGTCGTACTCGGCGCGGACCTCGGCGCTGGCGAGCACTGTCGGCTGGGAGTCGTCCCGGTAGTCGGCTCGCAGCGCGACCTCGCCGAGGAATGGCAGGGAGAGGTCGTTCGCCAGGTCGCGGCCCGCGCCGGAGCCGAACACCTCGCCCACGTAGTTCTCCACCACGCCCAGCACCTCGACGTTCAGCTTGCGGATCATATTGATCGAGCGCTTGGCGTCCAGAGCGGCGAGGCTCTGCGGCGTGGTCACGACGACGAAGCCGTCCATCGTCAGCACCTGCATGACGGTGAGCGGCGCGTCCGACGTGCCCGGCGGCATATCCACGACGAGGAAGTCGATCTCGCCCCAGTCCGTCATCTGGAGGAACTGGTTGATGGCGTTGTGGATCATGGGGCCGCGCCAGATGATGGCCTCTTCCGGGTCCTGTTGGAAGTAGGACATCGATACGGCCTTCACGCCGAAGGCCTCGGCGGGCTTGATGCGCCCGTCCGCGGCCTCCGGGTGGGCGTCGCTGCCGAGCACTTCGGGCGCGTTGGGCGTGTCGATGTCAGCGTCGAGCAGGCCGACCGTATAGCCCTTCTCCGCGAGATAGGCTGCGAGGTTGACGGCGACAGTGGTCTTGCCGACGCCGCCCTTGGCGCTGTAGACGCCTATCTTGGTCTTGATCTTGCCGAGCGACCGGCCGATGGCGCGACGCTGCTCCCACTGCCGTTTGATCTGGGCCAGACGTGCCTGCCGCTGTTCTTCGCTCATCGTCATCGGGGCGTGCACTCTCCCCGGGGCGCGGCCCCGTACTGCCAGCGTTACGCGGCTGGGGCGCGGTCTAGTCGTCGAGGCCGAGCAGCTTGCGCCCGTCTTCGGTGATGCGGTCGGGCGACCAGGGCGGGTCGAACGAGATCTCGACGTTCACGTCTCTGACCCCGTCGAGGTCGGCGATGGCCCATTCGGCCTGCTGCGCGATGAACGGCCCCATGCTGCATCCGGCGGCGGTGAGCGTCATGTCTACGTGGACGTTGCTATCGTCGTCCACTTCGATAGCGTAGATGAGGCCGAGGTCGACAACGTTCACCGGGATCTCGGGGTCGTACACGTCCTTCAGTGCTTCGGTTACCTCTTCCACCGTTACGTCAGCGGGCATGGCGTCTCTCTCCTCTCGCCTGTCTGGGGCGATTCTACCAGAAGCGGCAAGCGTGACTCATGGCACGCCGCATGGGGTGATGAGACGGGGAGGTTAGGCTACTTCTTCGTCGGGGAGGTAGATGACTTCCCGCGGCTTGCCCGGTTCGCCGGAGGCGGCCACGATGCCCTCGTCCTCCAGCTGGTCCATCAGCCGCGCGGCGCGAGGGTACCCGATGCGCAGCCTGCGCTGGAGCAGCGACGTGGAGAGCTGGCGATTCGCAGCCGCGACCTGCAGCGCACGTTCGTAGAGAGAATCACCCTCGTCGAAGTCGCCGCCGTCGGCTGCGCTCTCGGCCGCCGCGGTCTCAGCTTCCCGCGCCATGTTCTCCAAGGAGACCTCCGGCAGGCTGGCGTTGGGGGGCAGCTGCCGCCAGTGCTCGCTGAGGGCTGCGCTCTCGTCCTCCGAGATGAAGACGCCCTGCACGCGCTTCGGCTTCGGGGAGTCCGAGGAGATGAAGAGCATGTCGCCGCGCCCGAGGAGCCGCTCGGCGCCCGCGGAGTCGAGGATCGTGCGGGAGTCGACCTGCGAGGCGACCGCGAAGGCGATACGGCTTGGGAAGTTGGCCTTGATGAGCCCGGTGAGCACATCCACGGAGGGGCGCTGCGTGGCCACGATGAGGTGGATGCCCGTCGCCCGGCCCAACTGTGCAAGGCGGCAGAGGGACTGCTCGACGTCGAAGGAGGCGGTCATCATCAGGTCTGCCAACTCGTCGATGCAGATGACGAAGTACGGCATCTCTTCCGTGGCGCGCGGGCTGCGATTGTAGGAGACGATGTTGCGCGCGCCGGCCTCTTCCAACAGCTTGTAGCGGCGCATCATCTCCTGGATGGCGCCCTTCAGCAGACGGACGACCTTGTCCGGGTCGACGACGACCGGTGTCACGAGGTGAGGGATGCCGTTGTAGGGCGTGAGTTCCACGCGCTTGGGGTCCACCAGCAGCATCCGGACCTTTGCCGGGTCCTGGTGGCAGATGATGGACGAGATGATGGTGTTGATGCAGACGCTCTTTCCGCTGCCTGTCGCGCCGGCGATGAGGAGGTGTGGCATCTTGAGCAGGTCGAGGACGACGGGTTCACCGGCGGAGGCCAGGCCAAGCGCCACGGGCAGCCCTCCGCCGGTGAGCATCCGTTCGTATTCGAGGGATTCCATCACGGTACGGATGGTCACCATGGAGGACGACTTGTTGGGCATCTCCACCCCGACGAGCGATTCGCCGGGAACGGGCGCCTGGATGCGGAGAGTGGGCGCGGCGAGCGCGAGCGCGAGGTCTTTCTCCCGTGCGAGGATGCTGTCGACCTTCACGCGGTTGCGCACCTCCATCTGCACCTGGTTGTCTTCCTGCTCTGCGAGCGCCCTCGCCCGTGCGGACATCGCCTTGCGGTTCCATCCGGGCACGATGCCGAACATCGTGACGCTGGGGCCGGGTCTTATCTCCGATACGCTCACTTCGACGCCATGCTGCGCCAGTGTCTCTTCGATGAGCGCGGCGGTCTCCAGATGCTCCTCGGTGATGCTTCCGGCAGCAACCGGAGGCGCGAGAAGTTCGAGCGGCGGGAGCGGATCGGACGGAGCGACGGGGGCGACGATGTCCGGCGCGACAGGCCTGGACGGCTCCACAGCGGCAGCGACGGCGATCTCGCCCCAGGGCGCCTCCATCGGAACTGCGAGCGCCAGCGTCTCCTCCACGTCCGCTTGAAGCGTGCCGTTGACCTGGAGGTCGTCCACTGCGTGGGCTTCGCCGGTTACAGAGGGCGCTTCGGTCCCGTAGAGCGGTTCTACAGCGGCGGGCTCAGTGCTCGTTCCGTTCTCGCTGGCAGGAGGTACTATCGTCGCCGTTGTCGTGGTGGCGGGCTGGCGCTCCGGTGTGCCCGGTTCGGCGGTCTTCATGCCCGGCCAGAGGTCGGGCTTCCGTTCCGGTCTGGCCCCCGGCTCTGCGGGACGAAGAGTCACTGGCCTGGGGGAGGTCGGCTCCAGGTATGCGAGACCACGTGGCTCGGCGCCCCTCCGCGTGAAGACGCTCTGGGGAGCGGTGTTTCGCTCGTATACGTCCGCCGCGCGCAACGTGTCCATCTGCGCTGCGCGCGCGGCCGTAGCGTTGGAGGTGAGGTATTCGTCGACCTCCTGCATGACCGAGCCGTGGTCACGGTGACGCATCCGGCCCACGGCGTGGCCGATGCCCCGGCCTGTCACAAGCATCACGCCCCCCATCCATACGGCTGCATGGTTGAACAGCACCGGCGCTACGAGCCATGCTCCGAGTGTGATGAGGACGACGGTGCGGAAAACGCCGAGCGCTCCGTAGGAGCCGCGCAGCTGTCCGCCCAGGTCGCCTCCGAGCGGCGCGACGCCGATGATGGGGAAGGACGTGTGGAAATAGGAGAGCAGGGAGAACGCTCCGGCTACGAGGAAACCCATCCCGAGTACGTAGCGCCACTGCCGGATGAGATGCCTGAACCCGCGGGACAGCAGCCATCCCAACCAACCGGCCCACGCCAGCAGGAGAACGAGCGCTGCGCCCATGCCGCCCAGCGTGTCAGCCGCTGCATCGCGCAGCGGGTCTATGGCCCAGGCAGGCTGCCCGATAACGACGTAAGCCACGAAGGCTACGACGATCAGGCCGAACAACACGCCGACCTGGTTGAACAGCAGTGCAGAGATGCGGTTCCTCACCCGTCGGACTTTAATCAGATGGAATGCAGTTGTGAGCCGGGTCCGCTTGCGGATTATGAAGAGATGGAGGGTTTTGGGGTCTGCGGCGTCCTGTTCCAGCGGTATGGCGAGAGCGTGGAGAGGCTCAGACCTCCAGAGGTACGGTGAGTATCATTGGGCGGCTCCGCGTCTCCTTGTAGAGGAAGCGGCTCAACGCCTCGCGCACACGATCGTTCACGTGGTCCTCGTTCAGCGGATCGAGGTTCGGCGCGCGGAGCGCCTCGACAACCACCGCGGCTGCGCGCTCCATCAACTCTCCCGCCTCCTCAGGGGCAGTGAACCCACTCGAGACGATCTCCGGCTCTCCGTATACTCTGCCCGTCGCGTGGTCTATGGGGACGACCACCACCACGAACCCATCGCGCGAGAGCATCCGCCGGTCGCGCAGCACGGCCTCGCCGACGTCCCACGTCCGCAGCCCGTCCACGTAGACGTGTCCCGCCTGGACAGGTTCACCGAGAGTCGCATCCCCATCGTCCAGCACCAGCACATCCCCATCCTCCAGTACAAAGACGTTCTCGGGAGCGACCCCGGTCTGCCGGGCGAGCTCCGCATGGGCCGCAAGCATCCGGTACTCGCCGTGTACGGGCACGAAGTAGCGTGGTTTGATGAGACGGAGCATGAGCTTGAGTTCTTCCTGGCTCCCGTGGCCGGGGACATGGACGCCCGGTGACGTGCGGCGGGTAAGCACTTTGGCGCCGCGCCGCGTGAGGTTGTCCACCACGGTGGCGATGACCGTCTCGTTGCCCGGTATCGCCGTTGCAGAGATGACGACCGTGTCGTTCTCGTGGACCTCGATATCGCGGTTGGCGTTGTTGGCGACCCGGGAGAGGACGGAGAGCGGCTCGCCCTGCGCGCCGGTCAGGACGATGACCTGCTGGTTATGAGGAAGTGCGCTCAGCGCCTGGAGGTCAAGCAGCGTTCCGGGCGGGGCCTTGATGTAACCGTTCGCGACGGCCATGTTGACGTTGTCGATCATGGAGCGCCCTGCGGCGGAGACCTTCCGTCCGTGTTTCACGGCGGCGTCCAGCACCTGCTGCACCCGGGCGATGAGCGACGCGAACGTGGCGATGAGCACGCGCCCCGGCGCATCGGCGATGACGTGGTCAAGGGCAGTCGCCACGACGCTCTCCGACGGCGTATAGCCGGGGACTTCCGCGTACGTGGAGTCGGACAGCAGGAGCAGGACGCCCTCGCTGCCGAGTTCGGCGAGCCGCTGCAGGTCGGTGGGACGTCCGTCCGCTGGAGTGTGGTCTATCTTGAAATCGCCGGTGTGGACGATGAGACCCGCCGGAGTGCGGAGAGCGATGCCGCAAGCGTCCGGGATGCTGTGGCATACGCGGAAGTACTCAGCCTGGATGTCTCCGAAGTCAAGGGTGCTCCCTGCGTCGATCTCGTGGAGTTCGCAGTCGTCGATGCGGTGCTGGCGCAGCCTCACGTCGATCAGATCGCGCGCAAGAGGCGGAGCGTAGACGGGGACGTTCAGTTCGCGCAGGAGGTATGGCAGCGCGCCCGTGTGATCTTCGTGCCCGTGAGTGATGAGGATGGCCCGCACACGCTCTGCGTTGGCCGTCAGGTACGAGACATCCGGCAGCACGAGGTCTATGCCGAGCATCTCCTGCTTGGGGAACATGAGGCCTGCGTCGATGACGACGATGTCGTCACCGTACTCGACGCACAGCATGTTCTTGCCCACTTCGCCCAGGCCGCCGATGGGGACGATGCGGATGGGGTGCGGCATCGGCTAGAACATGCTCAACTGCTGTGAGCCGTCGGACTCGTCCTGGGCATCGTCCTCGGCCGGCGCTCCCTGGGTCTCGCGTTCTTTCAGGAGGTCGCCCAGCTTCGCGAAGTCGGCTTCGATGGTGGCGCGGAGGGCGCTGTTGTGCAGCGCGGCAGCCGGGTGGTACAGGGGGAAGAGGGTGATGCCGTCGAACGTGCGAGGCCGCGCGCGCACCTTGCTGATGGAATCTCTGGGGAACCACCGCGCCAGCGCGTGGCGCCCGAGGGGAACGATGACGGCGGGCTTGATGGCCTCTATCTGTGCGTCGAGGTGCCGCGAACAGGCGCTGATCTCGCCGGGGAAAGGGTCGCGGTTGTTGGGGGGGCGGCACTTCACCATGTTGGTGATGAACACGTCTTCGCGCTTCAGCCCGATGGAGAGAAGCAGTTCGTCGAGGTATTGACCGGCTGCACCGACGAACGGCCTCCCCTGGCGGTCTTCGTTGAAGCCGGGGCCCTCGCCGATGAACATGAGCGCGGCTCGAGGGGCGCCCTCTCCTGGCACGGCGTTCGTCCGCGCCCGGTGGAGAGCACAGTCCTGGCAGGCGTGTATCTGCTGGTGGAGTGTCTGGAGGTCAGCCACAGGCGTCCTGTCAGTCGGAAACGCCCTTGCCCTTGATGAAGTCGACGGCGTTCTGGATGGTCCGGATCTGCTCCGCATCCTCGTCGGATATCTTCAGAGTAACGTCGCCGTCGGAGAACTCTTCCTCAAAAGCCATGATCAGTTCAACCAGGTCCAGGGAGTCCGCGTTGAGGTCGTCGACGAAGGAGGCCTCCATGGTGACGGAGTCCTCATCCACACCGAGCCTGTCCACTACCACGTCCTTGACACGATCGTAAACGGTCGCCATTTCTGCCTTCCTCAGCAATCAGGTGTTCTGTTGTTCTGCTCGTTGAACGATGCTCCAAGCACGCCGTTCACGAACCTGGCGGACCCTTCGCTCCCGAAGGTCTTCGCCAGTTCGACGGCTTCGTTGATGGCCACCAGCGGCGGGGTCGGTGAACCGTCGGCCAGTTCGAAAAGCCCCAGCCGGAGAATGGCCCGGTCGATAGCAGCGAGCTGCTCGACGGGCCACTGGTGCTGGTAGCACCGGATGAGCGCGTCCAGTTCTCCCTGCTCGCTGACCACGCCTTCTACGCAGCTTTCGGCGAAGGCGATTGCGCCCGGTGCGGCATGCAGTTCTTCCGCCCGCGCTTCCAGCGCGGACCGCCACTCGTGCCCTGTCAGGTCGTGCTCGTAAAGCACCTGGAGTGCGAGTACGCGCCCCTGGTGCTCCGGCCTGTTCCTGCGGCCTCGGCCGACCCTTTTCGTACCGCCGGGAGACTCGATCATCGGGCTTGTTAAAGAGACGCCCCGAGTGCTGGTCGAGGCGGGATGCCACGTAATCTTACGCCAGCGCCTTGATAGCGTCTAGGTCTGCCACCGCGAGGGCGGCTGCGTCAGGGGCGATGCGCCTGGACAGGCCGGTGAGCACCTTGCCGGGACCGAACTCGATGAACCGGTCAACGCCCCTGGCGACCATCAGCTCTACGGACTGCTGCCAGTAGACGCAGCCGCAGAGCTGCGAGCCAAGCTCGGCTCGGACCTCTTCCGTCGACTCGACCGGCAAGGCAGTCGTGTTTGCCACAACAGGCACGGCAGCGGCACTCAGCGCAGCTTCTGGAAGGATGCCCGCCATAGCCTCCTGCGCGGGGCGCATGACCTCCGTGTGGAATGCGCCCGCAACGTCCAGCGGGATGGCGCGGCGCGCGCCTGCTTCCTTCGCGTTCGCTATCGCGCGCTCCAGAGCGTCGTTGGGGCCACCGACCACGATCTGCTCGCCGGAGTTGACGTTCGCCACCTGTGCACCTGTTCCTTCGCAGGCTTGGCGGGCTGACTCCATCGTGAGGCCGATGAGGGCGGCCATGCCGCTCGGGGTGGTGTCACAGGCAGCCTGCATGAGTTCACCGCGCGTTCGCACGAGGCGCATTGCTTCAGCAAGTGAGAGCGCGCCCGCAGCTACGAGCGCAGCATATTCACCGACGCTGTGTCCGGCAGTGAACGCAGGACGCGGCATCGCCGATCCGAGATGCTTCTCCGCAGCGCGGAGCATGGCGATGCTCACGCACAGGATGGCCGGCTGGGCGTTCTGGGAGCGGACGAGTTCCTCCGCTGGGCCTTCCAGTATCAGGCGGGAGAGCGGCAGCCCAAGAACAGAGTCGGTTTCATCGAAGACGGCACGAGCGGCGGGCGAGCCGTGGTAGGCGTCGGAGCCCATGCCGACGGCCTGGGCTCCCTGTCCAGGGAAGATGAAGGCGGTGGCCATGGGGCGCTGGCGCGCTTACTCGAGTTCGCTGTCCATGCGGAGCACGTCGCGCCCTCGGTAGTAACCGCAGGTGGGGCACACGTGGTGCGGTTTCATCGCGTCAGGGCAACGAGGGCACTCAACCAGGCTGACGAGCGTCTTGTGCTGGTGGGCGCGGTTCGTGCCGACGCGGGACTTGGATCGCTTCCTCTTGGGCAGTGGGGGCATGGTTTTCTCACTCCAGCAACTTCCGCAGCACGGTCCAACGCTGATCCTGGTAGCGCTCACAGATGCAGGCGCTCTCGTTCAGGTCGTTACCGCACTCGGGGCAGATTCCCTTGCAGTCCTCCCGGCAGACGGGCGCCATGAGAACGCCCGCCAGCCTGTATTGACGCAGCGCATCGCTCAGGTCGAGCACGTGCTGCTCGTCTATGCTGTTGATGTCCGCACCGGTGTCTTCCTCACCGTAGCGGAGCTTCGCTCCTGTTGCGATATCCACGCTCGGCAGAAAGACATCGTCCACCTTGGCCTCTATCCATGACGCGAACGGCGCCAAGCAGCGGCTGCAGACGTAGTCCATGGAGAAGGCGACAGGGCCGGATGCCCAGACCCCGCGGTCGGTCCGCGTGAGCCGGAACTCGCCTCTGACGTAGGCTGGAGCGCCTTCGTCCGATTCGAGCGCCAAGCCGTCAACCTCGAACGTCCGGGTTGCCCCGACGGCGTCCTTGAGGAGCTGGGCGACGTTCACTTGTAACTGCAGGTCCATCGCCAAATCCGTACGCAACCGCATAAGTATAGCAGGCCAGGTCCGTGCCGACGATCAGCGCTCCTGCGAACGGCGCCCCGCTTCTGCGGCGGCACGGAGGGCGGGGATGAGATCGCCGGAGCGTGCGCCGGGAGTGAAGATGGCGGCGACCCCCATCTCCAACAAAGCGGTGCGGTCCTGCGGCGGGATGATGCCGCCCGCGATCAATGGCACATCCTCCAGCCCTGCGCGCTGAAGGGCGTCCATGACGGCGGGCACGAGCTCCATATGCGCGCCGGAGAGGATGCTCAGGCCCACGGCCTCGGCGCCGAACTCGCGGGCCTGCTCCGCGATCTCGTCAGGCGTCTTGCGGATGCCGGTGTACTCCACCTCGAACCCCGCCTCGCGGAGCAGACGGACGATGACGCGCGCGCCGCGGTCATGACCGTCGAGGCCCGGCTTCGCGATGAGGACTCTGAGGGCGTCCGCCATCGAAGGAAGTTAGCGCTCGTAGGGCGTTACGAATTCGATGAGCGCGCCGTGCATTTTCGAGGGGTCGGCAAAGGCGATGCGCCCGGTGAAGCCTTCACGCGGGCCTGTGATGATGGGAATGCCAAGCGCTTCGAGTTCGCGCGCCTTCACCTCGACATCGTCGACAGTGAACGCCATATGATGGATGCCCTCGCCGTGGCGTTCCAGGAACCTGCCGATGACGGAGTCGGCGCGGAGCGGCTGGAGCAGTTCGATGTGCGTCTCGCCCTGTTCGATGAACGCACCCCGCACGCCGTGCTCCTCATTCACGAGGATGCTCGCCGCCTGTGGGGAGTCCAACAGGTCGTAGAACTGCTGCAGGGACTCCTCGATGCTGATCACCGCGAGGCCGATGTGATTGAGAGCGCCGACGCGCGTGTTGCTGCTTGCGAGTGTCATGAGAGGATGGTACCGCATTCTGCGGATACGCGTTGCATAGAAAGTATGACGAACGCTTCCGGTCCCTGCCTGCTATTCGCCACGGGCACGGCTTGCCTTGCCGTTATCCCTACGCGTGTGGTTAGATACAGTGCGATATTGAGCGGTTCATCCGCTGGAGGGAGATTGATGATCAAGAAGGCGTACCGCTCATATTTATCAGTGATGGCGCTGGCTCTCGTTACAGTGCTGGTATTGTCTGCTTGCGGCGGTTCCGATGAACCCACGCCTACGCCCAGACCGACGGCGACGCCGGTGCCTGAAACGGCCGCACCGCAGCCCACGCCGACATCTGCGCCCAGCGCACCGAGTGAGCCAACTGCTGCCCCTGAGCCCGGCGCACCCGCCCCGGCACCGACTGCCACACCTACGTCGGCTCCGCCACCTCCAACTGCAACACCGTTGCCTTCCTTCGACGCGGAGGCACATTTCAGGGGCAAGACCATCCGCCTAGTCGTGGGTTTCAACCCCGGGGGCGGCACTGACACCCAGGCGCGCTTCCTCGCAGCCAAGTGGGGCCAGTACATCCCTGGTAGTCCCCGCATCGTCGTCAGCAACCTGACGCCTTCACTGGCAGCGAACAACTTCGTCTGGGAGTCCGAGCCGAACGGACTGATCCTCATCTACAACGCGACCGCGCCGATACAGTCGTCCACGGACCCGAACGCTATCTTCAAGGCATCAGGCTTCGAAGTGATCGGCGCGCCGGTAGCGCGGAACGCTGTGTGGATGATCAACGGCCACGACCTGCCCTACAACGACATCACGGATGCCATGGGGGCGTCCGGCCCGACGCTCATTGCGGCAGGTTCCGCCCCAACTCCGCAGGAATTGACGGGAGTGGGTGACTTGGGCAACTTCTTGCTGGCGGACTGGCTCAACCTGCCGTACGAGTTCAAGCTCGTGGCATCCACCGGCACCGAGCAGGAACTGCTCATGATCGAGCGTGGCGACACGAATAACTTCACGGCAGGCAGCGTGTGGTACCAGTTACCGCAACGCAGGCCCGGGTGGATCTCCAGCGGTTTCATCAAGCCGTTCGCCGGCCTCGCCGGGCCTGGTGGGTTCATAGTAGGCAATGCCGAGGTCGATGAGTTCACCGCCTCCTATGCGCGCGACCTCATCACTGACGAACAGAAGGACATCTGGGACGGACTGATGGCCCCGGAGACCTTCGTGGGCAAGAACCTGCTCGCTCCTCCCGACACCCCGCTGGACATCGTCAACACACTGCGCAAAGCGTGGGACGACGCATTGGCAGAACCGGAGTTCCGCGCCGATTTCGAGCGTGTCCTCGCGCAGCCCATCGAGATCCAACAGGGCGGCGCCGAACTGCAGGAGATATTCGCGCAGGTCGAGGACTCCTTCCTTCGGAATATCGGCCAGCTTCGGGAAGTGCAGGAAGCGGTGTACGACAAGTTCACACGGTAGTGTTCGTCACGTTGGTCTGACATGTCGTGGCGGAGCGCATAGCGCTCCGCCACGCAGATGATGGAGGCAGCACGTGAGCGAATTACTAGAGGGTCTGTCGTACCTGGGCAACGGAGGGTACTGGGCGGCGTTCGGAGTCGCCGTCTTCATGGCGGTCTTCGTCGGGCTGCTGCCGGGTGTCTCCGCCACCCTCGTTATGGCGCTCTCCATCTCGTTCATCGTTCTGAACATAGACGACCCGCTCATCGGCATCGTCATGCTGGCCACTCTGACCGGAGTGGACAACACGCTGGACTCCATCCCGGCCGTACTGCTGGGCCAGCCGGGCGCATCGACCCAGGTGACGTTCCTGGAAGGGAACCAGCTGGCCCGCCGAGGGCAGGCCGCGTACACGCTTGGAGCGGTCTATGCGGTCTCCGCGATGGGAGGCCTCGTTGGGGCGCTCGCACTGGCTATCGTCATCCCGGTCATCAAGCCGTTCATCCTGGCCTTCGGGTTCCCGGAGATTGCGGCAATGGCGCTGTTCGGCGTGGCGATGGTGGCAGCGCTGAGTTCAGGGGCCATGGTGAAAGGGCTGGCCGCCGCCGCCTTCGGACTGCTGCTCGGCACCATAGGCATAGACCCGATATCCGCCGCTCACCGCTACACGTTCGGTTCTCTCCACTTGTGGGAGGGGCTTCCGCTCATCGCGACGACCATCGGCCTCTTCGCGCTGCCGGAGATGATCGATCTCACCATGACGAGGCGGCCGGTGGCTGCCGAAGGGGCGGTGGTCAACCAGCGCGAGGTGTTCCGGGGCGCGCGGTACGGCCTGGGCAAGTGGAACATAGCCGTCCGGAACGGACTCTTCGGTGTGTTCCTCGGCGCAGTCCCCGGCATAGGCGGGGCGGTCGTGGACTGGCTCTCCTACGCGATGGGCATCTTCTTCAGCAAGGACAAGAGCGAGTTCGGCAAGGGCTCGCTGGACGGCGTCCTCTTCGCGGAATCGGCGCAGAACTCGAAGGAAGCGGGACAGGCGATCCCCACGCTGGCGTTCGGAGTGCCCGGCGGGAGAGCCTGGGCTTTCGTCATCGTCGCAATGCTGGCCTACGGCATAACGCCGGGCCCGCCGATGCTGGACCGGTTCGCTGATATCACCATCATGATGGTGTTCAGCCTCGCGTTGGGGAACCTCGCGGTTACCGTTATCGGCATGTTCCTCACAGGCCAGCTGGCGAAGCTGACGTTGATCCCCTATCCGCTCATCGGCGCGATCATCATCCCGATCTCGTTCCTGTCTGCTTACCTGTCGTCGACGGACCTGATCGCCATATACATCATCGTGTCCGCAGCGATCCTCGGTCTGCTGATGAAGCATTACAAGTGGCCGAGGCCACCCCTGCTGCTGGGGTTCATCCTGGGCCGCATCATCGAGTTCAACTTCCAGTCCGCTATCTCGATCCATGGCATGGGAGGACTGCTCGCTCGACCGTTGACCATCGTGCTGTTGATACTTGCCATTGCCATCGCCGTCACGTTCTCCAAGATGGGCAAGATCGGCACTGCCGGCACGCTATCCGATGAGGAAGCCTTGCCGGTGGTGCGGGGTGGGAGTGGAGACGACCCGGAGGCTGCAGCGGATAGCACGACTGCCGTGGCAGGCAAGCGGCGCACCTGGGCGCTAACTCCGGCGAGCATCTTCACTCTTGCAGTCATGGGAATGGCGGTATGGGCGCTGCAGGAGGCATGGTTCGGGTTCCCGACGCGCGGCAAGGTCTTTCCGGTGTCGCTCAGCCTTGCCGTCATCATCCTTGGCGGCGTTCAGCTCTTTCACGACCTGCGCCAGGGCAAGACCGGCGCAATCATGGATATCGGCATGAGGAGCGCGGGGATGGAGGGCGTCCGGAGGACGGCCGTACTCATCTTTGGCTGGGTAGCCGTGTTCATCGTGCTGATCTTCGTGATCGGCCTGAAATACTCGACCATGCTCTTCCCACTTGGCCCCACGCTGCTCTTCCTGCATGGCCGCACACGCTGGATAGGCGTGGTGGTCGCCGTATCGTTCGTGGTGCTTTTCAATCTCATAGTGATGGACTACGTAATGGCCGTTATCTGGGCAGAGCCGCTCATCTCATTCTTCTCGCCACGCTAGCTGCTCACTGGGTATGGGCTGGCCTGACGCCCATAGAGGGTTGTGTGTTCTTGGCGGAGTCCTCCCCCGCCATCGGAAGCCCCGCGCGGATCCGCGTGGGGCTTCGTTCCTCTCGGCCCAATGTGGCGGAACGCGCGTCGGCACGCCGGAAGCGTGCTGAGCGAAGTTCCGGGCCATGGCGGAAGGAGCGAGGCTCGCGAGCGAGGCGCTCTGGGATTAGCTCGTGGAGAGGCTCCTCGGCGTTGCACCGCTACTCGATCGCATACTCCTTGAGCAAGCTGCGAGCAATCACGATGCGCTGCACCTCGGACGTGCCCTCGTAGATCTCGGTGATGCGCTGGTCGCGGTACATGCGTTCGACCGGGTTCTCTTTGAAGAAGCCGTAGCCGCCGAATATCTGGACGGCCCTGTCGACGCAGAAGTGCGCGGCCTCCGAGGCGTACAGCTTCGCCATCGCGGACTCGCGGGTGTGCGGGAGCCCCGCATCCTTCAGCTGGGCGGAACGCCGGGTGAACAGCCGGGCGGCCTCGATCTGGGTCGCCATGTCGGCGAGCATGAACTGGATGGCCTGCCGCTCCTTGAGCTTTTCTCCAAAGGTTTCACGTTGCTGGGTGTAGCGGATCGCGGCCTCGAACGCGCCTTGCGCCAGCCCTACCGACTGCGTCGCGAGTGAGATTCGGCTGGAGTCGAGGATGGTCATCGCGATGCGGAAGCCCTCGCCCTCCTCACCCAGGCGGTTGTCCATGGGAACGTGCACGTCGTTGAAGTAGACCTCGGCGGTGCCTGAGCCTCGGATGCCGAGCTTGCCGTGCATGCCGCGCATCTCGATGCCGGGGGTGTCGCTCTCGACGACGAACGCAGTCGTGCCGCGGTACCCCTTCGACCGATCGGTGGCGGTGAAGACGACGATGAGGCCGGACTGTTCCGCGTTGGTGATGAATATCTTGGAGCCGTTGAGTACGTAGGAGCCGTTGCCGTCAGAGGCTGCGATTGTCTGCATGTCGGCGGCGTCGCTTCCGGAACTGGGCTCGGAGAGCGCCCACGCCACGATCTTGTCTCCCGCGCACGCGGGCGGGAGGAAGCGTTCGGCCTGCTCACCATTGCAGAAGCGATCGAGCGTGGAAACGCCAAGGGAGAGGTGGGCCAGGAGCGTGGTGCTGGAGGTCATGCAAGCGCGCGCGATCTCCTCGGCTGCGATGGCCAACTCGGCGTAGGATGCTCCCTCTCCCCCGTGGGCCGTCCTGGCGGTCATTCCCATCAATCCCATCCGCTTCATCGCCTCGACGCTCTCCCAGGGGAACTCCTCGTTCTCGTCCCAGCGTGCCGCGTTCGGGGCGAGTTCGGCATCGGCAAACTCGCGCATGGTGTGCTGCAGCAACCGCTCCTCTTCCGTATACAGGGCGTCCATCGCGTGCTCCTTTCGTTCTACAATCCGGCAAGGGCTGATTATAGAACCCGGTCCGTCGAAGTGAGGAACGCATGGATATCGAACAAAGCGGGTTGGTACTCAGTGACGGGGTAGTCGAATTCGCGGAACCAACGAAGCCGCGCCTGTCTGTGCGCGTGAATGGCAGCGTCATCAATTCCACAACGGAACGGACGCAAGTGCTCCAGGCGTGGAAAGTGCGTGTTGCATCGGCTGTCAAGGCTGCGCGGGGTGACGAGCGATGGAGTCCTGCAGATACCTATGCGATCACGCTGGCATTCAGTTTCCACCCCCCGAACCATGGGGCCCAGCGGCTTGATGTGGAGAACTTCGTGAAGCCAGTCATTGACGCGCTGGCTGCCGGTCTCTTCTGCCCTGCTCAGATGAATCCGCGGGACATCCTGCGCTGGGACTACGATGATTCAAACTTCAACACACTCCTCATCCGCCGCCTGCCTGACGCGACGACCATGGGAACCGAGGGAGTAGCCCTGTCGGTATCGAGCGCGCGGCAGCCGTAGGTCCCACGATGCCAGGAACCCTCTACGTCGTTGCGACGCCCATCGGGAACCTCGAAGACCTCACTCCGCGCGCGGCGCGGGTGCTGAGCGAGGTGGCGCTGATAGCAGCGGAAGACACCCGGCAGACGCGCAAGCTGCTCAGCAGCTTGCACGTGTCAACCCGTACCGTCAGCTATAACCACCACAACGCGCGGCGCCGAACGCCCACGGTGCTCGACGTGCTGCGTGAAGGCGACGCAGCCCTCGTTACGGATGCAGGCGCGCCGGCCGTTAGCGATCCGGGCGCTGACCTCGTAGCAGAGGCGACCGCGGCCGGATTCACCGTCGTGAGCGTGCCGGGGCCGTCCGCGGTGACCGCCGCGCTTGCAATCGCAGGGTTCTCCGCAGACACGTTCCATTTCCTCGGGTTCCTGCCGCGAACGACGAAGGCGCGACGCCACGCGCTGGCCGAAGCGTCCTCGCTGCGGGCGACGCTCGTTCTGTTCGAAGCGCCGCACCGCCTGCTCGCCCTCCTCTCCGACATCGCCGAGGTGCTCGGCGACCGGCGGTTGGCTGTCTGCCGGGAGATGACGAAAGTGCACGAGGAGGTCTTTCGGGGGACGGCCCAGGAGGCTATCGCCTACTTCGACACTCCGCGTGGCGAGTTCACACTGATCATTGAAAGAGCATCGGACCCCCCGCTCGGGGAATCGTCCTCGGAAGAGCACATCGCAGAGGCGATGGCGGTCGCACGGGCATCCGGGCTCAGCCGTCGCGATGCTGCTGCTCATGTATCGCGTTGGCTGGGCGTGCCGCGCCGCGCGGCCTACGCAGCATGGAGGGAACCGTAGGGGGGCGCGTTCGTTGGAGGTATCCCGCGCTGCCATCTTGAGACTGCTAGAATACGCGAGAGTTATCCATGCCTGAACGTATCCTCATAGGGGTCGCCTGGCCCTACGCCAACGGCCCGCTGCACCTCGGTCACATCGCAGGAGCGTATCTACCGGCGGACATCTTCGCCCGCTACCATCGGATGCGCGGCAACGAGGTGCTCATGGTGTCAGGCAGCGACTCCCACGGTGCGCCGATCACGATGCGCGCCGATGCGGAGGGGGTACCCCCCAGGGAAGTGGTCGAGCGGTTCCACGCCTCGTTCCTCGAATCGTGGAACCGGCTCGGCATCTCCTTCGACCTCTTCACGACGACCATGACTGACAACCATCGTCAGGTGACGCACGACCTCTGGCGTGCCCTCGAGGCAGGGGGCTACATCTACGAAGCGAGCATGAAGGTGGCGTACTCGCCGGACTTCGACCGCTTCCTGCCCGACCGCTACGTGCGAGGCGTCTGCCCGAAATGCGGGTTCGAGGACGCCCGGGGCGATCAATGCGACAACTGCGGCGCCATCCTCGATCCGGTGGACCTCGGCAATCCGGCGTACATCGTGGACGGGGAGCGCTATCCGGTCGAGATACGCGACACCGAGCACCAGTTCCTGCGGCTGAGCGCCTTCCGCGATCAGCTTGCCGCCTGGGTGGAGGAGCAGCGGCACTGGCGTCTGAACGTGCGGAACTTCACGCTGGGATTCCTGCGCGAGGGGCTGAAGGACCGCGCCATCACGCGCAACCTGGACTGGGGCCTGCCGGTGCCGGCGGAGGGCTACGAGGACCGGCGCATCTACGTCTGGTTCGAGGCGGTCATCGGCTACCTCTCCGCAAGCGTGGAGTGGGCGGCACGCAAGGGTAAACCGGACGCATGGCGTCCCTTCTGGGAGGACCCGTCCACGCGCTCCTACTACTTCGTCGGGAAGGACAACATCCCCTTCCACACCATCATCTGGCCGGCGATGCTGCTGGGCCAGGCTGCCTACATCCTCCCGTACGACGTGCCAGCCAACGAGTTCCTCAACCTGGAAGGGCGGCAGCTCTCCACGAGCCGCAACTGGGCGGTGTGGGTGCCGGACTACCTCGACCGATTCCCGCCCGATCCTCTGCGCTACCATCTCGCAGCCAATCTGCCCGAGACCGGCGACGCCGACTTCACGTGGAGCGAATACGTGCGACGCAACAACGACGAACTCGTCGCCACGTTCGGGAACCTCGTGCACCGCGTATTGACGCAGGTCTACCGCAACTTCGACGGGTGCGTGCCCGGCCCCGGCAACCTCGGCGAGGCGGACCGGGAACTCATCGATAAGGCAGAAGCCGCCATGGGAGCGGTTGCAGAGTCGCTCGAAGCGGTGCGTCTCCGCGAAGCGCTGAACACGTCCATGGGGCTGGCTCGGGAGGCGAACCGCTATCTCGACGCGCAAGCCCCGTGGCGACAGGTGAAGACCGACAAGGCCGCCGCCGGGCGCACGCTCTACACGGCGATGCAGGCGCTGATGGCGCTGCGGGTGACGTTGAACCCGTTCCTGCCGTTCAGCGCCCAGCGTCTCCACGAACTGTTGGGCCGGGACGGGAAGGTAGAGGACGTGGGCTGGCGCTTCGAAACCAGCGAGCCGGCCGCTCCGTTGCCGGAACCCAAGCCACTCTTCACGAAGCTGGACGATTCCGTGGCCGACGAGATGCTGGCCAAACTCGGGTAGCGGACGGAGTACATGACGGAAACGACCACGGTACGCGATCGGCTGGACGGCTCGGCGCGGTTCATCTACGAACCGGTGCTGGAGGGTCTCGACCGGGTGATAGGGAACCTGGGCGATCTGGCAGAGAACTCCGGCGTGCCGCGGGACATGGTCTCCCACGTGATTGAAGGCGGCGGGAAACTGGTGCGACCCACGATAACGCTCCTTGCCGGTGCGCTGCGCTCCGGCGAAGAGGAACGCATCGTGAAGATGGCCACCGCCGTTGAGCTACTGCACATCGCCTCGCTCATCCACGACGATACCGTGGACCACTCCGAGAAGCGGCGGGGACGCGCCACGGTGAGCAGGCTCTGGGGCGACGACATGGCCGTGCTCCTGGGCGACTACGTATTCGCGGCATCGGCGACGTTCGTCTGCGACACAGGCAACATCCGCGTCGTGCGCCGTTTCGCCGAGACGATCATGGAACTCGCACGGGGCGAGCTCACGGAGCGCATCAGCAAGCACGACTGGTCGCAGACATCAGCGGACTATGAGCGGCGCATCTACGACAAGACGGCGTCGCTCATCTGCACGGCAGCGGAGTCCGGCGGCGTGCTGAGCGGGGCGCCGGAAGAGGAGGCGCAGGCGCTGCGCTCGTTCGGGTATAACGTCGGCATGGCGTTCCAGATAGTGGACGACGTGCTCGACTTCATCAGCAGCGAGGAGGAGTTGGGCAAGCCCGTGGGGAACGACCTGCTGCAGGGAACCCTCACGCTGCCCGCCCTGCTCTTCGCTGCGGCTCACCCGGACGAGGTCGTCGTGCGCCGCCTCCGCGACGGCAGCCGGGACGAGAGTGACCTCACGGCGATGGTGGAGTTCGTGCGCAACTCGTCCGCGATCGACGAGACGATGGCGCAACTCGAAGGTTATCGGAACGCCGCGCGTGCTGCGGTCGCTACGTTGCCGGACGCCCGCGCCCGTCAGTCGCTCGATGCCTTGGTCGACTACCTGGCACAGCGCCGCAACTAGCGGCCAGGGCTACGCCGGGGGTCTGTGAGTACATCGGCGTTCAGCACGTTCATCGGTTCGCCCGCGGCCCATGCCTTGATGTTGTCCACCGAGTTCCGGTAGAAGGCCGCGAGGCTGTCTAACGTCGCGTAGCCCAGATGTGGCGTCAGCAGCACGTTGTCGAGTACGAGCAACGAGTGGTCCGCAGGCAACGGCTCCACGTCGTACACGTCCAGGGCAGCGCCTGCGATGCGGTGGTCGCGGAGCGCTGCAAGCAGCGCCTCTTCCCGCACGATGGGGCCGCGTGACGTGTTGATGAGGAAGGCCGAGGGCTGCATCAGGCCGAACTCGCGCTTCGTGACCCATCCCCGGCTCAGGTCGGTCAGCGGTACGTGGACCGTGAGGATGTCGGCCCGCGAGAAGAGCTCGTCCCATGAGACGTAGGTTGCGCCGCTCGCTGCTGCGCGCTCGGGAGTGAGCGTCGGGCCCCACGCGATGACGTTCATGCCGAAGGTCTGCTGAGCGCTGACGGCGACCTTCGTGCCGATGCGCCCCATCCCCAGTACGCCGAGCGTCCTGCCTGCGAGGCCAACGCCCAGCCTCGTCTGCCACTTTCCTTCGCGCATGCGCTGGTCCTCCCAGCCGATGTGCCGCGTGACGCCGATGATGAGCCCCCAGACGAGCTCCGGAGTGGAGTCGCCAGCGCCGTCCGTTCCGGTGACCGGTATACCGAGCCTACCTGCCTCCTCTGAGTCCACGTGCGGCTGGCGGCGGCCCGTACCGGAGAGCAGTTTGAGGTTCGGCAACTGGCGCAGCACGGATGCGGGGATAGGCGTACGCTCCCGCATCATCTGGATCACGTCGAACCGCGCCAGGCGTTGAGGCATCTCGTCCGTGGCGATGGCCTCGTGGAAGAAGGTCACTTCCGCACCCGTGATCGAGTCCCAGTCTGCGAGTTCATGGGCGATGCCTTGGTAGTCGTCCAGCACGGCGATGCGCATGACGTTCTCCTACTCCGTGAGACCTCTGAGCAGTGCGTAGAGGTCTGATTTCAGTTCGTAGCCGATGCCGGGCACGTCCGGCAGGCGTACCCGGCCATTCTCCGGCTGTACGCCGTCCGGGAAGCCGCCGAACGGCTGGAAGACACCGGGGTACGACTCGTTCCCTCCAAGCCCGAGACCGGCTGCGATGTGCAGCGCGAACAGGTGCCCGCCATGCGGCACGCACCGGCTGCGCGACCAGCCGGACGACTCCAGCATCTCGATGGTGCGCAGGTACTCTACGAGCCCGTAGCTCAGGGCCGGGTCGAACTGGAGTATGTCGCGGTCAGGACGCATCCCTCCGTAGCGGATGAGGTTGCGTGCGTCATGTACGGAGAAGAGGTTCTCGCCCGTCGCGAGCGACGGCTCGTAGCGCAGGGCCAGTTCGGCCTGCAGTGCATAATCGAGCGGGTCGCCCGCCTCCTCGTACCAGCGCAGGCCGTACGGGGCCATCGCCTCGCCGTAGGCGATGGCCTCACCGAGGTCGAAGCGTCCGTTGGCGTCGACGGCGAGGCTCGATCCGCTGCCGGTGACCGCGATGACGGCTTCGATCCGGCGCAGGTCCTCCTTGAGCGGCGCGCCGCCGATCTTCATCTTCACGGTCTCGTAGCCGATGTCCAAGTAGGCGCGCATCTCGTCCTGCAACGCTTCGACACCCTTGTTTGGCTGGTAGTAGCCCCCCGCAGCGTATACCCAAGCGTCGTAAGCGGGCGCGCCGCTGCTGTACCGCTCCGCGATGAGGCGGTAGAGCGGCTGTTCCGCTACCTTAGCGACCGCGTCCCAGAGCGCCATGTCCAGCGCACCCGCCGCAACCGAGCGCTCGCCGTGGCCACCGGGTTTCTCGCCCGTCATCATCACGTCCCAGATGCGGTGAGGGTCGAGCAGGTCCTGTTCGTCGAGAAGTGTTGCGGGCTCGGCGTCGAGGATGCGCGGGATGAACCGGTCGTGGAGGATACCTCCCGCAGCGTAACGTCCATTCGAGCTGAAGCCGTAGCCGGTGACGGGCTTGCCGTCGCGCACCACGTCCGTTACGACAGCCACGACGGAAGCGGTCATCTGCGAGAAGTCGATGACCGCGTTCCGTATGTCGGAGCGCATGCTGGCGGTCGTCTCGTGGATGCTGACGATGCGCACGGCTTACCGGGCGGCGGCGCGCTGTTCGCCTGCGTGGTAGGAGGAGCGGACGAGCGGGCCGGAGGCAACGTGTGCGAAGCCCATCTCGTAGCCTGCGCGTTCGAGTTCGGCGAACTCGCGCGGGTGGTAGAAGCGGTCCATCGGTATGTGTCCGAGGGATGGCCGCAGGTACTGGCCGATGGTGAGCAGCTGCACGCCCGCCTCGCGGAGGTCGCGCATCGTTGCGAGCATCTCATCGGTGGTCTCGCCGAGCCCGACCATCATCCCGCTCTTGGTGGGTATCTGCGGAGCGATCTCACGCGCCTTCTCCAGTAATGCGAGCGAGAGGTCGTAGTCGCCCTTCGCGCGGACGCTCTTGAAGATGCGGCGGACGGTTTCGATGTTGTGGTTGAATACGGCGGGGCCTGCGTCCAGAACGCAGCGCAAGGCATCGAGGTTGCCGCCGAAGTCGGGCGTGAGCACCTCGACCTCGCAGCCGGGAACGCGCTGTTTGATGAGGCGGATGCTCTCCGCGAACGTCCACGAGCCGCCATCCGGCAAGTCGTCGCGGTCGACGGACGTGAGTACGCAGTAGCTGAGGCTGAGGCGCTCGACAGTGCGGGCAAGCCGTGCAGGCTCTGCGGGATCGGGAGGCGCCGGCTTGCCGCTGGTCACGGCGCAATACCGGCACGCGCGGGTGCAGACGTCGCCGAGCAGCATGAAAGTCGCAGACCTGCGCTCCCAGCAGTCGCCGATATTAGGGCAGTGCGCTTCCTCGCAAACGGTGTGGAGTTCCGCGTCGCGGAGCATCCGGCGGACATGAAGGTAGTTCTCGCCGCCGGGCCAGGGGACCTTCAGCCATTCAGGCAGACGCTTCGGAGGTGTGGCAGTGCTCATAAGCCTATGCTAGCAGAGCGAAGCGCGGCTGAAGGGGCCGGACGTCAACGCGAAGGGATGGCTTTGGCAATGGCCTCACGGACGCTTGCCACGCCGATGGCTTCGATCCCCTGCGGCGCGGCGAGCGAGCGCAGCGCCGCCTGCGGGACGAGGGCGCGTTCGAACCCGTGACGCGCGGCCTCCTCGAGGCGACGCTCCAGGTGCGCGGTGCTCCGCACCTCGCTGTTCAGTCCAACCTCGCCTATCAGGACGGTGCCGGGATGCACGGGCGCGTCCAGGAAGCTCGACGCTATGGCGGTTGCGATAGCGAGGTCGAGCGCAGGCTCGGCCACCTGCAACCCGCTGGGGATGTTCACCATCAAGTCCTGGCTGCCGATGCCGATGCCCGTGCGACGGGAGAGGACAGCGGCGAGCATCGCCATCCGGTTGAAATCGACGCCGGTGGCGGTCCGCCGCGGTGGGCTGAAGACAGAGGGGTTGGTCAGCGCCTGGACCTCGCAGAGCAGCGGGCGGCTCCCCTGCATCGTCACGGCAACGGCGGAGCCGGGCGCACCAGGGTCGCGCTCGCCCACGAGGAGCGCGGAGGGGTCATGCACCTCGACGAGGCCTTCGTTCCGCATCTCCAGCAGCGCGACGCCGTTCGCGGCGCCGAAGCGGTTCTTGGAGCAGCGCAGCAGCCGGAGCGAACTGACCGTCTCGCCCTCCATCGCGAGGACGACGTCCACCATGTGCTCCAGCACTCGCGGGCCCGCGATGTTGCCGTCTTTCGTGACGTGGCCGGTCATGACGATGGGGATGTTGCTCTGCTTGGCCGAGCCGATCAGTAGTTGAGCGCACTCACGGACCTGGGCGACGCTGCCGGCAGAGGATGGCGCATCCGGCGACGTGAGCGTCTGTATCGAGTCCACGATCAGGAGGGCGAAGGGGTCACTCGCGAGCAGTGCACTGATGGCGGGGGCGTCGGTCTCGGGAGAGAAGCGTACATTAGGGCTGCGGACGCCGAGGCGCTCCGCACGCAGTCGGACCTGAGCGCCGGACTCCTCACCGGAGACGTAGAGAACGGGCCCAGCGGCCTCTGCGATGGAACCGGCAGCCTGGAGCAGCAGCGTGGACTTGCCGATGCCAGGGTCGCCCGCCAACAACACGACAGAGCCCGCTACGACACCGCCCCCCAGGAGTCGGTCCACTTCGGTAAGACCGGTAGAGAGGCGCTCGCCATCCGAGCACGGCTGTTCGATGAGCGGAGCAGGCGCCTGGGCAGGAGCGGGAGCGGCGCGGCCTGCTGCTGTCCGCTGTCCCGAAGGGCGCTTGGGCTCCGTGAACTCCGTGATGGTGCCCCATGCGCCGCAGGCGGGACACCGTCCGTTCCACTTGGGGGATGAGTGCCCGCAGTCCCGGCAGAGAAACGTGGTCCTGGTCCCGGTGTTTCGCATCATGGGCGCATCGTCGGGTAATCCGTGATCAACGCGCAAGGGGCGGGTGTCACACCCGCCCCTTGCTCCGGACTTCTCTGCTCCGTGGCGTATCGTTAATCGGCTGCCGGCGCCGCTGCCGCCTCAGCGAGTTCAGGAGTGTCATCGCTCTGGACGCTGATGGCCAGTTTCGGGTTCTCTTCGTCTTCGCTATCCACGTCGACGACGACGGTCTGGCCGGGCCGGTAGTCGCCCCTGATGACACCCTCGGAGAGCGTGTCTTCCATCTCGCGCTCGATGAGTCTTCGGAGGGGGCGCGCGCCGAACGTCGGGTCAAACCCCTTCTCGCCGAGCCATTCCTTGGCGGCCTGGGTCACTTCCAGGCTCAAGCCCTTCTCCAGCATCGGCTTGCGCACCTCGTTGAGCATCAGATCGACGATGCTGACGATGTGCTCCTTGGTGAGCGCGTGGAAGACGATCTGGCCGTCGATGCGGTTCAGGAACTCGGGGCGGAAGAAGCGCTTGACCTCGTCCTCCACCTTGGTCTTCATCTTCTCGTAGGCGTTTTCCTCCATCTTCGCCTGATTGACCATGGCGAAGCCGAAGGAGGTGTCGCGCTTGATGAGGTCTGACCCGATGTTGGACGTCATCACGATGATCGTGTTACGGAAGTCGACCTTGCGTCCCTTCGCGTCAGCGAGGTGACCGTCGTCGAAGATCTGGAGCAGCAGGTTGAAGACCTCCGGGTGGGCCTTCTCGATCTCGTCCAGCAGGATGCAGGTGTAGCTGCGACGGCGAACGGCGTCGGTCAGTTGACCACCGTCCTCGTAGCCGACGTAGCCGGGAGGCGAGCCGACGAGCCGGGCCACGGTGTGGCGCTCCATGAACTCCGACATGTCCAGGCGCACCATCGCCTCTTCAGAGCCGAACATGAACTCCGCGAGCGCCTTCACCAGTTCCGTTTTGCCGACACCGGTGGGACCGAGGAAAAGGAAGCTGCCGATGGGCCGCTTGGGGTCCTTGAGGCCGGCACGGGCGCGGCGGACGGCCTTGGCGATGGCGACGATAGCCTCGTCCTGGCCAACGATGCGGTGGTGGATGTTCTCTTCCATGTGGAGAAGACGTTCGATCTCCTCGACCGCCATGTGCGTTACGGGGATGCCCGTCCACATGCTGACCACTTCCGCTATCTCTTCCTCGGTGACTCTAGCCTTCTCGTCACCGGAGGTCTCGCGCCACTCGCTCTGCAACTGCTGCAGGCTGTCGGCGAGTTTGACCTCCCGGTCGCGGAGCTCGGCGGCGTACTCGTACTGCTGCTGAGAGATGGCCTCGTCCTTGTCGCGGCGGACCGTCTCCAGCATCTTCTGGGACTCCTTCACGGAGAGCGGCATGCCGCTGGTGCGGATGCGCACGCGGGAGCCGGCCTCGTCCATCAGGTCAATGGCCTTGTCCGGGAGGTAGCGGTCGGCGATGAAACGCGATGAGAGGCTGGCGGCGGCCCTAAGCGCCTCGTGGTCGATCTCCACGTTGTGGAACTCCTCGAACTTAGGCCGGATGCCATCAAGTATCTCGATGGTTTCTTCAACAGAAGGCTCGTCGACGTTAACGGGTTGGAACCTGCGCTCCAAGGCAGGGTCGCGCTCCACGTACTTGCGGTAGTCGTCGAGCGTGGTTGCGCCGATGCACTGCAGTTCGCCGCGGGCCAGGGACGGCTTGAGGATGTTAGCGGCGTCCACGGCGCCTTCGGCCGCTCCGGCCCCGACCATGGTGTGCATCTCATCAATGAAGAGGATGCAGTTGCCGGAGGCCTTGATCTCCTCCACGACCTTCTTGAGGCGCTCTTCGAACTCGCCCCGGTACTTCGTGCCCGCGACGAGCGCGCCCATGTCCAGCGTCACGACGCGGCGGTTGCTCAGGTGCTCCGGCACGTCGCCGGTGGTTACTTTCTGGGCAAGCGCCTCAACGATGGCGGTCTTGCCGACGCCCGGAGGTCCCACGAGCACAGGGTTGTTCTTCCGGCGACGGCTGAGGATCTGCACGACGCGCTCGATCTCCTTGGTGCGCCCAACGACCTGGTCCAGCTTGCCTTCCTGCGCGTACTTTGTGAGGTCGATGCCGAGCTGGTCCAGCGTGGGGGTGCGGTTGGTGGAGCGGCTGTGTCCCTGGCTCTGAGAGACGCTCTGGTTGAGGATGCGCGTCGTCTCGGCGCGGACCTTGTCCAGCGAGACGCCGAGGCTTTCCAGCACACCGGCGGCGACACCCTCGCCCTCGCGCATGATGCCGATGAGCAGGTGCTCCGTGCCGATGTAGTGGTGGGTGAGGCGGCGCGCCTCGTCGACTGCCAGTTCGATCACCTTCTTCGCGCGGGGCGTGAGTCCGATGTCACCCGGAGACGGGCGCTCGCCCCGGCCGATGATGAACTCGACGGCGGAGCGCACCTTGGAAAGTTCGACGTTCAGGCTGCTGAGAACACGGGCGGCGACGCCGTCCGTCTCGCGGACGAGGCCAAGCAGGATGTGCTCTGTACCGATGTAGTTGTGGTTGAACCGCTGCGCTTCTTCCTGGGCGAGCGAAAGCACCCTGCGAGCACGTTCTGAGAATTTTTCGAATCTGCTGGCCATGACCGCCTCCGGTTCTATCTAATCACATCGCGGTCTATTGTGCGATACCACTGTCCCTGCCCAAGTCGAGGAACGAGTGATATTCAACGGGGTCGTGATGTTCAGTAGGCGTCTTGGTCTCCTCTACGCGGCGCAGGCTGAGCCCAAGCCGGTGCCGTTCAGGATCGAGACTCACGATCTGGAGTGTCATTGTATCACCGATATTAACCACTTCGCGCGGATGACGGATGTGGGCTTCCGTGAGTTCCGAGATATGAATCAGACCCTCGATGCCATCTTCAACGCGCGCGAATGCGCCGAAATCAGCGAAATTCGTGATGGTGCCAGTCACCAATTGTCCCACGTGCAAACGTTCCATAGCCGCCTGCCAGGGAGTTGGAGTAAGCCGACGGAGGCTGAGTGCGATACGGCGATTGTCGCGGTCGATGCGGAGCACCTGCACGTCCACTTCCTGCCCTACCTGGAGCACGTCCGAAACGCTGGCCACCGGAGACCACGATATCTCGGAGACGTGAACGAGTCCGTCCGCCCCCCCAATGTCTACGAATGCGCCGAAGTTGGAGATGCCTGAGACGCGTCCGCGACGGACGTCTCCTTCCTGCAGCGTGCTCAGCAGTTGGTCCTTCAGGCCCTCGCGCTGGTCTCGCAGTGCCCCGCGTTCGGAGAGAACCACGCGGTTGCGCTTGCGGTTCACCTCCACAATCTTGAGGGGCACTTCTTCCCCAATGCGTGCTGCGAGCGCGGCCTCCGGGTCGGAACCCGTCGGAAGTGCGACCTGAGAAAGAGGGACGAAGCCCTGCAGGCCGCTCAGGTCCACAACCATGCCCCCCCGGTTATGGCCGGTGACTCTCCCCGTTACGAAGGTGTCGCTCCGTTCTGCTTCTTCAAGGGTCAACCAAGCGGTGAGCGCTCGCACACGGTCGATGGACAATTGCGCCTGGCCCTCGGGACCGGTCACGTCCATAACGTAGACATTGATAGTGTCCCCGATGTTGTAGTGAGCGCCCGGATGTGGTGCGAGGGTGCGCATCTCTCTCGCGGGGACCATGCCTTCCGACTTGTAGCCGATGGAGACGAGGACCCCGTCCTGGTCTATCTCCATAATCTGTCCGGGTACGATGTCTCCGCGGCGCAACTCCTGCGGCAGGGACTCCTCCTGGAGGAGCTCCGCCATCGTCGGCTCACCGGCGTCACCCGTGCTCATCTGATCAGACACGGCTACTCCGAATAGGCATTTCGCCAAAGGTGGATTCTAAGACCTTGCGCTGAGGTTGCATACCCCAAACGTCGGCGCATCAGGGGGTCTGCGCAAGGCGACCACCACCCAGCACGGTGGAAGTCCTTGGGAATCAGACAAGCAAGCCCGGGCAGGAGGCCCGGGCGCTCGTTCAATAGCCTGGCGGTGACCTATTTTCCCAGCAAGTCGCCCTGCCAGTATCGTCGGCGCTGGAGCGTTTCACTTCCGTGTTCGGGATGGGTACGGGTGGGTCCGCTCCGCTCAAACCACCAAGCCCTCTGAGTATAGCGACGTCCCCGGCCCACCGTCAAACGTGTTGCTCCTCCGATAACGAATCCACGAGACGGGGCAATGCTACAATCGCCGGGCTATGAAGAAGATAGGTGTCCTTGCCAGCGGCGGTGACGCTCCGGGGATGAACGCGGCTATCCGCGCAGTTACACGCACCGCGCTGTTCCGGTCTACGGAAGTCTGGGGATTCTGGGACGGATTCAACGGCCTTCTGGACCATCGTGTAGAAGAACTTACCACCTGGCACGTCGCCGGGTCCCTGCGGCACGGCGGCAGCATCATCGGCGCAGGCCGCTGTGAGCCGTTTCTCGACCCGAACGTCCGCAGCAAGGCTGTAGATGACCTGCGCGCAAAAGGTTTCGAGGGGCTGGTCGTCATCGGTGGCGAGGGCTCCATGCAGGGTGCGTGGGAGTTGCACAAGCTTGGCATGCCCGTCGTCTGCATACCGGCGACCATAGACAACGACATGCCCGGTACTGAGATCACCATCGGTGCGGACACGGCGATCAACACGGCGATGGAGGCGATCGACCGTATCCAGGACACCGCCATCGCGCACCGGCGCGCCATGATCGTGGAGGTGATGGGCAGGCACTGTGGCTACATCGCCATCATGGCTGGCCTCGCCACGGGCGCGGAGATGGTCATCACCCCCGAACGGCCCATGGAGTTGGAGGAGGTCTTCGAGGAGATGCGGCAAGTGTGGCTGCGGGGCAAGCGTCACTTCATCATCGTTCTCGCGGAAGGCGCGCGCTGGGGTGCAGCGGAGCTTGCCCAACTCATCAACGATTCCGACAAGCCCTACGATGCCCGTTACACCGTGCTGGGCTACATCCAGCGCGGTGGCGTACCGTCCCGGTTCGACCGCATCCTCGGAACGCGCATGGGAGTAAAGGCGGCCGACGCTCTGCTGGACGGCGTCTCGGGGGCGCTGGTGTGCTGGCGGAGCAATCGTAGTGAAGTACTGCCATTCGACGAACTCCCGCCGCGCGGCGACCCCTGGGACGAGATGCTGAGCAGGGTGCACGCCATCTCCACCACGTAGCGCGCATTGCCCCCTCTCTCGGAGTCTCGTATACTTCGGGGGTTGCCCGTTGCAATTCGGGCAGTATGCAAGGCATGAGGTAACCCCATGGAAGCGCGCGATGCAGTGGCACTGACTCCCAACGAGAAGATCGCTGAGTTTCAACCCGGAGATACCGTGAAGGTGAACGTCTGGATCCGCGAGGGTGAGCGCCAGCGTCAGCAGAGCTTTCAGGGCGTGGTCATCCGTAAGCGCGGCGGCGGCCCGGCCAGTTCGTTCACGGTGCGCCGAGTGGCATCGGGTGTCGGGGTGGAGCGGTCGTTCTTCTTTCACTCCCCTAATGTGGAGAGCGTGGAACGCGTCCGGCGGGGGAAGGTACGCCGCGCCAAGCTCTACTACCTGCGAGGCCTGTCCGGGAAGGCAGCGCGTATCAAGGAGCGCGTGCAGGGCGGCGGCAAGCGCTAAGCCTGGCCTGCTGCGGTGGAGACCGCTCCCTCTCCTTCTTCCTCTGCTCCCTGCTCAACCTCGTAGAGGTCTTCGCTGGAACGCAGGTAGTCCGTGTAGAGCACGCCGTCCAAGTGGTCGCACTCGTGTTCGAGCGCTTGGGCGAGCAGTTCCGTCGCGCCCTTGTAGCGTATCGGCTTGCCGTCCAGCCCCACGGCTCGCGCCCACACCTTCTCGGCCCTGAGTATGCGTCCCTGCCAGCCGGGAAGGCTCAGACATCCTTCAGTCACCTCACGCTCTCCCTCCTTACGGGAGATCTCGAGGTTCAGGAGCACGGTCGGCTCTTCGTCCTCCGGCAACTGGATGACGCACATACGCTTCAGAGAGCCGATCTGGTTAGCGGCGAGCCCAACGCCGTTGTAGTAGCGCATCGACTCGATCATGTCATCCGCGAGCGTGCGCAGCGCGGGGTCGGCGAGGTCGCGCACCTTGCGGGCGCGTTCGCGCAGGACAGGGTCCGGGATGTAATGCATCGGCAGGACGGCCATACGGCGATTATAACGGGCGCTTCACACGATGTTCACCGGGTCTACGTCGACACGCCACGACGGAGGAATGCTGACCTTGTCCAGCAGCAAGCTCGGTTTCGACGCACGGATGAGCAGGTGCCAGCGCCACGCGTTGCGGATGCGCGGGGGGTAGGTTGGGGCAGGGCCGATGACGTCCACTCCGCTCATGTCCCATTCACGTACCGTCTGGCGCAGGCGTCCGGCGAGTTGCTGGGCTTCTTTGAGCGCGATGCGCCGATCAGAGTGGCCGTCGTACGTCAACCGCACGAGCCTGTTGAACGGGGGGTTGGCGTGGGTGCGGCGATGCTCCATCTCCGTAACGAAGAAGGCCGCATAGTCCTGCTCAGCGGCGGCCTGCACAGCATAGTGATCAGGCAGGTAGGTCTGGATAACCGCGTATCCCGCCTGCGGTCCTCGTCCGGCGCGTCCCGCCACCTGTGTAAGCAGTTGGAAGGTGCGCTCCGACGCGCGGAAGTCCGGCATGTGGATGCCGATGTCCGCCAGCACCACGCCCGCGAGTTCCACTGACGGAAGGTCCAGCCCTTTCGCGATCATCTGCGTACCGACGAGCACGTCCGCCTTGCCCTCGGCGAACGCGCGGAGCAGACGCTCGTGCGCGCCGGTAGCGGATGCTGTGTCGCTGTCCCAACGCAGTACGCGTGCGTGCGGAGTGACACGGACCACTTCGTCTGCCACACGCTGGGTACCCAGTCCAAGGTAGCGGATGTGGACGCTGCGGCACCTGGGACAGCGCCGGGGTTCCGTCCGTGCTCTACCGCAGTGATGACAGCGCAGTCGTCCGCCGCCGAGTGCGCTGTGGTATGTGAGCGGCGTGGCGCATCTGGCGCAGCGCATCACGAACCCGCAACTCCGGCATGCCACGACGCTCGCCGCACCACGCCGGTTCAGGAAGAGCACGGCCTGTCGACCTGCTGTGAGTGTGTTCAGCAGACGCTCCTGCAACAGGCGGCTGAATATACTGCGGTTTCCCTCCCTCAACTCCGTCCGCATGTCCACCACCTCTACCTCTGCGAGCGCGGTTGGCGCGCCGGAGCGTTCGATGCGGGCAGGCATTGAGATCTCTCCGATGACGCCCTGCCCTGCGCGCCAACCGGTCACTACGTCCGGCGTTGCGCTTCCCAAGACGACGACGGCGCCGGTGAGCGCGGCGAGCCGCTCTGCGACGTCCCGGGCGTGGTAGTGCGGCTGGGCGTCGGACTGCTTGTATGTCCACTCGTGCTCTTCGTCGAGCACGATGAGGCCCAGGTCTTTCACCGGGGAGAACAGCGCGCTGCGCGGGCCAATGACCACGCTTCGTTCACCCCGAAAGATGCGCCACCACTCGTCCCGTTGCCGTGCGGGCGTAAGTTTACTGTGCAGCAGGCCCACCAGCCCCGGGAAGCGATCCTCGAAGCGTTGCGTCATCTGGGGCGTCAGGGCGACCTCCGGCACGAGGGCGATGGCCCTCTTGCCGTTCGCCAAGCAATGGGCGATGGCCTGAAGGTATACCTCCGTCTTGCCGCTACCCGTTGCGCCGTGCAAGAGCCATACGCGAAGCGCCACCGAAGGGTCGTCCATCGCTTGTTTGAGAGCGGCGAGTGCTTGCTGCTGCTCGGGTGTCGGCAGGAGTGGCGAGTGCGGCAGGGCAGCATGGGTGGGAAGGGACCCGGCCTGAAGCGATGCGAGCTTGTCTTCGATGACCCTTGCCACGGCGGCCCTGCCGTAGCGTCTCCGGGCGTCCGCCGCAGACAGCCCGGCGGATGAGCACGCCAGTGCATGGAGGAGTTCGGCCCACCGTTGCGCACGCTGTTGCTCGGCGGCGAGTTGGCGCAGCGTAGAAGCAGGAGCTTCGGGAACGAGCCAGGTCTTTCGCGGCGTGTGCGGCTTATGCCGGGGCTCGCTCAACCACTCTGAAGCCTCGCCCGCTTCCACCAGTGCGCGGACGGCGTTCCGCACCCACGGACCGAGGGTCGCGGCGAGGGTCGTGACCCGGTGCGGGCGTGGGTTGGCTCGCAGATACGTAAGCAGCCGCCGTGCGCTGCCTGACAGCCGTTTCCCGGCGTTGGACAGAGGGTCGGGTCTGGCCTGCACGTACGTCTGCGCCCTGCCACGCATGCCCGGGGGCAGCATGGGTGCGAGTGCATCGAACAGGGATGACCTGTAGTACCGGGCAATCCACCGCCCGAGTTCGATGCGCTCCGGAGAGAGCACCGGTTGCCCCTCCACCAGCGAGGCGATGGAGCGGGTGTAGTCCACGTTCGGTGCTTCCAGCAGGCCGGTGACGACGCCGTGCAGCTTCCGTGGACCGAACGGCACGAGGACGAGGTGTCCCGGCTGTACGTGCATGTGTGTCGGCACGGCGTAGGTGAACGTGTCACCAGGCTTGCCGGTGCGCGCGTCCACTACCACCTCCGCGTAGCGAGGGGCAGCGGCCTTCTGTTGCGGAAGCACGTCAGGCGTGGTGTTTCCTGGGATGGTCACATTCTGATTCCCGGCGCAGTGTAGCAACTGCGCTTGCAGCGTAACGCGCCGCAGGCGCATCGCGTAAGCGCCGGATGTCGCGTTATCTGCGGCGCCGTCTGGGTGTGGGACGTCCACCGCGGCGGGGCGGCGGGGCAGGAGCCGCGTCTCCCGCAGCCGGTGGAGTCTCCTCCTCGTTCGTGGGCTGCGCGTCCTGCTGCGCCTGCTGCTCCCGGAACTGCGCTCGCCGGAAGCGGATGAGCACGCCCGCCATGCCCAACTGGATGGTTGCGAACATGAGCCAGGAGAGGATCCCGTTGCCATAGACGACGATGTTGAACGAGCCCTCTTGGATCGGGTACTGCCAACTGGCGAGCAGGCCGTGCGCGAGCGTCAGTCCCACGATCCGGAGTGCCGTCCCCATCGCCGATTCATCCGCCGCCTCCACCAGCCTGCGCGCGAGCCAGACCATGAGCACGATCTCCGCTACGGCGAGTACGGCAGCGGCGAACGTGAACAGGCTGGCGTTCGCAGTGACCGCGTCCTCGAGCTCGAAGATGGGGAAGCGCGCCACCCTTGTGAAGACGAAGAACGAGATGAACGCGATGGCAATGGCGCCGCCGTGGGCCGCTATCGCCGTCGTGATGCCAAGCACGATGAGGAAGATGAGGCCGTAGGCGATGATGAGCGCGAGTTGGGTGAGCTGTTCCGGTGCGCTGCCTTCCATCAGTCCCGAGGCCAGCAGGACGATGGCGCCCTGTCCGGCGGGCAGCCACGTAATCATGGAGAGCGGCAGTCGCTTCCACAGCGCGTAGGTAGAGGCCCCCACCGTGGCGGCGAGCAGGACGAAGCTGGGAGGCGTGAGCGCGCCGAGCACGCCGGGCAGGTCCAGCGCGCGCCACGGCCAGGCCACGAGGGAGGCCAGGAGCAGCAGCGCGTATGGGAAGCCGAGCGTGAGCAGCAGCTTGCGCCTGTCGGCCAGGCGCATCTCCGGCGCGGGCTGCGCGACCATGGCGCGCTAGGAGCGTGAACGGCGGCGGCCGTCCCCACGTCCCCCACGGGACGGTCGCGGCGCGTCGCCGGTGGCGGTGATGACGACGTGGCGGTCCGCGCCCTCGCCCTCACTCTGGGTCTCTACACCCTGGTAGTCTGCAAGGGTGAAGTGGATGACCCTTCGGTCGGCGGGCGACATGGGGTCGAGTGGGACGGGCCTACCGTTGGAGATGGCGCGCTGGGCCATACGTTTGGCGAGCGAGGCCAACTGGCGCGTCCGCCGTTCGCGGTACTGCTCGACATCCAGCACGACGCCGGTCGGGCGTCCTTCGCCTCTCCCCAGCGTGAGGTTGACGAGGAACTGGAAGGCGCGCAGGGTCTCGCCCCGGTGGCCGATAAGCAGGCCGGCATCGTTGCCCTGGATATCAATGACGGGCATCTCTTCGCCGTGGCCGGAACTGCGTATGGTGGCTGCGGCGTCCACGTCCATCCAGTCGAGGAAGCGCCCCACGATGCCCAGAGCGGCAGCGGCGGAGCCGTCCCCGCCCATGATGCGCCGGACGCGGATCCTGGCGTCTTCCGCGCCGATGCCGAGGATGCCACTCCGCCCCTGGCTAATGACGTCGATTTCGATTTCGTCGCGACCGACGCCGAGCTCCAGGGTTGCGAGCTCGATTGCCTCCTCCACCGTCTTCGCTGACCGGACGAGGCTCTGGTCTTCCATCGCCTTCCTCCTTGTCCGGTGGGGCAGTGGTCAGCGTGGGGCCGAGTCTCGGCGTCCCAGCGCCCCGGGCCTGCTCGGCCTGAGGGAACAGGCCACCCCAACCAGTAACAAAATACTGCATCACGATGCCGATGAGCGTGGACGCAACCCAGTAGATGACGAGTCCGATGGGGAAGAAGAGGCTGAACATCCCGAACATCACGGGGAACATGAACAGCATCATCCGCTGGGTGCTCTGCTGGGCCGGGTCCGCCGAGGCGACCTGGCTCATCTTCTGTTGCACGAACATGCTGAGGCCGGAGAGCGCCACGAGGGTGTAACCGAGGATGCTGCCGACGCGCATCGGCTCCAGCGCCAGGTCCATCCCCAGGAAGTTGCGCTCCACCGGCACCGCGCTGTTCAGGAACGGCAGCCAACTGTAGAGCTTGCCGGAGAGCCCGGCCAGGTTCTCCGGCGTGAACGGCAGCACGCCGTTGATAGCCCAGAAGAGGCCGATGAAGATGGGCATCTGTATGACCAGCGGGCCGAGGCAGCCCACGGGGTTGACCCCCATCTCCTTGTAGAGCTTCATCACCTCCTGACCGCGCAGTTGGGGATTGTTCTTGTACTTCTCGTTGATCTCCTTGACGCGCGGCTGCAGCCCCTGGAGCTTGCGTGTCTGCCGCAACTGCCGGACCACGAGAGGGTAGGTCAGCGCCCGAACGATGATGGTGAACGCGATGATGGCGAGGCCCATGTTGGACCCCAGCCAGACGTAGAGCACGAGCAGGCTGTTGGTCATCGGCTTGGTGATGACCTCATTCCAGAGCAGTGACAGCAGTTCCATTGCGTTCAGCCGCCTACTTCACGTCGTTCAGGTTGCGTTCCCACGCCAGTTGCTTGGTGTCCAGGTCTACCGCCGTGATCGTCTCGTCCAGGGAGTGCAGGAACACGAGCCGTCCTTCAGCGCTAAGCGGCGCGCGGACGTCATTCCCCACACGGCGGTCCCACTGCCGGCTCCCGCTCTGCGCGTCCAGCACCACCATGATGCCGGAGTCGGAAGCGTAGACCAACTGGCCCTCAGAAAGCACCGGAGAGGCCAGCACCGGCTCACCCTCGTCGTTGCCCGGGTACGCCCAGACGACGCGCCCCGAGGCAGTGTTGTACGCGTATATGTTGCCGTCCATGTTGGGGATGTACATCGTCGTCCCGTCCGTCACGGCGGCGCCCCAGAACCAGTTGTTCGCCTCGAACAGTTTCTCTGCTGCGCCCGTGGCGAGACTCACCCGGTAGAACGCGCGGTCGAAGGCGCCCAGGTACAGGTACCCCCCCGCGATGACCGGGGGCGCGACCACCGCTCCGTCCAGTTGCGCAGGCTCGTTCCAGACCGGGCGACAATCCCTTATGGAGACCGCATGCACACGCTTGCTCTGGTCCCCGAAGTAGGCGATGCCGTCACGGACTACCGGCGTCGTCCACAACTGCCCCACGGGCGGTTCGTTGCGAGCAGGGTAGCGACAAGACTCGACGAGGCTCCCGGCTTCGAGCACGTAGAGCCTGCCCGCTCCCGCGTCCTCCGTTGCCGCCACGACCAGCGCGCCGTTATGCGGCACGGCCGAGCCCGCGATGCCTTTCGCGAGGTCGTTGCCGTCTATCTCGAAGGTGTGCGCGTCGCCGAGGCTGGCCGCGTCGAGCGAGAGCACGATACCGTTGTACGTTCCCAGGTAGACACGTCCGCTATCGACAGTCGGCGTGCCGTAGAGCGCGGGAAAGCCTTGTTCCCTGTCCGGCTGAGGGACCTGGTACGGCGCGGTCTGGGCGAGACCGGCGTCCAGTGAGAGTTTGATGAGCCGCCCTTCACGCGTGCCGATGAACGTGGAATCACCCGCGACCGCGACGCCGGACCAACTCTGCGTCGCCGCATTCCTGCTCTGCGCGCACCCGGCCAGCACGACGGCCAGGACGATGGCCATGAGCAGTACGAGCGCGGGGGAGAGCCCCGGCCGGCCGGGGTAAGCGCCGGTCTGGTTCAACCTGTGCATCCTTCTGTGAGCACCCGCCGGAAGCGCACGCTCCACTGTTACCGGAAGACGGCCTATGCGAGGCCTGTTCCGGTGTTCTCTTTCACGTTGGCGTGCCGCGGAGGCACGGGGTCGTAGCCACTGCCTCCCCAGGGGGCGCAGCGGGCGAGCCGCTTCAGTGTCAGCCAGCCTCCCTTCAGCGTGCCATGCACGCCGATCGCTTCCTGCGCGTAGTGGGAGCAGGTGGGCTCGTAGCGACACGACGACGGCCAATAGGGTGACAGCACCCGCTGGTAGACCGAGATCAGCACCAGGGCGGCCCTACGTATCATGATTCGCTTCCCCATCGTTTCCTGAGCGCTCCTCCGGTGCCAGCAGGCGCAGCCTGCGCGCAAGCGACGCGGTAGCCGCCTGCAACGCGGCGAACGGGACGTCTGCCGTGCTCTTCCGGGCGATGAGCAGCACGTCCCAACCATCCTGGAAATGCAGCGCCCGGACGGTCTCCCGCAGCCTGCGGCGCACGCGGTTGCGGGTAACGGAGAGTGGCGCGGCGCGCTTGCTGACGACGAAGCCGAAGCGGGTGTGCGGGAGCGAGTTCGGCATCGCCCGCATGACCAGCAGGGGATGCGCCCGCGAGGCACCGTTCTCGCGCAAAGCCTGGAAATCGCGCTGGCGACGGAGCCGCTGCGCGCGGCTGATACCCTGCCCCGTCATGGGGAGACGAATCCCGCAAGGTGGTCCTTAGACCGCGAGACGGTGGCGGCCTTTCAGGCGTCGTGCGCTCAGCACCCTGCGGCCGCCCGGCGTGTGCATGCGCGCCATGAACCCGTGACGCCGCTGGCGGCGCCGCTTCTTCGGTTGCCATGTACGCTTGGGCACGTCTCTGCGCTCTC
>DAOUJK010000030.1:0-3237 GCA_034422795.1 Dehalococcoidia bacterium | reverse complement strand
GCGCACACCGACCGCTGGGACCGGGCGCTGCTGGCCTTCGGCGAGACGGTGTCGGACTTGTCGATAACGCCCATGACTGCGGCTGAGGCCCAGGCGCTGGCCGACCAGGACTGGGGCACGCGCTGGGTTCCGGTGGCCGCAGCGCTGTGGGAGATCGAGTCCGGCGGGCAGCAACAGGACCCGGCCAACCGGGCGCCCACGGTGTCCTCTGCTATATCAGACGCCACCATCGTCAGCGAGAGCGGCACGCGGACTGTGTCGCTGTCCGGGGTGTTCGACGACCCCGACAACGACGCGCTGGCCATCACAGCCGGTTCGTCCAATGAGTCCGTTGCAACGGTGTCTGTATCGTCCGATGGATCCTCGCTGACGGTGACGGCGAAGATCCGGGGTGCTGCGACCATCACGGTTACGGCGAACGACGGCAATGGCGGCACGGTATCGGACACCTTCACGGTGAGGGTGAAAGCCTCGCCTGTGGTGGCCTCGTCTCTGGCGGACGTGAGCGGACTGGAGGTGGGAGCGAGGCGGGACGTGTCCCTGTCCGGGGTGTTCAGCGACGCAGACGGCGACGCGTTGACCATCACAGTCAGTTCGTCTAATGAGTCCGTTGCAACCGTGTCGGCGGCCTCCGACGGGTCAACACTGACTGTGGCCGGAGTGGCTGAGGGAACGGCGACGATCACGGTAACGGCCCGGGACTCGGACGGCAACCGGGTGAGCGACGCATTCGACGTGTCTGTGACTCAGGCCGTCGAGCCCGAGCCGACGCCTACACCGACTCCAACTCCCACACCTGATCCGGACCCGACACCTACGCCTGCCCCGGAGTCGTCCACGCTCTCGGGCGCTGCGGCACGATACGACGCGAACGGCGACGGGGCCATCGACGTGTCGGAATACAGGCAGGCGGCCAGGGACTACATCGCCGGGAAGATCACCTACGCGGAGCTGCTGGAGGTC
This sequence comes from Dehalococcoidia bacterium, assembly GCA_034422795.1. Lineage (GTDB taxonomy): Bacteria > Chloroflexota > Dehalococcoidia > Lucifugimonadales > Australimonadaceae > Bin16. The sequence continues at coordinate 2,274 of DAOUJK010000030.1, read as the reverse complement.
ATCCGCGCGTACACCGGCTCCGGCTGAAATTCCAGGAGGAGACAAGTATGGACGCAATCTTTCCTGCCCTCCTATCCAACTCAGGTTCCAGGACGAGACTACGACTTGCGTCGGTAGGGTGGAGGATGCCTTCACCGTTACGGTCAAGGCCGCGCCGGTGGTGGGGCCGCCTTCGCCGGTGGCCAACCTGAACTGCGTCGCGGGGACCGACCAGATGACGTTCGAGTGGGACGCGCCGCATTGGTCCGGCACCGAGGTGTACGCCTACGTCTCTCCCGATTTCTTCCCCGTCCCACCAGTTGATGCCTCCATGCCGATCAGCACGAAGTCCACAGGCTCCCTTGGCTCTATGTTGTGCACCAACTTGCTCTCCACGCCGTGATTCTTGTCCTTTTCAATCTGCTTGCAAAACTCTCTCCAGGGCTTTGTATTGGTCTTCAAATGCCATGCTGGTCTCCAGGGTAGCTGATTGAGGATATGGAGTTTGGTGAAGCTGATTCAGGGTGATTTGGAGAGACGCTGCCGGAAGTGTACGGCAGCTACCTGACTTCCGCCAGTCCATTCCGCACAGTGCGTGCGGCGATCAAGATTACCGCCGGGTAAGCCACTTCGGACCTCAGGGTCTTGTCATTGCTATGGTGAGCGGAGTGAAACGTAGTCGAAGCATCTGTCTGCCAGCAGATTCTTCACTCCGCTCCGCTTCGTTCAGAATGACAGAGGCCAGATGCTATTTGGCTTAGGACGATAATGAAAAGACCCTGGATTCTGGGACCGGCCACTTGACCCGCTGATCTCTATTTGAGAACATTGGGGGTGTGTATGAGAAAATGCAAATCGAATGGGGGACACGGGCCATCAGGGATATGCGCCGCCTCGCTACACGGGACAGAGAGCGCATCATCGCCAAGATTGAGCAGTATGCCGAGAACCCCCCATCTCTTGCCAGGCAGGTCATCGCACTGACTGGCAGCCCCTACAGGCGGTTGAGAGTCGGCCATCACCGCGTCATCTTCACCACTGAACATGGCGAGCCCTCAACCCTCATAGTCCTGAGAGTCCGACACAGGAGGGAGGCTTATGACTAGCGAAGAGACTGTCACCATGACTCGAAGGGAGTACGATGCCCTCGTCGAGCGCAACGGCCAGCTTGAGGACATGCTGGCTGCCCAGGACGCGGACGATGGCGTGCGCGTCCCCCACGAGGTCGCTCTCGCCATCATGCGGGGGAAGGGTCCCATCCAGGCGTTTCGGAGCCACCAGGGCATGACCCTGAGGGAGTTGTCCGAGAGAACCGGCCTTGCCTCAGGGTACATCTCCGAGATTGAGCGGGGGCTAAAACCGGGATCGGCCTCGGCCCTGGTCCGCATCGCCAGTGCCCTTGGCACCACGATAGACGTCTTGGTGAGCGAGTAGCGCCAGCACAGAGCTTGAAGGTAGAAACTCATAGATATAACAGAGCAGGAGAACAGCATGAAGGAGAAGCCCCTACAACTGCTAACTCCGGCTGCGCTCTACGCCAGGGTATCCAGCGACCGGCGGGATGTGGACCTGTCCGTATCCGCCCAGATGCGGGCCCTCAGTGACTTCACAACTTATCCGAGGTGGGAGAGGCCGAAGGCCGCTAGAAAGGGAAAGGCGGCAAATGGACGAAGCCAAAGTAGAGCGGTATCTGGGCATCATCGGCAAGCAGACCTTTGTGACCTACTATGAGTTGCTGGCAGACTTCAATCTACCCGACAACGAGATTGCAGACGTCATTGCCAGCGAATTGAACTGCACCTTCGACAATGCTATGTCTTGGCGCGTTGAACCGGCGCGGACATTGATCCGGGCGGGGCAAGCGAGGACGGCGTTGCAGATGGTCAGCCGATCCACTCGATTGCCGGACCACATCACGCAGAGGGCCTCAGAGCTGGCGCTTGCGACCGTCACGAATAGATTGACCCAGCCATAACAAGACAACGCAGAGAAGGAGTACGCCAGGGCCAACGGCTATTCCGTGGCCCGCGAGTACGTGGACGAGGCCGAGAGCGGCCGCGTCGCCGATCGGCCCCAGTTCAGGGATATGATCGAGGAGGGCAACAAGCCCCATGCCTCCTTCGACGTCATCCTCGTCTGGAAGTTCAGCCGCTTCACCCGCAAGCGCGAGCACGCCGTGGCCTTCAAGGCCCAGCTGCGGCGCAAGGGCATCCGCGTGGTGTCCATCACCGAGCAGGCCGAGGACAACGCCACCGGCAGGCTGCTTGAGGGCATCATCGAGAGCGTCGATGAATA
>DAOUJK010000029.1:0-9211 GCA_034422795.1 Dehalococcoidia bacterium | reverse complement strand
TCGATCATCTCCCTGAACTGCGGGCGGTCGGCGATGCGGCCGCTCTCGGCCTCGTCGACGTACTCGCGAACCACGCGGTAGCCGTTCGCCTTGGCGTATTCGCGCAGCGCACGCAGCTGGGCCGACACCGAGAGGTCGATATCCTGCCGATCGCTGGAGACCCTCGCGTAGAGGGCTGCCGGGGTCGAATTCTGTCGTTCGTTCATATGAGATGTCCTCCTACGTCTCTTGTCCCTGCGCAAGAGGGTATAGGTTGATGGTCTGATTCTTCCCAAGCACGGGTCAAGAGGCTCGTGTCGCATGTGCGTGGGGGCTAATCCCTAACCTTGGCTCAACAGGAGAAGTCAGCGGGCTCTGAGTTGCGAATGAGTCGATTTCGGGGGGCGATTGTCTGCTAGTGGGTCTCTCACCAACCACCCGGCTTTCGGATAGCTCCGACCTCGTCCCGAAGCGTGTCGAGAAGCAGGCTCCGTCTCAGATGGCTCTTCCAGAGCCGCCTGACGTAGGTGGCGGCGTCAGCCAACTCCCTCGGGCTGCTGTTCCTGAGATCGGGGTTGACTAGCGTGACCCGCAGGCCCAAGACATCCCTAACATACCGCATCGCCCCCGCGAAGTCGGCGTCGTTGGACACGACGACGGCCTGCTCGTACTCACCGTTGAACCCGTCCACCAGGAGGCGGGTAGCGAGGTTGACGTCCGATCCCTTCTCCTCCGAATCCCTGACTAGAACGTAAGGTGGCAGCCCCGCCGCTGGCTCGGCCAGAGGACGACGTTTGACACCGGACCGGAAAACGCCGTAGTAGACGTCGAAGCCCTCCAGCGTCGCCAGGGCTCTCAGGTAGATGAGCTGGCGCTGGGCTTGCCCAGGGTTATTTGGGCGCACGTCGAGCCGCGCCGTGAAGTAGCAGACCCTGCGGATATTGTCTTGGGGAAAGAGGGTCTCGGCCAGCTTCCGCAGGTCAAGCCATCTGAACGGCGTGTCCTTCAGGGCACGGTAGTAGAGGTTGAAGCCGTCTATGTACAGGTTTGTAATCAATCTCTACTCCAGACAAAGACAGAGACCGCCCCATGGGGCGGTCTCGACCCTACCGTCGAATCGGTAGGGGTGGTAGAGCAAGAGATACCACGAGCGTCGTCGGATGTCAACGCTCGACGTGATCATGGCGCATGCAGCCCTCGGCTTCTCGACCTCAAGGGAGCCTTAGATGAAGTTTGCGGCGGTTCTTGCCGATTCGTAAGTCTCATCGACATCTGCATGGATCCAACCAGGGAGTACGCCACGGTTGAGCCTGATGCCGCCGTGGGCTGATCCATGGCCGCGCTGGTTTACCTAATGTGAATTATGCGCGCTGATCAGGAGTGTACGTGTCCCCAGGATCAATCAAGGCAGCTAGCCAAGCCAGCAGCGCCTCAACTGCTGTGCTTCCGGCGCAGACACAGCCCCGTGTGCTGCCTCCATGTACGCTGGAGCTTCTTCGGTTAGCCAACCTTGTAATGTCGGAGGGTCTGCAGCGGGATCTTTGAGTGCCATTTGGACGGCTGTCGCTGCTGTCACCAGCAAGCGCGTGACCACCTCCTGTGAGTACCACTCTACACTTGAGCCTTCGACCTCTTCGTGCTCGAAACCTGCGCACTTGAGCGCATCAAAAGCATCCGGAACTTACATCGCAAAGTAAACGAAGGGGAGATTTTTGAGGCCCTGGATATCTACTTCTGGCGGGACTCGATCCAGTTCATTAAGTCTATTGCCAGGCCAGCGCAGAGCAGGCTGAGAGATATGGCACAGAACAATACCAACGCCAACCAAAGCTCTCCCGGAATATCGGGAATACGAGAATCAGAGCCGGTAGCATCTAACGACCAGAGATAGGCAGTCCACAGAGTACCTAAACCAATAAACACGTCCGGAGCGCGTCGCCCCATGCCGGGAAAGGGGATACGAAAGCCGCGAGACAGGGCTATTAGAGCAGTGGCCATTGCGGCGAAGGGGGCGTACACGCCGGGGTCTGTATCAGCGCGGGCGGATAATGTCACCACAGCGGTGAGGAACAGCAACAAGGAGAAATGCAGCGAGAACGCCAACGTAACGCGCATGAGTCACCTCCTCTATAGGTTCCAGGACGCTAGTACGAGCGGATGCGACCTGTCAATCGAGCGCAGCGCGGCGCGTGGAACGGGGGTTGCTACGGTATACTCGTTCTATGGACCCACTATTTGTACTTCTAGTAGTTGTGCTGGCCCTAGCAGCCACCGGCGTCATTATGACGGGTCTGATCCTCGGACTTGGGCGTCTGTGGTAAGGGTTCGCACGGCCTAGACGACCGCTCAGATCCTTCGTTCAAAAGCGTCGTCCCTAGACCGGCGAGCGCAGTAATCCCGCTACCTAGCAGGCCAACCAACGCACCGATCACAAACTGGTTGTTGTCGTCGCCCGTACCTCTGGTTACGGCTATACCAATCAGCGTGATGATTCCCAAGCACACGATCCAGACAAACGCACTGATTAGCAGTATGTTGAGACGGATCGGATGAAACTTAAGTTTCTCGATCAGCTTTCCTAAGTCCTCTCCTTTGCACTTCGCCCAAGCAACGGCCAATAGTGCGATGAACGCGGCGGCTACGAGCCCGATTACCACGAGCTCTAGAAACAAGACTCCATCTGCGGCACCGGTAGCCGCTGGTTCAGGCGTTGCAGTTGGCATCTAATCTATATCACCGACTGCGGATGCGTGGCCAGAAGCTGCGTGCGCTGGGGGCGGGTATGTAAGGGTACTGATCACTCTTACGGCGGTTCTCACTGGTCTGCATGGCCTGTAGGTTGCGGGGGTTGTTGGATCCGCCCTTGGAGCGAGGCTTCTTGTGATCAACCTCCCAGCTCTTGGGGCCGTTCTTGCCGTATGCCCCCCGGAAGATCGGGTTACCCGCTACGTCTCGCCGCCACTGCCCTGGGTTCTTGCCGGGGATGCGAGGGGTGTTGTTCCATGCCTGCTGTCGTTGCTGCCTGCTTGCCATGCTGCCCTCCCGGTAGCGACTCTGAGGAGAGGATAGGGCGTAGGGGTAGGAGGTGTCAACGAGTGCTTGACCAATCCCCATGTTGCGGTGGTGGTAGACTGTGACACAGAGAGAGGGGGTGTTATGTGCGACGAGAAGAAACTAAGATTGAAGGACGAAGTAAGAGAGCACCTGCATGAATTAGAAGCTGCTGTCGGGCGATACATCATTGATGGCGAAATGTCAGCCTATCGCCCGGTTGCAGTGACCCTGCGTGCGCTACTCACGGACCGGAACAGTTTGAACCGTTGGGTATGCGCTGAGCACCGAGGCAACTCCTCAAACGTCATGGAGTATCTGCACACCGGGAACATTCACCTCCGGTCAATGCAGGTGTCCCATGATGTATCTGAGCTGGCGATGATGCCCGTATTTCTTACTCCTCACGCATTGTTTGGACACGCTGTTGCTGATAGCTCTATGATGCCTTTGACCGATTGGCTGGACGAAATCGTAGGGCCTGGCAAGACCACACGAGATATGATTAGGGAGGTTGGTAACGATGACATGGCACACATCGCTCCTAGAGATAAGTTTCGGGAGTCGTGGCACATAGAAAAGGTGGAAAGCGAGCGTAGGCTCAACCCGTGGCCCCAATTCATACTTGGTGCCGGAATCAGGTTGCTGTATGCACGTTACCACAACGGTCGTCGATACGTGCGCATATATCCAGGTGCTTTGCGCTCGGTGCAACGACAGGTGGATGCTGACCTCAAGATTCGCCGAAAGACAGAACCTAACCGCAAAATACAAGTAGGAGAGTCGACTGCTCATGCGTTCGATCCATTCAGTCAGAGCATCCAACTGTGTTTCGCTAACTCGGAAGGGAAGGACATTTCGGATTTTTGGGCAAAATCGATGTAACCCTGCGGCCTGTTTACTTTCCGGCGTGAGAACCATTCCACGGTATTCCGCATTTTGCGTGGAAACTCACCACTTACTGCGACTGACGGTCCAATCAACCCAATCATCACTTTCGATTCAGCCATGTACTCCTCCTTAGGCTATTCGACATGGTGAATATCATCGGCGGCGCGAACCGGGCCTGGAGCAGTCATGCACCGCGGCGCTGCAAGGCAGCATAAACACCACCACAAAGAACGCTCCAGACAAGAGCAAGAACCCTGCCTCCGCCCCACCCACAACCGCTCGCAGCCACCCCAACAGGTACACCGAGCCAACGAAGCCGGCTATGGTGTAGAGAATCCATTTAGAGTCGTACATATCTATCCCCCTCTGCAGCCAGCCGGACTACCGCCGCGGTTGCCCCGATGCTCCCGCCCTGTTCAGGAGCGCAGAGGTAGCGGTCGCGTCCTACTCCCGATTCCGCTATATTCTACTTCAGCGGACCGATTCGTACCCTAGCCGGTCCCAACTCGCGGGCGCATTGCGTCAGTGCGTCACCGCCTTCAAGCTGCGAAGGCCCGCCTCAGCGGCATCCACGCCTCCTAGTGATGAGCGAGGGTCGCGCCCGGGAGGAGGCTTGAGACGCGTGTTCAGACGCGAGCCTCAAGGGAAGCTGACCAATATGCCATGGGTGGCGTCCAATTAGAGGGCTCGTAACATCCAGAAACCCGGGGGAAGCCATTGGTAGACGAAGATGCGAGTCAGGACGACCGAGATTGTAAGGACGAGGTGGAGCGCTCCGGTCTGTACGTGGACCTAGAGAACCTGCACGACGGCGGCCAGATGATGATTGAGGACCTGGTTGAACGTTGGCCGGAGCAGGTGCCGCCACTGTCCCGCCTGACACTGTACGCGCCAGCGGACCGGGTGGAGCTGTGGAGGCTCTGGGCGACGAGCCGGTTCGATGGCTTGGAGGTGGCGGTCTACGGGACCCAGCACTTCAGCGGGTCGCCCACCAAGAACTCCGCGGACGTCGCCATAGCCGCCAACGCCATGGCCGACCTACTTCAGAAAAGGGTTACCCATATCGCCGTATTCAGCGACGACAGCGACTTCATCTCCTTGTACGTCGCTATCCGGGACGAACCCGGCATTCCCATATCGGACGGAAAGGCCCCATTCCTTTGGGTGGTCACCGACCGGGATGGGTCCGTGTCGGCAACGGTCAAACGGTTCTTTCCGCCCGACCAGCTCCACCTCGTCAAGAACAACAGCAAGAGGCAGGGTCGTCGGGGATCGGTCTTGGCCTCGACGGAAGCGGCTGGGGCGGCGAACGGGCCGGACACCACCCAGGAGGTGTACAGCGACATGGCGAGGGCGGTGGTGCGGCATGTGGAGGTGGGCCAGTTCAAGAGCACCGACTGCCAGCCAGTCATCAGGGCGCACTGGGCCGACCATCCGCTGGCGTCGCTTGAAGGCTCGCCCTTTGGCGCAGAATTCAAAAACAACATCTGGCCTGTGCTGGAAGGCTGGGGAGTCAAAATAAGCAACCCGGGAAAGAACCCGGTTCGCTACGAGATGACGAAGGCGGCAAAGCAAACTGTAGGCTGACGCGTCATGTGTCGCTTGACCCGGCCTATCACGGCTGGAACTGCGATGCCGGTGGCCACCGCGACACCTCACACCGACCATGGTGCCGATAGCGGGTCGGATCCGTGAGAGCGCTAGCTGCCTTGCCTCTGAAGCTGGCCGCGAAAGTAGGCATCGAGGCGCTTGACGTACTCGTCGGGATAGTCCAGGAAAGCGTCGACGTGGTCGGAGCCTGGAACCAGCCACAGCTCGCTGTCCGTCGGCGCGGCGGCATGGATACGGCCGCTCTGCTGCGGAGGGATGCGGGTGTCCGCGTCGCCGTGGATGATGAGGACCGGGTAGTCGAGCGTTGCCGCTGCCCGTTCGGGCACGACCGCGCCGATGTCGATCCCGTACAGAATGCTTGATGCGAGGCTCATGCCCGGTATGAACAGCGGCACCATCCACTCCGGGAAGACAGTAGTGCGGGCGGTCTCCTGCGCGATCATGTCCCGCAGGGCGGCGAAGGCACTGTCCACGACCAGGGCTCCTATCGTGGGCTCCTCGGCGGCGGCGAGCACGGCGGTCGCGCCGCCCATACTGTTGCCCAGGATGCCGATGCGCTCAGGCGGCACGCCCCTGTCCACCAGGAGATCGTAAGCGCCGAGAATATCCCACCGCTAGAGGTACCCGGCCGCCAACTGGTCGCCGTCCGATTCACCGTGGCCCCGCATGTCGAACAGCAGGACGGTGTAGCCGAGGCCGGAGAGCCTGCTCGTCAACACCAAGGCGTTGTCTCCTGCACGGTTGCTGTTGAGGCCATGGATCACCACGACCGCCGGTCTAGCGCCGATGTCCGTCGCTCCGATGAGCCAGCCCCGGAGAACGATGCCACCTCACTCGTCGCCTCGCGGCGAGAACATCACATCCTCATAGGGCAGGCCGTAGTCGTTGGGGTGTTCGTCCGCCACGCTCCTGTCTGGCGTTGTGACGCTCGAGGCCATGGCATAGGAGACATACGCATAGGAGCCGCCCAGCAACAGGGCGATTGCCAACATGAGGAGCAGAGTTTGTGGTCTAGTCAGGTAGGTCATGGGAGTGGACGTCCAAGCGTTAGAGGTACGTCAGGAGCGCAAGGACGCCAACGACGGAGGAGGACGCCGACAGCCCCGGTGAGCAGCACACGATCCAGCGCGGTCAACCGGGTCCCCAGCGCCCTCCCGGGTGCTCAAACGGCCAGTCTAGCATCCGTGCTCCTCGAGCACCCGTTTGACAGCGGGGTCCAGGGTACGATTGACCCGTTCCAGATCCGAAGAGACCTCACTCAGGGTGCCCAGCATCTGTGCGAGCGCAGCCTCGATCTCGCGGGCGTCCGACTCCTCACTGTCCGTCGCCGCCTCAACGACCAGCCCGGCGTAGACCATCAGATCGAACAGTTCCGTCAGGAGCCAGTGGTACTCGTAGAGCACAGCGGGCGGGCTGATCCGCCCGGCTTCCACCCGGAGGTACCTCGCCTGGTCAGCAAGCTCGTCGCCTACGTCCATGCCGGTGCCGAAGTCCGGCATCTCGGAAGCAACCCTGCCGCAGTATGCCGCGTACTCCTCGACCGTGAGCGCGTCGGGGTCGGGCGGAGGCGTAGGGGTCGGAACCGGCAGCTCGATCACATTCGGCTCCCCGTGCCCCGAGTAGATGGCGTTCACCACGTAGGTCCCGCCGTCCGGAAGAGGGAGTGTCCGCCGTTCCCGCACGGGACGCCCTCCCGAGTCGTACCACCACTCATACGTCTCGGGGCCATCCCCCCGGTCGATGGTGTGCGTGCTATGAGCAACGCTGGGAGCCCTCGGCACGCGGCGCGGCTCAGCGCAGTACAAGCGCGGAGGGGCGCCCAAGTCTCTGCCGGACACCCGCCATTCGCCGTAGCCCGCCGGATAATCCGGCGGGCTGGACCGCCGGTACATCGTGCCATCCCACAGGACGCGCTCTACCTTGCCCGATAACGTACCGTCCAAGGCGGTTCCTGTCTCCTGCACATGGGAACCCCTCCGAGAGTAGCGGGCCTCCACCTTCCCTATGCCCTCGCCAGGGAACGTTATCGTGTAGACCGCATCGTAGTCGGTGAAGGAGCTGCACCACGTCGGTGTCGGCCCAGGCGTTGCACAGGCGAAGGCTCCAGACACCGCCAGTGCCGCCAGCAGGGGGATGCAATGTCGAGTCGTCATCCCCTGTTTCCGTAAGGGACACTACCACAGTAATGCCGCTGCCGGGGCCATGCACAGGGCTTCGTGCTGCCTGCGCCGTCAGAGCGACGACTCGGGCGGTGAACTATGATGCCCTCCGCCTGCTGGAGGATGCCTGCGGCATCTGGTCGGGATGATTCCCGCGAGAATACAGATGCGGACCCGGAACGCAAGGAGACGACCAATGACGCGACCGACCCTGTTGACATTGGCGTTGCTGGGTGAACCGGACGCCCACGGACTCTGCATGGACTATGGTCCGCGCCGAGAAACAGGCTGCCGCATAGCCGAGGTGCGGCTCCTCGCGCGCGGGGAACCGGCGTCAGCGCCTGCCTTGCAGGAGCTGCGCCACGAGCACGGCAAAGAGGGCGGCAATGGCGAAGGGGAGCAGCAGCCATGCGGCGGTGATGGCGAGCGTCTCCATCACTCGTTCACGAGGCGGACGAACGGCGCGAGATTGAATGCATCGCGCATCCGATGCTTGTCGGCCCCGGCATCGGCGGCGATTTCATCGATCAGTCCTGGAGACAATTCGGTGGTGTACTGAATGACCCATAGCATCGTCTCACGAACCTTCGTACCAGGCGGGGCAGTATTGATGCACTTGCGGAGATCATCGGCCAGCTGCTTCCCTGTCCTGCTCATGTCGGTCACTTCCTTTGCCCCTTACCGCACGGGCTCCGTGTACGCGGCGATGACGCCTATCGGAAACGCATGCTCGCCGCACCAGTCCCGCGTCTTCACGACAGGCCATATTGAGTAACCTGCTGGGGGGGTAGGCTTGTGGGGAGGATAGCGATGGCAAATGCCGAAGATCGAGCCGCCCTGTTCGAGCTCGAAGAAGTTGCAGTTGCTGCACTGCGGCGTCGGTGCCGTCATGCGCTCTTCTTCCAGCGGGCAACTGCGGCTTTGCGAGCGATGACCGAGCGTTCGTCGGGCGTCAGTGCGGCGGCACGTCGCGGGCCGCCCTTGCGCTGGTTGCGCGGCAGCTTCTCCTCGCGCTCGCCCGTCGCGATCTGCGCGACCATGAAGGCTCGCTGCACTGGGTCCGCTGGCCTGCGCTCTCCGATAGACCCTCGCATTAGTTCAACCCCTCCTATTGTCACAGCGCCTAAATCCACTCTACGCAGTGAAGTCTACATTGACAAGCGGGGCCGAGATCCTGATGCTCCTCTAACGCCTGCCGTCACCCCTACGACCAAACTGACACACTACCGAGCCCTGCGGGATGTTCACCTCGCTGCGCCCCCGGAGGACAGCCTCCGTAGCCGCGGAGACGGCAACTGCCTTGTGACCATGCGCAATGCTCGTCAGGCGACGGTGACCTCGACCTTCAAGCTATGCCCCAACTCCCTGAGCGCCTGTTGTACGCGATCCATGTTCGAGCGGTCGTCTGGGTTGGCCATCTTGCGCACCGCCGCCTCGCTGATGCCGAGCCTGCGGGCAAGGTCTGTCCCGCTGACGCGCTGAGCCTTCATGGCCGAGTACAGCGCGAGTTTGGCCGCAAC
>DAOUJK010000028.1:0-40014 GCA_034422795.1 Dehalococcoidia bacterium | reverse complement strand
GCCGTGATCGGGCCGAGCGGCGCCGGAAAGACGACGCTCCTGCGCCTCATGGCGGGCGCCGTCGCCCCGACGACCGGCGTTGTCGAGCTCTGCGGGCGTGACCTCGCCAGCCTTCGTCCTGGCCGTGAACTTGCCCGCCTTGTTGGCATGATCGCGCAGCAGTTCGACCTCGTCCCGAACCTGTCGGTGCTGCACAACGTGCTGGCCGGAAGGCTCGGCGAGTGGAGCTTCGGCACATCGTTGCTCTCGCTGGTCTGGCCCCGCGAGCAGCGGCTGGCGTTCGACGCGCTCGAGCGCGTCGGCGTCACGCACCTCGCGCACCAGCGCGCCGGACGCCTCTCCGGAGGCGAGCAGCAACGGGTCGCGATCGCGCGGTTGCTCGTCCAGCGCCCCACCGTCGTCCTCGCGGACGAGCCCGTGGCCTCGCTCGACCCCGCGCGAGCGAGAGAGGTGGTCCGCCTGCTCACCGACGTAACCGAGGAGCAGGGCGAAACGCTCGTCGCCAGCATCCACTCGATCGACCTCGCCCGCGAGTTCTTCGACCGCATCGTGGGACTGCGGAACGGGCTCGTGCAGTTCGATGTGCCCGCGTTCAGCATCCACGACCACGTGCTCGAGGAGTTGTACGAGATTGAGGGGCTGCGGAGTGAGGTCTGAGCCGCCCGCATCCGTGGCGCGTCCTCGCGCGATCGAGAGCCGGCGGGCCATCACCCTCATCCTCATCGGCGCCTTCGCGCTGAGCCTCCTCGGGATCGACTGGACCGACGGCGTCTTCAAGCCGCGCGGAGTGAGCGCGATCGGCGAAACTCTCGGTGCCTTCGTCCGGCCCGACCTCTCGCCGGACCTGCTTGGCACAGCGGTGGCTGCCGCCTGGCAGACGGCGGTCTATGCGGTCGCGGGGCTGACGGTCGCCCTGCTCATCGGCATCCCGTTGGGCGTGATTGCCTCCGGAACGCTGGCCCGATCGCGAGCAGGGATGGTCGCGCAGGTGGGTGTCGCGCGAGGCATCCTCGCCTTCTTCCGCGCCATCCATGAACTCGTCTGGGCGCTCCTCCTCGTTGCCGCGATTGGCCTCTCGCCGATGGCAGCCGTGCTGGCGCTCGGCATCCCCTACGGAGGCATCCTGGGCCGCATCTACTCTGAACTGTTGCAGGACGTGCCGCAGGCCCCGCTCGACGCACTCCGGCGCTCCGGCGCATCCGAGTGGAGGGTGTTCCTGTTCGGACGCCTGCCGATGGCGCTCCCGGACATGGTCTCCTACACGTTCTACAGGCTGGAATGCGGCATCCGGTCGGCAGCCGTGCTCGGCTGGGTCGGGCTCGGGGGGCTGGGGTTCCAGGTGCAGATCGCCCTCGCAGACCTCGCCTACTCCCGCGTCTGGACGTTCCTCTGGGTCCTCGTGGCCATGGTTGTGCTCGTGGACCTCTGGAGCTCCCAGGTGCGACGGAGGCTCGCGCCATGAGCTCGACACCGACCAGCGCTTACACCACTGGGCGCACGCCTCCGAGGCTGACCTTCCTCTCAGGCTCCGTCCTTGTGATGGTCGTCCTCATCCTCACCTCGTGGACCTACCTCATCTTCGGGCAGTCGTGGCCGAGCCACGGCTTCTTCTCCGGCGAGACGGCTTCGCGGGCGTCGTCGTTCCTTGGCGACCTCGCCGGCGTGGGCCGCGAGACCACGCCTGCCTACCTGGAGGGCGAAGCGTGGGCCGAGGCCGGGCGGCTGGCGCTGTCCACGCTCGCCATGAGCGTCCTCGCAGCGGGTCTGGCCGCGGTTGGGGCGCTGCTGACGTTCATGTTCGCGGCCCGCAACGTCATGGTGGGCGAGCTGGCCCCGTACCGGAGCCCGTTCTGGACGGCCTGGCTCGGGATAGTTCGCCTCTTCTACGCGCTGAGCCGCTCGGTACCCGAGCTGATATGGGCGATGCTCCTCGTCTTCATCTTCGCGCCCGGCATCATTCCCGGAGCGCTGGCGCTCGCCATTCACAACTTCGGCATCCTTGGCAAACTCTCGGCTGAAGTCGTCGAAGGCCTCGACACACGCCCGGCGCGCGCCCTCAGGACGTCCGGTGCGGGCTGGTTCCAGGTCATCGCCTACGCCATCCTCCCCGCGGCGCTGCCGCGCTTCATCACCTACCTCTTCTACCGATGGGAGGTCATCATACGGACGACCATCGTCGTTGGACTCGTTGCGGCGGGCGGCCTCGGCATGGAGTTCCGCATCGCCCTGAGCCACTTCCACTACACCACTGTGACCTTGCTCCTCATCTGGTACCTGCTGCTGGTGCTGGGCGTCGATCTCGTGTCGGCGGCGATGCGCCGCCTCGCGCGCTAGCGAGGCCCGACTTCGCCCAGAAGCGCGGCCCAGTCGGCGCACTCGTGCTGGGGGTCGATGAGCGAACGCAGCGGCGCTTCGGCTTCCCGAAGATGAGCGAGGAAGGTGCCGTCGTTCTCACAGCAGAGCAGCAGCCGGCGCAGTTCCGAGCTGTCCCCCACGGGGAAGTATCCCGGATAGTCGTCGCCCAGCAGCCCCACGTTGCCCGGCATCCGCGACGCCAGTATCGGGACCCCGTCGACCGCCGCCTCCGACACCACATTGGCCCCGCCTTCCGAGAGCGATGAGATCACCATCACCTGCGACCGCTTCAGCAACCGGCGGGCGCGCCACGCGGGCAGGCCGCGCATCCACGTGTACCGTGGGTGGTTCGCCGCGAGCGCGTTGGCCCGGCGGGTCATGGCGCCGCCCATCGAGTCGCCGAGTTGCAGCACGCGGATCCGGGATTCGCGTGGCAGGCGGCGCGTGGCGTCCGCCGCGAGGAACGGGTCCTTGACCGGCCTCAGGTGCCCCACGACGCTCACGTCGAAGTGGCGCGCGCTTGGCGACGGGCCGGGCGTGGGCGTGGGTCTGGCGGACTGAACGATGGTCCGCACTTTTCCCTTGTGCTCCTCTCGGAGTTCGTCGATGGCCAGGCGCTGGAGCGTGACGATGCGCTCTGCCGCGTCGAGGACGGGGCCGCCGCCCTCCTCGTAGAGCGGCCCGTACACGTCTGTTCCTGCGAGGAGCACGACGACGGGGCTGTCCGGCCGGCGGGCCTTGAACGTCGCGACAGACTCCGCGCTCCGCAGCGCGTGGATCGCCACCAGCAGGTCGAAGTGCTGCCCGTCGTAGCTCTGGCTGATCGTGACCCGGTGCCCCAGGCTCCGCAGGATCCCGGCCCAGCGGTTCGCCGTGACGCGGTTGCCGTTCCGGCTGTACGGCGGGGCGGGCGTCACGAGGCCGATATACACGAGTGCTACCTCCGGGTGATCACGCCGCGCACGTGCGGAAACCGCACATCACGTCGCGCCGGTCGGGCGTATAGAAGTTGCGCCAGGTGTTGCGGATGAGGCGGCTGCGCGTGCTCCACGCGCCGCCGCGGAGCACCCTGTGACCGCTGAACCACGGCTCTGAGTACTCCTTGTACGGGTCTGCGACGAACCCCGGGTACGGCCCGAACTCCGTCGCGGTCCACTCCCAGGCGTTGCCCACCATCTGGCGGCAACCCAGCGGCGTGTCTCCCGCAGGGTGCGCGCGCACGTCGACTGTGCCCCGGCCCCGGAAGTCGAGGTTCGCGCGCTCGGGTGTCGGCGGCTCGTCTCCCCACGGGTAGCGGCGCTTCGGAGCGCCGTCCGCGCCGCCGCCTGCCGCCAGCTCCCATTCGGCCTCCGTCGGTAGCCGTCTCCCGGCCCATGTGCAGTACGCGCTTGCCTCGTGCCAGTTCACGTGGATGATCGCGGCGTGCGGGTCGATCGGGGTCCAGGCGTCGTAGCGCCTCACCAGCCATGTGCCGTCGTTCTCGCGGCGCCAGTAGACGGGGTGCTCCGCCCCGAGCGCCTGCCTCCACCACCAACCCTCGTCCGTCCAGCATGAGCGGTCCCGGTAGCCGCCGGCTTCGACGAAACGCAGGAACTCCCCGTTGCTCACCGCGGTGGCCGCTATGGCGAACGGCCCGACGCTGACCTCGTGCCCCCACTTCTCGTTGTCGAAGACGAACGGCAGTTCGCCTTGAACAGCCCCCAGCGTGAACGTTCCGCCCGGAACGGCGACGTCGTGCGGCTCGAAATCCGGCTGCGGCGCGGGCTGCGGCGAAGAAGGGAGCGCCGGCTCAGGGAACCCCAGCGTCTGCCGCGTATACGTGAACGCCTCTGCGTGCATATCGGTGTGGATCGTGGCGAGTTGGATGAAGTACTGCTCCAGCGCGTCCGGCTCGCCCTGTCCGAGTCGGTCGGTCGCGTCGTGGGCCACCTTCCGCGCGAACGCCCGCGTCTCCTCCCAGGTCGGGAAGCTCAGCCGCCAGCGGGTATCGTGCGCGATTGCCGCCGAGTCGTAGAGCGCGTCGGAGTGCGCGACCATGCTCGACGCCTCGTACAGGTTGCGCAGCGTCCATTTCTCGAAGAACCACCCCACGTGACCGACCTCCCACAGCGCCGGGTTCACGATGGGGATCATGGGGCCCTGCTGCTGGCGGGCGTCGAGCCCGTCGGTCAGGGCGAGGACCGTCTCCACAGAGTCCAACGCTTCCGCGACGAGCTCCTCTGTGCTGCGCGACGGCGCGGGCGGCAGGTCGTACGCGCTCATGGGAGTCGTCCCCCCACCGTCAGGCCGCGACCTCGATGGTATTGGCGGCTTCTTCTTCCGCGACGACCCGGCCGATGACGGCTCCCGTGACCCCGCGTCGGGCCAGCCCGTCCAGCACCGCCTGCGTCGACGCGGACGGCACGGCGATGAGCAGACCCCCCGACGTTTGGGCGTCGCAGAAGATGAGCTTCTCTTCGTCCGTGATGCCGTCGCCCCAGGCGACCTGCGCGTCGAACGCATCGAGGTTGTTCCGCGTTCCGCCCGGAACGACGCCGCGTTCGGCGAGCTCCTGCACGCCGGGCAGCAGCGGGATGTCGGAGAAGCGCAGCTTCGCGGCGGTGCCGCTCGCCTTCAGCATGCCGAGCAGGTGCCCTGCCAGCCCGAAGCCGGTGATGTCGGTCGCGGACTTCACTCCCGCCTCCACCATCGCCTCCGCGCCCGCGCGGTTCAGCTGCCGCATCGCCTCTACGGCCCCCGCGATAGTCGCGTCGTCGGTGACCCCTGCCTTGGCTGCGGTCGTGATGATCCCGGAGCCGAGCGGTTTCGTCAGCACGAGGTCGTCGCCGGCCGCGGCGTCGGCGTTCGTGATGATGCGATCGGGCCGGACGATGCCGGTCACGGACAGCCCGTACTTCGGCTCGCGGTCCTTCACCGTGTGGCCGCCCGCGATGACGATGCCCGCTTCTTTCGCGACGTCCATCCCGCCGAGCAGTATCCGCCCGAGCACCTCCTTCGGCAGGTCCTCGGGGAAACAGACGATGTTGAGCGCAAGCAGAGGCGTCCCGCCCATGGCGTAGACGTCGCTCAGCGCGTTCACCGCCGCGATGGCGCCGAAGTCGTACGGGTCGTCGACGATCGGCGGGAAGAAGTCGATCGTCTGCACGACGGCGAGGTCGTCCGTCAGGCGGTAGACCGCCGCGTCGTCGCTCGTGTCGAACCCCACGAGCAGGTCGTCGTGCTGCACGTGGGGGAGATGGCTCAGGACCTCGCCGAGGTCCTCGGGGCTGAACTTACCGGCTCAACCCGCGCAGGTGGCCAGACTGGTCAGGCGGACTTCTTTCTGTTGCATGGGGTGATTATAGACGCTTGGCGATGGGGAAGCGCCCCTATTGGCGGCGATAGCGGGCCGAGAACATCCGACGAGCCCGGCCCCCGGCCTCGTGGCGCACGCTTGACCATCCTGCCCTTTGGGGGCAGACTCCCGTTGCAGGACGACTCCAGCGCGGGCCCGCCGGACCGCGGCCGGGATACTCCGTTTCCGAGGGGGGTGGCCGATAGCAGCCAACGCCGCAGGTGAGACCGTCGGCTCGAGGCGAGCGGTGCTCAGCGCAGGCGCGGTGAGTGTGCTGCTCGGCACGTCCGACTTCACGATAGTCGCGCTGGCGCTCCCTTCTTTCATTGAACAGTTCGACGCATCCACGTCGACGGTCGTCTGGATCGCGCTCTCCTACCAACTCGTGGTGCTTGGCCTCACGTTGCCGATGGGTCGCTTGGGGGACCAGTTCGGCCACAAGGCCATTTTCGCCACCGGGGCTGCCGTCTACGCGCTCGGCCTCATGAGCGCCGCCGTTGCGCCGGGCATCCTGGCTCTGGTTGTCCTCCGCGCGGTCCAGGGCGCGGGAGCGGCGATGATGGTCTCCGTCTCGTTCGGGCTCGTGTCGAACGCCTTCCCGGCCAACCAGAGAGGCAGGGCGTTCGGATTGATGGGCTCGGTCGCGGGGTTCGGGCTCATGTCGGGTCCTGCCCTCGGAGGCATCCTCCTCGAGACGCTGGGGTGGCGCTCGATATTCTGGGCGCGGGCGCCGCTTGCGCTCGCCGGTCTCGCCATCGCTCTGATTTACCTGCGGAACATCCACGCTACGTCTGACCGGAGGATCGATTTCGTCGGTGCGGCGCTGCTGTCCGGGGCGCTGGTCCTGATGGCCGTGGGGCTGAATCGAGGCTCCGCCGAGGGCTGGACGTCGCCGCAGGTCGTCCTCATGTTCCCGCTGAGTGCGGCTGCGGCCACGGCCTTCGCGCTCCGCTCCGTCCGGATCGAGAGCCCCATCCTGGACGTACGGCTCTTCCGGGACCCGGTGCTCTCGGTTGCCGTCGTCCTGATGATCGTGGCGGGTGGGGCGATGGTCGCGGTCCTCTTCGTGATGCCCTTCTACCTGCTCATCGCGCGGGACCTTCCGCCGGCGACCGCCGGCCTCGTATTGCTGGCGCATCCCGCAGCGGTCATCGTGTTCTCTCCGGTCGCCGGACGCCTCTCCGACTGGATCGGCGCAAGAGCGCCTACTGCTGCCGGGCTGGGCCTCGTGGCGGTCGCGATCTTCCTCTTCGCGGGCCTCCATCCCGCCACGCCGGTCCTGCTTATCGTGGCCATCCTGGTCATGAGCGGCCTCGGCGATACGCACTTTCAGACCCCGAACCAGGCCGTGCTCATGGGCGCGGCCCCGCGGGACCGTGTTGGCACCGTCTCCGCCCTCGTCCCGACCCTTCGCTACATCGGGATCATCACGGGGGTCGCGTCCTGCGAGGCGATCTTCACCTCCGGCCTGGGCCCCTCCGGGCTGGACGGAGCGGATGCGGCGACGGTGACGTCGGCGGCGCGAACAGCCTTCCTGGTCTTCGGCGGAGTGGCGGTCATCTCCGCGCTGACGGCGCTCTTCCGGCCGAGCGGACGGAGCTCAGTGGGGGGAGGCCGCTAGCCTGTCCCGCAGCCGGGGATACGCTTCCAGCGCGTTCTCCTCGAATATCCGTCGCTTCTCGGCTTCCGTGATGCGCGGGACCGCGTCGACGTACGGCTTCGTATCGTCGAAGTAGCGGCCCGTCCGCTCGTCGATGCCCCGCACCGCGCCGATCATCTCGGACGCGAAGATGACGTTCTGTGCGCCCATCACCCGCACCAGCAGGTCGATGCCGTCCTGGTGGTAGACGCACGTGTCGAAGTACAGGTTGCCGAGCAGCAGCTCGTCGAGGGGTGGGCGGCCCATGTCCTGGGCGATGCCCCGGTAGCGGCCCCAGTGGAACGGCACGGCCCCTCCGCCGTGGGGAAGCACGAACCTGAGCGACGGGAAGTCCGTGAACAGGTCCGACGTGAGGAACTGCATGAACGCCGTCGTGTCCCCGTTCAGGTAGTGGGCGCCCGTCCCGTGGAAGTTCGGGTTGCAGGACATGCTGACGTGCACCATCGCCGGGACTTCCAGCTCCACCATCCGCTCGTAGAGCCCGTACCACCAGCGATCGGTCAGCGGCGGGTCCGTCCAGTAGCCGTCGGAAGGGTCGGGGTTGAGGTTGCAGCCGACGAACCCCAGCTCGTTGACGCAGCGGTCGAGCTCGGCGATGCACTCCGACGGCGATACGCCCGGCGATTGGGGAAGCTGGCACACGCCCACGAAGTTGTCCGGGAACATGACGCAGACGCGGTGAACGAGGTCGTTGACGGTGCGTGTCCACTCCATGCTCGTCCGGGCGTCGCCGTAGTGGTGCGCCATCCCGCCCGCGGTTGGCGAGAAGAGCGTCAGGTCCGTTCCGCGCTCGCGCTGCAGCCTGAGCTGGCCGCTCTCGATGGTCGCGCGTATCTCGTCGTCGCTGATCGACAGCGGCTCGGTGAACGGCCGTCCGGCGCTCTCGATCTGGCGGGCGCGCCACTCCCGGAGTTGGGGCGGCGCCGTCGTGTAGTGGCCGTGCACGTCGATGATCATGCGCGGATTCTACGCCATGGGCTGGCGGACGACGCCCCGGGCCGCTCGACCATGCCGGGAGGCCCGCTCGCGTCCTCGCCACCTCCCTTCGTCCGCGTTGACTGCCACCGGCGGGTCGGTTACGTTCACGCCCATGAGCCGCCCATCCCTCGCCCCGTACAACCCGGAGCCCGTGCAGCGACTGCTGCGACAGGCAGCCGAGCGCTGGCCGGACGACATCGCCATCATCGACGGCGAGCGCCGGTTCACGTTCGCGGAGCTGGACGACTGCTCCGGCAGGTTCGCGTCGGCCCTCGCCGGGATGGGACTCGGGAAGGGCGACATCGTCGGCATCCTCTCCCCCAACTGCGCCGAGTTCGAGATCGCCTTCTTCGGCATCCTCAAGGCGGGCGCCACCGTCACCACCGTCAACTCCGGCTACCGCGAGCGCGAGATCGCCTACCAGTTGCAGGCGTCCGGCGCGCAGGCGCTCATCGTCCATCACACGCTCGCCGACGCCGCCGACCTCGCGCTTGCCGGCGTCGATAGGGTGAAGGAGCGCGTCCTCATCGCTGAGACGAAGGACGCTGCGGCGTCGTTCTGGTCGCTCATCGAGGCGCAGCACGGCCCGCCTGCCGAGCCCACGCTCGACCCCCTGGACGACCTCGCTGCGCTGCCCTTCTCCTCCGGCACCACCGGCCTGCAGAAGGGCGTCATGCTCACGCACGCCAACCTCCACACCAACGTCCGGCAGAACCTCGGACGCACCGGCGAGGAGGGCGTCGTCCGGCGCGGCGACGTCATGCTCGTCCACCTGCCGCTCTTCCACATCTACGGCATGACCGTGCTCCAGTTGAGCGCCATCGCTGCCGGAGCGACGCAGGTGATGATGGGACGCTTCGACATGGGCGGGATGCTGTCGCTCATCGCGGAGCATCGCGTCACCGTGCTCTACACCGTGCCGCCCGTCTGCCTCGGCCTCACGCTGACGCCCCTGGTCGACGAGTACGACGTGTCGTCGCTGCGCTTCCTGCTCAGCGGCGCGGCCCCGCTCTCCGGCGAGTTGCAGACACGGCTCGCGGAGCGGCTCGGCTGCGCCGTCATCCAAGGCTACGGCCTCACCGAAACGTCCCCCATGACCAACACCGACTTCACCGACGAGCGCGGCAGGCCCAGCACGATAGGCCCCGCGATACCCGACACCGAGGAGCGCGTCGTCGACCTCGAGTCGGGCGAGCGCGACCTGCCTCCCGGCGAGTTGGGCGAGCTGCTCGTCCGCGGCCCGCAGGTGATGAAGGGCTACTACAACCAGCCTGAGGCGACCGCGGAGGCCATCACGCCCGACGGCTGGTTCCACACCGGCGACATCGCCAGCATGGACGAGGACGGCTACGTGCGCGTCGTCGACCGCAAGAAGGAGCTCATCAAGTACAAGGGTTTCCAGGTCGCGCCCGCCGAGTTGGAGGGCCTGCTGCTCGAGCACCCCGGCGTCGCCGACGTGGCCGTCATCCCGAAGGCGGACGAGGAGGCGGGCGAGGTGCCCAAGGCGTTCGTCGTGCGCAAGGGTGACGCGGACCCCTCCGCCGGCGAGTTGATGACGTTCGTCGCCGAGCGCGTCGCGACCTTCAAGCAGCTGGGCGAGGTCGAGTTCATCGACGCCATCCCCAAGAACGCCTCCGGTAAACTGTTGCGGCGCGTCCTCATCGACCAGGAGCGGGCGCGACAGCAGTGAGGAGGGCGGTCCTTGGCATACGATGAACGTCTCGCGGAGCGCGTGCTGGACATCCTCGGGCCGGAGCCGTCGCTCGTGCAGAAGAAGATGTTCGGCGGCGTCGCGTTCATGTTGCAGGGGAACATGGCCTGCGGCGTCCTGAAGAGCGACCTCATGGTCCGCGTGCCGAAGGACGAGTACGAGGCTGCGCTGGCGCGGCCCCACGCCCGCGAGATGGACTTCACCGGCAGGCCCATGCGCGGCTTCGTCGTCGTCGGCCCCGACGCCACGGACGACGCCGCGACGCTCGAGGACTGGGTCGCCATCGGCGCCGCGTACGCACTCAGCCTCCCGCCCAAGTAGCCCTTGGTCCCCTCTCCCCAGGTGGGAAGTTCGGCTCCATCCCTTTGGGCGGCAGCTTGATCCCCTCTCCCTTGAGGGGAGAGGGTTAGGGAGAGGGTGAACCCGGACGGGGCGCAAGCCTCGTCGTTCCTGCGCCTTAGCGCGCAACCTCGCAGCCCTGTTCGGTGTAGGGGCGCCTCTTGTGGGTGCCCTGCTCGGGCTCCCCTCGCCCTTTGGGAGAGGGGCTGGGGGTGAGGGTTGCCCCTACACACCCAGCGACCGCCGGATGTCCCACTCGTGATGCGCCGTGTCGTGCGCGACCGTGAGCACGAGTTCCGTCAGCGACTGCTGGCCGCGCGTCGGGTGCGAGAACATGATCTCCTGCCCGGCTGAGGCTGCCATCGCGTCCGCCCAGATGTTGGCCGAGTGCCCGAGCGACCAGAGCGCGGTTGCGAGCGGCATGCTCTCGTAGGCCCGGGCCGCCGCGACGACGTCCTGATCGGTGGGGCGCAGCGTCGTCTGTCCCGCCGCGACCGCGCTCATGATGCGCTCGGCCCAGTTGCGCAGGTTGTCGGATACGTGCTCGACGTACGCCGTGATCGACCACGTCAGGTCCGGGTGCCGCGTGTCGCCGTCCACGCCGTCGAGCAGTTCCGCGTACCGGCGCGGCGAGTCGGCTATCAGCGCGTTCGCCTCCTCCGGCGATATCGACCACGAGTACCCGCACTCGCGGCATGGGTCTCCGTAGAAACCTGCTCCCCACATCGTCATCGCGTCTCCTTCCTGACTTGCATCGCTCCGTCTCACCCTCACCCCCGGCCCCTCTCCCAGGGGGCGAGGGGAGTCGGGCAGGGCACCCACAGGGGATGCCCCTACACCTGTCATTCCGCCCTTCTTCCGTCATTCCTGCGCAGGCAGGAATCTCGTCCCCACCTCGCCCTCTGGGAGAGGTCGCCCGCGCAAGCGGGGCGGGTGAGGGTTGGCGGAGGCGGGGATTGGGGCGCCTTGTCATGTTGAGCGAAGCCCGCGCTTTAGCGCGCAACATCCTCTCGGGGTTGCCTGGTCCCTTCCCCCTTGACGGGGGAAGGTTAGGATGGGGGTGAAGCGTTCGCTCACACCGGCGCCCATCCCGAGAGATTCCTCGACTCCGCTGCGCTTCGCTCGGAATGACAATTATGTTCCCCACGCGCGGCGCGCCGTCTCCACCACCAACTCCAGCTTGCGCAGCTGGTCGTCCCACGTGATGGGGTTGCCCTGCAGCGTCGACGAGAAGCCGCACTGGGGGCTGAGCGCGAGGTCGGACCCGTCCACGTACTGCGACGCCTCTTCGATGCGGCGGAGCAGCGTGTCCTGCGACTCCAGTTCACCCGCCTTCGTCGTCACGAGCCCCAGCACCACCGTCTTCCCCTTCGGCATGAACCGGAGCGGCGCGAACGTCCCGGCGCGCTCGCTGTCATACTCCAGCAGGAACGAGTCGACCTCCAGCTGGCTGAACAGCTGCTCCGCGATGCGGTCGTAGCCGCCGGACGTGTGCCATGCGCCGAACGCCCCGTTGCCCCGGCAGACGTGCATCGCCAGTATCGTGCTGCTCCGGTCGAAACCGCGAAGGCACGCGTTGTCGGCGTCGATGTCCTCTTGGAGCGCCCGGTCCTGGTCGACGCCCTGCGCGGCCCACTGCGCCCGCCGCTCCTCCGGGATGTAGTCCGGGTAGTGCGGGTTGTCCAACTGCACGTACGGGCAGCCCTCGCCGATGAGCGCAGCGACCTCGTCGCGGATGATGGACGCAGCGTCGGCCAGCACCGCCGCCCGCGACTCGTAGACCGTGTCCGTCACGCCGGGCTTGTAGCCGCGAGCGATGACGTAGCTAGCGGCGGGCATCGTCACCTTGTACGGCCCCGGCGCGTGCTCTCTGGTGAACGACGACTCGTGGGCGGTGAGACGCCGCACCTGCCGCAGCCGCTCGCCGATGATGCGCCCGCCCGCCGTGCCCGGCATCCCCATCGGGTTCTCCGGCGTGATGCCGGGCCCTTCCCAGTCGCCCTTGCCGCCCTGGAACGGCATGCGGACGGGCGGCTCGCCGACGATGAAGCCCTCGACAGCCTCGCCGAAGTCGCCTGCCCAGCCGCTGCGCCGCAGCTCGCCGTCCGTGTAGATGCCGATACCGGCCTGCTTCTGGAGGTCGATCACGCGCAGGATGTGCTCGTTCTCCACCTCGCGCAGCGCCTCCTCGGAGATGCTGCCGTCCCCGAACGCCTGCCGCACCTCCTTCACCTCAGGCGGACGCAGGAAACTGCCAACGTGGTCCGCGCGAAACCGGGTTGCCATCGTTCTCCTCCTTCGTCTACCGCAGCGAGAACCCGCTCACCGGATGGTCGTCGTCGATGCCGGGGCCGCTGCCGCCCTCGGTCCAGCCGAACTCCCGCAGCAACTGCTGGCTGTAGCACACCCGGCCGCTCACCGCGTCGAGCGGCTCCGTCGCCAGCAGCAGCACGGCCTGCGCCAGCACGTTCGGATGCTCGCTGCGCGGGTCGTCGTAGCCCGTCACCAGGTTGTGGAACACCGTGCCCGGCGTCGGCACGATGAGCGACGGCGCAACCGCCGCGACCCCCACGCCGTCCGCGTACACCTCCGACGCGAGCCCTTGCGAGAAGCGCTCCAGCGCCGCCTTCTGCGCGCCGTAGCCCGTGCCGCCCTTCAGCCGGTACTCCTCCGCGCCCTCGCCCGCGTACGGCCCGTGCCCCGGCCCGATCGCCGCGACCGACGAGATGTTGACGATGCGCCCGCTCCTGCGGGGGACCATGTCCTCCAGCGCGAGGCGGCTCAGGATGAACGGCGCGTGCACGTTCACCGCCCACGACCGCATCCACCGGTTCACCGCGTAGTCTGTCACCGGCAGGAAGTACGAGAGCGCCGCGTTGTTCACCAGCACGTCGACCGGCCCGTAGAGCGACCGAGTCTCCTGCACGAGCCGCTCGCACTCGTCGGCCTCCGAGATGTTGACCGCGACCGCCGACGCCTCGTGTCCCGCGTCGCGGATGCCCGCGACCGTGTGCTCCAGCGAGCCTTCTAGCGGGTGGTCGCCCTCGTGGAGCGTGCGCGCCGCGCACACCACGCGGCCGCCCTCCGCCGCGAGCACCCGCGCGATCTCCGCCCCGATGCCCCGGCTCGCCCCGGTCACGATCACCGTCTGCCCGTCCAACTTCCCCAACGCGCTCACCTCCGTCGTAGCCCGCGTATTGTATGCGCTCACCCTCGCCGCTCCACCCCCAGGGCCCTCACCCGCCGCGCAAGCGCGTCGACCTCTCCCTCAGGAGAGGTGTGGGCTGCCCCAAGGGATGCCCTACACCAGGCACCCCGAGAGGATGCTGCGCGCCAAAGCGCGGGACTCCACTGCTCGCCGCTCAGCATGACAGGCCCCTCACATCCCACCCGCAGTACCCTCACCCCAGCCCCCTCCTCTTGTAGGGAGAAGGGAGGTGGCAGTTGGGCCCGGCTCCGACCAAGAGTGTCAACGGGCGCCTGAATGACATCCTTGGTCCGGATCCCAGGAGTGGGGCGCGGGCCTGTTTTGACATTCTTGGTCTCCATTCCAGAGGCGTTTTCATGGCCGTGGCCTGCTTCACTCGACCAAGGAACCAACAATCTCATGCGTTTACAACTCCTGGGGGCGTTTCGAGGGTCTCATCCTGTTGCAGCATGTTGCCTGCGGGCAGCGACCAATACCATGCGCCCGCGCCGTTAGAGCCGTCAGGGAAGCTGATGCGGAACGCCTTGACGTTGCACAGCACGCGGGCACGGACGAGGGTAGACCGGGATAACCCAAGCATGGCGGCCTCGCGCTCGACCTCAGTGGCAGGTCTGGGGCCATCGGCGAGAGAGCGCATCAGAAGTGATTGCGCAGCGCGGGTCTTCGCACCATCGTTGGGGCGGGGGGCGGCGAGGGCGTGGAGGTGGGCAGGGAAGACGGGTTTGCGCCAGGCGACAGTGAGGGCGTCAGCGGGGGGAAGGACGAAGGGGATGGCGGGGGCGTCGTCGCTCATGGCGGGACGAAGGGGGACGAGGAAGCGGCGTCCGCCGGATCCGACGATGGCGGTGGTGAAGACGACGGAGGCCTGGGCGAGGCGGTTCTGCATTGCGGTGACGGCGCGGGGATAGCTCGACGCGGGGTTGTGGGTAAGGGCGAGCACGGCTGCGCCGGTGCGAGCGGCGAGGGCCTTGAGCATGCCGAGGACGGTAGACAACCGGGCACGGTGCATGGATGCGAGGTCTTCCACCTGGTCGACGACGAGGAGGGCGGCCTTCCCCTCAGTGATGTAGTTGGCGAGCCGCCCCATGACCTTGTCGAGGCTGGGCCAGGGCGCGGTGAGTTTGGAGGCGGAGGACGACGGCGTCCAGAACGGGTCGCGAACGGGGGCCTTCGAGCCGACCGGCTTGCGGCGGGGAACGCGTGTCTCATTGCCGTCGTTGTCGAACAGGTACTCGTCCTCATCATCGAAATCGTCCTCGCTCTCGAAGTAGTACGGGCTGTCCTCGTCTTCAGGCGGATCGTTCGGGTAGTGATCGACGGGGTGTGTGGGCGAGAGGAGGTCGGCGAGGTAGATACGTTCCAAGTCGGCACTGAACAAGCGGAGGGTGGGGAGGACGTCGGCCTTGGGGTTGCCATCGAGCAGCGCAAGGACAACGGGCGCCGAGGGAAAGAGGGCGTCCGGTTGATCGGGGGCGGCTGCGCCACGTGAGACCCGGGCGGCTATGTCGAGGGCGATGGCGGTCTTGCCGGAGGAGGGATATCCGGCGATGAGGGTGAGCTTGCCGAGGGGGATGCGGTTGGGCCAGAGCCAGTCCTGAGGTTGCTGAATGAAGAAGTAGAAGGACTGGAGTCCGGCTTCCTGCGCGCCGAAGGCGGTGTAGAACTCCGATGCGGGCGCGAGGCCACGCTTGGCGAGGGCGTCGTAGACTCGGGGCGGGGGACAGGAGAGACATTCGAACGCGAAACATTCGCGGCGTTCGTCCCAGACGACGGTGAGGGTGGGGGCCGCCGCATGGCTGTGGGAAGGGCAGTGGAGCATGGAGCCGGTTGCGCACTCGCAGCCGGGCACGCCGCAGCGGAGGGCGCGGTCGAGGCGGTCAAGGTAGGCGACATCCTGCGGGGAGAGGGTGTCCAAGGGTATGGAGTTGTCGGGCGCGGGTGCGGGTTGGGTAGTCATGCACCCATCGTAGGGATGGGCGTGGCGTCTGCGCAACGGGGGCGTGTCACAAGATTATCAATAGGGATGGGGAGGATGGGCAGGATGGGGAAGGGGCTATGGGCCCACCGTGTTGGATCCAGGTCGGCGACCTGTTTCATAGTTACAGGGATGAGTCCGTTATCCTTCTTGACCACTGTCGCTTCTCATACATGGGCGCCGACCCTTTGCGCTTACCCATACGGGCCATAGCCTCTAATCGTCCAGCACCCGCTTCCACGCGAGAATCGCGGCTGCTCCGAATAGCCCAGGAATGAATATCCACTGAACGAGTCGGAGGAGCACTGCGTTGATGCCGTCAGCCCTGTCTGCGACATCTCCAGCAAGCGGGATGAGGATAACCACAGCGACAACGGATATGCCGGTGGCGACCCCTGCGCCGAGTATACGGTCCACGTTCAAGGTTACCCTTCTCCTTCAGCAGGCAAACGGCTCCCTCGTGCGGGATGCCTAGTCGTTCTGCACCCCTTGGTTGATGAGGGTAGCCAGCGCACGCTTGTGTTGTCGCCCTCCCTGAAACGCAAGGACACCAAAGCCGACCGTAGCAAGACCAAATGTTACCGTAAGGCTGGTGAGTACGGCTAAGCGTGCCTCGGAGGGGCAACCGGCATTGTCAACCATGTAGCAACCAGTGTGACGAGAGTCCCTAAGCAGGCGAACGCGAGTCCGAGCCATGCGGCGTATCTCGCATTCGCGATGTTCTCCAACTGCTCCGACGTTATTTGGTATACGTGGATGTTGGCGGGGTGCACCGTGATGGTAGTCTCTCCTCTCCCACGATGCAGCGGTGCAGGTGGTTGCCTATGGAGAGTCACTGCTGAGCGTCCTCGAAACCAAATTCTCTTCCCAACCCCAGCAGCATCAGGTTGACGAAGAAGGTGTATCCACATTGATCACACATGACAACTGCTAACGGAATCCTACGTGCTAGGTGAACAGAGGATTTGGCTGGGTCTTCGAGAGCAGGCAGTACCGTGGTGTATTCCCCTACCGTCCAAGTCGTAGACCCGGTAATCGGACAAATCAACTCGCGGGTTCCCATCTTCTTGGTCAACGCCGCTATTATTTGATCTTGCGGGTCCTTGGGGCCGTCAACATCCTCTTTCTCCTCCAGAATGGTATGAGTCTGGTCTTCCATCGTGACCGCCTATCTCCAAGTTCCTTCTTCGCTGCCTTCGGCAGTGTTCTATCGTTGGAGGGTATCGTCGCAGTCAAGGCATGTAAAGGACTCCCGCCATCGGTAGTGACCTTGAGGTCCTTTCATTCGAAGGACGACGACTTCTACAACTGCTCCGTCAGGTGTGCCAGAGGCGCACCTGGGATTCCCGCTGTATCGAGAATGACGGAGACAGGACTGTGAGATTCCCATCTGCGCAGGAAGACGGGGCCGCCCTCTCAGTCGAATCGCCCACTTCCCTGACCCTGCTCTTTCCCGTATAGTTCCTTTGCACAACCCTTCGCGATGACCCTGTGCGCCAAGCGCATGACCGTGAACCATCGCGCACAGAGGGAGGGCCTTGCGCCCTCCTGTCGGTTCACGTTGGGGTCAAAGGGTTGTGCAAACCTTGCCTCTGTGCCGCAGGAGGGTTCCTGATGTCTCACCCCATGCCCATTGCTACCGTTTACCTGTTGCTCGTACCCATCGTTACGAGTCTGGTTGCGCTTGGCGCCTGCCAGTCCACACCACCGACTGCGACGCCGCTTCCGCCGATTACCACGCCGCTTCCGCCCCAAGAGAACCCGCTGCTGCTGGGCGGGTTGATGTCTCTCGACGACCAGATACGACACATGACGGAAGAAGAGTTCCGCCAATGGCTAGCGGCGCATACGGCTCTCGGTGAGAAGATACGCGCCATGACGGAGGAAGAGTTCCGGCAAGATCGGGAGCGGGTAACAACTGGCGTGGTGTATTTGCGCTGGGCGTCCGAGAGCGAGTACGAGACGGGGGATTTCTGGCAAGACGTGAGGCTGTTTATGATGCGCGACATGCCCGAGGCGGATTTCCGGTACTGGCTGGCGTCGTCCGTGGCGAACGAGGAACATATACGTGACATGACAGAGGCAGAGTTCCGACAATGGCTAGAGGTAGTCTCGGTCAGCGCGGAGCATATACGCGCTATGACCGATGACGAATACTTCCAAGCACAAAGGGCAGCTAACGGCACACTGACTCGTGGTTCGTGGGAGGAGTACCTGCAATGCGGACAGCCATGTCATTACCCAGCACAGGGACTCATGGCTCTACACAGGGACCCTGTTTAGCCCCGCTCCTCCCCTATCCGGACGGCAGGGGCTGGGCGTCCACAAGGGACGCCCCTACACGAGGCACCGTCCCGCACCACACCCCGCCGTGTGACCTGCCCGGTCACTCTGGATTCCCGCCGGTGCGGGAATGACGGTGGCAAGGGCACCCACAAGGGATGCCCCTACACCAGGCACCCCGCTGCGCCCCGCGGGTTCACCCTGTCCCTAACCCTCCCCTCAGCCCCGCCGTGTGACCTGCCCGGTCACTCTGGGTTCCCGCCGGTGCGGGAATGACGAAGGTGGCGCGGGGCGCGGTTTCGCGCTAACGTTGCCCCCATGCGCGAGAAGGTCTATCCCGACTTCGAGTCCGCCGTCGCCGACATCCCGGACGGGGCGTCCATCATGCTCGCAGGGTTCGCCGGGCCCGGCACGGCGCGCAATCTCATCGCCGCGCTCCACCGGCAGGGCGCGAAAGGGCTCACGCTCATCTCCAACACCCCCGGACGCTGGCAGGACGACCGCATCGACTCCGGCGTGCTCGTGAGGGAGGGCCGCGTCGCGAAGATCCACGCCGCGTTCACGGCGTCGCCGCACCCGTCCGTGCCGTCGCCGTTCACCGACCTGTACGAGGCGGGGAAGATCGAGGCGGAGCTGATGCCGCAGGGCACGCTCGCGGAGCGCATCCGCGCCGCCGGGGCGGGCATCGCCGCGTTCTACACGCCCACCGGCGTCGGGACGGAGATGGCGGACGGCAAGGAGACGCGCGTCTTCGGCGGCAGGGAGTACGTGCTGGAGACCGCGCTCCACGCCGACTACGCATTCGTCCGCGCGCGCCGCGCCGACCGCTTCGGCAACCTGCAGTACCACCGCACGCAGCGCAACTTCGGCCCCGTCATGGCGCGCGCCGCGAGGGTGACCATCGTGGAGGTCGACGAGCCGGTGGTCGAGGAGGGCGACATCGACCCGGACCACGTCCACACGCCGGGCATCTTCGTGAACCGCATCGTCGTGGTGCCGCCGGACGGCATCCAGGAGGAGCCGCCCGAGCGATGAGGAAACACCCCACGCCACCCCACCGGTTCACCCTCTCCCTAGCCCTCTCCCCTCGAGGGAGAGGGGACGAGGCTCCCCACACCCCACTCAGAGGGCCCTCACCCGCGCATGCACGGCACGCGCGCCCTCTCCCTCAGGAGAGGGGGTTAGGCGGGATTCCCGCCTTCGCGGGAACGACGGAGCTTGCCGCTCCGTCAGGGGGCGAGGTTCCTGCCTTCGCAGGAGCGACGGAGGGAGGCTGCGATGAGTGAGAAGCAGCCTCTCGACCGGCAGACGATGGCCAACCGGCTGGCGATGGAGTTCCAGGACGGCTGGGTGGTCAACCTGGGCATCGGCATCCCGACGCTCTGCTCCAACTTCGTGCACCCGGACCGGCAGGTGATCTTCCAGTCCGAGAACGGGCTGGTGAACTACGGCCCGCTCGCCGAGCGCGGCGAGGAGGACCCGAACCTGGTGAACGCGGGCGGGCAGTACGTGGTGGAGATGGCGGGGATGGCCATCCTCGACCACGCGGACTCGTTCGCGCTGATCCGGGCGGGCTACGTCGACGTGACGGTGCTCGGCGCGTACGAGGTCGCCGCGAACGGCGACTTCGCGAACTGGAAGGTGGCGGGCGCGAAGGGCGGCGGTATCGGCGGCGCGATGGACCTCGCAGTCGGCGCGAAGAACGTCTTCCTCGCGCTGGAGCACACGACGCGCGACGGGAGGCCCCGGCTCGTCGAGCGCTGCGCGCTGCCGGTGACGGCGGTGGGGGTCGTCAAGCTCGTGGCGACGAATCTCGGCCTCTTCGAGGTAACGGAGCAGGGCTTCCTGCTCACGGAGATCGCGCCCGGCTACACGCTGGAGGACGTGCAGGCCGTCACCGGCGCCCCGTTGACCATCTCGCCGGAACTGCGCGAGTTTGCAAGGGTAAGTTGATGGATTTCCGTCGTTAATACTGCGGGAACCCGGCGTTAAACCTGTTATGCTTTACTTGTCGCAGGAAGCGTCGGAGAACTGGATGGATCCGGTCAATTGGATGGAACGGCTGGCCTCGCACTACGAGGTGATGCGCAGCCGGTACCCGGAAGAGCAGCTGATCATCCTGTTCGATATCGACGGTACGATACTGGACACGCGCTACCTCGTTCTCACCGTTCTCCAGTCCTACGATGCGGCCCACGGAACGTCCTATTTCCGCAACCTTCGCGTATCGGAAATAACGACGCACGAGGACAATGTCCGGGAGCTGTTGGCACGGTTCGGGCTGCCCACGACCGATCGCGAGCAGATCGCGGCGTGGTATGAGCGCGCCTACTGGTCGCCGGATGCGGTGCTGTGGGCGCACCGGCCCTTCTCCGGGGTCATGGAGGTCATGCGGTGGTTCCAGATACAGCCCGATGCGTTCGTGGGGCTGAACACCGGCAGGACGGAGACGATCCGCGCGGAGACGCTGGACTGTTTGAATGAGCTGGGCAAGGAGTACAAGGTCCGGTTCACCAATGACCTGCTGCACATGAACCCGGGCCCCCGGGACGGGAACGTCCCACATGTGAAGGCGGACGGGGTCCTGCGGTTCCAGCAGGCGGGATACCGGGTGTTCGCCGCGGTGGACAACGAGCCGGCCAACCTGGCGGCGATCGCCGAGGTGGACCCCTCCCAAGAGATCATGCTGCTCCACGCGGACACGATCTTCCAGTCCCAGCGGAAGGCGCTGCCGCCGCACTCCGTCAGCGGAGACATGTACGACCTCACGCGGCTGGCACAGGAGACTGACCTGCCGCGGCACGTCCAGCTCGTGTGGCACGGGATCAACGACGAGCGGAACCTGCGCCAGTTCCTGATGTCCGACGTGGCATGGGGCGAGGTGGACGTGCGCCTGGACCCGGCGTCCGAGCAGCTGGTGCTCCGGCACGACCCGCTGGACGGCGCTTATCCGTGCCGCAGGCAGGACCTGCTGCCGCTGGAAGACGTGCTGGAGTCCGTGGGGGCCTCAGGCAGGTCCATCAAGCTGGACCTGAAGGAAGGTGGTCCGGTGGTCCACGAGAGCCTGGCGGCATTGCGGGCGGCCGGCTTCGACGATCCCCGGGTGTGGTTCAACGCCAACGCCACCCTCCTGGGGAAGGAGGGGTTCAGGACCCTGCAGGACGCCTACCCCTCCGCCATCTTCCAGGTCCCCATCGATGCCATGATCCCCA
The DNA here is from genome assembly GCA_034422795.1 of Dehalococcoidia bacterium. Taxonomy (GTDB): domain Bacteria; phylum Chloroflexota; class Dehalococcoidia; order Lucifugimonadales; family Australimonadaceae; genus Bin16. Next base: position 18,959 of record DAOUJK010000028.1, on the reverse strand, counting down.
TCCTGCTGAACAGGCCGGAGGAGGGGCTGGAGTGCCTTGAAGAGCTGCGCTCCTGGGGCATCAACCGGTTGTCGGTCAAGTGGGACAAGCCGCAGATAAGCAGGCTGGTGGACCAACTGAACTCGTGGGGGTTCGAGACCAACGTCTACAACGTGCCGGACCTGAAGGCCTTTCTGAAGACGGCGCTCCTGCTGCCCCGGTCCATCACGTCCGACTTCAACTTCCCGCAGTGGCACTACTTCGGCAGGGGCTCAGGGCAGGAGGGCAAGTACCACGAGTACTCCCTCGAGACCCAGACGGCTTGACACGGGTGACGCTTCCGGCGGCGTCCGAAGGCTCCATTTGCTCTCAGAACGTCCAGGGCGCATCATGCGCCCATATCAGTGAACTGCGGAGGTGAGTTATGGCGTTGAACCCGGAAGACCTGATCACGATCCCCGGCGCGGTGAGCCGCTACGTGCGGCTGGAGAACGGGGCCCGCGCGCACTACATGACGGCCGGAGACGTAGGCCCCGCGGTCATCCTGCTGCACGGCGGGCTCGCCGGGTCGTCCGGAGCGGCGGGGTGGCGGATGCTGATGCCGTTCCTGGCGGAGAACGGTTTCCGCGTCTTCGCGCCCGACCGGCCGGGCTACGGCTTCGCCGACACGCGTGAGGAGTACTGGCCCGTACACGGATGGAAGAGCCACACGGACTTCGTGCGGATGTTCGCCGACGCCATGTGCCTGGACCGCTTCCACATCGGCGGGAACTCGAACGGCTGCCAGAACTCGGTCTACTTCATGCTCAACAACCCGGAGCGGGTGATCAGCGCTCCCCTGATCGCGACCGGCGGCATCGGCAACTTCGCCGGCGTCCCGGCCGACCAGCAGAAGCTCAGCACCGCGCTGCGCGACGCAGGGCCATTCGACGGCACGAAGGACTCGATGTACCGGATGCTGGACGCGATCACGTTCCGCAAGGAGGCCCTGGTGGACGACGTGCTGGAGATGCGGACGCGCGCTGCGCGGAAGCAGGTGGAATCGCTCGCGTCGTCGAACCTCAACCGCCCGCCCGACGACCCCAACGAGTACCAGTGGTGGAACGTCGCGGGGCGTCTCAGCCAGCTCACCATCCCGATGATCTACCTGCACGGCCTGCAGGACGCGTCGGCACCGGTCGAGAACGCGTTCCTGGCCGAGCCCCTGCTGCCCAACATCCAGTTCTTCTACCTGGACCAGTGCGGGCACCAGTGCCAGACCGACCAGCCCGACATCGTCAACCAGGTGTTCCTGGAGTTCCTGCGGGACGGCGAGGTGAGCCCCGAGACCGCCGAGCGCGCCGGGGCCTCCAGGAGCCGGGCCGCCGCGGTGTAGCGCGCGGCGGGGCCGTTCACGCCCATCCCAGCCTTCCCCCGTCGAGGGGGAAGGGCCGCGGGGCAGTCAGCGTCCTACTGCAGGGCGCTGAAGGCGCGCTGGGGGTTGCCGGAGAGGATCTTGTCGATGGTGACGGCGCTGAGGTCGCCGCGCCTGTCCAGCTCCTCGGCGAGGTGGTCTTCGCGGAACGCATCGCCGAGGAGTTTATTGCGACCGCCTTCTCGAGTGTCAAACCGTGACCTCGGTGCGCACATCCTCGCAAAGATCACTAGGTTTGATTCGGCCACTTTGAATTGCCAGCGTGAGAAGAGTCCTAACCCGTTCCTTCTTGAGTAGACGATAGCGCTCGTCTTGCAACGCTCCAACAATCCGGTCAGCTATTCGGCCAATCCTGACATAGTCGAGTTGAGACACATCGACATGCAACTTAGCAAGTCCCATAACAGGCGTACTTCCTTCGGTGTCGTTCAATGTTAGGCCATCCGATTCCAGTTCAGAATCAGCCAACCAAATGATTTCAATTCTATCGAGGCGCTCGCGACCCGCTGCTATTGCCAGTGCCGCTTCTTCAAGGTCAGCAGTTGTGTCAGTAGGACATCGCCAAAAGGACAAGGCGTTGCCTGAGGTTCTTAGGTCTATGGTAATTGCATCAGCTGGAATCTCACCCTGTGCCAAATACTGCTTGGGATTCCATTTGGCGCGCGTAATCTTGCGAGCGATGAACATCTCCTATTCCGCTTAACCATCGAGGATATCTGAGATATATCGTTGGAGCCACTCTTCCGGCTCGATATGTGCCCGTAGAACGGACAACAAACCTGGCTCGTGCCACGATTCTACCGCTTGAACGGCAGCGTCTCGAATCTCTACGTCATCGATAGACAAGCAGGTACGTATCAATTCCACACGCCACGCGCGATGGCCTGGCTCTTTGCAACGGCCCAAACAGCGAAGCACCGCTGCAGCGAAAGCAGGGTGTGCTGTTTCCGTGCAGAAGGCATGAAGCCAATCTAGGGCTACTCCGTCCTGAGACGACTCAAGTACCTTGGAAATCAATTCTTCTGCGTGATGAGTGATTCCATCCTCAACTGGATTGGTTTCGAAGCTCGCTTGGAGTGCAGTTGCGAAGTGTTCCTTATTGGCGGGTTGTGTAACGGCCCTTAGCTCTCGAGTGAGGAGTGCACCCATTGCTCGAAGGAGTGCATCGAGAAAGCCCCTCCCCAAGGAGGCGACCGCATTGTTGAAGATAGATGGTTCAGCAGACAACTGGCTATCAGTTTCTTCCAGTATACTGGTGTTCGCTAGGCTTGCGCCGACTAGCATGGTCGTAATGTTGTCGGAGAATTGTAGGTCAAGAATTGATGCAGACAAGTGTCTGAGGGGGATTATGTCTAAGTCCTTGGTAAACTCATAGTTGCCATGGCGAGTGTGAGGTGAGCTTATCCGAGCCCGATTACGGAAGTAGTCCGTATAAACAGCTTGCGCACCATCTAAGGTGAACCTGCCAAGCGTCCTTTCGTTGGCGTTATCCTGCGCCCTGCTTGCGTACGCGCGAAATGGCGAAAGCCATCTGCTATAAGGGTCAATATCTTCAATTGGGAACTGGTGTCTAGAAACTTCAGCGATGTCAAATATGTTGTCTAGTTGCTCGTCCTCTTCTTCGACACTACGCCAAGGCTGCTTTGTCCTGCGATTGTTCAGCTGTATAGTGGAAGTGCTCTCATGCATGACTACTGATTTCCTTGCAACTGTTGGATGAACTCCGACGCCTGGTTCCAAAGATTGCTCAGGTCACTCTCTATATTCTCTGCAGTAGGTATACGTTGCTCGGCTCGATGGAGATTCAAGCTCAAGAACACTCTAGAGGATCGGACGTCGTTGAAGCGAGGCTCTATCGTGGCTGTCCAACTCATGGTGCTAGAACCAGCATCTGAATCATCGCGAAAGATTAGCTTTGCGCTTCCTCCAGAAAGTGTCCAACCTTGATTGCCCAGTTCTGCTCGGAAGAGTTTGTGGCCAAGAAACTGAAATGCAGGAGTACCTGCTCTCGGATCGAAGACTAACTCAATGTTGTATCCAAAAGCTCTCGGCGGTTGCTCCGGAGAGGGAGTGTTGACGATTGCCGCAGTGACGACGTCTGAAAGCCGTTGGAGATCTTCCTTTTCGGGATAATCTCTGCTTATTGTGGAGCGGAGGGAGGAAAGTTCCAATGTAATCCTGTCCTTATTCAGGACTAGGCTGTAGAGGGGTTCCGTGAGGCCTGACTGAACGTTGGCCGTGAATCCGGCACCCGAAATCTGGACATCCGATCCTACGCCTTCCGTAAATGCGTCAACTTCTTCTTGTGTGCTGAGGAGGCGATAGCCAACCAGTACAAAGTTGACCTTGATGATGTCCTCAATTGCGGCCGTAGCCATTGGACTTCCTCCGGGCCCTGCTGGGAGGGGAACGCAATCCTAGCACGGACCAGTGATCTCTGCCACTTAGGGCACGTTCTTGTGCGTTGCTCCCCAATCCTGAGTCTCTGATATCCAGTGTAGCATCCATCCTGGAGGCATTTCTCCTTCTACCCGGTGGGCCCTAGTCGCGCTACCATCGTTCCGGTTGTGGAAGTCGCTTGCCTGCGACTTGGCAACCTTACGCTAGATCGCGTGTGTGGCGTCACCGGCGCGCAACTCACTGTGTCGCCGGACCTCTGGCAGTTCGGGAGGGTGGGACACGGGCCGACCACAGCGGGCGGCGCGACGCGGGGGGGCCTACTGCAGGGCGCTGAAGGCGCGCTGCGGGTTGCCGGAGAGGATCTTGTCGATGGTGACGGCGCTGAGGTCGCCGCGCCTGTCCAGCTCCTCGGCGAGGTGGTCTTCGCGGAACGCATCGCCGTGGGGGAAGTCGCTCGCGGTGACGAGGAAGTCGTCGCCGAGGCGGTCGACGACGTACGAGAGGTCGTCGCCGACGGCGCAGGAGACGAAGATGCGGTCGCCCAGCCAGTCGTCGATGCGGGTGTGCTTGCGTTCGCGCAGGCCCTTGACGATCCAGGGCGCCCAGTCGCAGCCGATCTCCAGGATGACGAGCTTCAGGTCCGGGAAGCGGTCCATCGCGCCGGAGTCCATGAGCTGCCAGAAGCCGTAGATGACCTGGTTGAGGCCGCCGCTGTAGGGGTTCGTCTGGGGGAACTGCTGCCGGTCCGGCCGGGGGTAGGGCTCCGCCATGTGCCGGAGGGTCGGCGACGTGCTGCCGGTGTGGATGAGGATGGGCAGGCCCAACCCCGCCGCCTCTTCGTAGACCGGCATGAAGGCCGGGTTGCTGAGCGGCATGTCCCACGGGATACCGTGGGTGTAGATGCCGGCCGCGCCGCCAAGCTCCTTCACCCGTCTGAGCTCGGCGACCGCGAGGTCCGGCCGCCGGTAGGGGATGACGGCGGCGAAGAAGAGCCGCCCGTCCGACTTCGCGCACTGGGTAGCCATGAACGTGTTCCAACTGCTTGCCAGCGCGGCCTCGAGCTCCGGGTTCTCGGCCACGGGCCCCTGCCAGATGGTGGGGAAGACGATCTGCTTGTCGATACCGGCCTCGGCCATCGCGGCGATGCGACCCTCGATGTCCGTCAGCTCCTGGACGCCGATGTCGGCGCCCTTCTGCAGGGCGCGCTTCATGATGGTGGGGGTGCCGCCGTAGAGGCGGATCTTGTAGTCGATCACCCAGGCCGCGTTGTGCGCGCCGAACACGGTGTCGTCCGGGAACTGCACCGGGAACGGCCGATACCTCTGAAACGCCGGGTCCAGGTAGTCCCAGGTCTCCAGCCCTTCCTCAACGTGAGCGTCGCAATCGATGACGGCCATAACTCCTCCTCGCAAGCGTCGACATCGTGACGGGCTGAGGATAAGGCGGGGCCGTGCTCCCGCCAAGTGGAGGCCTCAGCCGGGCGCTTCCGCTCCCTCCGGCTGGCCGAGCACGCGCGCCATGAAGCGCTCCGCTATCTCCAGTCCGCGCACGTCGATGCTGTGGCCGAGGCCCGGCAGCAGGTAGGCCTCAACGGGGAAGTCGAGGTCGGCGAGCGTCTGCCCTGCGTCCGCCAGCGCCTGCGGGGGCACCACCGGGTCCTGGTCGCCGTGGACGAGGACGATGGGCGGCTTCCGGCGGACCTCGCCGGCGAGCCACTCCGGGAAGAGCAGCCTTCCGCTGAGCCCGACGACGCCTGCCACCGGACGCTCCATGCGCGGCGCTGTGTACAGCGAAGTCATGCATCCCTGCGAGAAGCCGATGAGCACGCACCGGTCCGGCGTCAGCCCGTACTCGTCCAGCAGTTCGTGGACGTAGGTCTCGACGATGCGTCCCGCTTCCCGCAGTCCCTCCGTGCGGGCGTCCGGCGGTTCGATCGGGAACCAGCGCCGGCCGAAACCGGCCTCCACGTAGGGTTGCGGCGCGTCCGGCGCGTGGAAGGCCATGTGCGGGAAGCGGGGACCGAGCGCCATCGTGAGGCCGATGAGGTCGCTCCCATCCGCCCCTAGGCCGTGCAGCAGTATCCCGAGCGAGTCGGGGGCGCCTCCTGAGTACGGTGCGCGGGACGGGCCGTTCAGTATGGGCATGGGTATCTCCTCGTGGATGCAGCCGCACCGGGTGGGTGCGGCTGCTGATTGTGCGATAATACCCGCATGACGACTCGGACACGAACCCGCTCGACAGGGTCCCCGCGCATCTCCCACACGGCGGAGAACTACCTGCTCTCGCTCGCCATCCTCCAGGAGGACGGCCTGAAGCCGCACATGAGCGAGCTTGCCTCCTACCTGCGCCGCATCCCGGAGGGCGAGGAGGTGGGCACGACGCTCGCCTCCGTCTCCGGCATGGTGCAGCGCATGGCGAAGGAAGGGCTGCTCCACATCACGAAGGAGAAGCGGATAGACCTCACGCCCGCCGGGTTCGCCCGCGCCCGCGACGTGGTCCGCCGCCACCGCCTTGCCGAGCGGCTGCTCGTGGACGTGCTCGGGGTGCCGCTGGAGCTCGCGGAGGCCGAGGCGCACAGCCTGGAGCACGGCATCTCGCCCAACCTGATCTCCCGGATCGAGGAGCGGCTGGGCTACCCGGAGACGTGCCCGTACGGACGCCCCATCTACAAGGCGGACGACACCGCCCTGCGCACGTCCGACCCCGGCACGTTCCGGCTGAGCGAGGCGAAGAAGGGCCCCGCCTACGTCGTAACGCGCATCCCGGACGAGGACTTTCCGCTGCTCTCCTACCTCGTCAAGAGCGACGTGCTTCCCGGCACGCGGATCGTCGTCGAGGAGGTCGCGGACTACCGGGGCGTCGTGGACGTGAGCCGCGGCGGGCAGCAGGTCTCGCTCGGCATGGACGTCGCGTCGCGCATCTGGGTCAGGCCCGCCTAGGGGGGCCGTCGCGTAACCCGGCCACCACACGACCTCCGCAGGGCCCTCACCCTAGCCCTCTCCCTCAGGAGAGGGGATCGAACACCTCGATCCACCCTCAAGGCGCCCCAAGCCAGCCGTCCCCCCATCCCCGGAGGGCCCTCACCCGCGCGCTAAAGCGCGTTGCCCTCTCCCCCAGGAGAGGGAGCAGACACCCCACTCCGCCGGATCGTCCCCATCCTGAACTTCCCCCATCAAGGGGGAAGGGATCAGGACCCCGCTCCCACCGCCCCGATTCACCCTCACCCGAGCCCTCTCCCGTCAAGGGAGAGGGGATCTAGCGAGGCTGGGTGAGGACGTCGACGACGGCGGGTTTGCCGGAGCGGACGACCGCTATCGCCTCGTCGAGCGCGGGGCCGAGCGCGTCCGGCTCCGACACGGGGCCGAACCCGGCGACGTCGAACGCCCGCGCGAGCGTCGCGAAGTCCGGCGCCGGGTCGGTGATCTGTATGCCGATGCCCTTGTTCTCGACGGGGCGGTCGCGCCAGCGGGCCATCCGCTCCTGGTGCTCCTCGTCGTTGTAGTACGAGCGGTTGTTGAAGACGACGACGAGCAGCGGGATGCCGCAGTGGGCCGCGGTCCACAGCGCGTTGGAGGTCATCAAGAAGTCGCCGTCACCGACGACGCTGATGCAGAGCCGTCCGGTGCCCTTGTACGCCAGCGCCGCCCCGACCGACGACGGCAGGCCGTAGCCGACGCCTGCGCCGCGTCCGCCGCCAAGCTCGTGGGCGTGCTCCGTGATCTCGAGCACGTCGCGGACCCGCCGTCCGTGGGAGTTGACCATCGCCCACTCCGTGCCTTTCACCCGCGCGCCGATCTCGCCATAGAGCCGGGCCGCGGATATGGGCGCAGCGTTCCAGTTGTCGCTCACCCACTTCGCCGACGCGGCGTGCATCTCTTCGTGCATCGCGGAGACTCGCGCCCGGCGCTCCTCAACGGCAGCCGCTCCCGCGAGCCGCTCGCGCAGCGCAGCGGCCAGCAACGGCACCGTCTGGGCGGTGTCCGCCGCGATGGGGACCTCCACGGGCAGCAGCCACTGGTTGTCGGTCACCCAGTTCTGGCGCTCCTGGTCCAGCAGCGTGACGTGGATGATCCGCGCGCCCCGCGGGACGGCGAGCTGCAGCGCCCCGCGCTCGCGCACCGACGGCCCGAGCGGCACGCCGAGGCTCGGCACGTCCAGGGCGAGCACGACGTCGGCTTCGGCCAGCGCGCGCTCGCGGACGCCGGTGAGGTCGAGCGGGTGGGTGTTCGGGAAGCCGAAGCGCCCCTCGGCGTCGACGACGGCGCAGGCGAGCGTCTCGGCCAGCTCGACGACGGCGGGCAGCGCGGAGGGGTTGCGCCCCACCTCGCCGACGACCATGACCGGCCACGACGCTCCGGCGAGGGCGTCGACCGCCTTCGCCAGCGCGTCCGGGTTCGGGGCTGGCGGCGCGGGGGGTTGGAAGAGCGATACATCCGGCACGGGCAGCGCCTCGTCCATGCGCTGCTCCTGGATGGTGCTGTCCAGGCAGATGTAGACCGGTCCCTTCGGGTCGGTCATGGCGGTACGCACGGCGCGGAGCAGCGACTCGGGCATCGCTTCGATGCTTGCGGGCTGATCGTCGAACTTGACGTAGTCGCGGACGGCCATGCCCTGCACGAGCGCGGTGTGCACCCAGTCCGTGGAGCGGCGCTGGTTGGCGTCCTGCGGTCCGCCGCCGCCGAGGTTGATGATGGCGGAGCGGTCGCACCAGGCGTTGAAGATGGCCATGGATGCGTGCTGCAGTCCGACGACGTTGTGCAGTCCGGTGGCGATGGGCTCGCCGGTGACGCGGAAGTATCCGTTAGCGACAGCGACGGCGATCTCCTCGTGGGTGCAGAGGACCATCTCCGGTCCGCCGGAGCCGAAGTTGACGATGGAGTCGTGGAGGCCGCGGTAGCTGGCGCCGGGGTTGAGGGCGATGTACTTCACGCCGAGTGCGCGCAGCACCTCCACCATGTAGTCGGAGCCGTAGACGGCATTGCTGGGCGTGCTGCCGCCGCTCATGGGGGTGTTCGCTGTCTTCGTGGTCATGGGTTCTTCTCCGCTGCGTATCCGGGGATGAAGGGCCTACAGGCGCAGGAGGCGTTCGGCGTTGCCGTGGTAGATGGCCTCGCGTTCGTCGTCCGTGCAGTCGAGGCGGTCGACCATGCTGATGTGGCGGCCGTCGCCGAAGGGGTGGTCGGTGCCGAGGAGCATCCGCTCAGCGCCGACGACACGGTAGCAGTGCGCGAGTGCCGCGTCGTCGTGGGCGACGGTGTCGACGTAGATGCGGGGGAAGTAGTCGCTCGCGGGGCGCACTGTGCCCTTGACGTTCGCGCGGATGCGCCCGCCGAGGTAGGGCAGCACACCGCCGACGTGCGGCACGATGAGCTCGAAACCGGGCTCATCGTCGAAGATGCCGGACTGAATGAGCCGCGTCGTGGCCAGCGTGGTGTCGTAGATGAAGCCCATGCCGGGCATGAGCGCGCCGTCGAGCGCGGTTGTGTTCAGGGGAGAGGTGGGGTGCATGTTGAGCGGAACGCCAAGGCCGGCGACCCGTCGGTAGACGGGCATGAACTCCGGGGCGTCGAGCGGCTTGCCGAACGTGTTCGAGAAGACCTGGAAGCCCTTGAAACCGAGGTCGTTCACACAGCGTTCCGCCTCAGCGATGGTGCGGTCCGGGTCGCCGAACCCCAGGCTTCCCATCGCTGCGAACTTGCCGGGGTACTGCTCGACAACGCGGGCGAGGAAGTCGTTGATGCGGATGGCCCAATCGTCGGCCTCGGCGCCGCCGAGGAGCTCAGGGCCGGGGATGCCGTGAGTGAGCACGGAGAAGTCCACGTCCATGGCCTCCATCGCCGCGAGCTTGGCCTCGATCTCGCGGTGCCCGGGTGGCGAGGCGACGCTGAAGGCCGGCGAGCACGCGGTGATGACCTGGCCGTCCCTGATGACGACGTTCGGGAACTCATTGCGCGTCGCCAGGTAGTCGGCGAAGTCCTGGAAGTAGGTGTGGGTGTGGACGTCGATCTTCATTGTGGCTCCTTATCGCTGTCGGGGGCGCTCTCCGCCCCGGAGGGCCCTCACCGCGCGCTAAAGCGCGGCACCCTCTGCCTCAGGAGAGGGATCAAGCCCCGCTCCCATCAGCTTGCAGGGACGAACTTCATAGAGAGCGAGTTGACGCAGTGGCGGGTGTTGGTCGGCGTGAAGCCCTCGCCGACGAAGACGTGGCCGAGGTGTCCGCCGCAACTCGCGCACTCGATCTCCGTGCGGAAGCCGTCCGGGTCAGGCAGGCGGACCACGGCGCCCTCAACCTCCTTGTCGAACGCAGGCCAGCCGCAGTGGGCGTCGAACTTGTCGACGGAGCGGTAGAGCTCGGCGTTGCAGCGTCGGCAGACGTACGTCCCCGGCTGGTAGAAGTCGTCGTACTCGCCGGAGAAGGGGTACTCGGTGCCCTTCCGCTCGATCACCCAGCTCTCCATCGGGGTCAGTTCGTTCCAGGCCATCTGTTCGTCGTCTCCCCATCCCCGCATCAAATGCGGGGCAGGCTCTAGCCCTCTCTCCTCGTAGAGACCTTTGCGTAACCCGTCGTACACCCCGCGTTCCCACCGTGTGCGCTGCCCGCGCACTCTGGATTCCCGCCGGTGCGGGAATGACGGGACTTACCCATCGGCCTCACGCAAAGGGCCTCCTTGTAGGGATAGGGGATCAAGCAGGCCCGATACTACGCGAACGCGGGCCAGACGTCCTGCTCGAAGCGCTCCCACTGGCCGGGCTGGTCCCACGACGCGAAGCGCACGATGACGGTGTCGGCGCCCGCGTCGGCGAACTCCCGGATGCGCTCCGCGACCTCGCCGGGCGTTCCCCACGGTCCCCACGAGCTGCCCCAGTGGGCGACCTTGTAGTAGTTGATGAGGAAGTCGTGCGCCTCGGCCTCGGCGGTCTGCCGGTCCGCGCCGAGATTGACGGTGAGGTAGTAGGCGCGTTGGAACGGCTCGTCCGCTCGTCCTTCCTCGACGCGGACCGCGTCCACCTTCCGGACGGTCTCCGCGTACTGCTCCGGCGAGTCGGTGATGCCGATGATGCCGTCGCCGTGGCGTGCGGCGCGGCGCACCTGGGCCTCGGAGCCGGTGCGGTAGTGGGTGGCGAGCAGCAGCGGGACGCCTCCGGGCTGCACGGGTTTCGGGTCGAGCGTCAGGTCCTCGAACGTGAAGTGCGAGCCCTCGAACGTGATGTTGTCCTCCGTCCAGAGGCGCTTCATCAGGCGGACGGTCTCGGAGAAGCGTCCGGCCCGCTTCTCCGGCTCGACGCCCGCGGCGATCCAGTCCGACCGTTGGTCGTCGTTGAACGCGCCGCCGACGCCCGCGCCGATGACGATGCGCCCGCCGGAGACGATGTCCGCCGTGGCGATGGCGTGGGCCAACGGGACGGGGGGCCGTATCGCGGGCAGCAGCACGGCGGTCCCGATGCGAACGCGCGAGGTACGCGCGGCGATGGCCGACATGGCGGTGACGGGTTCCAATCGCGGCTTGGAGACGAGGCTGTCGCCGACCCAGACGGAGTCGAGGCCGGCGGCCTCGGCGCGCTCCGCGAGGGTGAGCATCCCCTCGGCGGAGTAGGACGTGCCCTCGCGCTGCGCGCGCATCACCATGCCCCTCGTTCCGAGCAGCAGGCCTATCTTCGGTTTCGTCATCGCTGTCTCCAATCAGTAGTGCCGGTGTGAGAATCATTGGTTTCGCTGCGCGTCGGTATCGGGGGCGGGGCGAACCGCCTGAAGTAGTAGAGCCACTCCATCCAGTCCAACAACAGGGCTCCGAAGGTGGGGATACTCCATTTCAGGTCCTGGTATTGCGTGTATTCATCCACATCAGTAGCCACCGTGGGCAGGTTGAGCGTGCGAATGGTAGTCCCCACGCGCTTGGCGGCGGCTCGATGCCTCGCGTAGCTACGCGGACCCAGTTCGATGTCCATCTCCAAGCCTGCGGGAATGAACAGTGCGTTAGTTCCGCCACCCGTAGCGGCGGGAACACCCACCGGGCGGGTCAATGTTCGTCCCGCGTAAAGTATCTCGATCAGGTCATCGGGTGTCAGCAGTGGGATATCACCAGGGAGATAGAGAGCCGCGTCCATGCCGTCAGCGTAGGCGTCCTTCATTGCCAGGCGGACAGTGTCGTTAAGGTTCTCCGCTGGGTCATGTGTCCACTCTGCTCCTGCCAAGGTCGCTATCCGCTTAACGGCCGTGTCACCACCCACGACCCAACATGAACAGACTCTCGCTTCGACGACGGCTGAAACGACTCTCTCCAGCATCATCAGCACCAGCGCGTTACAGAGCACGTCTGGCAGGAGCACCTGCAACCGGGTCTTGGAGTCCATCAGGTCCTTCATCGGGATGATTGCCCGGCATCCCGGCAACTCCACTACTTGGTGTGACGTCATGCTCTCCTCCACTCTATCTCCTACTGCCATGTCCTGAGAGCACCGCCAGCACCTCGCGGGCGAGGGCTGTCTTGTCCTCTTCCGTGGTCATGATCGTGGGGGCGACGTGGGCCACGATGCCGAGCGCCTCGACCGCCGGGGCTTCGGCGGCGTCTGTTTCGTCGAGCACGAGCACGTCGACGAGTCCAGCGTAGCGGCGTGCGACACCGGCGTTGCTGACCTCCTCGCCGAGCTCGGCCATCATCTTGGCGGCGGGACCCTTGAGCGCGCGCCCGCCGACGATGGGGCTGACCGCGATGCGCGGCCCGGCGAAGCGCTGGGTGGCGTCGCGCACGCCCTGCACGGCAAGCACAGGGGCGACGCTCACCAGCGGGTTGGACGGGCAGAAGACCAGAGCGTCGGCGTTCGCCAGCGCATCGCTCAGGGCAGGGGAGGGCGGCGCGTCGTCCGCACCGGCGAACCGCACGCCGGTGATGCGCGGTTCGCAGGCGTGGCGCACGAAATACTCCTGGAAGGCCATCTCGCCGTGCTCCGTCTGCGCGACCGTGCGGACGGGAGCGTCCGACATCGGCACGACGGGGTGACGCACGCCAAGGGCGTCGCATATCGCGCGTGTTGCCTCGGTCAGTGTGCAGCCCGCCGCGAGCAGTTCGGTGCGGCGCAGGTGCATGGCGAGGTCGAGGTCGCCCAACTTGAACCAGGTCTCGCCGCCGAGTCTGCCGAGCGCGTCCAGCGCGCGGAACGAGTCGCCTGCGACGCCCCAACCGGTGTCGGGGTTCGTGAGTCCCGCGAGCGCGTAGACGACCGTGTCGACGTCGGGTGAGACGTGCAGGCCGTGGAACGTCTCGTCGTCGCCGGTGTTGACGGCGACGGTCAGTTCGTCCGGGCCGAGCAGGCGCGACAGGCCGAGGGCGAGTTTCGCGCCGCCGACGCCGCCCGATATGGCGAGTACTCGCGGCATGGCGGGGCCATTGTAGCGGCACGAGGGGTGAGAGGGGCTCGCCGAATGCTCGTAAGCATGACATCATGCATACATGAAGCGCACGCAGGTCCGACTGGACGAAGAGAGCTATGAGTTGCTGCGACGGAGAGCGCATGAGCGCCGCGTCTCCGTGGCCGCAGTCGTGCGGGAGGCAGTCGGACAGTACCTGGCCGAAGCACCGCGACGCAAACGGACGCTTGCCGATTTCGGATTCATCGGGATCGGGAGGAGCGACCAGTCCGACTACGCCCCGGTCTCCGAGCGGCACGACGAAGTCCTGGCGGACGCTATATATGCGGAGATGCAGGGGAAGGCGGACGAGTTCACCCGCCGCCACGGGCTGGACCGCTCGTGATCTTTGTAGACACGTCGGCGGTATACGCGCTCGCCGATGCAGATGACCCCCGCCATACCGTTGCGGTTTCGCTCTTCCAAGCTGCGAATGACAACGACGAGGCGCTCCTGGTCCATTCGTACGTTATCTCCGAAGCCGCCGACCTGATGCGGCGCCGGCTGGGAACGGAGGCGGCCCTCGCCTTCCTGCGCGGCCTCGCCCACTTCACGCTGCACTGGATAGACGGGAGCGATCATGCCGAAGCAGTGGCCCTGCTCGCAGCGCGCAACCGGCGAGGGCTCAGCCTTGTGGACTGCGCGAGCTTCGTCATCATGCGCAGTTATGGCCTGACACACGGATTGTTCTTCGATGACGACTTCGAGCGGGAAGGGTTCGCGCTCTACTCAGGATGACCGGGCAAGTACCTCGGGCAGGGTAGGCCCCTGCAGGCTGGGCGCGCGCTGCCCCTCGTAGCGGAAGGCCTCGAGCTTGATGAGCTCACGGTAGGAGCCGAAGCGCTCCGGGTGCTCGGCTGCGACGTCCAGCGGCTCCGGCTCGTCCGGTTCGACCTCGTGCACGCGGCGGGTCTCGTAGAGCGTCGTGCGCTCAACGGGGAGACGACCCGCGTCGCGGATCCAGCGCCGCAGCTCAGAGGGCGGAACGAGCTGGCCGTAGGACGCGCCAGCGGCGGTGGAGATGCTCTCGTTGATGAGGGTGCCGCCCACGTCGTTGCAGCCCGCCGTGAGCAGCAGTTGGGCGAGCTTCGGTCCTTCCTTCACCCAGGAGCACTGGATGTTGTCTATCCAGCCGTGCAGCATGATGCGGGCTATCGCGTGCATACGCACGACTTCGGCGCCGGTCGCGCCGGGGCGCATCTCGTCCGACATCTGCTTCACGAACATGGGGGCTTCCGCGTGCACGAAGCTGAGCGGCACGAACTCGGTGAAGCCGCCGGTGGCCTTCTGGATATCGCGCAGGTACGCGAGGTGCGCGGCGCGGTGCTCGTTGGTCTCTACGTGGCCGAACATGATGGTCGACGTGGTGGGGATGCCGAGCCGGTGCGCCGTGGTGATGACCTCCGTCCACTGGTCGACGGTGATCCGGCCCGGCGCGATCTTGTCCCGCACGTCCTGGTCGAGTATCTCCGCGGACGTGCCAGGCAGGGAGCCCACGCCAGCGTCGCGCAGGCCGCGCAGGTAGTCCTCGATCGAGCCGCGCGAGCGGACCGCGCCGTAAAGCACTTCCTCCGGTGAGAAGCCGTGGATGTGGATGTCCGGCAACTCGGCTTTCAACTCGCGCGTCAGGTCGATGTAGAGCGAGCCTTCCATCTTGGGCGGCAGCCCGGCCTGGATGCAGACCTCGGTCGCGCCGAGGTCCGCCGCCTCACGCGCGCGCCGGATGATCTCGTTGAGCGGGAGGAAGTAGCCCTCCTCCTCGCGGAAGTCGCGGCTGAACGCGCAGAAGCCGCACCGCTTGATGCAGACGTTGGTGAAGTTGATGTTGCGGTTGACCACGTAGGTGACGGCGTCGCCGTTGACCTGCCGCCGCAGTTCGTCCGCCGTCGCCATCAGCGCGAGGAGCGCCGCGCCGTCGGCCTCGAAGAGGCGCGCGCCTTCCTCCACCGTGACCTCGCGGCCTTCGAGTGGCTTCGCGAGGATGGCGGCGATGTCCGCCGGAACGCCGCTCAGCAGCGACTCCAACCCGGTCCACCCGCGTTCCGTCTGTCCGTTCGATGTGTTTACTTCGCTCACTTCCAACGCTCCAGTTCAGGTTTCACATAGCCTTCGCCATCGGTCAACTCAGCGAGGCGGGACGCGACCTGCGGCGAAGGCGTCCACGCACCATCGAGGACGTGCGAGGGGTAGAGCGCGGTGCGTTCCCGCAACTCGTAGCCTGCCTCGCGCGTCAGCCGGCGGAGCCGGTCCGTGTCCGGCCACGCGGCCTCCGGGTTGATGAAGTCCTTCGTCAGCGGGGAGACGCCTCCCCAGTCGTTGATGCCGCAGAGCAGGTAGGTCTCGTAGCCGTCGGCCTGCAGGTTGGGCGGGGCCTGGATGTTCATCTCCGGGCCGAGCAGCAACCGGGCGACGGCCAGCGTTCGCAGCATGTCGAGCGCGGACGGCTCCGGCGCGTAGCGCATGCGCGTTGTGGGCTTGGCGCGGAAGTTCTGGACGATGACCTCCTGCACGTTGCCACATCGCTCCTGCACGTCCCGTATCGCCAGCAGGGCATCGACGCGCTCCTCGGGCGTCTCGCCGATGCCGATGAGGATGCCGGTCGTCATCGCTACGCCGAGTTGGGCAGCCGTCTCCAGCGTGGCGATGCGCTGCTCCGGGCGCTTCGTCACCGTCCCGTGGTGCGGGCCGCCGGGCCCGTGCAGGCGGAGGCTCGCGCTCTCCAGCATGATGCCCATGCTCGCGTTCCAGGGGGCTATCTCCGCCATCTCGTTCCGGTCAAGCGTGCCGCAGTTCGTGTGCGGCAGCAGACCGGTCTCCTCCAGCACGAGTCTGCTCATCGCGGCGGTGTACTCGGGGGTCGAGTCGAAGCCCAGTTCGCGCAGGGTCTCGCGCATCTCGGGGTGGCGCTCCTCCGGATGGTCGCCGAGGCTGAGCAGCGCTTCCTTGCAGCCCAACTCCGCTCCGCGGCGGGCAACGGCGAGCACCTCGTCGGGCGTCATCGTGTGCGCGCCGCGCTGTCGCGGCCCCTTCACGAACGTGCAGTAGCCGCAGCGGTCACGGCAGAGGTTGGTGAGGGGCAGGAAGACCTTGCGGGAGTAGGTGACGCGCCGGTGGGGGCGGGCGCGGTCGTTCAACTCGCAAGCAGCGGCCATGAGCGCGGTGAGGTCGGCAGAGTCGCGCGAGGTCACCAGGCGATAGCCGTCGTCCGCCGTCAGGCTTTCGCCCGCCAGCGCCTTCTCGATAACCGCCTGAACGGTACTGCGAACGGTCTGCGTTGCCATCGCTCCCCGGAACGGAAATGCGTAATCGCACCCGCGAACGCCGCATGACGGCGGTTGGCGGGCCGAGGCGCGATGGGCCTCCCACGGAGGTTGGATGGTACCATGCGCGCGGAGGCTGGCCAACCATGGGAACAGGAACGCTCGCCGTGCGGTCGCTCGCGATAGCGGTGCTTGGGGCTGCGACACTCGTATCGCTGAGCGCTTTGCGCGACTGGCTGGGCGACTGGGCGGCGCTGTTCTGGACGTGCGCCACGATGTTCTTCCCTTGGGTCGCGGGCATGGCGGCGGGCCGCAGGATCGGCGTGGACGCCACCGCCAAACTCACCGGGGCGGCCATCGGCATCGTCGTGGTCGTCGCGCCGTTGTACGCGTTCACGGCGATGCCGTTGCGCGACGCTCCCACGGACGGGGACTGGTGGACGCTGGCGGGGCCGTTCGCGGCGCTCGGCGCGGTGCTCGGCGGCATGGCGCTGCCGGTGGGCGTGCGGGTGCGGAGCGCGCGGACGCGCGCGGAGGCATAGGGCGGAGTCACGTTCACCCTCACCCGCCGCGCCAGCGCGCGCCGACCTCTCCCACTGGGAGAGGTGAGGGGCAAGGCTGCGCACTAAAGCGCGGGATGGTTCGACAGGCTCACCATGAGCGGGTCCTGAGATCTCTCGGCTTCGCTCGAAATGACGGTAGGGGGAGGAGCATCTCTGACATGGCAACGCTTGCAGACAAAACCGCGCTCGTGACCGGCGGGGCGAGCGGCATCGGCAAGGCGATCGCCGAACGCTTCTCGGAGGAGGGCGCCCACGTCATCGTCAACAACGTCACGGAGACCGGCAGCAAGGTCGCGGAGGCCATCGGCGGGTCGTTCGTGCAGGCCGACCTCTCGGACGCGGAGCAGACGCGGTATCTCGCCGACGAGGTGCTGCGCGAGCACGGCGGCGTGGACATTCTCGTGAACAACGCTGGCGTCCAGCACGTCGCGCCCATCGAGGAGTTCCCGGAGGAGGAGTGGGCACGGATGCTCCAGATCGTGCTGACCGCCCCCTTCCAGCTGACGAAGCACCTGCTGCCGACGATGAAGGAGCGCGGGTGGGGCCGCATCATCAACATGTCGTCGGTGCATGGGCTCATCGCGAGCCCGAACAAGTCCGCCTACATCGCGGCGAAGCACGGCATCGTGGGGCTGACCAAGGCCATCGCCGTGGAGGCCGGAGCGCACGGCGTCACGGCGAACGCTATCTGCCCGTCGTTCGTGCGGACGCCGCTGGTGGAGAACCAACTGCCGGACCTCGCGCGGATGGCGGGCGTCAGCCTCGACGACGTGGTCGAGCAGGTGGTGCTCGCGCAGGCGGTGGTCAAGCGGTTCATCGAGCCGGAGGAGGTCGCGGGGCTGGCGCTCTTCCTCGCGTCGGACGCGGGCAGCGCGCTCACGGGCGCCACGTACAACATCGACCTCGCGTGGACGGCGCGCTGAGGTTTGACGCCCCGCCCCGGCGGGCGTACGCTCGCGCCATCGTCCGACCGCATGGAGGAGGTGCGCGATGACCACGACACAGGACGCCCCGGCCGGTGTGCTCGACCTCTCCGGCGAGGTGCTGATCTCCGCGGACTCCCACGTGATGGAGGAGCCGGACTTCTGGCACAGCAGATTGCCCGACAACCTGAAGGGCGAGGTCCCCGAGTTCCCGCCCCGTCCCAGGACCGGCACCGAGATGGACGACCAGCGCCCCGGCGGGTACGACCCGAACGAGCGTATCGCCGAGATGGAGACGGACGGCGTCTCCGCAGAGGTGCTCTACCCGACGCTGGGTCTGCGGCTCTTCAGCCTGGAGCACCCCGAGGCGCAGGAGGCGTGCTTCCGCATCTACAACGACTGGCTGATGGAGTACTGCTCCATCGCGCCCAAACGGCTGGTGGGCATCTCTCTCCTGACGTGTTACGACATCGACAAGGCCGTCGCCGAGCTCTACCGGACGCACGAGGCGGGGCTGTACGGCGCCCTCGTCTGGCAGGTGCCACACCCCGACGTACCGTTCACGGGCGACCACTATGACAAGCTGTGGGCCGCGATGCAGGAGCTTGACGTGCCGGTGCACCTGCACATCCTGACGGGGTTCGACTACAGCGCGCACACGAACTTCGGCGATCGGAGGGGCAACCACCTCCTCGCTCACCGCGGCTCCGTGAACCTCAAGCTGCAGAGCGTGACGAACTCGCTGTTCGACCTCATCTTCACCGGGGTGTTCGAGCGCTTCCCCCGGCTCAGGGTGGTCGTCGTGGAGAGCGAGATCGGGTGGATACCGTTCGTGCTGCAGCAGTGGGATTACTACTTCAAGCGGTTCAGAGAGTCGCGGCCGATGCCCATGTCGATGCTGCCGAGCGAGTACTTCTACCGCAACTGCTACGCGACGTTCTTCAACGACTACGTGGGCGGGCAACTGCTCTCCTGGTGGGGGCAGGACAACTGCATGTGGTCCACAGACTACCC